>CAZXLD010000059.1:0-26358 GCA_964641965.1 uncultured Saprospiraceae bacterium | reverse complement strand
ACCATCATAGGCATCATATACAAATAGGGGAATGGCATGTAAAAGAAACTATAAAAAACGATCAGGTAAAAAGCCAGCCCTACGAGCCAAAAGGATGGCCACCGCTGCTTCCAGATCGGGGAGGTGAAATACAACCCAAACAATAGTATTGCTCCTGCCAAACTACCTGCCAGATGCCAAAATTTAGCCGCATCCAATTTCGTACGTTCATCCCCATCTACCAGGGAATAAAAATAGTAGGAGAAGCTTAAGCCATTGTTCATGTAATAAGGGACATCCTCAGGTTGTTGCCAATATTGAACCTTCCACTGATCCAGTATAGCTGTATCGTAATAGCCCATACTCTTCGAAAAGATCTGACTGTCTTTCGTTAGGAATGGAAATACAAAAAATACCAGTATGCCAACCGCAATTACCGCCCCGACCACAAATGTTTTCTTCCATCCTTGATGGATTAAATAGGCCAGGAAAAAAACAGGCAGCCAAAAACTGATGGAAAAACGGGAAAGCAAACAGAACAGGATTCCAATCCCGATCAGGACAGGAGATCTCTTGATAAGCGCATAGCCTAAAAAAAGGTAGAAGGCGACAAACATTTGTTCGACCACCATACCCCAAAAGGGGGGATCGCCCCACAGTAAAATGGAAAATGCCGTTACAGGTACCAAAGCCAAAAAGTTCTTGAGCCACCGAGGGCGATTCGTTCGAACCAACCAAATATACCAAGGGACCAAGGAGGCGTAAAAGACGATCTGTGCCCACCAGCGATAATCCATCCCCATCCATTCAGCCGGAATGAAAACCATCCAGCGCAAGGGCATATAATTGGGAAAAATAGTCCAGGTGGCAAGCTTCATTGGAGCATAAACATCTGCACCGCTCAAAAATCGACCTACATACTGCTGCAGCGCCGGAATAACATCCGAAATCATGGGATCGATCGGATATTGCGGTAAAATGGTGGAGAATTTCCAGGCTGTAGCGGCTATTCCCAGTACCAATATTCCAATCGGGGTATAATCTTTCCAATGCAGCGTAAAGGCTACTTGGAGTTTGGGCAACTCATTTTTATAAATCAAGTACCAGCATGATCCACAAAAAGCCATCCCGGCCAAAAACCAGATCACGGGGCTGAGGTAGGGACCAAATATATTCCGAGCGGCTGTTACCATGGCGGTAAGCAACAGAAAGAGCAGGACAGTACCGAGAAAAATCCACCTTAGGATATTGCTTGTATTCGAATCCGTAGATCCCATAAAGCCGCTTCATTTTACATCTGGAACTTCCGTTCGATTTGCTTGTGGAAAGGCACAAAAAGACAAGCCATTTCCGAATTAATCAAATCCAGCAAGCCAAACGGATGATCAAGGCGCTAATGTATCAAATTATCGGATGGTCAAACCCATACAATAGCCAGCTCGAATTCAAAAAAGGTAACCAGAGAAACCTGTTTGGAAGAAATCCTTTAGCCCGAGTAAGTCACATTATTTTCGGAGATAAAACGGCAATCACTACTTTTGGCACTCTTTGAGCATACCTTTGTCCAATTATATGACGCATCAACTGGATATTATCCTGCCCATGTACAACCCTCAACCTGGGTGGGAGCAAACAGTTCTTAAGGCCTGCAGGCAAATATGCGACTTGGATCCTCTACTTCGCTTTCGAGTCATTTTGGTCAATGATGGTTCGACCCAAACCATTCCCTCTGAAACTATTTCCCTTCTGGAAGACCAGCTGGAACACTTCACCTACCTTCACTATGCCGTGAATAAAGGAAAAGGATTTGCGGTTCGAAAGGGGGCTGCTGTCGCAAAAGCAGATCATGTCATTTTCACGGATATTGATTTTCCTTACCGGGAAGAGGATTTACTACAAGTATACCAGAAATTGAAAACGAAGCATGCCGACTTGGTCCTGAGCGTCCGGGAAGATGACTATTACCAACAAGCTCCCTGGATGAGGAGTCTTATCTCTCGCTGCCTCAAATTTGTTATTCTTAGTCTATTCAGAATTCCAAATTCAGATACGCAGGGCGGGCTTAAGGGATTCAGCACCTTGGGCTTACAAGCGTTGAAAGAAACCGAGATCAATCGCTATCTGTTCGACCTGGAATTGGTTAAACGGGCCTCTTTCAATTCCGATTTGAAAATTGAACAAGTAAAAGCCAAGCTAAAGCCGGAGGTGGTATTCAGCCAGGTTGGACTGAATATCCTATGGAAAGAAAGCATGAACCTGTGGCGGATATTAATCTTAAAACCAAAATAAATATATAGATCCGTCGGTATCCGCTTGCAAAAATAACTGTGGCTGCTTGCTGCGAGATGGTCTACGCCTTTTACGCGTTGCTGTTGAAGCTCACTTCGAGATACCAGATGCTGCTGAAAATCGGCAATTGAAGATCCCATCCGGGGCCTTTAAGGATTTAAACTACCTCGGCTACCACAAAAATACTTCCCCCCACATAGATTAAATCATTGGATGCCGCCTTTTTCCGGGCTACCTCAAGTCCCTGCTGCACCGAATTATAAGCCTTGCCCATCATGCCCACACCTTTTCCTATTTCCCTTAACTGCTGTGCATCTAACCCACGAGGTATATCCGGCCTTACAAAGTAATACTGAGCGCTTCGAGGTAGTAATTCGAGTACGGGGACCGGATCTTTATCGCTGACCATCCCCCAGACCATATGCAAATTGGAAAAGGAAAGTTGAGCCAGCTGCTCCATAGCCACTTTCACACCGGCTAGATTGTGTGCACTTTCGGCAATCACCAATGGCTCTTGGCCTAAAACCTGCCACCTCCCCTGAATGCCAGTCAACTCCTGGATATGGGCCAATCCAGTTAGCATTTGTTCAACTTGCACCTCAAAATGCGTTCGGATATATTCCAGGGAACCCAGCACAGTTACCAAATTTTGTTGCTGATAGCTCCCACTTACCGATAACCGGATAGTTGGCCAGGATCCCGTATTCGTCCAGCTGACCGAAAAAGTTTGACCCTCCCCATCCACGGAGATCCGTTCCACCTCAAATACTTGATCCGCAAAACAGATCTCACTTCCAGTTGCTTCTGCTTTTTTGATAAATACCTCTCGGGTTTCCGGTTGGGTCTCACCAATGACTACCGGAACGCCCGGCTTTATGATGCCGGCCTTTTCTCCTGCGATCTCAGGCAGGGTATCCCCCAGAAACTGTTGATGGTCGTAACTGATATTTGTTATTATGCTTAGCAGAGGAGTCAATACATTGGTAGAATCTAACCGCCCACCCAAGCCCGTTTCTACTACAGCAACATTTACTTGCTGCTCCGCAAAATAACAGAACGCCATACCCACGCTCAATTCAAAGAAACTGGGTTGCAGCTGTTCCATTAATCCTTGATGTTGGTTCACAAAGTCCTGAACGTAGGATTTGGATACCATTTGCCCATTGAGCTTTATTCGTTCCCGAAAATCTCGATAATGTGGCGATGTATGTAGCCCAACCTTGTAACCGGCTGCCTGAAGGATGGCAGCCAGCATATGCGCTACCGAACCTTTCCCATTGGTACCGGCTATGTGAATGCTTTTGAATCGTTGGTGGGGGTTGCCCAGCTGTTCCATTAAAGCCACTGTGCGATTGAGGCTTTTCTTGAACGCAGGCGGACCAATCCGCTGGAACATAGGCAGCTTACTGAAAAGATAGTCCAGCGACTCTTCGTAGGTCATCTCAGACATGGGCAGACGAACTTAAAAGCCCCAAAATACGACCTTGAAATCGACCCTCCTATTGCAGTTTGAAGGTATAGGTGATGGTACCACATTGTCGATCAGTAGATCCGGAAGCAAACTTCCATTTTCTGGCATTGCTCTCAGCCAGCTTGATCAGCGAAAGATCGGAGATGGTAGTACCTGACTGCTTAAATTTTGCAGAAGTTACATTCCCGGCTTTATCCACACAAACTCCTACCGTTACTGTTCCTTGCTTTTGAGACTTATCACTTAATTTGGGTGCATTTACCACACCGCGACCACCCAATCCACCACCTACTTTCCCTGGCCCCGTACTCAAACCTTTCAATTTATCTGCATCGGGGTCGCCTTCCGGATCACCTTGATTACCTGGTTTACCGGTTTCCCCCTTTCCTTCCCCGGATCCGAATAAGCCACCCAAATCATCCTTGAGTTTATCAGCTTCTGCTTGCTTTCTGGCTTTTTCCTCCTGAGCCTTCCTACGGGCTTCAGCTTCTGCCTCTGCTTTTTTACGGGCTTCTTCTGCTCTGCGCTGCTTCTCCCTTTCCTTGGCTTTTTCCAGCGCCACTTCATCTGGATCCGGAGAGGTCACTACCTCTTTTTCAGTCGCCACTGGTTCTTCTTCTACCGGCTCAGGTTCTTCCACTGGCTCCACCGGTTCTTGGGGTTCTGATTCCTCCTCTTGCGGCTCTTCGACAGGCTCATCTTGAGGCTCCGCCTCAGATTGTGAAGGCGCAGCATTCTCATTACCCTGGCCCTGATCCGGCAATCCTAAATTGACCAAGATCCCTTCCTGACCAGGCGGTGGATCCTGGTAGGTAAGAATAGGGATAATCAACAAAATCAGGAGCAAAACCACCCAAAGGGCTGTCCAGAGACGGGCCTTATTTTTATTTCGAATCTCGTTCGGACTCAGTGCTAGAGACATATTTTTAGGGCTTTACTTATTGCCGGAACGATGGATAGATCCTTTTTCGTTCCGAATCTGTGCCGATTTGAGGTTCCTTAACAGTTTATTCAGTTGCTAAAATGCCATTAATGTCATTTCGCATGGCAATGTCCATAACCGAAACTACATGTTCAACCGGGGTACCTTGTTGCGTCTCAATCGTCAGGTTCATTTTTCCACGAGTACGACTTGCTTTTAGGGATAATTCACGCTCCAGATTCTGGATACTATAGCGTCTCCCATTTAGAAAATAGCCCCCTCCACTCGAAATCAACACCTTATCCATCCGGTCCTGACTGACTACCCTGTCCCTGGAACTTCCCGGTAATTTGAGATTCAATGCATTTGGCGCTACCAGGGAAGAGGTCAGCATGAAAAAGATCAGCAATAGAAAGATGATGTCCGTTAAAGAAGACATACTAAATTCTGCACTAACCTTACTTCTCTTTTTAAGTCCCATTTCGTTGAATGGTTATTCTTTGATTTCAATACTAAAACTTGGCTATCAGCCTATTAAGGATTAAAAATTAAAAATCGATAATTATCCTTATTGCTTGGGTTGCGTTGCCAAGATGGCCTTCATCCGTTGATTGTTGGCTGCTTTCATAACGTTCAGCACCAGGCTGAATGGGGTACCTTGCTCCGCAGCAATGGTAACCGTAAAATCCGTATCCTTACTTTGAGCTTTGGCTTGCCGAATCGCTTGTTCAATTCTTCGCGGAGAGACCGGTTGGCTGTTTATGGTATGAGCACCATCTTTTCGGATTCCAACCACTACAGATTGCGCAGCCACGGTCTTGTTGTCAGAAGCCGGCAATTGAAAGGCATCGATCCGAACTAGAGAAGAGGTTAACATGAAAAAGATCAATAGCAGGAAAATGATATCCGTTAAAGAGGACATGCTGAACTCCGCACTGACTTTGGATCGCTTTTTGAGTCCCATTTAAATACGATTAAAGAGATTTTTTTGGTACTTCCTAGGAAGTTGGTTCCTGAAGCAAATCCATAAACTCGGTAGTGGAACGCTCCATTTTATATACTACCTTATCAATACTGGCCACCAAAACATTATACCCGATAAAGGCCAGGATACCAACAAACAGCCCAAATGCAGTGGTAATCAATGCTTGATAGATCCCGCCGGCAAGCACCGTAGGGGTCACATTTTGTTCGGTCGACATTTTGAAAAAGGCAAGAATCATACCGGTTACAGTTCCGAAGAAGCCGATCATGGGGGCAGCACCTGCAATACTGGCAAGGGTGGATAGATTTTTTTCCAGACGAAAGATCTCCAGGTTACCCACGTTCTCAATGGCTGCATCAATGTCGCGCAATGGCTTTCCGATCCGGGCTAATCCTTTCTCTACCATCCGTGCAACCGGGGAGTCGGTCGTTTGGCAAAGCGCTCTGGCCCCCTGGATATTTCCGGCGGTTACATTTGCCCGAATATTATTCATAAAGCTTTCGTCAATCCGGCTGGCTTGCTTAATGGAAAGGTAACGTTCAATAAAGATGTACATCGCTACCACAAAAAGGACCACCAATACCATAACGATAATAAGTCCCATTAATCCGCCCTGTGCAACAATATCAAAAAGGCTCTGGGATTCGGTAACTGGCATTTCAGCCGTTTGAAAGAGGAATAGGCTAGGTAATTTCATGATTTGTGCTTGTCTGTTCAGTTTAACGCGAATTGCTTGTCACAATTACGTGCAAAGCAAAAAAGGTTTAGGTAAAATCAAACTGAATAATACAGTTTTTTAGAATATGGCAATAAAGGCATGCTTCAGAACAGACCATAAATATATCCTATTTTGGCTAGCTATTACTCAATACCAACGGGTGAATGGCAATGCCAAAATTAGCTCCCCAAGAATGGACGATCCTTTTCATATATGGGGTTCTGTGCTATTTTCCGATCTTCCTGCATCTGGATGGATACCCGGCATTCAACTGGGATGAAAGCATGTATGGTCTGCGAATGCTCTTTCTGGCTGAACACGGCTACCCCCTGCCCCGATTCAGTGCTTTTGAAGGCGTAAAGCCTATTCTGAATTATAAGCCCCCCTTTCTTTCCGCCATTCAGGCAGGATTACTGCTTCTGTTTGGCTATCAAAACGCGGAACTAAGCCTAAGGCTTCCCGTTGCCTTAAGCGTGGTAGGCATTCTAATCTGGCTCTTGGTCCTATCCCGCAAATTAACGGAACAATATTCCCTGGGTATACTCGCAGGTCTTATGCTGCTAACCAGTGGTGGATTCATGGCCTTTCATGTAGCCCGTACAGGGGATCATGATGCTCCACTTGCTTTTTTTTCAACGACAGCCTGGATCAGCTTTTTCTTTTTTATCAGGGAGAAGAAAAAAAAGGCAAGAACCCGCTGGCTTATCTTATTTGTAGCCACACTTTACTTGGGTTTCCTAACCAAAACCATTGCTATAGGCTTTTTCCTGCCAGGCTTTCTAATTTATCTCCTGCTTCGGAAGCATTTCATATCTGTCTTCAAAAACCGAAACGTTTGGTGGGCCATAGGAGCTACGATTGTATTGATAGGACTGTATTACGGCTTAATGAATTTGCTGGTTCCAGATTTCTATGCCCTGGAAAGGGGACAAGTGGACCGATTTACCCGAACGATTGACGGACATTACAGAGCACCCTTTTATTACTTTACCCGACTATATACCGAGAGCTTTTGGCCCTGGCTCCTTTTTGTACCCTTTAGCTTATGGGGAGTGTTTGGCACCCAACGAAAAGACCTGGATGAGCTTAGTTTGCTGGCATTCATTTGTGTTCTTTCCCAATTCGTCCTACTCTCATTTTCTGCTACCAAATTGCCCTGGTATGACGCCAGTTGTATCCCCCTGCTAGCCTGGATGGCTGCTTATGGCATGTGGACGATTTGGGGGTGGATACAACAGCTACTCTCCAATCGTTCCCCAAAACTAAGATCAGCTTTGGCTTTCCTACTGATAGCTGCTCTATTCTCCTATCCCTACCAAAATACCGTAGGCAAGTTTTACCATTTCCTCAATTGGGACCCGACCGAACATTTTGCCTTAATGCTGAAGGCAACGCATGAGAATCCCAAGTTTCAACAGGTCTCGGCCTATGTCCATTTTAATTGTCCTCATGTGGTTTTTTATAAAAATATTTACCGAAAGCAGGGCCGGGAGGTCATTTTGAGGCACCAACTGAATCAAATCCAACCGGATGAATTGGTAATGGTCAGCCAGCTAGATCGAATAGATTCTCTGGAAGCAGCTTTTCAAACCCAACTACTTCTACAGACCGAATCCTGCCGACTATACAAGGTGCTCGCTCAAAAACAGAAATAAAAGTAAGGGACGGTATTCATTTCGGATCACCTAGCTTCCAGCAGGCATCTAACAAAGCACACCCATGTTTAGGCATGCCTACAGCCTTTTTTCCAAGCGGAATTTGGAAAGATTCTGTAATCGCCCAATTATATAATGTCAGTTTTTTTACCTTTATTCAGCGAAAATTCGCTGGAATTTCATAAATGTTTTTAACATTCATTTCCAATCATAACCCAACCTTTCTCCATGAGTCGCAGAATTAAGAAAGTGGCTGTACTCGGATCCGGTGTCATGGGCTCCGGATTAGCCTGCCATTTCGCCAATATTGGGCTGGAAGTCCTGATGCTGGATATCGTCCCCAGAGATCTCCCTGAGGCAGCAGCCAACGATCCGAATGCCAGAAATAAAATTGGTCAGGAATCGCTGAAAAAAGCCATTAAAGGAAAACCGGCCCCGCTGTATGATGCATCTTTTGCCAGCCGAATAACGGTTGGGAATTTTGAAGATGACCTGGAGAACATTCAAGATTGTGACTGGACCATCGAGGTTGTAGTAGAACGGCTGGACATCAAAAAACAGATCTTTGAAAATGTAGATCAATATCGTCGACCGGGTACCTTAATCACTTCAAATACATCTGGAATTCCCATCCACCTTATGGCGGAAGGGCGATCCGACGATTTTCGTAAACATTTTTGCGGTACCCACTTCTTCAATCCACCGCGCTACCTGCGGCTGCTGGAAATCATTCCTACCGCAGATACCGACCCCGCAGTTATTGATTTCTTTATGCATTACGGCGATGTTTACCTGGGTAAGCAAACCGTACTTTGTAAGGATACGCCTGCCTTTATCGCCAACCGGGTAGGAGTATATGCTATGGCAAAAATTTACCAACTTACCACTCAGATCGGTCTTCCGATCAATGTGGTCGACCGGCTTACGGGACCGGCCATAGGGCGTCCGAATACCGGTACCTTTCGGTTGGGAGACTTGGTTGGGCATGACACTGCGATAAAGGTAATCCAGGGTATCAAAGACAACTGCCCCGACGACGAACAGGCGCCCGCATTTGAGGTTCCACCCTATTTGCAATGGCTCTTGGATAATAATTTCCTGGGCAATAAATCCGGACAAGGCTTTTATAAAAAGACGGATCAAAAGGATGAAAAAGGGAAACGGGTCATTTTGGCCTTAAACCTGGAAACCCAGGAATATGAAACCCAACAAAAAGTAGATTTACCCAGCTTAAAAACAGCCAAACAGATTGAAGATCTACCCAAACGCATCCAGGCTGTTTTCGACGCGGAAGATAAAGGAGGAGAACTGATCCGGCGGGCCTTGCTGGGCCTGTTCGCCTATGCCTCCAACCGCATTCCTGAAATTGCGGACCACCTCTACCAAATCGATGATGCTTTGCGGGCCGGTTTTGCCTGGGAAATGGGGCCTTTCGAATATTGGGACGCCATTGGAGTGGAAAAAGGGATAAAACTGGCTGAAGAGCAAGGAGAAAAAATACCTCAATGGGTAAAAGCAATGGTGGCCGCAGGACATACCGCCTTTTACCGACGTGAAGATGGGCAGCGGAAATATTTTGACATCGAAAGCCAGTCCTACCAGTTGATCCCGGGTACAGAGGAATTTGTGATTCTGGATAATTACCGGGACAAAGCACCCGTTCACAAAACCAGCGAAACGGTACTGCACGATATAGGAGAAGGTGTATTATGCCTTGAATTCACCAGTGCGTATAATGCTATCGGAGAAGGCGTACTAAATGGCATTCAGGAAAGTATTCAATTGGCTGAAGAAGGAGACTGGGCCGGCTTGGTCATTGGTAACAATGCGACCAATTTTAGCGTGGGAGCCAATTTGATGTTAATCGCCATGTTTGCCTACCAACAGGAATTCGATCAGCTCAATCTGGCAGTCAACCTTTTCCAGCAGACCACCATGCGCTGCCGGTATTCAAGCATCCCGGTGGTAGCTGCTACCCAGGGCTATGTTTTCGGTGGCGGTTGCGAAACCATCATGCATTGTGATTCGGCCCAGGTAGCTGCAGAATCCTACATTGGACTGGTGGAAGTAGGGGTAGGCTTGATCCCTGGCGGGGCCGGCACCAAAGAGTTTGCCGTGCGCGCTTCGGACGCTTTTAAGGAAGGTGACGTTCAAATACCAACCTTGCTGGAGCGCTTCAAAACCATTGCACTTGCTTCCGTAGCCACGTCCGGTCATGAAGCTTACAAGCTGGGTTACCTGAATGCCAAAGACGAGGTGGTAATGAACCGGGATCGCAACATCGCTGAAGCCAAGAAAAAAGTGCTCGAGCTGGCAGAGCAGTATACCCAACCCATACAGCGGGAAGATATTACCGTATTGGGGCAAACCGGTCTTGGTGCGCTGTATACGGCTGCCAACGAATTGAAACTTGGTGGATACGCCAGCGAGCACGATATCAAAATCGCTCGAAAGATTGCCTGGGTCCTCTGCGGAGGCGACTTGACGGGCACACAACAAGTATCAGAGCAGTATCTCCTGGATGTGGAGCGGGAAGCTTTTCTCAGCCTTTGCGGCGAACAGAAAACCCTGGAACGCATCCAGCATATGCTGCAAACGAATAAACCGTTAAGAAATTAATTCGGGTAAAGGGTATATAGTAGATGGTATACAATACAGGAACTAAATGCACGACTACCGAAAACTAGAAGTTTGGCAAAGTGCCATCGATTTGGCTACAAAGATTTATCGCCTTACCTCCAAGTTCCCAGACTCAGAGCGATATAATCTGACTGCTCAGATCCGAAGATGTGCAGTTTCAATTCCTAGTAATATCGCAGAAGGAGCTGGCAGGAACTCTTCAGGAGAATTTTGCCAGTTCTTAGGTATTGCTTTGGGATCGTGTAACGAGTTGGAGACTCAATTGATAATTGCGCAAAACATTGGACACTTAAATGCGGAAGTTATTCAACCGGTTATCGAAGAAACTCATTCTATTCAAAGGAGGATGTACAACTTAAGAAGTTCAATCAGGTAAACTGGTTGGTACATATAGTATGTCTACTTGCTACCATATTCCTTCTACCAACTACTTAAAATCAAAATACAATGGACGCATACATAATCAAAGCCTACCGTTCGGCAGTAGGAAAAGCTAAAAAAGGAGGCTTCAGAAACTTCAGATCTGATGACCTTGGGGTAAAAGTAGTGGAGCATCTCATGAGCCAGGTACCGGATTTAGATCCGAATCGGGTCGACGATGTCATCGTGGGTTGTGCCAATCCGGAAGGCGAGCAAGGCTTTCAGATTGGCCGGCAAATATCGCTTCGGGCGCTGGGCAAGGATGTACCTGGAATGACCGTAAATCGCTACTGTGCTTCCGGCCTGGAGACCATTGCCATTGCAACGGCTAAGATTCGGGCAGGTATGGGGCACGTTTATGTAGCCGGAGGCACCGAAAGCATGAGCATGATTCCGATGACCGGATACAAACTGGCTCCAAGCTATGCGGTTGCCAAAGACACCCCCGATTATTTAGTGAGTATGGGCATTACAGCAGAAGCCGTTTCCAAGAAATACAACATCAGTCGAGAGGCAGCTGATGCCTTTGCGTACCGCTCGCACGCAAGAGCAGCCGAGGCCATTGATGAAGGAAAATTTAGTGGAGAAATCGTTCCGGTGGCTGTTCGGGAAGTATATGTACAGGATAACAAACGGGTAGAGAAAGAACATGTAGTAGAAATGGATGAAGGCGTACGGCGGGGTACGACCCCGGAAGCACTTGCCAAGTTGCGGCCGGTTTTTGCCCAAGGTGGAAAAGTCACGGCCGGAAATTCGTCCCAAACCTCGGATGGAGCCGCGTTTGTGCTGGTGGTCAGTGAAGCCGTAGTAAAAGAACTTAATCTGGAACCGATCGCCCGATTGGTTAGTTGCTCGGTAGGTGGGGTAGACCCACTACATATGGGGATTGGACCCGTAGAGGCTATTCCCAAGGCCTTGAAACAAGCCAATATGCAACTGGGTGATATTGATTTGATCGAGCTGAACGAAGCTTTTGCTGCTCAAGCCTTGGCGGTGATTCAGGAAGCGGGATTGAACCCTGAGATTGTAAATGTGAATGGAGGTGCGATTGCCTTGGGGCACCCATTGGGATGTACTGGCGCTAAACTTTCCACCCAGTTGCTGAATGAATTGCGTCGCCAAAACAAGAAATACGGTATGGTGACTGCCTGTGTCGGAGGTGGCCAAGGTATTGCAGGGATCTATGAGTTACTCAATTGAAGCTTTTTAGGAGGAATTTGACTTCCTTTTGGCTTAAGCCTAAGCCAAGTTGGTACATTTCGAATAAAAAGGGGAATTGCTTTTGGCAATCCCCCTTCACAATAGGTTTGTTTAAACTATCCTAATGATCAAGTTCTTGTAAGCTGGGGCCAAGTCTTTTGGCAGTTATTTCGCAGCTGAAGCTTTCCAAACAGGAACAGAGCCACTGGGCATGGGTCAAACGCGCTCAACCAGTAAGCCAAAGGCCTTAGAAAAATGGATTATCAATTTTATCTGATATCTACCGGCTACTTTCCAAAAGCTTTTTCAGGCATTCAAGCCGGCCTTTGACATTATTTATAATATACAACCTTTATAGTATTAAGCCAAGCTGATTATTTTTTAGGTAGCATTGATAAAATCAATAGCTCCTTTCTAAAGTAGAGGATTGGAATGCAACCATCACTATAACTTTACGTCAACGGATAATAGTCAAATCTCCCTTTAGAATTTCTCCGGTCGCAAGGCTAAGTCGAAGAATAAAATAGTAAGTCCCAGCAGGTAGGTCTGCTCCATTGGCTGTAGTTCCCATCCAATCGTTCTGATAAGACGGGTTTTCATAAATAATTTGACCCCAACGATTGAAAACGGTTAATTCTGCATTGGGATACTGTTGGGGAGCATTCGCAATCGCTTCAAAAACCAGTTGATCGTTCACCCCATCTCCGTTTGGCGTAATTGCATTTGGGGGGCGCATTTCTTCTTGATCAGGATCCTCCGGGATTAGCAACAACACCGATGTGGTATCACAAAAATCCGTACACAAGATGTGGCAAACGGAATAGGAAACCTGATAAGTACCAAAGATGCCTGGCCTCCAGGACCAATCCAGAACTCCCGTAGGTAACCATTCAATAGCTCCCGTAGGTACCTCACCGACTAGATTTACTTCCCAGGCATCCCCTACTAACACGTCATTATTCAAGACGGGAATTTGGATCTGATCCAACCCAAGCGGTACGGAAACCCCGTCCGGTATCGCTTGAGGAGGGCCGACGCGCGTAATTATGGTCGTGTCAATCGAATAATTGGTGCATCCCGATGCACTCAATGACCAAACCAATACATTCGGTCCAACTTGCAGATTTTCTACCATGGTGGAAGAGAGGTCAGGCGTCTCGATCAATACACCTGCAGGCCCGGTCCACCTGCCGATTACATCCCCGGTCACCCCTGAAGCAAATACATCCACTTCCGCACTACAGATTTCTTGATCGGCTCCAGCCCAGGCTTCCGGTAACTCTCCGCTAAGCGCAACTACAATGGAGTCCACTCCCACACATCCATTCTGAGTGTTGGTAGCTTCCAGAAAAAATATGCCCGGTTCATAGATTCTGAAATCGAGGCTATCTCGAATTATCCCCTCCAAGTCGGCCCCCGACCATCGGAGTTGAAACTGATCCTCTCGCAATTCACCACCTACCAAAACCTGAAAACCGGAATCGGGCAGGCAATTTAAAACGGCCTCATTCCCTAAATCTACCGGAGGCACTGCTCTATCCTCCAACACTTCTATAGCGAATGTATCTGAACAACCATTACGTAAAAAAGTAGCAGTTACCCTATAAACACCTGGAACACGGGCCAAAGCACTACCTGAACTATCGATATCAGATAGAAGTCTCCCATCAGGTGCTACCCATTGAGTAATAAATCGAGCCTTATCTACTCCGCCTAAAGTCGCTAACAGAATGACCGAATCCCGCAGGCAGGTTAGCGTTTCTGCATCAGCCAGGATAATTGGCTTTTCCTGATCTACAGCAACCAAAACCTCATCCGACTCCGTACAATTGTTCTCCGTGTTCAAGACCTCTACTTCATACCTGCCCGGCATTCGGATCTGGATAACCCTGGCTAAGGAATCCCCTTCAATACGGCCTCCTTCAAAGGCCCGCCAACGATAAACCAAATTAGGTCCCGAATCAATAGCACTTCCTAGCATCAACACGCTATCTGTACAGGTAAGCTGGGCTAGCGGACCTCCGGCATCAACAAGTGGAATATCGGGCTCCAGCAAAACCAGAGTATCGGTTACTGCACAGCCCGAAAATTGATTTTCTGCCCGTATTATATAAGTACCTGGCTGGCCAAGTCGCGCATCCCTTTGATCAGGAGGACTAAAGATGAGACCATCTTGGGTGGACCAAGAAAAGAACAGAGCTGATTCGGTCAAAACGTCCGGCTCAATCAACACCTCATCCTGATCACACGGCAACACAAAGTCCAGCCCTATATCCACTTCGGGAGCAAACTCGGTAGCGGATACCACAAAAGTTTCGGTCAGGCCCAATTGCGGATTGGAAGAGTCAAAAATCCGAACTGAGACTTCCCCTTCCGGGAGCTGCATGGCAACCGGACCGAACTGAGGTGGGGAAGTCGCCCATTGAAAAACCAGTGGTTCTTTTCCGCCGGATACGGTCAATTCAATTCTTCCATCCGGTACTGCAGAACAACTTGACGCATAGATTTGAACCCTGTCGATCACCAACTCTCCAATACTGCAAAACTCTCCTGTAGAGAACAAAATATTGCCTTCCCCACCAGCCGTTTGGGCTAAAGCAGGTCGGGTTGCATCTACGTTCAAGTTGGTACATTCTTCTGGTTGTCCCGTAAACACAAAGCACAAATCAAAAAGGACCTCCTCATCCGGTAATGATATTGGCCCCGGGGACTGCCAAGAAAATCCCAATAGTCCAATAGCAGCGTTACCCGTTTCAACCAAAATATTGTCCAATCCCAAAGTGTCGTTTGGTTGGGTCTCTACATAGCTGATTACAGATGGATTCCAGGTCAAGGTAAATGCGGCGCCTTGAATTTCTTCAAAATCAGCTACTCGAACGGGAACACATACCGTATCTCCTCGAACGCCTTCCACTATTGGTAAGCTTAGGTTAAAACCGTTATCTTCCAAAATACAGTAGGTGCCGCCGTCCAGGAAGACCCCAAGCGTTTGCCCACCGTTTTTCTGACTTACCACCCTGGGTGTCTGAGTCTGGTCTATGATAGGGGCAAAACAAGCTCCAGGACGGTCAAAAGAAGAAAAGCAAAGGGTGAAAGCAACCGTTCCATCCGGTAGTGAATAAGCCTGGGATGGATTCCAGTTAAACTCCAGGATTCCCTCTGCGGTCCGGGTTAAATCAAAATTGCCTAAATCTGCCTCAGGCAAGGTAATGCTGTTAAAGCGCTCAAAATCCAGACCAGCCGGATCCCAGGCAAGCGAAAAACGGATTTCCCGGATTTGATCAAAATTGGACACCCGATATTCAAAGCAGACGACCTCACCTGGCCGCCCCTCGGCTTGATCAGCTTGTAAGATTAAAGCAATTGGCTCATTCAGCTCAATTTGACAATTGCCGGATCGAAATGGTTCTACAGATTGATTATTGACTCCAACCTTTGCCAGGGAAGCTGGAATTTCCAATATAGTATTCCCGATAGGCACCTTAGCCAACAAACAAAGGGAAAACAGGTCCGAATTATCAGGAAGACTGACTGGCTGTCCGGTGTCCGTCTCCCAGACGAGTAAAAGACTACCATTGGGGGCATTTTCCAATCGAAAATCAGTCTGATCCAGCCCCGGTAATGCCCCATTGAGGTTCAAAATACTTTGGAATTCAAATACCTCCTGATCCCAGGTGATGGGAAGTTCAAGCCGGGTAATGGAATCAAAACCGGAAACCCGAATGGGAATGCAAGTGACTTCTCCAATATTTACCGGAGGCCCACAAACAGGAAACACCAACAGATCATTATTCAAACAAGAGGAAGTTACTCTTCCTGCAGGCCCTACAATGGGCAGCTGCACGTTCAAAAGATTGCGATTGACTCCAAACGCAGCCAAGGGGGCGCTGACAGTTTGAATGGTGGTTTCGGTTGCGCAAGGGTTTTTGATGGTAAAGCATAACTTAAATAACACGGAACTGTCGGGCAGGCTAAGTCCTGGATTACCCAAGGCAAGCTGATCCCAATTAAATGTGACCAATCCTGGTGGTAAAGTTTTCCCAGGCACCTGAAAGTTGGTATCCACCAAGCCAGGGATGGCATCAAAAAAAACCACTTCCTCAAAAAGTAATAGGTTGCTGTCGTACCGGATCGAAAATTGGAGCTTGGAAAGCTCCTCGAAGCCCAAAGCTGAAAAATCCACACATATTTGCTCACCTGGCTTACCAAATTCGTTAGATGGGATTATCTCGATCGGACGAAAGCCCAGGACTATAAGCCCGGGCTCCACTGTTAATCCTATGTTGGTTGGACAAGTTGTTGCCTGTACTACATTGAATGGAGTAGGTGTCTCATCCAGCCTGATCGCCGTTCTATCCCCCGATGATCCGACTGCCCTGAAGCATAGTTGAAACAGTAGCGCACCATCGGGGAGTGCAACAGGCTCAGGAGCCCTACAAAACCCTGACCGCCAATCTACCCCGACCCGACCGGTATTTACCGCAGACTGATCAATATTGGAAAGGTCGAATTCAGGTAACCCAAAGTTCGCAACTCCTTCCAGTTCCAAAACAGAAGTATCCCAAACCAGAGAGAATTGGAGCTGGATGATATCTGTAAAACGATTTACGCGCACATCTACACAAAAAGATTCTCCCACATTTACGGATGAAGTTGGAAGGACAAGTTCAGGTTGGGCAAAACATAATTGGATTTGAACGACCACCAACCCAATAAAAAGCAGCACGCGCTTCCCTACTTTCGAATTTGATCTTTGTCGTCTCACTGTACTCAGCTGATTTTTCTCCGGTGAATAGGCTTACGACCAGGTTAGCGGTCAAAACTCATACTCAGATTTATTTCATGCGTGCCTCCAACTCTGGGTCCGATAGAGCTGAAATAATGATCATACCCATAGCCAATCCGAAAGCTATTTGAAAATCCGTATCGATCACCTAGCCACACACCCGTTTCGAGATGCACACTTTTTTGGGTACTACCTCCGACCCCGACCCAAAGGGCCAATGGCAACTGGTAGCGCAAATTGAAGTCGGCACTAAAAGGCACATCTGGCAGGTACCGCAGCCAGACAGATGGCTCCAGGAAAGAATCCTCGGTTAGGAATGCCAGGAAACCGGCTTGTCCGTAAAAATGGGGGATTCGCTGTAAGGCAAATGAGCCATCATCTTGTTGAAAGGTAATATCCAGCCCCAGCAATTGTGGTACGGAAAACCCCGCGTAGAAAACATTCCCGTTGAAGCCCGGCCCATCCAACATCTTGTAATAAAAAAGACCTAGCCCAACATCTGGGAACCATTGGGTTTGATTTTGATCTCCAAGTATATCCCCGCTTTGCTGAAGCCTGATTTTTGAAGCATTTACCCGGTATTGAACAATGCCTATTGTCAGCCCAATGGACAATCCGCCGTAAGCCGGATCGCCGCTAATCACACCAGCGATGCGTCCATAAAGCCCGGTCATACCGGTCGGCCCGGTTTGATCATTGAGCAGATGCCCTCCTACTTGTAAGGTTACCCCACTATAATCATCCCAAAAATAGCTGCCTCTGAGGACCTGTGTCTGTGGATTTCCGGAAATACCCGTCCATTGGGCCCGATACGATAGGCCAAAATTCAAGGCTTGCCCAAAAGCGAGATAATCGCCTTCAACTGCTGCAGGATTAAGTACGGTCTGATAATCCCTATATTGGGTAAATAAGGGCAGCTGTTGTGACCAACCTTTTGTGGCAAAGGCACACAGCAAAATAGTAGACCATATTCGGATCATAAGCACAGGCTTGCAGAGAACAAGTATAGCACATTAATCTGCACTCGGTTTGCCGTATACTGTCAATTTTTGCCTTTGAAAAATTGGTGTGAATAACTTTCAGCACCGGTTGATCCAGCTACAATAAAAGAAGGCGCAGCTTAGTGGTGATCTACTTCCGCATGGCGTCTACAGGATCCATCCGGGAAGCCTGCAAGGCAGGGAAAAAGCCTGCCAGGATACCTACCACAATGGAGAGAGAAATCCCAATGATGACATTGATAGGGGAGAGAAAAAATTCAAATTCGATGGTCTGGGTCAAGATCATGACCAAAAATTGTACCAAGATCAGCCCGGCAATTCCACCGATCAGGCAAAGCACGATCGACTCGATCAAAAACTCTAACAGGATAACACTTTGGCGAGCCCCCAGAGCCTTTTTTACACCAATAATGTTCGTTCTTTCCTTGACGGAAACGAACATAATGTTCGCAACACTAAACATACCCACGAAAATGGCAAAAGCTCCAATGACCCCTCCTACAAGGTTCAAGACCCCGAAAAAACTGTCCAGTATACTACTCAGGATACTTAACTCATTTAAGGAAAAATTGTCCTCCTCTTTAGGCTTGAGTCTTCGATGCGCTCGAAGGGTGCTTGTAATTTCGTCTTTGAGTTGCCGTTTGGGTACCCCCGAAGCAGCTTTCACGTGAATCGTTGAGTTGCCAAAGAAATTGGTCGACTTCAGATTAGCGATCTTTCGGCCAAACTCATAGGAAACCATCAAATTGTCATCAAAGTCAAATACGTTGATAATACTGTTCCCGGATTTTTCGAATACCCCTATAACTTCCATTTTACGGCCACTCACGGATATGGTTTTCCCTATGGGATCAATCTGCCCGAATAGCTCCTTGGCCACTGTACTGCCAATGAGGATCTTGTTTGCGCCGAAATAGTATTCAGAAGGTGAAAAGTACCTGCCTTTCTCAAGCCCGAGCTTGAACAGAGAGAAAAAATCATAAGTGGCACAAAACATGCCCGAGTTCTCCAGGCTATTTGATCTGTATTTTGGCGTTTTACTCCCGATAAATACCCCGTACGAAACCTGTTCAGCTGCCCCCACCCGCTCTTTGATCACTTCGAAATCCTCATAATCTACGGCAGGCCGACGAAGGTATTTGATGTAGTTATTGCCCGGGTCTTCGGCCCAGGAGATCTTCTGAATATAAATTACATCATCTCCCAATTTTTCCAGGCTTCCACGAACGTTCGATTCGAGTGAATCCACGGCCGCCAGCACTCCGATAATACAAATAATACCAATCAGGATACCCAGTAGGGAAAGGAAGGTTCTGAGCTTATTGGACCAAAGCTGTTGGAAAGCCTGCGTAAAGCTATCGGAGAATATTCGGGTAACGATCATGTGCTATAATCAACTAAACAAAATTGAAGATAAGTACTAGCCTGCACAGCACTAGTGGCATTCGATGAACCACACACAATATTCGGCTAAATGCCAAATGCCATCCAAAAACTGTGTAAGCGGACTAGATTATTATATTTGTAGTTCCACTTCTGCAAATTAATCTATATACATGAGGACTAAGCTGTCTCAGTTCAATTTCGAGTTGCCCCAAAATCTAATTGCCCAATACCCAGCTGAAAAAAGAGATGAATCCCGATTAATGGTGGTTCATCGAGACTCTGGAAAGATTGAACACCGAATCTTCAAAGATATACTCGAATATTTTGATGAAGAAGATGTTCTCATTTTCAACAACACCAAGGTATTTCCCGCCAGGCTGTATGGTCGGAAAGAGAAAACCGGAGCCAAAATCGAGGTTTTCCTGCTCAGAGAGCTAAATCGGGATGCCCGACTATGGGATGTACTCGTTGATCCTGCACGTAAAATCAGGGTCGGTAATAAGCTTTACTTCAGTGACGAACATGACAATGATGTACTCGTAGCCGAAGTTGTCGATAATACGACCTCCAGAGGACGAACCATTCGATTCCTATATGATGGACAGGAGGAAGAGTTTTTTAAGGAATTGTATTATCTGGGCAACACCCCCTTACCAAAGTACATCACCAGAGACGCAGAAGACCTCGACAAAGAAAGGTATCAGACCGTTTATGCCAAGAATACTGGAGCCGTAGCCGCACCTACAGCTGGTCTTCATTTCACCGAAGAATTACTTAAGCGACTGGAGATTAAAGGAGTGGAATTTGCAGAGCTGACCTTGCATATTGGTCTGGGCACTTTCAGGAGCATCGATGTGGAAGATCTTTCCAAACATAAAATGGATGCCGAATACTTTCAAGTTGGTACTGAAGCTGTAGAAAAAGTCAATCAAGCCCTAACGAAAGACCTTAAAGTATGTAGTGTGGGCACTACATCCATGCGCTCTATAGAATCTGCTGTATCTGCAGAGGGTATGCTAAAGCAAGCTGAAGGTTGGACCAATAAATTCATTTATCCGCCTTACAACTTCAGTATTGCCAACAGTATGATCACCAACTTTCACCTGCCGAAATCCAGCTTGTTAATCATGATCAGTGCCTTTGGTGGCTATGATCTGATCAAGAAAGCCTATGCAGAAGCAGTTAAAGAAAAGTATGCCTTCTTTAGTTATGGTGACGCGATGTTGATCTTATAGGGTGGGTATCTGGTTTTTAGATAGGGATACGATTTTTTGACCCATTCAGGCAATAGGTTTTAGGGGTTACACCTTATGGTTCTATGACCCGACTACAATTTGTACCCTTTATTTCCATTCTGCTTTGGCTAGGATGGGGTACCCTCCACCCATTAATTGGTGCTGCATCATCTTCGAGCAATACGGTGCGGATTAGTTTCTACTCTGCTGAGATCAAACTGTACGATCTTCCTGAATGGCCGTCTACAACCAGCCGACTAGACGAACTCCAAACCATACGCGCCTACATCCGAACGGTGGATTCTGATATCTTGAATAGATTGCGCCAATCCGTGGAAAATGCCCGTGCTCGCCACCGATTGAATGATTGGCTTTACTACCAGTTATGCTTGGCCACCTTGATACAAGCCTACCCTCCATTCAGCGATAACCAACAACAGGTTATTCTTTTCCTCTTGTTAGCCGAGTCTGGCTATGATGCCCGGCTGATGGTCACCCCAAGCGGTCCGGAAGTCGTGTTTTATGTTACAGACCAGATATTCAACGCTTATTCTTTACGTTTTGAGGAGGACACGCGCAATTACCTAGTACCTTCTACGATTCACGATCGGGCCAAGCCGGACCGCAGGTCAACCTATTTACCCTATGCCCCTGCTCCCAATGGAAAAGCGATAAGCCTCCAATTGCAGGAGTGGCCAACTTTCGAAGGCACTATTCAACAGTTTCAATATCAGTTTCAATATGGTCCCGAGCTATTCGAGACAAGCCTTGCAATTCCTGACGCCGCCCCCATTCGGGCAATACTTGACGACTACCCGATCCTGGAAAGCAAAACCTACTGGCGGATGCCCATGAGTCCCCAACTCGAATCTCAGCTCAAGGATTGGCTAGGCCCCTTAGTCCAGGAATTACCAAAAAAAGAAGCTATCCAATTGCTGCTTGCGTTTTGCAGACAGAGTTTTACCTACCAAACCGACGAAGAAGCGTATGGTAGAGAGCGGCCTTTGTACGCTCAGGAATTATTCCTGCAACCCACATCAGATTGTGAAGACCGGGTAGCCCTGTTTTTTCAATTGGTAACCCGTTGGCTGAAGCTTCCGATCGCGGTGGTGGACATGCCGGATCATTTGACCACTGCGGTAGCTTTCGAGCTTGGGGAAGGAGGGTTTTTGAACCTAGATGGCCAAAAATACTGGTTTTGCGATCCAACTGGCCCGGCTAATCCCGGTGGAAAGACCTGGCTGGCCCCTTCCTATGAAAAAGAAAAAATAAAAATTATCGACCATAAAAAATTTACAAGTAAACAACAGTAAATCAACTAAATAGAATTGTAAGCACAGGGAAACTTCGCATAACTCTTGTAGGAATCAAATATTTTACCATTTTTGCGGCAAAATGAACCTCTATTTGGTTCGCGACTTATTAAGATTGACCGAGGCCCGATTGGGCATATAGAACATAAAATTTTAGCATAGGGAATGTATTGGACTCTGGAATTAGCGTACCATCTTGAAGAAGCCCCCTGGCCGGCAACCCGGGATGAATTGATCGACTATGCCATCCGTTCAGGAGCCCCATTGGAGGTTATAGAGAACCTGCAGCAAATGGAAGATGAAGGTGAGGTATATGATAGTATTGAGGATATTTGGCCCGATTATCCCCGGAAAGATGACTTTCTGTTTAACGAAGACGAATACTAAGTCCAGATCTACTTTGTGGGCCTGAGGTAGAAACGCATACAGCCTACGCTCCTTGACCGGTTACTGTAAGATTCCCATAAACCCCTTTTTTCGAAGGAGCGTTTATCAAACCTGTTAATTTGCACCCAATCACTATTGCAATTGATGGTTATTCCTCTTGTGGAAAGAGCACCCTGGCCAAGGCATTAGCTTCTGCCCTTAACTATATCTATGTGGATTCTGGTGCTATGTATCGGGCAGTAACGCTAGCCTTCTTAAGACAAAAGACAAATTTCAAAGACGAAAAAGCAATTCAGCAAATCCTCCATGCTATCAATCTTTCCTTTAATGGATCGAACCAAATCCAATTGGATGGGGAAGTTGTAGAACAGGAAATCAGGCAAATGCCGGTATCCAATCGCGTGAGTGAGGTAGCTGCTATCCCTCAGGTTCGCATGGCTATGTTGACTCTTCAACGACAGATGAACCAAGCCGGAGGGATCGTAATGGACGGCCGAGATATTGGGACTGCCGTATTTCCGAACGCGGAACTCAAAATCTTTGTAACCGCTACGCCAGAGATACGCAGTCAGCGGCGATACCAGGAATTATTGGGAAAAGGGTTCCAAACCACGTTTGAAGAAATCCAGAAAAATATAGCCGAAAGAGACCGAATTGACACCAGCAGAAATGTCAATCCCCTGCGTATGGCAGAAGATGCTGTCCTGATCGACAACAGTAATTTAACCGAAAAGGAACAACTCGCCATGGCACTTGCCCTTGCTAAAGCACGAATCGATGCTCATCGCTAACTGGAAAGCAAGGCTAGGGTTATTAGTGTTCCTAGGTTTTGGTTGTACTCCTGACACCCTGATCGAACAGAGGGAATTGGATTACCAAAACGATCTTGCATTCCTGGAAGCCCGGAGGCCGGTAAGCCTCCATCGTGACAGCTTGGCCTTTTTGATCCAACGAGCCGAAACCACGCTTTCCCAACTGGCCGAATACCCCCACCGAAACCAAATTAACAACGATCGGATTGTCGCACTGGAGAAGCAGTATAAAAGCGCTATCGTCAAACTGGACGGCCTGCGGCATCGGCCTGACCAGTATAACCTGGCTGGTTGGGCGAAAGCTATTTTGTCTCAAAAAAACTTTCCCTTAGAATACCGATTACATGAAATTGGCAACCTTTTAGAACCCGCAGCCACTTATTATCAGCATGGAATGGAGAGTCTGGAGGATTCGATTTCCATTGCAAATTGGGACCGGGCAATTCGAAAAAATGATCGGGGATTGTATTTTTTAGGGCACGAACTTTTAGACTCCCTCTTCAGTTGCACTACTATTGATCAGCAAGAGAGAAAACGGCTGGAAGCTACTATTCAAAACGCAAAATCAGCAACGAGAATGTACCTGTACTTTCTCCACAGCCAGCAGGTAACCCAGGCCGATCGTACAATTTACCATCAATGAATCCTTCTCCGGCAACTCAGTCTATTCAGCGACCCATGGTGCGGCTTTTCCAATACTTGGATCGGTACCGGAGCGGATTTCTCTTGGCAACAGGGGCAAGTGTGGTCAATAAAATCTTTGACCTGATGCCCCCCTTTCTGACGGCATGGGTGATTGATACCGTTAGTGGAAATCCACCTTTTTGGATCACTCGAATTTCCGGTTTGGAAGGGATTTGGGGAAAGGTGGTATTTCTAGCGATCCTTACTCTGTTGATTTTTGGAATCGAAAGTTTTACCGAATGGATCTTCAAGAGGGGATTTATGCGCTTGGCCCAACAAGTACAGCACGATCTTCGACTGGATGCCTACAATCGAATGCAAGAACGAGAAATGGCCTATTTCGAGCAACAGCGAACGGGGAACCTGATGGCCATGCTCAACGATGATGTCAATCAATTGGAGCGGTTCTTAAACTCGGTGTTTAACGAGATCATCCAAATTATCATCCTGGTCCTATTTGCCGGTTGGGCGTTGCTACATCAATCCCTTGTATTGGGACTGATTGGCATGGCGCCTATCCCTTTTATTGTGGTGGGCAGTTTATTTTATCAGCGAAAGGTTGCCCCATATTATCGGCAAGTCCGGGAAACTGTTGGTGAATTAAGTGCCCGGCTGGAAAATAATATTTCCGGTATTGCAGTCATCAAAAGTTTCACGGCCGAAGACTTCGAATCTCAACGGGTATCGCAAGCCTCAGGTACCTACCGGGAAGCCAATTTCCAGGCTATCCGATGGAGTTCGGTCTATGTGCCTGTTATCCGTATGTTCATCGCCTTGGGGTTCGCAGGCACCTTGCTCTTGGGGTCCTATTGGGTATTATTTGAGCCTGGGAGGTTCACTATTGGAGGCTTGGCTTTTTTTGCCATGATGATCCAACGCTTGTTGTGGCCGGTGACGCGCCTGGGGTCCATTTTTGACGAATATGAACGGGCGAGGGCATCCGCAAGGAGAATCTTTGGCTTGTTAGATAGTAAGCCGGCTATACAATCACCTGTTCAAGCTGAAACACCAGTCTCCTTGTCGGGGGCAGTCCGATTCCATCAGGTTTCCTTTGGCTACGGTGGTTCCTCCGATCTGATTTTACAAGATCTAGATTTAGAAATCCCCGCAGGATCTACCATCGGTATTGCAGGAGTAACAGGAGGAGGAAAAACCACCTTGATCAAACTGCTGTACCGTTTTTATGATGTGAATCAAGGGCGAATTGAAGTGGATAACACCGATATAGCTACACTCAATATCCAAAGTTTGCGCAAGCAAATTGCATTGGTAAGCCAGGAGGTTTACCTTTTTCATGGTACCATAAGGGAAAATATAGCCTATGCCATGCCAAACCAGTCTCAAGCGTCCATTGAGGAAGTAGCCCAAAAAGCTGAATTGCACAGCTTTGTTTCTTCTTTGCCTGACGGATACGACACTATAATTGGAGAGCGAGGCATTAAGCTTTCGGGAGGCCAACGGCAACGCCTCAGTATTGCCCGGGCTTTACTTAAAAATGCCCCCATCCTCGTACTGGATGAAGCTACCAGCGCTGTGGATACCCAAACCGAATTGGCTATCCAACAGAACCTCCACACCCTAACGCAAGGGAAAACGGCAATTATTATTGCGCATCGCCTGAGCACCATTCGACAAGCAGACCAGATCGTAGTGATGAAAGAAGGAAGAATAGCTGAACGAGGTACACACGACTACCTTCTACACTTGGAGGGACTTTATGCAGACCTATGGAAGGTACAAACCGGAGCCTTAGAAGCCTTAAAATAGGGAGAAGTATTAGAGGATATCCTTTAATTAAAGATCGCGAATGGAATTCCGATCTACGAGGATATCTTTCAGCTCTTTCAAGAAGGCATATTGGTGAGGCATTGCCTTTTTCAGCGCTTCTTTGACGGTTTGGAAAGTGCCATGATCAATGTCTTTCACTTTCTCTTTGAGTAGCAAAGCATCTTCCAGCAGCATGTTCTTTAAGGACGGAATATCATGCCAGTCACCCTCAGCAGCTACTGCCTTTTCCATGGCGCCATCTTGCTGCTCGATCGGGTCGAGTTCGATGAATTTATCTTCGGGCAGCTGGGTGGATTTGGACGGATCAAGCTCTGCCTGGGGAAAATCCCAAGGTGTGTCTTCTCCATCTACCAAAAAAATCTCCAACCCCTTTTCCCTAAACCGGTAAATGATCAGATTGAGTTTCTTCTTGATGTCCATAAGCTGTAATTGACCGCAACAAACAAAGTGAATGGTAAACACGAGTTGGTTCGAATAGTTGTATTGCGATCTGAAGGCTAAATATCTGTAAAGAAAACGATTCCACCAAAACCGAGGTAGAATTGGCGAATGCGGAGTGGCGAATGTCGAGTTGCAAATGACGAGTGGTGTGAGCTGGATTTTTAATGTTCAATGTCCAATTCTCGATTAAGAAAGATTCGTAAGTAGAAAACTTTAGGATTCCAGTATCGGCCGAAGGCTAATAGC
>CAZXLD010000058.1:0-27837 GCA_964641965.1 uncultured Saprospiraceae bacterium | reverse complement strand
AGATTTCGCAATCCTAATTTATCAAAACTGTCAGATTAAGTTGTGACTACTTCATGTGAGGCTGCAAAGATAGTTTCTCTGTCTCTCGTTGCATGTCGGACTTATGGAGTCTTAAAGCTATGGTTGCTCAGGAAGAATGAGCTTTTCACCGGACCCTACAACCGTTCGCTGCGCTGATACCGGCCGCTTTGATTGTGGCCACTACTTTGCAATCACAGTACCTCAGCCACCCAAAACCACCGTTTTCAAAGCTTCCGTTCAAATGTTCGTTTTCCCAGTTAAAGGCATGCCTCAGAACAGGTATTGGCAGCATTTCCGGCTTCAGGATCCGATTGACAAAAAAGGCTATTCCTTCCATTGAACCGTGGCTTTTTGCGTGAACAAAGCCCTGAGCTTATCCCAAAACTCCCCTCCCAGTACAAAGATGCTGACGAGCAGGACGAAGTCTCCAATGACATAGATGTAAAGAGGAAGCCGGCCAAGATACTCCCAATGAAATTGCAGGTAGGGTAATATCCAACCTGTAAGCAAAGGGAGGATAAATAAGACCAGCCCGATTTTATACCGCTGGGGACTTACGTGATCCGGAGGTGCGAATGGTTTGAAAATTCTTCCAAGTCGCTCTTTAAGAAAGCGGAACCCTTTTTTCCCCAGGATGGCTACTGCAGCCAACATAGCCAGCTCAGGAATACCAAATGCTAATGCTCCGGCCAGGAAGGCCTTGAGCCCGGCAGGCAAAGAGCTGCTCAATACCCAGGGAATAAAAACCGGGCTGGCAAATCCAAGTACAAAGATAAAGGCCCCCAGCCCCAGCCGAAAGCCGGGTATCTTTTCTGCCGGTGCTTCCATTGCTTCCTGTGTACGTCCCGAATCCATAACCGTATTGCTTAAGCATCCCCTTTCTCTGATGACATATGCTTGCGAATCCGGGTAATCGCTACCCGGTTCACCAGTCCGGCGAAAACCGGATATGCAAACCAGGAGAGTTCCCAGGCCAGCCACCCCATCCATGCGAAACCAATGGTAAACAAGGCGGTCAGCGGCTCCGCCAAACTGCGGATAAAGGTTTGCTCCGCAAGTTCATCAGAAACGTTGTCCTTGAGGAATTTTCTGTCTTTGGCGGCATAGACCCATGCAGCGGCCCCTATTATTCCCATCAGGGCCACGACCAGGCTTTCCATGACCCTGGTACCAGGGTTGGCACCAAATTCGATTCCCATACGAATCGAATACAGGAACATAAGGAGGAAAAACAACTGCAGTAAAAGAAGTAGAACATGCCAGGTATCCGTTCCCTCCAGTTTATAAAAGAGCGAGTTACTCTGTATCCAGTAAACGATGACAATGATGGTGGCAAGCAGGATGATCAGAAAAACATAGGCATTGTCAAACAACATTTCCATTATGGAGGACCAATGCCAGTCCTTGTCCTCAGGCCGGGGTAACAAGAGAAAGATCCTGAAAATGATCAGGCCGTAAACGACATCGAAAAGCCGCTGAAGCCGCCGGATATCCAAATGGGTTGTTGTTCCTTTCATCACATATAAGATTGATGAACGGCCCTGATCTGCTTTCCTTTCAGTGAGTTGACCTGCTTCCGGAAACTTTAACCAGAGGGTCAGACCGAAAGGCACATGAACCCGCCGTACAGGAAAAGGGACCCGGTTGGAGATTCCTGTAAACCTGTAACGGGCTTCAATTGAGGTGGATCCGTTCAGTGCGTCACAAACGATCAGGGAGCGCCTCCCTTAATTCATAGGATTAACCGGATACTCAGCCATAATCTTGGCCACAGCCTTATTGATCCTGTCTTCCCGGTTTTTGGGGTTTTCATTGATTGTACCGGAACCGACGCTTTCCCAGACCAGTTCCTTGCGCTCTGCATCAAATACATCGCACACCAGAGTACCTACGTTGTACTGATTCTCGGAATAGGTGGTGGTGGACGTTCCCATGCCCATTCCCCAACCACCACCCCAACCATAGGGACCGTAGTTGTATCCTCCCATACCATAATGATTGGTATAGGCCGTAGTCGAGGTTTCGGTATCTACTACAATAAATAAGGCAACAACCGCATCGCCCCCACTCTTGACCAGCTCCATGCCTCTTGCTTTGAATTCCCGGGCAAACGCCTCTTCAATCCGGCGTTTATCGAGGTCATTCAGCAGCTTGTCGCTATCCTTTTGCCATCCGTAATATTCGAAAGTCTTGTATTGGGAGAAGTCTGCCGAAGGATCCTTATCGGAAACCACCTTGACCGAATTACAAGCAGAAAAAAGTATTCCTGCGGCCAGGAACATCAGAAAAAAAGGTGTGAACTTCGTCATGTCTTATAAAGGTTTTGGAATGAATGGTCGGGGATTTCCTTTTTGCAGCAATTCCCCCCCCATCTTAGATAAACAATTATCGTGCCACCTTGAACATCCACCTCAAGCGAAACACATTGACCCGAAATTCGGTATTTACGGGTTGTGAAGGCAGGTATTTTTCGAAAATCTTTCCCACTCCGGTTTTTTTTGCTGACGAAAACGCTCACAGGTGACGAAATAACGGCATTCCTAAAGGAGAACTTATACCGCTTCAGCTTTTAAATGGCATGTTCTGCTTTCCATTTTGAGGTTAAAACGTAGAATATGCGGATGCCCCGCACGGGTATCAGCACAGGCGCGGTAAAAAATAGATTAGCTTGCGCCTTTTTATTTTTAACCCGGTATTATGCATCATCCTTTTTCCCATGCCCGGAAGAAGGATCCGACAATAGCCGGGTTCCGCTGACTTCCCCTGCAAACGATTGTTTGATAAAACCCAATGCCTTAAAGGCGCCGGTTAGCCGGTGGTATTCGGCAGACCCCACAAAGGCCTGCATAGTCTCTTTTGTGGGCCAGGTACTGAAAAACTGATAAAAAGAGTGATTAGTGGTATCTCTCATTAGATTGAATACCTCACAACTCCTCGGTTTAAGGGAAAGCAACTGCTGAAAATGTTGCTCGAATTCCCTTTGCTCAGGATCGTGGATATAGCCGGAAATAGTTAGAATATACATAGGGCATTTGGATAAGGTACCTGAACCTCTGGAAGAGGATGTGACCAATATTTTTATTGCAATTTCAATGCCAAAGCGAAAGCAGCCACTTATGTCAGGGTCTTTAGTGCTGACGATCCTGCGGATGTCAGCACTAAAGACCCTGATAATTGTAAAATTTTTGATTGCCAAATCTGGGTCCGTATAATTTCTGTGAGAAATGAGGCAGATCACCCATAATCGTTTGATTTTCAAAATTTTGCAATTTGTAAGCCCTTCAAAATTCGATGAATTTTCCGGGTTAGATTGAGAAGATCGCAAATGGAATTTGGCTCATTTTTCGGCTAATCAAGGCCAAAACGTAGGCACTTCAGCAAGGGGGCCCTTGCTTCGTTGAGCTACGGCCAGAAAATTCAACGATGAGCTGGTCGAAAAGGCCATTTTGAAGGCCAAAGGACCTTTTTGATTTGTCCTCAGGACAATAGATGCTTTGACTTTAGATAGTCGAAAACATTTGTTAAGTCTTGAAGCGGATTTTTTTTCCTCAATCTACTATCTCCTGGTCTATCGTCTGGACTCAAGCAATCGGAGGGATAGGCCTCATCAAAAATTATGACATTTTCATTTTACACTCATTCCGAATTGGTTGGTGAAACCGACCAGTCGCAACCCTTCGGACTGAGGCATCCCGGCACCCGTTCGGGTTGTCGGTATAAAAGGGTATAACCAGACCACTCCAAAGTTTTAGCTCCGCAACAGAACCGCCAGCCTTATGCTGTTCAGGAGGCAGTCTTCGGCCGCTCAATGCCCAGCTTCTTCATTTTGGATTGCAAGGTCGTCCGGGGAATGCCCAGACGCCGGGCCGCACCGGCCTTTCCACTGATTCGCCAATGGCAATCCTCCAATACTCTCAGGATGTGCTCCCGCTCTACCTCCTCCAGGCTCTGCCTGATAGAATAAGCGGATATCCCCTCGGTATCAGTCATCGGAGATGCCATACCCATATTTTTCAGGTCGTCGATATCGATACAAAGCGTTCCCTCCGGGCTGTTGATCAATGCGCGTTCAACCGTATTTTGAAGTTCCCGAACATTGCCCGGCCAGTGGTAGGCAGTCAGGATCTGCAGATCGCGTTTGGATATATCTACAATTGGAACATCCTTGTACGCGGCATATTTTTTGACAAAGAAGCTGACCAGAAGCGGAATATCTTCTTTCCGCTGGCGAAGGGGTGGAATCGTGATCGGATAGACATCCAGCCGGTAGAACAGATCCTCCCGGAATCGTTTCTCACGCACTTCTTCCTTCAAATCCCTGTTGGTAGCAGATATCACGCGTACATCCACTTTGTGAACTTTTTGCCCACCCAGGCGCATAAATTCCCCTTGTTGCAATACCCGCAACAGCTTGGGCTGGAGTTCCGGAGGCAACTCGCCTATCTCGTCGAGGAAAATGGTTCCTCCATCGGCCAGTTCGAATCTGCCTTTCCGAGAGGCGTGCGCACCGGTGAACGCCCCTTTCTCATGCCCGAACAGCTCACTCTCAATGAGATCGCGCGGCAAGGTAGCACAGTTCACTTTTACAAGAGGTTTGTGCGCACGCTGGCTATTTTGGTGAACAAGTTCAGCAAACAGCTCCTTCCCGACGCCCGTCTCCCCCTTGATCAGTACAGCGGCCAGGGTAGGGGCTACCTGCCGGGCCCGGGTCAGCGCATAATTCAGGGCGTCGCTTTGCCCGACAATCTTATCCTTCCCCTGCAAGGTCTGAATTACCTCCTGCAACTGCAGATTCTCCTTTTCCAGCTCCAGCTTCAGCTCATCGATCTTTCGAATGGCCTCTTCCTTTTCCGTAAGATCGTAGCCAATACTGAGGAACCCCGCCAACTTTTCGTCCTCATCCAGTTGCATGACATGAGACCAGGAAACCTGGAACTGTCTTTCCCGGGCTGTTTTCAGAACACCCTGATGTGTCGGCAATTCCGTTCGGATTCCCCTGGAGGCTTCCTGGAAAGCCTGCCGAAGCTGCTCCCCATCCCGGTCCGAAAAAAATTGATCAAACCAGTCTGACCCCAGAATCTCCGAAAGTTGATATTCAGTTTTGTCAAGAAAGTAGCGATTGGCATGCAGGATGCGATTATTTGTATCCGTGCGCAAAACAAAATGCTCCAGATTGTTGAGTAGGTTATTGAGAAACCGGTCCTGGATCCGGAGTTTTCGTTTCAGGACCATACGCTCATACACATCCCGCCCCAACTGTATGCCCATCATCAACAAAAAGAAGATCGGGAAAAGATCCACCAGTGAAATTCTGCCCACACTCCTGGGCAACAGAAACTCAATCCCCAGGAACTTATCCATGTGGTAATGAATCAAACCCAGATTGTAGACCAGGATGGTGAATAAAAAGAGACGGGTGGATTCGAGCGACCTGAGATTTCCTTTGCGCATGTGCAACGCGGCCAGCAGACCGTGCACTCCTATAACGATCACCACCGGCATGGCAACCCAGTCCCAGAGCGGTAACATACCGTATACCCGATCGTCAAGCCAGAGCAATATGTAACTGAGCAGAACAGCTGCACTGATCGTCCGGTTGAAAGTGATCTTCCAATAACCGGTCAGATAGGTTGTAAACCAGGGGAAGAGACCATAGAAAAGGAAAGCAAATAAATAACTAAGCCGGTAGGCCCAGGCGGGCCATTCCATGGCAGTACCGATCAGCCTGGTCACATAAAAAAAAGCAGCGCTCAGACTGATGAGTCCAAAAAACAGATAGGTTTTTTCACCCATGGGCTTCACTCCGGCATATAAATGGAGAAGGCCTAATGTAAAGGCCAGACCGGATGCAAATGACAGGAAATAGGAAAAGATTAGCTCCAAAGCAGGGTTACACTGATTTATATAAAAATACGGAATTTCAGCAAAGTTGACGGCTCTTCCTCTGGATCTTTCCCGGTTATTCATTTCGGGAAACAATCGCATCGGCAGGATACGAAAAACCATCCTTTAGTACGATACAAGCCTGGTTTTCAAGCTTCTGTTTTTTATCTTTAGATAAGGCCTGCATTCGTGCCCGGGCATTGAAAACATCTGCAAATACGTATGAAAAAAATCCTGTTTCCACTACTGATTTTCGGTATTTGCTGTTTGTTTTCTTCCTGTCAGTAGAGAACCTGCCGGCCCAATCTTCCGGGTTGTCCCGGGATGCCTTCATCGATACCTACCCGGATACCTGGTCGCTTCGGGTCTACAGTATTGTGAAGGCCCAGGGAATATTTCTTTCGAATGACGAACAAGATGCCAGGCTCCGTTATTTCCCCGATGATGTGTTCGGCCTGGGGGTTGGATTCAGCTATAAATTCCTGGTGCTGGATCTCGGATTCACCCTGAAAGGAGACCGGGGGATCACCAACCGACTGGATTTACAGTTCAATTTGTTTCTGAAGAGAAGTATCGTCAATCTCTACTTTCAGGCCTATCAGGGTTTCGAGTTGCTACAGCCGGATGCCCCCATGCCCGACCAACAACTCCGGAGGGACATCCGCACCCTGGCTTTCGGACTAAACTATTATTACAGTTTTCAGGGAGACAAAATGGCTGCCAGGGTGATGACCAACGGGGAGCGCAGACACGCGGTCGGTTGGTTCCTGGATAGTCGGCGGATTCAGCATTTTTTATTTTCTGAGGGCCGATTCCAGCCTGGTGTCTGAGGGTTACGATTTGTTTCCGGATGCTTCCGGATTTCAGAATATCCACCTCAACTCGCTGGCCATTGCGGGCGGTTATGCCCAGGCCTGGAGCCTGGCAAAGGGCTGGAGTATCTTTCTTCTGGGCGTTCCGGGCTTTGGATTTAATACGGGAAAGTTAAAGACAGAAGAGTGGTTTTCCCCACCCTTTGCTCCAGTCTACAAGCTTCAGGGTAGTGCCGGTTTTAGTTTCAGCAACAAACGGTTTTACGGTACCCTGAACTTCCAATCCCACTTTTTCTGGCTTAACCTGGGGAAAGAAAATAGATTTCGTTACAGCATATGGAAAATAAAGTTATCCGCTGGCATGCGGTATAAAGACCGCTCCGGTAAAAAGGAGAAATGAGATCAAAATTCCTTCCCAAAAGCCAAACCAAAGGTTCCACCACTGGCCCTTCCATCCTTGGTAATAAACAATACTTCAGGCCCGATCACCCAATCGTTTGGCAGTTCAAAAATGTATTCAACACCTGCCTGGATCAGGTAAAAATCCTCATTTCGTTCAATTTCAATACCACCCCCAAACTTGATGCCGAACCCGCGTACAGGCTCAAAAATCGCATTTAACGTAAGCAGAAATGGAAAATCCCGTTCCACAAACTCCTCACTGCTTTCAGCCAGGATATAATTATCCACTTCCACTTCTCCGTTCACTGACATGGAAAACCAATGGGTAAAACGGAAGCCGTACATAAGCCCGAAGCTGGGAATCAGGCGCCGGGTCCTTTCCCCTTTGAAATCCTCCGAAGGAAGCAGCGAATAGCCCAGAAGACCGGATAGGATATGCCGGTTTTCAACGACCTTTTCCGGATCTTTCATCAGTGACACTTTCTTCTCCTCTTCCTGGGCCTGCAGCCAGACAGGGACAAGGAGAATCGCAATCATTATCATCGAAACCAAAGTTGGCTTTCCAGGAAGGAGCCACAAGGATAATCCGGGGACAGGCTTTTTCATAGTGTTGGGTACAATGAGGATTTTTGCAGATAAGGATTGCCTGGCTGCGGCAGGAAGCAGTTTCTGGATAGCCCAAGGCTATCGTCCTCCGAAACGAACGACCAAGCCTCCACCCAGACCAAACTGAAAGAGGGTCGAAAAGGTACTTACGCCCGCACCTGCCCCGCCAGTGCCAAAGTAAAATCCTCCGCCCACCGATTGTACAGCGGAATGAAGGCTGGCCTGAGCTTTCAGCCCGACAGCATCGGAGATCCAGATATTTGTGCCGAGACGACCACCCCACGCAAACTTCACAACACTATTGGGTTCACCCTCCGTCGGTTGCTTGTTGTCATAAATGATCATTCCTGCCTGAAGGCTGGCATAGGGTTCAAATACAGTTCCGGTTGGTAAATAGTAATTCGCTCCCAACAGCACGTAATTAATCCCTACCTCCAACACATCCTCAATAGGCCCTCCCCGCCAATAACTGACCGGCGCCTCTGTATCCTGTCGGAAATAAGAAAGCTCAATGCCTAAATCTTCCCGGGGGGTAAATTCAAGTCCTACTCCCCATTGGAGTCCTCCCTCTATTCTTCCGTTGAAGTAGCTGGTAGAACTATAGCGATTGTCAAAACTGTCGTCGAATACATAGGAAGCATAGCCATTGATTCGCACCTGAGCAAACGTGCAGGTGGCTCCAAGGGTCAGGAAAGCAATCAGGGTTACCAGGCGTTTCATGGTTTCAGGTTTTTGTGGGGAGTTGAATATCCGCGGAAAAATAGAGAAAAAGAACATACTTCAATGGATTTATTTTTTGAAAAAATGCTAAGCCCTGCTAATGCACTAGTCTTCAAAGGTCCCCCTTCCAAAGCGATACCGGATATTGGTCACAAAACCGAAGTCCGTTCTGGAGGAAGCCGCCAATGAGGGGTCGCTGTCGTACCGAAAATAGAATTGACTGATGTCCCAGTAAAGGTCTTTGATGATTTCCAGGCTGAGCCGAAGATCCGACTCCAGTCGAACCCTGCCCAGGGAAGTCAAACTGAAAAAAGAAGCTACATCTGCCTTTATCTCTAACCTGGGTGTATCGTAATCGTAGAACATGAAGGTCGCCTCCACTACAGATTCCAGGTTATTGATCCGCGTCCCGTCATTCCGGTTTTCAATGTTTCCACTCAACAGGCCAGCCACCAAAAACTGTATGCGAGAGGTACGGATGATCCTATTTCCTCCACCTGCAGAGAGAGCAGCCCTGAGGTTGATCCCCAACTCGTCATTCCGGGTGCCTCCCAATACGCCCTGGAGATACCATCGCTTTTTCAGGAAAAAAAGATGAACAAACTGGAGGTCAGTATTGGTCTTGGCCGCCTGATCGCGCTGAGCTGAAATAATGGTATTCAGGCTAAGGTCGTTCAGCGTCCTTAAAGATCGATAGGAGACCCCGCTGCCAAAACTGAATTGGAGCAGATCCGTAGACTTGGTAAAGCTTAATCCCATCGATATGCTCCCGTCCAGATTTTTCCAGAATTTTTGTTTGATCGGTTTGATGAAAGTAACCTCCAGAATGGGTATGTCAATCTCACCATCTTCGGTTTTCACACGGATCAGCCGCTCGTCAGGGGCCTCTATCAAGGTTCCCAAATGAACCGTCCCGTCCTTCAATTCCACATCCAGTTCCTGATCGCTGGTCAGCCGGACAATGTGTTCCCATTTAACGTTGATGCGCCCCTGGATATCGTCAACGCTGTATTCCAGCAGGCCCAGATTCATGCGCTTGATCTCCCCGGTGATCACATCACCGTTTTCAAGTTGGACCTTATCTGTACGCTGCCCGGCCACCGACAAGACGACCAGAAGAAAAAAAGACACCAGCAACAGGGTCCCTTTTCCAGGGCTGTCTCCCGCAGGAAACCCCCAAAAGTAAATTGCCTTTGAATGAGCGTTTTTCTTCAAAACTCCACTTTCATCTATTAAAAGCGATATCCTACGGTATGTGTGGTCTGGGGGCGAGGCTCAAATCCCATCATAATGCTTCCGTTCCAGTGATTGGAAAATCCCGCTGAACCCCGACCACCCAGTTCCATTCCGTGGCCTTCAGGTCCACTGAAAAAGATACGGTTTCCTTCTCCAGCGTGATGTTCCCGCTTACTTTGGAGTCATAGATCTGATACTGCCCTCCGGCCAACACATTGATGACCCGCGGAAACCGGATACCGGCCAAGGGCGTTATGGCCACTGCATTTACCGAAATACCAGCCTCTTCCACAAATTGATTGATGTACATCGCATTTACCGTAGCAAAAAAATTCTTGTATCCACCGGCCAGGGTAAGGCCTGCTCCCAGCATGGGTCCTTTAATATCCGAGCTGATCGAGATCGCATCGGCCTGCACATCCAGCAAACCCAGAATTTCCTTTACTTCCTCGCTTAGCTGCAGATTGACGTCCGTATTTCCAAAGATGTATCCACCCATCACCATAACATTGACAAAGGGGAGCAGCCAGAGGTCGGCCTGACCTGCCCAGAGGGTTGTGATGGTATTGGCGGAAGAAGCCCCCGGGGCCAGCAGGGCCTGTGTCAGATCTTCACCGTTCAGAATCACTTTTTCAAGGCCGAGGGTCTCTCTTTGGTAATGATTAAACACATTGACCCCATAGGGCAAGGGCAACTCGTATCCCGCCTTGCGGGCCGCATTCCCGAGAAAAGGGAATGAGCGTTCCAGTTTCACACGTATAGTATCTGTCCCTTGGGCTGGAGAAGGTGAAGGCTCCGGTCCAAACCCCTGCACAAATTGCCCTTCGGCATTCTGGTAGGAATTGATTTCCAGTCGGTTGGTAAAGGAATAGGGTTGCCCTTTACGAGAGCCTTTCAGGCGTTCCTCGGAGGCTTCCAGCAAGTACCCCGCTCCTTCCGGCTTGCGGAAAGTCAGAATATTGGAATAGGATGTTGCTTCCGTTCCCTTGATGGTCCTGGGTTCGGGAAGGACGAGCTCTATCCGGTCAAGCTGGCCGGCAACCAGGTAGACCCTGCCTTCACAATGGCTCAGGTAGTTTAGATAATTGGGTAGATTTGATTTACGGAGTCGGAATATAAGGATGGTCTCCGATTCAGTGGAACTGACCAAACCAACCTCGCCTTCTTTAACAAGATCGGTACCCTTTACCTTTTTGTACTTTTCATGGATCCGCCCGACCGTTCGTTTGAGTTTTCCTTTAGGCAGGTAGGCATAACCCGAATCCTGATCCACCAGCAGGCGAAGTGTAAGACCATATTCGTAGAAGGGATCATATTGAAGTCCATAGGTCGACTTTTGTTCTTCCGTACCCGACTTTTCCCGGAGGCTCCATTTTCCCTCCATACGCAATTCTTCCTGAAACATGGGAGAGACCAGGAGATTGAATATTCTCGGGGAAAGGCCAAATTCCGCCAGGTAGGAGCTGTTGGGAGGTTGTTGGTAATTGACTGTCTGGCCCTGGCTGTAGCCAGGGAAGCTCAAAAGGCAGGCAGACCAGATGCCACCGGCCAGAATTTTTTTGGTAAAATAGTAAAAGTGGTTTTTCATAGCTTCTTTTTCATCTTGTAGAAAGGGGAAAAGCTGTTTTCCAGCTGCTCTAACACCCTTTTCATAGTTTAAGGGGCCTTTCCTTGCAGCCCTTATTTGCAAGTATCCGTACAGGTATTTCACTTTTAAAAAGCTTCGCCAATCCGGAAATAGAACCCCCAGTCATTTCTGCCGAGTGCCAGATCCAGCCCCACATTCAGATGGGAATCCTGGAAGGCTGTAAACCGAAATCCGGCGCCTCCTCCGGGGAGAATCGTTCCGTTTTGGGATTCGTTGAAGGATCCGAAAACCGTGGCCAGCCCAAAAAAAACGACTGCCCCGAATCTGGGATGAAAATTCCAGCGGTATTCCCCTTGCAAAGCCAGTAATTGATCCCCACGAAATTCGCCTTGCGTATAGCCACGTATGTCTGACCGCCCAACGATCAGTTGTTGTTCAAAAGCCAGATCACCAACCCCGAAACCTCCATAAAAGCGGGCACCCAGAACATCCTTTTCCTGGCGAATGGGGAAATAATGATTGTGGGATAGCTCGATCTTATTGGAAACAAAATCATTTCCCAGAAAGCCCGGATAGGAATTAAAGTCAATTTCGCTCAACATCCCCTTAGCGGGGTAGTACACGTTGTCCCTCAAATCCAGGTATACGTCCAGCCCAATCGCGTGAAGATTGATAGAATTGCGTGAAGTATCGCTTTCTATGTCGAATCGGGTATCAAAATGGTAAAAGGTATAACTGACACCTCCATACAACCTGCCGACTATTCTGCGTTGAACACCGAGATAGAAAAAGTCGGCCTGGGTGTTAAAACCGATAATTTCGGAAAAAGGCGGCTCCAGGTAGAACTGGAAGTTTACCGAGCCGAGACCTGCCGCCGCAGTAATACGCCAGTTGTCCTTATCCAGATAAAACCGACTGAACCCCATCACAAACCAGGTTTTGTTGGTCGTGTAAAGGCCAAGCAGGCCGGCTATGGATGAAGGGGAAAGGGTATCCTGTTTGCTGAGATTGAACATAGCCATCGGCAAACCGCCAAAAGCGAACCCAATACTCCGGCTGAAGTTGATATACGGTATGGGGAGGAAGGTGAACTTATCTACCCGCCCCCTACCTCCGGAAAGCACTCCCTGGGCGGCGGACCAGGCAGGTGCCAACCAAAAAGCTGTCATCAACAGGGCGAACAGAAGCACCACATGCCCCGGTGGCCGTCTTTGGTTTCTATTTGAATAAATTGACATCAGGATCGTTTCCAGATCAATTGCAATTGATCTGATTCACCTTTCGGTCATTCCTAAGGTCGAGCACATATTGGTTTAGCGCTACCTGGGCCATTTCCACATCGTCAATATCCCGGTCCATTTCCACCAGATCCTTCAGTTTTCGGTCAGCCTGCTCTTTATTTCGACGGTCCCGCTCGGCGATGGCTTCCAGCCAGAATCCTACTAGGGCATGTTCGTCGTCCTCTGAGGCCTGACCCACCTTGAAAAGAGCGATCGCTTTTTTGTGGTTGCACTGGATCAGTTCGACATACCCCCGAAGATTATCCTCCCCGAAGGTTTGAACCAGTTTTTCGAATTCTTCTTTCTCCCGGCGGTCCTGTCCTCCACCCTCTATGGCACCGGCAATGGCACCGATCCCGGCCCCCATGGCTGCTCCGCCGAGGGCATCCTCCAAAGGATCGCCGCCACCAAATACCGCGCCGGCAACAGCGCCCAGCAAGGCACCGGTTCCGGCACCTTTTCCTGCTTGCTGACCAGCATGGGTTTGAGCATGGCTACTAGATAGAACAAAGGGAAGGAAGCATCCTGCTAACACAAACTTGATGACTAGATTCATAACCATATTTTTTGATAAATCAATTTTTTAAATGTTTTTTTGGTTAAGGCTCCAAACAAAGCGGATATCCAGAAAATCGGCTACATGACCATGTGACTTGAGGCTTATACCAAAGCCCCACCGGCGGGAAGCCCGATAGATCAGCCCGTAGCGTTGATAGACATCCGCCGATTGGTTAGCCGGGGCCAGCAAGTAGACCCCGAATTGCTGCGAAAAGAGAAATTTACCCAGGATGAACTCATGCCCCAAAGCCAGCCCCAAGGTCTGGGCCTGTCCTTCTCCGGGAATGGTGTCCATCTGCATCAGGTTTCTTCGCCCGTTGTCAAAAAACCACTCCGCCCCCCCTGTTAAGGCATTGATGCGGGCTACCTGGCGGCTAAACTTGATCTCCGAGCCCACACTGAACACCAATTTCTCATTGTTGGGCTGTTGATAGGTGGTGAAAAGGGCAAAATCCAATCGAGACTCCGGTTTACCCAGTTCCCGCCAAGGCACCTTTTCCCGTTTGTAGAAATTGGGAGCCTGTAAATAATAATTGACCCCTAGCGATGCGGTGGGCCAATTCAGTCCCTTGTTCGGTTCTTTCATTCCTCCGTTGGAGAAATGATTATAGGCTGCAAACAGATCGAGATACCACCGGGGATGAAGCCGGATGTAAGTGCCTAGCCCCAGGCGCAAAGGGAAAGCCACGTAAGTACTGTAGCCCAGGTTGTCGGGATTGGTTTCGGCATCGAAAGGCCGGTTCTGAAAACTGATCCCTGCCCCAGCCTGGAAAAACAAACTGAACCGGTTTCCCGCCCCGAATACCGGCTCCAGGGTAAACAGGTTGGCAACTCCCCAACCGAGCACTTCCGGATTATCGTAATTCCAAAGGGTGCTGGAAATACCCAGCTTGGTGTAGCAATTGCAACTGTTCCAGGCCTTTTCCGAGGTCTTATGCCAGCCAAAGTTTACTTCAATACCCCGGGGGTAGGGACGGCCCAGGGCCTTGAGTTCCGGACTGTGGATGAGCATATATCCCTGGTAGAGGCGGCCTCCAATGACCTTTACCACCTGGGTACTGTCGGCCTGGGCCGGAAGTGACACAGAGAGAATGCTGAATGCCAACCAGCAGGCCCAGTATTTTATGCTTTCTCCTATTTTCATCGCATTCAGGAAATGATTGATGATCAGGATGAAAAGGGGCAAAACGCGTTAATTTTTCGGTCCCGGACTGCGATTTTTCTATCGCCGAAACAGCACTCTTTCATTGTTCATTCTTTCATTAAAAAAAAACCCGCCACCCGTTCGAGCACCCAAAAACCGGCCAGTGATCCCGCCACCACCAGAAAATCAAGTGGACGGGACAACTTCATAGGTGTCCCATTAGAGGAAACGACCTCCAGGCCCAGGGCAGAACGATAGGCATCTTCCGGGCCCAAGGTTACTCCAAAGCCCCGGGCATCCAGGGAGTTGTAGGTATGCAGATGAGTATCTCCGAAATAGACTTCGGTCGGAAAATTACGACCAGCATAAGGTGAATAGCCGGTTTCCTTTATGGTATTGCGAACATCGGATTCAGAAGGCCGCATACCTGGCATCAGGTCTTTTTCCTGGGCAAAGGCCCCAAGAGAAAGCCCAAGTAACCAGGCGGAAAGAATAAATGGTCTCAGTTTCATTTTTGATTCCACAATGAATACAAGTGTTAAGGGTTCCAGTGAAGAACTGAAGCACCAGCCCCTCTTTTACCCGCATTATCTGCCTGACCTTCCCCGATTGAACGCACCAAAGCTGAAGCCCAGACGCATGGTGAGACTGTCGTATTTTTCGGCAGTAAGGACTTCCCCAGCCTCCTTTCCAGCCAGAAGGAACCGGTAGCCCACATCAAAATGGATTCGCCACCAGGTCAGCAGGTTTACCCCTACGCCTACTTCCTGAGCCAGCGTGGTGACCGATGTGGTGTAAATCGGATTATCGAAAAGACCAAGGAAGGTTCGCTCCTGTTCGGAGAGTCGCACCCCTCCAATAAGACCAAGTCTTAGGCCGGCTCGCCAGAAAACGGTTTTCTCGGTATCGTGCAGATAAGCCAAATGGAATCCGGCTTGTGAGAATCGTACGAAAATGGTATCGACATCCTCAGGCAAGCGATCGAGTTCCACCCCGGCATCCAACCAACGCTGAAATTCTTCCGAACCGGGCTGCGGTACCGCGGCACGGTTGAGCTTGGGCGAGCTGTCCGAGAAGAACCCGATTTGGTATCGCTCGTTGAGCAGCAAGCCCCCCGCAAAAGTGGTTACTCCCGTGAACTCTCCATTCAGACTGGAAAAATAAGTGGAAGGAGCCAGTTCCGCATAAAAAGTGGACAGGCGGACCTTGGAGTCTCTGAAGAGGAACTTCCTGTCCGGGTCCGATTGACCCAGCAAGTTGAAAGGCAGATAAACTACCCCCAAAAACAGTCCAAAAAAAGTTTGTTTTCTCACGAATTCATCTGTTGTTAATTATCCCCCTTGAGCAAGGCTCCTAAAATGGGAATGAGAAAATCCAATCGGAACAAGCCTTTGGGTGCTCCATTAGGTCGGAATAAGTTGTAATAACCATGAGCCGCTACCGAAAATCGCCTGCCACCTACCGGAAAGCCCATCCCGATTCCACCTCCCAGGGGCAAGAGCAACCGCTGCCCTGACTTTCCTCTCCAATTGACTGTGACGATGGGATTGCTGGTAAAAAAAAAGGTTTTCCCGAGCGGGCGGCGAAACAATCCGCGCAGAATGAATTGGTTGACCTCAGCTCGTTCACTGTTGCCTGCGTATGACCAGAGGTTAAACAGCAAGGCATTCAAATTCCACTTCCCGGGCCGGTAGCCGATACGGAAAACCGGGCCTGCCGTCCACTTTTGGCTGCCCAAAAGCGGGTCGGAGGCCAAGGGAAGCCCCAGGCCAAAGCCAAAACCCACCGAAACCTTTTCCGATCGAAGGGGCGCAAAAAACAGCGATCCATTGATCCAATCGGCCAGGCCAAACAAGCGATCTCCTTCCACAGGTTCCGGGTTTCCGGGAAAACCCGGCCTGCCGCCGGGGGCCCAGGCGATCAAGGCCAGGGTGAGATTGTGGTATTCCCACCCTTTTTTCAGGGGAACCACGACGACCGGCAAAAATCGACCGACCACCGCATTTCCGTTAGCCGCTCCGAAGTCAAAGTCAAACTCGAAGGGCATAATAAATCTCACCTTGGGGGTAGCTGGAGTATCCGTTTCCTGCGCTTGTAAAAGCCCCATGGAAAGGGCGATGGGCAGCAAGAGAACTAAGGCTCGAAAGCAATACATGCTGGTCTGGTTTTAGAAGGCCCACTCGACCAGAAATCGAAGATCGTTCACCGTGCCTTTATCCGGTCGAAGGACGTAGTTGAAAAACTGGGCTGACAAATTCAGGTTGGATTTCTTAAAGGGTTGGCTGTATCGAAGTCCCCCTCCCAGAGGAATATAGGCTCGCTGTCCGGGTGGTTTGTTCCAATAGACGGTGATGCCGTAGGGTATGTACATCAAATCCCACCGGCCAGCAAAATTGTACAGCAGGAAGGGCTTGATCAACAACATATTCACTGGCTTGCGATCGCTGGCCCCGGCAAAAGACCAGAGGTTCATAGCAATGGCCCCGGCGAAAAAGTTTTTGGCTTCATACTCGTAATCAAAACTGGGGCCTATGGCCCACTTCCCGCTGCCTAGTGCTTTGTCGGCCGCCGTAGGAAATTGGAATCCAACCCCCGGGGCGAAATGGTGCTTGCTGTGGTGGCCTCGTTTGGAAAACCAAAAGCCGGTCAGGAGATCGTTGATACCATCCGCAGCTACCGTGTCGGCCACCGTTTCCGGATTGCCCAACGGCTGACCGGGAATGATCCGGGGATAGCGGTTCACTTCCAGGTAGGCAATGTTTTTGATGGATACTTTTCCTATTTCCAGTCGGCTGGTCAGTTCGATCCCCCAGGAAAAGGCGTCATCTTTTTCATCTTTTAAGAAACTGAAGAAGAGCCAGTTCCCCCAGGCGTCGAAATGGAACTGTACGTTGGGTTCATTTTCTTCCGAAAGATGTTCCGCTTCCACCTCTTGTGAAAAGACCTGATTGGAGCCCATGAAAAAGAACCCAAGCAAGAGGAACAAAGGGAGCACGTTATTTCTGGGCATGATTACCAGGTTTACCAACTATTGCATTAAGCCAGCTTCAAAAAGCTCCTAAGGTCGATAGAGAAAAGAGGTGATTCTTTCCGGTGGAGAGACCGAGGGATACCAGGCAGATATGCCACAACAGCCGTAGAAAAAACCTTTATAAATAAGAACCCGTACGAGCAACCCCTTTGGTATTGCCCATACGGACTCACAGGCGCAGGGGCGCTTATTTATCGCCCGCTCCTTTCTTGATGGCTTCCATCACCCGATCCAGGTTGAAGCTTCCCGGCTTCTGCCGGGGCGGAAAATCCTTAAAACTTTGCAACCATTGGCCGACATAAGCGGCTGATGGAGCAATGACGAACATATGTTCAACCCACCATTTTGGATAGCCAATACTCTCATCATTCGCTTTCTCGAAGGGGTCCATGCGCAGATTGGCAACCATCGGCGCCCGCAGTTGCGTGTAGGGGTTTTCCCACACGGCTATACCTTCGGCATCCTGTCGCAAAAAGGTGATTTTCCAATTGTTGTACCGCAAGGCAGCCACACTGCCGTCATCTGTCCAGTACAGGAACTCTTTGCGAGGCCACTCAGCCTCTCCTTTGAGGGCTGGCAAGAGGTTGTAGCCATCCAAGTGAACTTTGTAAGTCCTGTCGCCAACGGTCCGTCCTTCCAGCAAGTCCTCTTTTACCGTTTCGTCGCCTGCTGCTGCAAGTAAGGTAGCTAGCATGTCTTCGTGTGCCCCGATCTCGTTGATGACCGTCCCAGGTTCGATCACGCCGGGCCAGCGGATAACCGTAGGAACCCGAAAACCACCTTCCCATTGGGTAGCTTTCTCATTGCGAAACATCGTAGTTCCGCCATCGGGCCAACTGAAGAATTCAGCACCATTATCGGTACTGTACATCACAATAGTATTCTCGGCAACCCCCAACTCTTCCAGCTTGTCCAGTAATTGACCGACCATGGCATCGTGTTCGACCATACCGTCGGCATATACCCCAAGGCCCGTCTTGCCCTCTGATTCGGGTTTCAGATGGGTCCATATGTGCATGCGGGTGCTGTTCCACCATACGAAAAAGGGTTTATCATCCTCTACAGCATTTTCCATGAAATCAAGTGCGGCATCCGTAACTTCTACATCAACCGTCTCCATCCGTTTCTTGGTCAGGGGACCGGTATCCTCGATCTTACCATCCGCGGAAGATCTAATCACGCCGCGAGGGCCGAATTTTTCACGCAAGGTCTCCCCATCCGGAAATACCATATCCCCCGGATAGTCGGGATGTTCCGGTTCTTCTTCTGCATTCAGGTGATACAGATTCCCAAAAAACTCGTCGAACCCGTGATTGGTGGGTAGCATCTCATCGCGATCTCCAAGGTGGTTTTTTCCAAACTGGCCCGTTACATAGCCCTGTGCCTTTAGCAAGCCGGCAATGGTGGGATCCTCCTTCTGCATGCCTTCCGGAGCACCTGGGAGGCCAACTTTGGTCAATCCGGTACGGATGGGAGACTGTCCGGTAATAAAGGCAGCTCGGCCGGCAGTACAACTTTGCTGACCATACCAGTCGGTAAAGATCGCCCCTTCACGGGCAATACGGTCAATATTGGGCGTCTTATATCCCATCATGCCCAAGTTGTAGGCAGATACATTAAATTGACCGATATCATCACCCCAAATGACCAGGATGTTGGGCCTTTCCTGGGCTTGCAGGGTGATCGTTAAGGAGAACACAAACAGCGTTAGTAAAGAAGAAAGCTTCGGCATCGGTTAATGATTTTTTTGCTCTGAAATTCAGTCCAGTTAACCGGACACTGCTTTCTCCCAAACAACAAGCATGCCAAAAACACAACTTATTGGCTTGCAGATACGTATAAACAAAATCGCTAATAATTATCTGACGAAGAGCCGTCATTTAGGGTGAGTGCCGAAATATGGGCAGCCTTTTTTGATGCGGTGATGCGGTGATGCGGTGATGCGGTGATGCGGTGATGCGGTGAATTTAAAAATTAAACAAAAAGTTTTAAATTAGATTCTTTCCCAAGACTAAACCTCTATCCATGCAGAAAAAGAATGAAATTCTCGATCTCAGTTTTAAGTTCGCCAAAAAAAATTTTTGATTACTGTTCTTCCCTCGAAAATGAAAAGAAGTACATCATTTCCAAGCAATTGCTAAAGTCAGGAACCTCCATCGGAGCAAATGTAAGGGAAGCGCCATCCCCCCAAAGCAGGGCCGATTTCATTTCGAAGATGACGATTGCTTTGAAAGAAGCAAATGAAACCGAATACTGGCTAGAATTATGTGAAGCCAACCAAAACTATCCGAATCCAGCAGGGTTAGGCCCCATGATCCTTTCCATCAAAAAGTTGTTGGCTAAAATCGTCTCCTCCTCAAAAAATAATCTTCGTATTCTCGAATCCTCGTATCTCCGAATCTGCAAAATTGCTAAAGCAATTTTGCACGGCCCCAATAATTAAAGCTGGCCGGTTTCCAACCGGGAATATACATGGCATCCAGTTGCTGAATGGAGAAACCGCCCGCACGGAGGAGGGCTGGAATATCCCGATTGAGGTGGCAGCCACCCCCGCAGACTTTCCAGACAGGTTGAATAAGGTTTTGCCAACGACGAACGCCACCATCCGGAGCCTTGCCATGCTCGCAAAACAGGAGCCTCCCACCCGGTTTGAGCACCCGGCGCAGTTCACTGAACGCCTGAGGCAGATCCGGGATTGTACAAAGCGTGAAGGTGGAAACAATGGTATCCACACTATCTGGACCCAGGGGAATGGATTCCGCCCCGGCCTGCAGGAACTCCAATACCACCTGTTCAGGCACTATTTGCTGGCGGGCAAGCTCCAGCATCCCCTCCGAAGGCTCCAGCCCCCAGATCCGGTCTACCTGATCCGGTTGGTAAAAACCCAGGTTCAGTCCGCTCCCGATGCCGATTTCCAGAACGTTTCCCGAGGCTCCTGGTACGATCTTGGCCCGCTGCATCATGGCCGGCTTCTGCCGGCAAGCCCAATGGGTGGCCTTCGGCAGCAAATACCTTTGATAAATTCCCATGAAGGTCAAACAATAATTCGCGCCAAATAGGTTCGCCCGCTCCGGAAGCCTGATACTGAAACGGTGCTGAGGTACTAAGGTACTTGGGTTCTGTGCCCTACTGGCACTCGTATTGTAGTTTCAAGTGGCAAGTTTCCTTACTGTAATAGACAAGACTTGATCTTCCAGTGGAAATTTCCAGATTTCTGCACGCTTTTCCCATTTTTTTAACTGTTTTCCGTCATACGCTCCAACGGTCGATCGTATATTCGCGACATAAGAGTATTGCACTATTCCCTCCTTTCCTTGGCAGACTACCGCCGTTACCTAAACGGTATACAAGACAACAGATTTTAATAAATATTATTTGTTACTTTTGCCGCCTTAAAGTGTAGATAGCTATGATAGCACCTTTGGTCCGGAAACACGCTACCGGATGGAAAACTCTTTTTCTGTTGATCGTAACCCAATTGGTATACGCTTTCATGATCCTGGTCACCATACCGGAGGTCAGCTCCTACGCCAATGGGCTTCAATTGCTGGATGTTATGCCTTTTGGATACGATCTCGCTTATGTAGAAACCCTCTTCGACAAACTCGGCCCTGAAGGCCGCAGAGCTTACAAGATGCAACAGTTGCCGGTGGATATGGTCTATCCGATTCTGTTCGGACTTTCTTTTTCGTTACTGCTGGCTTACGTGCTCAAGCGTACCCTTCCGGAAAACAGCCCTCTTTACTTATTGTGCTTTCTCCCTTTCATAGTAACTACCCTGGACTACCTGGAAAATTTTCGCATTCTACAATTGTTGAACAGCTACCCGTCTTTCAGTCCGGATCAAATCTCCCGCCTGAGCCAGATCACCGTATGGAAAAGCATCCTCACGGTCACCGTATTTCTGATCCTGATTCCCGCTGTCATAGCCTGGTTCCTGAAGCGCCGGGAAGATATCCATCTGTTCGGCACCCGGGGAAGCATGAGCGGCAATCAGAAGACGGCGGACGGCTGATAACAGGCTTCCGGAAATACAGGAAAGTCTTCAAGTGATTTATACCCGACCAGGATTCAGTCCCCATCAGCAATCTGGTAATTGTTCCGAATAATGTACCTGCCGACTCAAGTTCTGTTGCCAGTTGCAGGTAACGCCCCGAAATACTTCTATAATTCAGCAGGATATTGAAATGCAGTGCGGTGACATCAGCACACCCTTGCACTGCAACCCCTGGAGTCAATCTGAAGCACCTGCGCTTTGAACGTGAGCACGAGCTTCGATTGGAGTTGGCTTTTTTTATTTTTCAGGAAGCGGAATGTTCCATTTTACATTCGATTCTTGAAACTTGAAATTCGGCATGATGCTTTCCATCCCGGCCCGACTTATGGATCCCCCTATTGTTCAGATTCTCTACCAGGGTGAGCAGGGGATCTTATTGAAAAAGGAACTGTTCGAACCGGCACTGGAGCGGCACAGCTTCATTTCCATGCCAGTGATCGCCTGGGTGAAAGAAGGACTGCAGAGGCTACAGACCTACGATGGAGATGAAACGATATTGAATGCCGGGACGCTGGCCGTCTACCGAAAAGGGATTTACACGATCAATGATTTGGTTAACCAGGAAGGGGCGTTTCGTTCTTACCTCCTGTTTCTCAAGCATGAGAAGCTCCGGGAAGTCCTGGCTCGTCATGTCCGAGGCGGAAGGCCCTTGCCAGCACTGGAGCCGATCCGCCAAACGGGCTGTCCGACCCTCATCCAGGACTTTTTCCGGCAGGTGGATAAACAATCGACGGTATTAAAGGAGCCGACTCCAGAGTGGATATGAAAAATGGATCGGTTGCTTTAGCTACCTGCCTTGAAGCAATTTTTCGGCGGATTCATCGGCCGACCCTTTTTGTGGAAAGATTTAATTTTTAAATGGCCATTCTCTTGCTACTGGGCTGGTTGTGGAAGCAGTTTGGGTAGGTTTTCTTTGCTTAAGGAAGAAAAAGATGATCGGATAACTACACGCTTGACCGTTTTTCGGCATTCCCTCCTTCCGTCCCTTTTTATCTTGACGGGAAATATTGGATTTCCTTGACGCATCCATCCAACTACCAACTACTAATGAAAAAAATCACCTTGATCGGCCTGGGCATTATGGGCAGCCGCATGGCTAAAAATCTATTGAAAAAAGAAGATGTCCAACTCACCGTAGCCAACCGCTCGCCGGAGCCGGTTCGAGAACTGGTCGCCGCAGGCGCGAAAAGTGCGGATTACTATCCAGCTGCTGTTGGGGATGCAGATATGGTTTTTACCATGCTTTCCAAGCCGGAAGTGGTGGAAGAAATTGCGTTTGGTGAATCGGGATTCCTGTCAGGCATGAAACACGGCGCGCTTTGGGTAGATTGCTCTACGGGTTAACCCCTCATTCACTTCCCTTTCTGCTGAAAAAGCAGACGAAAAGCAGATCCGGTTTCTTGGTGCACCTGTAGCAGGCACCAAGCCGCATGCAGAGAATGCACAGCTTACCTTCTTTGCAGGTGGAGACCAAAAGGATCTGGATGAAGCGAGACCTTACCTGGAAGCCATGGGCCAGAAAGTACTTTGCATCGGCGAAACTGAAAAAGGTTCAGCCTTCAAGATGCTCGTCAACGCCCTGCTTGCCCAATCAATGCTCATGTTTTCTGAAACGGTGATCCTGGGAGAGAAAATGGGGTTGGACCGGGAGTTCCTGCTCGATACGCTACCCGGTCTGGTCGTATCCACCCCCTTTACCCGGTTCAAAGCAGAAATGATCCGCAGCCGGGATTACGAGGTTCAGTTTCCGCTCGAACTCATGCAAAAGGACCTTCACCTGCTGGCACAATCGGCCTACGAAGAGGGGCAGCCGCTTTTTCTGGCGAACCTGACCAAGGAAGTGTATGCAGCAGCCGTTCAGCAAGGACTGGGCCGGCTGGATTTTGCGGCTATACACCAGTACTTGGAGGGCTAGCTGACTTGCTCGCCACACTCAACACCATTAGCTGTCAGGCACCGGCCGGCGCAGCCCGGGCAGCACCCAATTTGGAACGAAGGAACTCCTCTGCCGAGATCAACCGTATACCCAGCCTGTTGGCCAGTGCATTGGAATCCACCCTTGTGGAATGGCGGGCCATCGCATAATTCATCAGGAAAATGTTGGCTACTATCGGGTTAAACCAGGAATAAACCCAGCCCATGGACAGCATCATCCAGGCCGGGCTTTTCTTGAAAGTGAGCGATTTGCCCAGCAATTTTTCAAACAATGCTTTGATTTCATAGCCGGAGAGCGCCTGCGGACCACCCAGGAGAAAGGATTTATTCCGCAATCCCGGCGACTCCACAGCCCCAAGGATAAAATCGGCTACGTTGTCGATAGCGATGTAGCTGTGGTAGATTTTCGGCCGGCCTGCGATACCCAGTTTTCCCTCCTGCAAGTTGTTTTTAATCCCCTCAAAAAATCGCTGGAGGAACGGAAAGGGCCTTCGGACAGTCGCTGATCTCTCCCCTCTCAGCGGAATGGTGGTTCCCATCAGTGCGAAGTGGACATCCATGAAGGGTTCGGGTGCGTATATCGTGTAGGGCACCCCACTGGCTTTCAGGTAGCTTTCAGTGAGGAACTTGGCTTTCGCCAGCGGAACCACCTGCCTGTACCACAGGCCAAAGTTAGCTGATACATAAATGAAGTGTTCGATGCCATATTTTTTGGCCGCATCGATCAGCAATTGATGCCCCCGGGTATCAACCAGTTCAAAGGTGTCTTCTTCCTTTCGGGGAATGGCTGCGCTGGCGGTCGTGATGACAATATCACAACTCTGTACAGCCAAGTCCACTTTCTCCCGGTCAGCCAGGTCGCCAAAGACCACTTCCGGACCCTGCGCCAGCAGATGGTCGTGCTGGCTGTCCTTGCGGATCAGGATCCGGAGAGTATATTGAAGCGTTTCGGCCAGTTTTTCGAACACCCGGCCTCCCAACTGACCGGTCGCACCTACGATGAGTACTTTTTTCATGGATCCTGATTTTAATTGGTTAGCGTTTCCGGATCGGGTGATGCCTTCTCTCTCCAGAGCTCAAGAAAGAGGAGTATGTAAAACAGCCAATCCTCCAACTTCCAATTTGCAACCTTGTGAGGGACGGGGAAATGACAAAAGTCGCCTTGGGTAAAAGGAAAATGGATTGCGAAAAGGGTATTCCTATTCTTTTCATCAATTCCGCCTACCGGTAGACCAAAGTGTATTCCGGCGCTCCCGAATCCGGTTTATCGTAGAAATAGAACCACTCCTACAACCCGGACTCAAGCGGGAAAAAAACGGAACAGACTACCCTTCAACAGAGTCTTCTCCTGTGGCTAGGCAGCAGGCCTGCCTGGTTAAACTGACCTTACGAAGACTTGTAGCCAATAGTTGGAGTAAAAATTGTACCGCATCAGGATAAGAATATCCTATTCCCCAGGATCATTCTTTCCTAAAGCTTGTAAATACGCTTACGCTCAATTTTGAGGTCAGTCCTGGAACCTTGAGTGGGTCGAGGGTATTACTAGACCTATCGGGACACAAGGTCGAGTTAAAAAAAATAGCTTTCGACTTTCTAATTTTAAACCGGTATAATTCAACCGAAACCATTCTATCCTATCCAGGTCAAACCTCCAGTGCCAGCTTCACTTTTTCCGGCCGGAACGGCAGGTAACGAAGCCGTTTGCCCGTCAAGGCCGCAAAAGCATTGGCCACAGCCCCTCCGATAATGGGTATACCCGACTCGCCAATACCGGTAGGTGCTTCTTTGGATGGAATAAGTTTTACCTGTATCTCTTCCGGAATTTCGTCTGCCCGCAGGATCGGATAATCGTGAAAATTGCTTTGCCGTACCCGCCCCTGCTCAATGGTCAGACGCTCAGTCAGCACGCTGCTTAGGCCCATAAGCAGGCCTCCTTCCATCTGGGCGATGGCATTGTCGGGCTGTACCACTACCCCGGCATCCAGGGCAGCCCAGATCCGGTGTACCCGAATCTGGTTTTCCTCCGTCAGGGAGAGCTCACATACGCAGGCTGCCAGCGATTGACTGCGCTCAGCGAACGCGATGCCTTTGGCACGACCTGCCGGCCCCGGGTTCTCCCAATCGGCCATCTCAGCTACCGTTTGCAATACTTTCTTTGCCCTGGGATGATCTTTCATAAGTCGAAGCCTGAATTCCAGAGGGTCAATGCCCTGGTCAACGGCAATCTCATCGATAAAAGCCTCTATAGCAAATTTGTTGGGCCCATGTCCCACGGCCCGCCAGTGTTTGGTGCGTATGCCGTGATCGATATTTCTGACCTCGATATGCTGGTTGGGGATAGTGTAGAACCCGGTTTCCGCTCCCGAGCCGAGCAAGCCATCACCGGTACCAACGATAAAATGCCGCCAGCCGGTGATACTACCCTCATCGTCTACGCTGGCCTGCATGCGTTGCAGGGACATTGGCCGGAACATGCCGTACTGCAGGTCATCCTCCCTGGTCCAGATCAGTTTAACCGGAGAGCCTGCTGCTCTGGCCAGCAGAGCCGCTTCTACAATGTAGTCCGAGGTGGACCGCCGGCCGAATCCACCACCCAGGTATTGAGGATGCAGTTGTACTTGCTCTGTTTCCATACCCAGGGCTTCAGCCACTGCCGACCGGGCACCAGCCGGGTTTTGGGTGCCTGCCCAAACCTCTGCGCTTTGACCGTCTCCAGCCAGGGAAACTATGGCATTCAGAGGCTCCATCTGGGCATGGTAGATGTAATCGTTTTTATAATCGCAGGAATAGGTTTTCACTCCAGCTGAAAAAGCGTTGTCCACATTCCCTTCTTCGACCATGATTCTGCCCTGACCGCCCTTTTCCGAAGCAACTCGTCTGTAGTTGTGATAGGCTTCTTCGCTACTGTGGGTCATGGCCGGAGGGTCCTTGCTCCATTCAATTTCCAGTTTTTCGCGAGCCTTTAGTGCCAAATGGATGGAAGACGCCAGGATACCGATCCCATGGTCCAGATTGACCACCTCCAACACCCCCTCCAGCGACCGGATTTCCTCTTCGTTCTGCAGGTCGGGCCGTGAACCATGCACCGGAGAACGGGCGATGACTCCATACACCATGCCGGGAAGTTGTATGTCGATCGCATACACTGCACTGCCGTCTACCTTTGGCGGCACGTCATAGCGGTTCGATAGTTTTCCGATCAGCCGAAATTCGGATGGATCCTTCAGCTGTTCTTCCGGAATCCGGGGAATCTCTTCCAGTGGTTTGACAAAGTCGGCAATCTCCCCGTAGGAAATCCGACGGCCGCTACCGGCGTGAATTACGGTATTGGGTTCGGTACTTAGTTCTTCGACAGGCACCTGCCAGTGATCGGCTACATTGGAAAGCAGGACATACCTGGCCTGGGCACCGGCCTGGCGAAGGCTGTCATAATAAGTCATTACCGTCCGGCTGCCGACCGTGATCATACGTGGTCGCCCCCATCCGGGCGAACCGTACAGATCTGGCTCGATAGGTGAATATTCGATCTTAACTTTCGACCAGTCCGCATCCAATTCTTCAGCCAGGATCATGGCCAGAGCCGTCATGCTCCCTTGCCCCATTTCCGAGGCAGGGTTTAAAAAGGTGATGTGATCATCGGCATGGATCTGCACCCAAAGGCTGACTTTGTGGCCTTCGGACAGCGGACCTGTTTTGGCTTTTCCCCCTTCCATGCAGGCTGTCAGGGAAGAGAGAGAAAAAGTAGTGGATACGTAGAAAAGAATACCTCCGCTTTGTTGCAAAAACCGACGTCGGGAAGTAGTTACGGGTTGGGGCATCATCATCCGTTTTGAGCTGCTGATTCAATAGCTTTGACGATACGCATATAAGCACCGCAGCGACAAAGATTACCTCTCATGTAGGTAAGGATCTCGGATCGGCTAGGGGCGGGATTCGTCTCCAGCAAGGCAGCCGCCTGCATGATCTGGCCGGATTGGCAATACCCGCACTGTGGCACCTGTTCCTGGATCCATGCCTGCTGTAAAGGATGTGTTCGATCACTGGAAAGGCCTTCAATGGTAGTCACTTCTCGGCCTTCCACAGAGGAGATCGGTGCGATGCAGGAGCGAAGGGGATCACCATCCAGGTGAACAGTACAGGTCCCGCAAATGGCGATACCGCAACCATACTTGGTACCCGTAAGGCCCAGTTCGTCTCTGATCACCCAGAGCAAGGGAGTGTCAGGGTCTGATTGAACGGTTTTCTTCAGACCATTCAACCGAAAGGATATGGATTTCATAGTCAAGCTATTGTGCCTTCAAAAGATACGAAAAAACAACATACCTTATAAGCAGATTACTGCTCTAAGCACTCCAAAGAGGATAGAGCAATAGAGTAAGGGAGCACTCAGATTCGATTGGCAAATGCGGGGAGGGAATTCCCTGGCCTTCAGAAGGGGCAAAGCCTGCCAACTTGGAGAAAACCGGACTAGCAAAGATTCATTTCAGGAATGGGCAGATAGCCAATAGTTGTAATAGCCACTATTTGATCTGACAGTTGGTTATTTTCAGGTTTGATTTTTGTC
>CAZXLD010000057.1:0-28236 GCA_964641965.1 uncultured Saprospiraceae bacterium | reverse complement strand
AATCAGGGGGTCAGTACTTTTCGGAATAGGGGGGTCAAAGCTGCCGGAATATGCACTGGGGGAGCTACCGGGTAACCGGTGGCTCTACCCGGAGTAATGACTATAAAATAATACCTCCAAAGCAAAACTCAATTCTTTCAATGCGTCGGGTTGTGAGCCTTCAATTGACTTAATTGGATTTCCGGATCTATCCAATAATACCCAATAGGGCATGCATGTGGCACGGAACTTCTCAAAGGTCTTGCGCTCGTGGTCCTGATATACCGGAAAGGGTATTTCCTTTTTCTCGGTTACGTACCGGACTTGATTCGGTAAGTAATAAATATGCTCTGCTTGTACGTGAATACCAATGATATTTAGATCGGGGTACCTATGCCAAAGCTGTCTTGAAATGGGCAATGCAGATTCTTTGCAACTTTCATTGCCAATATTAAAGAAAAGCATGAGTAAAAAGCTGTTCTGGAAATGTGCTATTGGCGGTGGTGATTGCCAGTCGAGCGTACTCATACTCCATGCTGCTGGTTCGGGGGTAAGTGCTCTGAATCCCATGGTTCATTTATTGAGGATGCCCCCTTGGGGCTCCAAATTCAATCCAAGCATAAACAATGGGGAATAGAAGATAGCTCCGTCGGTTCCGGTCGACATCGCCAGGGTGGCAACGGCTGGGGCAATAGGAAACAGGTACCAATAGGAAAGTAGTTCTTCCATGGTCGAAGAAGTTTGGTTTCAAGTAAACTTGTATGTAAAATAAAGGAGTTAACGAGTGTTACGAACAATCCTAAACCAACCCTTCCCGTAGCGCCTTCGCCACCGCGGCGGCAACGGATTTCACTTGAAGTTTTTCGTAGATATTGGAAATATGCGTATTGACTGTCGCATAAGTAATAAAACACTTGGCAGCGATCATCTTGTAGCTATGACCTTCAACCAGCAAGGTTAGAATCTCCCGTTCGCGTTTCGTCAGGTAAATTTTTTCTTCCTCTTTTGAAGGAGTTATCCGATTCCCAAACAATTTCAAAATCTTCCCGGCTACGGTTGGGGTAATGGGGGCGCCGCCATTCAATACCTCCTGTATTCCTTCGATAAGCTTTACCGGTGATTTCTGCTTCAAAATGTAGCCATCGGCACCAGCCGATATGGCTGCCAGGATCTTATCCTCATCTTCGAAAACCGTCTGCATGATGATCTTCAATTCCGGAAAAGACGCCTTGAGAAGCTTGACACCTTCAATGCCATCTACATGGGGCATGTTGATATCCATGAGGACGACATCCGGATTGACCTGCCTGACCCGCTCGACCACATTCCTACAATCATCAAATGCCCCCACACACTCCATGTCTTCCATGGCATTCAGGAGCAGGCTCAAACCCTCTCGGCGGGAATCATTGTCGTCAAATACTATGACTTTTATCATGGTTCAAAATTAACGGTTGATCACGGTAGAAGAAATCGTTGGACCCAATGAGTTTTTGAGGCGTGACTTGGGTCGAAAGTCAGGATAACACTGGTTCCCTGGCCGGGGTCGGAGATGATTTTCAGGTTGCCACCCAATTCTTCCGCTCGCTTGTGCATATTTTTTAAGCCATTCCCACCAAAGAATAGCCCATTTTCTCCTGCCCTTTCGGGCTCAAAGCCTTTTCCATTGTCTTTGATTTCAACACTAATCAGATTTTTCAATGGTTTTATTTCAATTCCGATGGAGTCCCCCTCGGAGTACTTTACGGCATTATTTATTGCTTCTCTAAAAAATAGGTAAATATTCCGGCGCTGGATCATGTCCAGGGATAGCCTCTTGATGTCCTCATCATGATGAATAAGAATATCCCATTCGCCTGTATCTTCTATTTCACTTGCATAGCTTCGCACCCGGCTGATCAGATGAAGCATGGAATCGTTCTCGGATTTGATGGCCCAAACGATGTCATTCATGGATTCAATCGTCTGGGTGGCGTTCGAATTGATATGCGTCAACAATTGTTGAGCCTTTTCAGGGGCATCTTTTATAGCTTTGCCCGCCACCATGCCAAACAGCGAAATACTGGACAAGTTGGATCCAATCTCATCGTGTAAATCCTGGGATATCCGATCGCGAAGGGATTGGAACTTTCTCTTTTGAATGATTTTGTTTATCGCGATGTAGAAAATAATACCTGCCACCAACAGCCCCCCGAGAACCATATAGATGACCTGTTTCCGTCGCTCTTTCCGTTGTGCTTTATCTTTTAAGAAGTTCATCTCTTGCTGCTGTACAAACTGCAGGGAGTCTTTTTCCTTCCGAAATTCGTATTCGGCTTCCAATCGGGTTATTTTCTTGATTCTATCCTCATTATCCAAGCTATCAGCCATTTCCTTGTAAAGGATATGTGCTTTATAGGCTTTTTTGTAATTGCCCAGTTCGTTTTCAACTAGGGCCATTTGTTCTGCTCCATCCCGGACAAGGTGAAGGAGTCCCGTTTGTTTTGCTAGATCAATGCCTTCAACTAGATATTTTTGTGCCTTGAATAGTTGATTTTGTATTCGATAGGTTTCGCCGATATAGATCAGGGTATAAGCCCGGTCAGCTTGGGCGCCGATCTCCTCGTTGATTTTTAGGGAGCAAAAATAATTTTCCAGGGCCTGTGCATAATCTTCCTGCTTCATAAACGTCTGCCCAAGGTTGTTATAGCTGTAAGCCCTTCCTCTGCTATCTCCAAGCTCGGTTTTTAATTTCAGTGATCGAAAATGAAATTCCAGTGCTTTTTCATAGTTGCCCTTGTCAAAATGAATCACCCCTATGTTGCTGTAATTTGATGCCATACCCCGCTTTCTGTCCAACTCCTTATTGATGGTCAATGACCTCATATAGTAATCCAATGCCTTTTCATACTCGCCTTGGTTTTTGTAAATAATACCGATGTTGGTATAGCAGGAAGCCATGCCAATTTTTCTTCCCAGTTCCTCACATATCTCCAGCGAACGGAAATAATTATCCAGGGCTTTATTGTAGTTCCCTTTTTTGTCAAAAAGAATTCCAATCATATTGTAGCATAAGGCCAATGCTCCCTTTTCGCCCAGTCGTTCAAAAATGGTTTTGGAATGGAAGAGGTGTTTTAGTGCCTCGTCAAAATCTCCAAGATATAGGTTGAGCCACCCCAATCCGTAATAGGCTTGTGCTTTTCCTTTTTGGTAATTATTTGCCAGGGCCAGGTCGGCCATTTGGGCAAATATTTGCTGTGCTTCATCGTAATGACCTTTAGACATGGTCACTACCCCAATAGGATACAATGGATCAATTGTGCCTTCTGTTAAACCGATGGTCTGAGCTAGTTCGATGGCTTTGCTTCCGTACAAAGCCGTGTTGGCTGAGTCGGAATTCATATAGCTTGAAGCAATCTTTACATAAGCATCAACCTTATGCTCGTCTGGGATATCGGTCTCCAGGACCTGCAAAAGGGAATCGATTACCGATTGGTTTTGCCCTTGCACCATAATGGTGTGCAACAGGCAAAATGGAAACCATAATAAATATTTAGGTAATCCTTTCATTCCATATAAATTGTCCACTGTAGCTACTCCCCTTATCATCTACAATACTCGCCATTTCAGGGTAATTGTCTGATCGTAAATTCTAATAAAATTGGGGCCTCAGGTTGCTCAAGTGGGTAATGCTGTTAAGCTGTAAATCATTGAAGCTAATGAATTTTAGGGTTATGCCTGGAGCTGAATGTCAGCATAATGCTGGTTCCCTGGCCTAGACCTGAGGTGATTTTCAGGTTGCCGCCTAATTCCTCCGCTCGCCTTTTCATGTTTTTCAGTCCGTTACCACCAAAGGTATGGCCATTTTCCAATTCCTTTTCAGTTTCAAAACCTTTTCCATTGTCTTTGATTTCAATGCGAATCAGGTTTTTCAGGGGCTTTATTTCAATGCGGATGGCATCGCCTGCTGAGTACTTCACGGCATTATTGATCGCTTCCTTGAAGATCAGGTAAATATTTCGGCGCTGGATCATGTCCAGGTTTTTCTCAGCCATCTCCCGATTATAATGGATTTGGATATCCCATTCCCCTGTTTCTTCTAGTTCACTGGCATAGCTTCGCATTCGGCTGATCAGGTGGAGCATGGAGTCGTTCTCGGCTTTGATCGCCCAAACGATGTCATTCATGGATTCAATGGTCTGCGTGGCATTTGAATTGATGCGCATCAACAGTTGCCGGGTCTTTTCGGGATCATCCACGATAGAATTCCCTGCCACCATCCCAAACAAGGAAATACTAGACAAGGTCGATCCAATTTCGTCGTGGAGGTCCTGGGATATCCGGTTCCTCAAATCTTCCAGGTTCTTTCTCGTGCGTTGCCTGAAACGGATTAGGGAATAAATCCCCAAGGCGACCAATGCTCCCATAGAAAGGCGGAACCACCAGGTGCCCCACCAGGGGGGGAGTATCCGCAAATGAATAGAAGCCAGTTGTTCGCTCCATTCCCCCTGATAATTTGTTCCCCGCACCCAAAAGGTATATCTGCCGGGATCCAGGTTGGTGAAGGTAATTTCTGGTTGTTGGCTGGGCGCAGTCCAATTGTCGCTCAATCCTTCCAACTTGCACTGAAAGCGGTTATTGGATGGGCGGGTCAGGTCCAGCGATGTGAATTCAAAGGTCAGGAATCGCTGGTCATATCGGAGAACAATTTCCTGCATGTAATCGACCGGGGCATGTAGTAGGGAGGTTTCATCCCCGGTCAGTTGGGGCTTGCGATATTCAACCGGTTCGTTATTCAACCTGAAGCCATTGATGACCACATTTGCCGGGCGTCGTTTTACACTCAATTCCTTAGGGTCAAACCAGGTCAGCCCGCCTACGCCTCCAAAGAACATGGTTCCGTCAGATCTTTTCAGATAGGCACCCCTGTTAAACTCGGTATGCTGCAACCCATCGTCTTCGGTATAGATTCGGACTTCCATCGTGACGGGATCGAAGCGACCCAGGCCGTGATTGGTACTAAACCATAAATTGTTCCGTTCATCGGCCAGAATACCATAAATCACTTCATCCGGAAGCCCATCCTTCGGGGTATAGGTGGTAAAGGTACCGGTCTTCATATCCATTTTGGCCAGACCCTTGGAGGTACCCACCCACATGATTTGAGTAGGGGTCTTTGGGTCGGGTAGCAGGGAAAATACCCGATTGCTTGGCAAAGAATAAGGGTCTGAAGCATCATAAGTGAAGTGTCTCCAGTTTTCAGTACTGGGATCAAAGATCAAAAGACCCCCATTATCCAATCCCAGCCAAATGTGGTGGTCCGGGCCCTGGTATATCGCTTGACACTTGCCAAATAAGAACCCAACGGCTGGTGCTTCAAAGACAAACCTTCGAGCAGGATTCATGCCTTCCGGTTGCCAGCAGTCAAGAAATACATGAGAAATTTGGGGCTGACTCCATTCCAGGTCATTGGAGACTACGGACCATAGCGTGCGATCTGCTCCCATCAAAAGAATGTTGGCAGCAAACGGCCCGTCTTCCAGGCTTTTTTTGGGATAGGATTGGATAAACTTCCCGCTGCTGTCAAATTTGTGCAATTGCCATGCCAGAGGTTTTGGCGACCTAAAAGAGGCCCAAATAGGACCTTGCTCATCTTTAATCAAAGCAATTAAATTGCGGGACGGACGGCCGATGTCCAGCACTTTGCCAAACAGTTTGGTTTCCAGATCTATAATTGCACCAGCATTTCCTCTCCCAACCCGCTTGGTTTTCAACTCTACAAAATCGTACAGGCTCGGACCTTCATGATCATTACCGAAATAATGAAAAGCCGCATGAGCAGGTGTATACTTGAGTACGCCGAAACCACTGGTTGAAAACCATATTACCCCGTGTCTATCTTCAAAAATATTGCCGCTTTCTCGTTTTATGGCCTTCCACCGGAGGGTCTCCAGATCCAGCTTATACAAGCCATAATGGCCGTAAAAGCTGCTGCACCAAAGCTGGCCATAGCTGTCTACAAGTTTGGGCTCTAATACTTCATGCGGCAGAAGAAATTCTTCGTGGGGAGGTACTTGGACCACTTTTTGAAATGCTGCCCTCGACTGATCAATCGCATAAACATGGGTGCGTCCAAGGAATAGGATGCGGTCCCGGGCTTTGTCTTCGATCATGATGGCCCCGCGTTTTCCTTTGAACAAGCTATCACGATCCAGCGAGAGGGAAAGTTGAAGCTGTGCCCGCCTTTTGGTGAAATCCAGTTGGTAGTGATAAAGCGAGTCTCCCAGCAGGACCCACATTTGTTGTTTTTGGGCGAATATCACCTCACTTCCAAACTTATCTTCAGGGAGGCCGGTATATATCTGTTGGGGTGATCTTGCAGCGAGTGGCTTTTCCAGGGCCAGCAATCCGGAGGGGGTAACGATTTCAGGGGGGATCTCCAGGACCAGGCGACCACCGTCTCCGTTTAGCCAGATATTCCCCCATTGATCTTCCTGGATATTGTTGGCGGGAATATTTAAGGGGATGAAGTTTTCGTTTGAAAAGTCCATTACCGCCAGGCCCAGGTTGCGTGTAGTCAGCCACAACCAATCCCTGGAATCAACATGGATAAAAGTGACGTGATCTTCAGGCAAGGAAAGGGAATCCTTCGCATCATGCTCATAGGTTTTGATCCGGTACCCATCATAACGGTTTAGGCCTTCCTTTGTAGCCATCCATAAATACCCTCGCTGATCTTGGGTCACCTTGTAAACCAAGCCTGCCGAAAGGCCCTCTTTTACCCCCAACTGGCCCATGTAGACCTCTTCTTCCGGTAATTTATCCTGCGCGCCTAGCTGACTAATGGGGAAGCCAACCAAACCCAATATCCACACCAAAGGCCACCTGAATAACCGTCCAATCCTATTTTCCAATATGATATCCATGTTCAAAATTAAGCATATTCTCCTCCTGGATAGGTAAGTGGGTCAGTGATTGGATGTAAATTCATTGGATTTACTGAGGATTTAAAATGAACGGGAAAAAATATCCATTTATCCAAGGATGGTGCAGGAATGGTTGAACCAATAAATTTGTGATCAAATCATTTAAACATGCAGCACTACGATGTCATTATCATTGGAACCGGAGCCGGAGGAGGAACCCTGGCCCGCAAAATGGCACCAAGTGGCAAGAACATACTGATCCTTGAACGTGGACCGTACATCCCCCGCGAAAAAGAAAACTGGGACACCACTGAGGTTTTCCTGAAGGCGCGCTATAAAGCCAAGGAAACTTGGGTAGACCTAAAGGGGAAGGAGTTTCATGCCGGAATTCACTATTGCGTTGGGGGAAATACAAAAGTGTACGGTGCAGCCTTACTACGCATGCGGGAAAAGGATTTTGGTGAAGTGAAACACCATGGCGGTACTTCACCAGCCTGGCCAATCGATTACCAGGATCTCGCGCCTTTTTACCTGGAGGCCGAGCAATGGTATTCGGTACATGGGGAACGGGGCATTGACCCAACGGAACCAAATGAAAGCAACCCTTACCCTTTGCCCCCGCTTCCTCATGAAACCCGCGTCCAGGAGTTGTATGATGATCTGAACGGAATGGGACTAAATCCATTTCCGCTTCCCATTGGTGTGCGCAATGGAGCGGGTGCCGGAGAAGCCCCGGCAGTATTGGATCGCTTCGACGGTTTTCCCGACCCTTCGGAATCCAAAGCAGATAGCCACGTGGTCGGGGTAAAAGAAGCCGTAAAATATCCCAATGTCAGCTTGGAAACCGACAACCTGGTAGAGCGCCTGGAAACCGACCCTACCGGACGGGAAGTGAAGAAGGTCGTGGTGGATCGAGGAGGAGAACAAGTGGAATATTCCGCGGACATCGTTGTGGTGTGTTGCGGGGCGATCAATTCCGCGGTATTGCTTCAAAAGTCGTTCGGTGATGCCCACCCAAACGGACTGGCTAACAGTTCGGGTGTAGTCGGCAGACATTACATGGCCCATAACAACTCGGCCATGATCGCTTTATCCAAGCGACCGAATCCAACCATCTTCGGGAAAACGTTTGGTCTAAATGATTTTTACTACGGTTCGGATGAATTTGAGTTTCCGATGGGGCATATTCAAATGCTCGGGAAATCGGATCCGGCCATGTTTAGAGAGGATGCTCCAAAATTTGCTCCTGGCTTCACTTTGGAATATCTGGCCAAGCATGCGCTGGATTTTTGGATGACCTCCGAGGACTTGCCCGACCCCAATAATCGTGTGGTGTTGAATAATGACGGGCAGATCAGCCTGCATTACAAAGCGAACAACCTGGAGGGGCACCGTCGACTACAAAAGAAATTGAAATGGATCCTGGAGCATACCGACTGCCACCAACACTTGATACCAAACAACCTCTACCTCGGGAAGAAAATCCCGCTCGCCGGCACGGCACACCAGTGCGGGACGATCCGCTTCGGAACCGACCCCAATACCTCAGCCCTAACCCCCTGGTGCCGGGCCCATGAAGTGGAGAATCTCTATGTGGTTGATGGAAGCTTTTTCCCTTCCAGTTCAGCGGTCAATCCGGCATTGACCATAATGGCCATGGCTCTTCGGGTAGGGAAATACCTCACGGAGGAGGTGCTGAACTAGGAAGGTGGCGGGGGAACTAAATAGATATAAAAAAAATCAAATCAGGTTGGTATGGCACATGAACGATTCACCGAACAGGGCCTTTCCACCGAGACCGGAGGAGCGGACCATAAAGAGAAGAAGAAAAAAAAGAAGATTCCCGAAAAAGGTATTGAAACCTGGTTTCGTTTGGCAAGCAAAAACCTGTACACACGAAGACAGATCGTGGATGCCAAATCCAATATTCTGATTACGATCAATTCGATCATCATTTCAGTGGCCCTTGGAGGGTTATATCCCCGCTTGGCAACAGACCCTCATCTGGTCTACGCTATGGGACCTCTGGTGTTGACCAACCTGCTCTCTATTGCCTTTGCGATCTTCGCGACCCGCCCGAGGCTTCTCGCTAGTGGGCAGGTAAGTGAAAGTGGGATCGAGGAAAAAGAGACGGGCTTAATGACCTTTGATGATTTCTACCGGATGCCTTTTGCCGACTACCATAAAACGGTGGAGGCCATGATGGAAGATGGCCCCTTCCTATACAGTACGATCACCCGGGATATTTACATGCTGGGGGTGGATTTGAGCAAGCGATACCAGTTCATTAGAGTTTCCTACAATGTGTTCCTGATCGGTATCGTCATTTCAGTCTTGTTATTTGCTGTTTGCCATGCCGCTTTTTAAAGCATAGAACCCCGAAATACCCTTTAATCACGACTGGTTCTTTTTTGGTCGGGGAGATCCGTACGGAACTCCGATAGACCATCGCTATGCCAAAACTGAACCAGCCCATTTCAAAAAGTGGAAAAATGAAACGCAACATAGTAAGCCTTTTAAGTCTTTCGGTTGTCCTTTGCCTTGGGTTCAGCGCATGTACCAATTACAAATTGAATTATTCAAAAGAAGCAAAGGATTGGGAATCGGCCCTGCCCGAGGAAGCACCCAGCCATACCCTCTATTTGATTGGGGATGCCGGTGGAATACTCCCTGATGAGGACGCCCCCGCCCTCAGGCTGTTGGAAAAGCAGCTTAAAAACGCGCCTGAAAACAGCAGTGTGATCTTCCTGGGAGATAACTTATATCCCAACGGGATGGCCCCCAAGAAAAATGAAGAGGAAAGGTCTCAGGATGAATATCGTTTGAAGGCCCAACTTGATATGCTTAAGGATTTCAACGGGAACATCTTTTTTGTAGCCGGAAACCATGACTGGGCTGGGTATGGCATCGATGGACTGAAGCGGCAAAGAAAGTTCATCGAGCATTTCCTGGACCGTGAGGATATTTGGCAACCTGATTGTGGCTGCGGTGATCCCAAAGAGATTGAACTGTCGGATGATCTTGTTTTGATTTTGCTGGATTCGGAATGGTGGCTAGCCGATTGGGATGGGGAGGAAAAGATCAATCAAAACTGCCTGGCCAAAAGCCGCGATAATTTCAAATTGCTTTTCGAGGATGCAATCAAGGGAAATCGGGAGAAAAATGTGCTGATCGCCTTTCATCACCCTTTGTACTCCAATGGCCCCCATGGAGGTCGGTTTCGGGTGAAAGATCATCTTTTTCCCCTGACCAACTGGAAGAAAAACTTTTGGCTCCCACTTCCCATTGTAGGCTCGGCCTATCCGCTTTATCGTTCAGCGATCGGGACCAGGCAGGACCTGGCCCATCCCAACTACCGCGAATTTCGGGATTTTGTCCTCGGCATTGCGAGGAAGAACGGTCAATTCATTTTCGCCTCCGGCCACGAACATAGCTTGCAGTACACCGAAGCCGCTGGGCAGTTTTTTATTGGAAGCGGCTCAGGCTCCAAACGCAGTGCTACCCGTATTGGAAAAGGGACCCAATTTGCCTATGGAAACTATGGGTTTGCACAACTCAATACCTATGCGGACGGATCTGTCTGGCTCCAATTCTGGGCTGACAACGAAGAAGGGTCCGGTGAAGTAGTATTTCGCAAAAAAATAAAGGAAGCCCTTCCCAAAAGCCAGGAGATTGCAATCCTAGACTTGCCACGGCTGGACCCTTCTTTGGATAGCGTTCGCACACCCCTCGTGGATAACGTGCCGCACCGTAGCGGGCTGGGGCTTGCCTTGTGGGGCGCTCATTATAGGGAAGCCTATTGCGCGGTATTGAATTACCCGGTCCTCAACCTGGAATCCTTCCAGGGAGGCGTGCTTCCCTTGAAGCAGGGTGGGGGATATCAGACCAATTCACTCAGGCTCCAAGGGGCTGGAAATCTTCAATATACCATGCGTTCGATTCAAAAGGACCCCACCCGGACGGTGCCGTACCCCCTGAATCGATCGGAGTTTGTTCTGGATTTCATTTCCGATGCCTTTAATGCTTCCCATCCTATTTCGGCTTTACCCATCCCAATCATGGCTGATCATGCAGGGGTTTACCATACGGATCCCGGTATTTTCTATGTGCCCAAACAGCCTGCACTTGGCGTTTATAATGCGGCCTACGGCGATGCCCTCTATCTTGTTGAAGAACGGCCCAATGGAAAGCATTGGGGAGATCATCCCAATTTTGGCAGCCCTACAGATATCATCAGTACCACAGATGTACTGGACAAAATAAAAGACCACCCTACCCATCGCATTGACTACAGCTCCGTTGTCCGATCCAGGATCTTCGACATCCTACTGGGGGATTGGGACCGGCATGACGATCAATGGCGCTGGGCGAAAATTGAGGTTGAGGACACGACATTCTATCGCCCTATTCCCCGAGATCGGGACCAGGCTTTCAGCAATTATGATGGCTTCATGTACAGTGTTGCCCGGATGGTCTCTCCCGCAGCCCGCCCGCTAAAGCCTTACAAAGAATACGACAAAAGCATTCATTGGTCCAATTTCGGTTCCCGTCGCTTTGATGCCACCTTTCTGAGCGGAGCCTCTTGGGATATCTGGGAAGAAGAGCTCCATACCATTCAAAGCGAATTAACAGATGACGTTATCGACAGGGCTTTCTTACGAGCATGGCCGGATTCAATTTATCTGATAGACGGGCCCCAGGTTAGCGCGACTATGAAGGCGCGGAGGGATAAGCTGGATCCTATGATTCGCTCCTTCTATGAATTCCATGCGAAGAAGGAAGACGTCCTTGGTACCAACAAAAGAGACCTCTTCGAAATCCTGCGCCAGGAAAATGGCAACACCCAAGTTCGGGTGTACCATCTGAATAAGAAAGGCGAAAAGGGACGTGTGATCTTTGAACGTAGCTTTCTCAAGAAAGAAACCCGGGAAATCAGCCTGTATGGCTTGGAGGGCGACGATATTTTCGAGCTAAGCGGGGAAGCCAACAAGGGTATCCTCATACGAATCATTGGCGGATTAGGTGATGATAAGGTGTACGACCAGGCTCGGGTAAAAGGATGGTCGGCCAAGACCATCGTTTACGACGCCAAAGAGGAGGAGATCGATATTCAGCAGGGACCCGATACCAAAGTAAGGCTATCTGACCAGCCTAAATTCAATACTTACAATCGCCTTTCCAGGGATTATGATTTCAATTTTGCTTCCTTTTTTCCAAGCATTGGTTACAATCCCGATGATGGAGTCCTCATCGGTCTGGCTCCAACGTTCACCCATTTTGGATTCAAGAAATCGCCTTTCGCCAACAAGCAGTCCTTTTCGTTTAAATACGCTATAGCAACGCGTGGTTTTGAATTCAAATACACCGGACAATTCACGGAAGCGCTGGGTAAAGGCAATCTAAGATTGGACGCGATTTGGAGAACACCACTTTACGCATTCAATTTCTATGGGCTTGGCAATGATACGGAAAACCTGGAGGAGGAGTTCGGAAAGGACTACAACCGTGTAAAACAGCGTTACATTGCCTTCCAACCGGCTTATGTACGGGATCTCAACCAGGCTGTATCATTTGGATTCGGGCCTTCCATTGAATCGGTAAGAATTGATACATCCGGGGATCGCTTTATTGGTGAATTGGCACCCGAAATGAACCCGGAGATCTTTGAGGGGATCCAGTACCTGGGGGTCAACTTTTATTTTAAAATGGAAAATTTGGATGACCCTGTATTTCCGACGGGTGGCTTCAAATTTGCTTCCAGTACCGGCTGGAAGGTTTCGCTTAACAATTCCACCCAAAATTTCCCGTATCTGCAGGGTGCCTTCTCCATTTATTTGCGGCTTGAGCCTCAAGGGAGGCTGGTCTTTGCCACCCAGATCGGGGGTAAGCACCTTTTCAATAATAAATTCGAATTTTTCCAAGGCGCTACCCTTGGTGGGATCGGACCCAACAGCAATTTTCGAGGTTTCCGTCGGGAGCGATTCACCGGGCGTTCCGCTTTTTACCAAAACATGGACCTCCGCTGGAAGGCCCTTGCTTCCAACAACAAGGTATTCCCTTTTTCGATGGGCATTTTTGCCGGCTTCGACCACGGTCGGGTATGGCTGGATGGCGAATCCTCCAACACCTGGCATTACAGTTACGGAGGAGGTCTGTGGCTAAGCCCGCTCGACCTGGTTGATCTCAAGTTTGCGCTCTTCCGTGGCGATGGTAAACAGAATAGATTTTCATTCGGTGGCAAGTTTTTCTTCTAACTAAATAAATGCAAAAAAGTGACCACACGTCAACATCTATACCAAATTGAAGGCATTCGAAATTGGTTTCTGGTCCTTTTAGGTTTGTTATCCGGGAGCCTGCTTAGCTATGGTCAATCAACCGGGAGCCTCTCCAAAGTGAGCATTACCGTTTCCGATCTGGACCAGGCGGTGGCTTTTTACACGGAGGTCCTTTCCTTTGAAAAGACCGGGGAGTTCGAGTTGCAGGGCAAGTCTATCCAGCGCCTTTTCGGACTTAGGGATTCGACGCTGGTCGTGAGAGGAGCAGCATTGAGGTTGGGTGAGGAAAGCATCGAACTGCTGGATTTTGAAGGGGCATCCACTGGTCGTCCCATTCCTCATGATTCCAGGAGTAATGACCTTTGGTTCCAGCATATAGCCATTGTGGTAGCTGATATGGACAAAGCTTATCAACGGCTCTATGAACGAAAAGTGGTACATGTTTCAACTGCCCCGCAGACACTACCTGATTACCTACCTGCAGCGGCCGGGATCTCTGCCTTCTATTTTCGCGATCCGGACGGCCACAATATTGAATTGATTCATTTCCCTGAGGGGAAAGGAGACCCCAAATGGCAGGAGACGAATGGCCGGCTTTTTTTGGGGGTTGACCACACGGCAATCGGTATTGAAGATACCGACCAAAGCATGCATTTCTACCGGGATCTCTTGGGGCTTCAGGTGGCCGGAAACAGTGAGAATTATGGTCCCGAGCAGGAGCACCTTAACCAGGTTTTTGGTGCCCGTCTACTGATCACCGGATTACGGTCTGAACGGGGTTTCGGATTGGAATTTCTGGACTACCTGGCACCTCCCGGCGGCCGGCCTTTCCCGAAGGATAGCCGTCCGAATGACCTCTGGCATTGGCATACCTCCTTGCAGGTAGATGAGGTTGCAGCCCTCTATCAAAAAGCGGTGTCACAAAACTACGAGATGATTTCAGGGGGCCTAGTTGACCTGAGGGATTCCGGAATGGGCGTAAGCAGGGGATGCTTGCTTCGAGGGCCGGATGGGCATGTTGTATTCCTATTTGAATGACTGAATTGCCCTCAACACTGGAATGCCAAATTCAAATCAAAAAATGAAAACTACAGATATTCTAAGCTGGATAGCACGCATCGCCGTGGTGATCATAATGCTGCAGACCTTATTTTTCAAATTTACCGGAGCTCCTACTGCCCTATACATTTTTGAAACCATAGGTATGGAGCCATGGGGCCGAATTGGAAGCGGAATAGGCGAATTGATTGCGGCTGTGTTCTTGCTCCTGCCACGCACTAAAGCCATGGGGGCCATATTTGCCACAGGGATCATTTCAGGAGCTATTTTTTTTCATCTGACCAAGCTGGGTATCGATGTGCAAGGTGATGGCGGGTTGTTGTTTACCAGGGCAATCATCGTATTGGTTTTGTCCCTACTACTCCTTTCGCTGCACTGGAAAGAATTACCCCTGGTCAATCGCAGAAAGAATTTTTCAATCACTTAACCAAATAACAAAATGAAACGAGTAAGCTTTTTCATCCTTTTTGCCCTTTTGGGCTTTTCCAACGCCACCATGGCCCAACCTTACCTGGTCAATGCCAATGAGAAAGGCATTATGTTGGATGGCTATGACGTGGTGGCCTTTCAGACCAAAAATAGGGCTACACCCGGAAGTTTTGAATTCCAGGCTGAATACAACAGTGGTATTTATTATTTCCAATCGGAATCCAACAAGAAGGCTTTCGAGCAAAACCCGGAAAAGTATGCTCCGCAGTATGGCGGCTTCTGTGCCGTCTCCGCAGCCATGGGCATGCTCGAGCCAGGTAGCGTAGAAACCTGGAGTATCGTTAATGGTAAGCTTTTTGTGCAGCGCAATAAAAAGGCCGTAGGAATGTGGAAGCAAAAAGGCCCCGATATGTTTATTGGTAAAGCCAACGAAAATTGGAATAGGCTTTTCAAAAAATACGCTTCCTCCATGACCCATAGCGACGTCCATGAAGGACAAATTACCCTGGAAGCTGCGATGCGTATGGGTGAGATTGCCCTCAAGTACATGAAGACGAATGGGGCTCCCGGTGGAGCGGTAGCTATCGTCGACGATGCCGGGATGCCGGTTTATATCGTTAGGGCAACCGGTACCTTTTCTGCCGCTTCCGATGTCTCTGTCCAGAAAGCGCGTTCTGCTGCCCTCTTCGGTTTCCCGACCAAAAATCTCGAAGATGGTATTTACGAAGGCCGCAATTCACTGATTACCGCCAATTACAATATGATGCGAGGAGGGATACCCATTCGATACCGCGGAGTAGTTGTTGGTGGGATTGGCGTAAGCGGAGCGGCCAGTGCCGATCAGGACGTGGAAATTTCAGAAGCCGCATTGGGATTGCGATAACAGAATGATTCCATTCATTAATTGAATCTCCCGCGGAGGTTTATTTAAATGAGAAACCATGAAAAGCTTAATTAAATGCTTGCTTGTCCTCCTTTCCTTTGTTGCCATTTGGCAAGTTCAAGGGCAGGAAAGAAGGGAGTTGGCCATTGGCCAGGCGGACGCGATCGTCGATCTGCGAACGCCTGAAGGCATCCAATTGATGCAGTCTGCATGGAAATACAGCGATGCCCGGGTGGTCGATGTAAATTTTAATGCCCCGGGCCCTAGTGACAATGATCCTTTATTGCTTTATCCAACGGGAAAGAAAATTAAAACCCAGGATATTGAGCCGAAAGCTGGAAGGGCTGATTTTGATGACAGTAAGTGGGAAACCCTTGATCCCACTTCCCTTGAAGAACGTAGAGGTACTGGCCTGGCAAGCTTCAATTGGTATCGCCTGAACATTACCATCCCGGAGCAAGTAGGCGATTTTGACCCGACAGGATCTACGGTGGTTTTCGAGATCGTACTGGATGATTATGCTGAAATCTGGGTAAACGGCAAGTTGGGGAAGACCTTCGGCCAATCCGGGAATGGCGTGGTCAGCGGTTTCAATGCCCGAAATCGGGTCTTTCTAACGGAAGACACACGTCCTGGCGATACCTATCAACTAGCCATTTTCGGGATCAATGGCCCCTTGGCGGATATCCCGTCCAACTACATCTGGATCCGGTCCGCCACCCTTGATTTCTACCAGGACTACCCGGCAGATGATAGTTGGAAAGATCTGGGCAAGGTTGTTCGGGTCAGCCCGGCCTTGGATGCGGTCCTGGACCAGGATACGAGGATCGAAAAGCTTGCTGATGGTTTCCAATTTATCGAAGGCCCGGTTTGGCATCCGGATGGGTATTTGCTGTTCAGTGATCCCAATGCCAATGTCATTTACAAGTATGATCCCGTCACGCGGAATGTTATGGTCTATATGACCAAATCCGGTTATGCCGGTGTTGACATCGGCGAATATCATCAACCTGGCTCCAACGGACTAACGCTTGACGATCAAGGCAGACTTTACGTCTGTCAGCACGGAAACCGCCGGATCGTTCGGCATGAAAGAAAGGGGCCGGTTACGATTATTGCCGATCGCTACCAGGGTAAAAGGCTAAACAGTCCGAATGACCTTGTGCTTAAATCGGATGGGACGCTCTACTTCACAGATCCACCCTACGGATTTCCAAACACCTATGATGACTCGCGAAAAGAGCTTGATTTTCAAGGCGTATATCGAGTGAAGGATGGGAAAACCGAGCTATTGTCCAAGGCCATTGGGGGGCCAAATGGTATTGCTTTCTCACCGGATGAAAAGCACCTCTATGTCGGCAACTGGGATATTCGTGATGTGATGCATTCCAAACAGGTATTCCGTTTCCCTGTAAAATCCGATGGCACACTTGCTGAACCCGAGGTTTTCTTCGACATGCTCCAAACGGATGCAGCGGAAGCCATTGATGGCATCAAAGTGGATAAGGCTGGAAACCTTTTTGTCTCCGGACCCGGAGGACTGTGGATCATTTCACCGGAGGGCAACTTGCTGGGTAAACTCGTTGGTCCGGAGCGACCAGCCAATATGGCCTGGGGTGAGGATGGTCGAACGCTTTTTTTGACGGCTCATTCCAGCCTCTACAAAGTCAGGGTAAAAACCGGTAATAAATAACCACCAAAACCATTTGAAAGTGAAATGCTTATTTACGGCTGTTTTGCTGCTTATTTCGTTCCAAATAAGCTTTGCTCAAGCCATTGAAAAGTCCACCAAATTAATGGGTGGAACCCTCGAGATCAGAGGGATATTACCTGATAAGGGACCAAACACCTTCGCTGTTGACCTCAATCCGGTGGTCGGGTTATTCATCGTGGACAACCTGGCTGTGGGACCGGGTTTTAATCTTGCTTTTGCCAACACATCGGAAACGAATACCCGATCCTTTAAAATCGGTGTTTCGCCACTGGTACGGTATTATTTGGGGTCCGAGACATGGAAAGTATTCGGTCAGGGGACGGTTGGCTACAACTGGGTAGACATCGATTCTAATGAAGAATCGACGAATGACAGCTTTTTCAATGCTGGGGTCGGAATAGGGATGGCGATGTTCCCTGTCCGGAGTGTAGGCCTGGAGATGTCGGTCAATTACCTGAGAAATCCAAGGTTTAGCGAAGGCGTAGATGCTATCATGTTCAGAGTGGGCATTTTTGCCTACAAGCGTCCAAAGGGGAATTGATATTAACTTGTTCTTATGCCGGTTTTGGGTAGCTGTGTTCATGGAGTTAACCCATTTATTCCAAAAAACGGCGAAAGACCCTTTTGTCCTTGTTTAACTGCTTTTTCATAACCATCATCCACTAATTCATAAACAGACCATGTATCAAAAACCCAATAAGCGATTATTCGGGCAAACTGCCATCATCACCGGTGCCAATTCCGGAATTGGTCAAGCAGTAGCCGAGGCCATAGGTAGGGAAGGAGCCAATGTGGTCATCAACTACATTTCCAAACCCGAAGTTGCCGAAGAGATCGCTCACAGCATTTGCGACGACGAATTGTGTGGCAGGGGCATTGCCATCAAAGCGGATGTCAGCAAGGAAGACCAGGTCGTCAAAATGTTCCAGCAAACCATCGACACCTTTGGCACGGTGGACATTGTCGTTCCCAACGCCGGCTTGCAGCGCGATTATCCATTGCATGAGATGCCGCTCAAGGAATGGCAATTTGTATTGGATGTAAACCTGACCGGCCATTTCTTGTGCGCGCGCGAGGCCATAAGGGAATTTTTGCGGAGAGGCTTGCGTCCAGATGTATCCTCGGCACTGGGCAAAATAATTCACATGAGCTCGGTGCATGAGATTATACCTTGGTCAGGGCACGCCAATTATGCAGCATCGAAAGGAGCCATCATCATGCTGATGAAAACCATTGCCCAAGAATATGGTCCGCAAAAAGTACGCGCCAACAGCATTGCCCCCGGCGCCATCCAGACCCCGATTAACCGGGATGCCTGGGAGACTCCGGAAGCACTGACGAAACTCAATAAACTCATACCCTACAAACGCATCGGCCAACCAACCGACATCGGTTCTGCTGCTGCATGGCTGGCTTCGGATGAATCGGATTACATCAACGGTACGACGCTTTTCATCGACGGTGCCATGACCTGTTACCCAGGTTTCACAGAGAATGGATAGGCTTCAAATTTAAATCCTCAACACTGCTTCAATCCAAAATTTATGATGACGAAAGAACATCTGCGCTTAAAGGAAAACTACGCCAACGAAAAAGCATGGCTGAAATGGGGGCCCTACCTGAGTGAGCGCCAGTGGGGTACGGTTCGTGAGGATTACAGCGAACACGGAACAGCCTGGGAATTCTTCCCACACGACCACGCCCGTAGTCGGGTATATCGTTGGGGCGAAGACGGCATCGCTGGGATCTGCGACGAGTTGTGCAATCTCTGTTTTGCCGTCGCACTCTGGAATGGGAAGGACCCTATCCTAAAAGAACGGATGTTTGGGCTGACCGGTCCTGAGGGGAATCATGGGGAAGATGTCAAAGAGCTGTACTACTACCTCGATAGTACGCCCACCCATTCCTATATGAAGCATTTGTATAAATATCCGCAGTCGGCCTATCCCTACGGCGAGCTTCTGGAAATCAACCGGAACCGGTCCAAAGAAGAACCGGAGTTCGAACTCCTCGATACCGGGGTTTTTGACGGCAACCGATACTTTGACGTATTTACCGAATATGCCAAAGCAGATGAGGAGGATATTTTAATTAAAATTTCCATATACAATCGGGCCGAGGAGGAGGCGGATCTGTCCGTGTTGCCTACGCTTTGGTTTCGCAATTTGTGGAGTTTTGGCTTAATCGAGAAAAAGCCGGGGATGGAGCTTGCTACCTCGAACAAAACCTATGAATTGGTTAAAGCTTCGCACAATAGGCTCGGTGATTATTATTTATATTTTGAAAATCCTGACCGAGTATTGTTTACAGAAAACGAAACCAATTCGGAACGGATTTTTGGACTTGAAAACTCGTCTCCTTTCGTAAAAGACAGTATTAACGATGCAGTTGTAAGCGCTAATTTTGATTTAGTTGAAAGCAAAAAGGAGGGAACTAAATGTGCTCCGCTGTACCAATTGAAACTTGCGGGTGGGGAACATACAACTATTCGTTTACGTCTATCCAAGCAGAAGAAATCCTCTAACCCCCTGTTGAAAGGCTATGAGGAGGTTTTCAATAGTAGGGTAGCGGAAGCCGATGCCTTTTATGCCTCTTTTGTTCCGAACAATGGTGATGCTGATCTGAAAAATATTCAGCGACAGGCATTTGGAGGGATGCTCTGGAGCAAGCAATATTTCAATATAGACATTCCACGGTGGCTCCATGGTGACCCCGGGCAAATACCGCCACCGGAAGGACGGAAAGCCGGCCGGAACAGCGATTGGATGACACTCAACAATGAGGACATCATCTCCATGCCGGACAAATGGGAATATCCATGGTATGCAGCCTGGGACCTGGCTTTTCATTGTGTTCCCCTAGCTATGGTGGATCCGGATTTTGCCAAGGAGCAACTCATCTTGTTTCTTCGGGAATGGTATATGCGTCCCAATGGGCAGTTGCCAGCCTACGAATGGGCATTCAGCGATGTCAATCCACCGGTACATGCGTGGGCTTGCATGCGCGTATACCGCATTGAAAAAGCGCGTACGGGCCAGGGCGATATGGCCTTTCTCAAGCGGGTTTTTCAAAAATTGCTCATCAACTTCACCTGGTGGGTAAACCGCAAAGACCACAACGACAAAAACGTGTTCCAAGGGGGTTTTCTCGGGCTTGACAATATCGGGATCTTTGACCGGAGTGCTGCCATTCCTGGAGGAGGCCACCTGGAACAAGCTGACGGGACAAGCTGGATGGCCATGTATTGCCTCAATATGCTGGACATGGCATTGGAAATCAGCCAGGAGGATCCCTCCTTTGAAGATACGGCTACTAAGTTTTTCGAGCACTTTGTTTACATCGCCGAATCACTCAACCGCATTGGCGAGGGTTGGACGGGGGCCTGGGATGAAGAGGAAGGCTTTTTCTACGATATTCTCGCCTTGCCTGATGGTCGCTACATCCCCTTGAAAGTACGCTCGCTGGTGGGGCTTTCCAGCCTCTTTGCCACCCTTGTCCTGGATAAAGAACGACTCGAAAAAGTACCTGATTTCAAAGAGCGACTCAAATGGTTCCGCAACTACCGGATTCAAAATAAATTTTACGTCGTTATCGAAGAGCTTAATGAGGGACAGGATATACTCCTCTCCCTAACTCCCAGAAAACGCCTCGAAAAACTGCTTGGATCCCTATTGGATGAAGCGGAATTTTTCTCAGCGGGGGGTGTCCGGGCAATTTCCAAAATTCATGAAACACCCTTTGTTACCAACATCGATGGGCAGGACTTCGGCCTGAAATACGAACCTGCTGAATCTTCAACGGGTTTGTTCGGCGGCAATTCCAACTGGCGTGGGCCGGTTTGGATGCCCATGAATTTTCTGCTTGTCCAGTCGCTGCGCGAACTGCATAAATATTATGGATCCGAAATCCAGATCGCATGTCCTACCGGAAGTTCAACCTTGCAAAACCTGGATGGCGTAGCTGATATATTGTCCAATCGCCTGATTTCCCTGTTCAAAGCTGACGAGAAGGGCAGACGGCCTGTACACGGTGAAGTTGAGCGCTACCAAAACGATCCGTTTTTTCAGGATCTGATTTTATTCTATGAATATTTCCATGGGGATAATGGCCGAGGTGTTGGTGCTTCCCACCAAACCGGCTGGACCGGGGTTGTGGCTGAACTGATTGATAGCGTTGGCTGGAAATAATAAACTGAGAACTATGCTGGAATTTAATAATCCTTCCTTTGAGGAGTTGGTAAGCAAAGAATGGCTCGTGACCAATGGCATTGGTGGCTACGCATCGGGCACGCTAAGTGGGGCAAATTCGCGGCGCTACCATGGCTTGCTGGTGGCTTCCCTCAATCCACCGACGCAACGGCAAGTTCTGGTATCGAAAATCGAAGAAGTCATTGTTCCAATGGGTGAAAAACCAATTGAACTTTCAACCAACTGTTATCCGGGGGCTGTGCATCCAAAAGGTTATAAAAGCATAAATAAGTTTTTGCGCGGCCCCTTTCCTCGCATACATTTTCAGGTTGAGGAAAATCAATTGGCCAAGACGGTTTTTATGGTACACGGATCCAATACCACCGTAGTGGAGTATGAAAATACGGGAAATCAATTCCTGCAGCTTTCGGTCCGGCCATTATTTGTGGATCGGGATTACCACAGTCTTTTTCATGAAGACCCTTATTTCGATTATTATGTTGAAAAGCAACAAGGGATATGTAAAATTTATTCCCATTATGGAACCTATCCTGTTTTCATGAAATATGATAAGGGTGAATTCAGGGAGGAGCGCTTTTGGGTCAACCATTTCGAATATCCCAAAGAGCAATACCGGGGCCTTGATTTTCAGGAAGATGCCATTGCCATTGGGAATATAAGGTTTGGATTGGAGCCGGGAGAAAAAGCTTTCCTGATGTTCACCCTCGACGAAGCCATGCTTTCCCAAGATCCTCAAGCACTAAAGGATGCAGAGGAGGAAAGATTGGAAGCGCTGGATTCAACTAGCCAACAAAGTCCATTTGTAAAGGACTTGTTGATCGCTGGTGATCAATTTATTGTGCACCGGCAGTCTACGGGCAGTTTTTCCATTATTGCCGGTTATCATTGGTTTACGGATTGGGGGAGGGATACCATGATCGCCATGCGTGGCTTGTGCATTGCGCCTGGGAAAAAAGAGGTAAGTCAATCTATTTTGGAGACTTTCCTGACTTCTTTAAGTGAGGGCATGTTGCCCAATCGCTTCCCTGATTTTGCAGACGAAGCCGTGGAATACAATACCGTAGATGCTACCCTCTGGTTATTTGTCGCGCTCTACGAGTATTACTTAAAGTTTGAGGACAAAGCCTTTATTCAGGCTCATTTTGACAAGCTAAGGGAGATTATCGAATGGCACGTAAACGGAACGCGCTACAAAATTCATTTGACGGAGGAGGGCTTTATCTACGCCGGGGAAGGCAATAACCAACTCACCTGGATGGATGCGCGGGTGGGGGATTTTGTCGTTACCCCTCGTCATGGCTGCCCCGTAGAAATTCAGGCCCTGTGGTATAATGCCTTGAAAATATATCAATTCCTGGCAGGAGAAATTGACCTGAGCGCTGAAAGGGATATCTCCGCAACCTGCAATAGGCTCTGCAATCGCCTGGAAAATCATTTCAGCAACTTCTTTCTAAACGATGATGGCTATCTGAATGATGTAGTGGTACCTGGATCAGTTGCTGATCAATCTTTGCGCCCCAATCAGCTATATGTCCTGAGTCTACCCTTTTCCCTACTGAATAAATCGGAAGAAAAGCAAGTGTTTGGGTGGGTCAGGGATCATCTGTATACTCCTTATGGCCTTAGGACTTTAAAGGAAGATCATCCAGATTTCAAATCATACTACGGAGGTGACCAATGGCAACGGGATACCGCATATCACCAGGGAACCGTATGGCCTTTTTTGTTGGCCGACTACTTTGTGGCCTTGAAGAAAATAGAAGGGGAGAATCCTGAGACCCAAAGCAAAATAGAATCCTCCCTTCAAACCTTGCAGCACCATTTTTATGAACTGGACTGCATCCATGGTCTGTCCGAAATATTTGACGGAAAGGATCCTGGCCCAGGTCGAGGAACAGCACATCAGGCCTGGTCTGTCGGAGCGTTGTTGTTAACTCTATTAAACTAAAAAAGGAACACCGGAATGAGCCCTCGAATTAAATCAATCATTGCCATTTACCTGAGTGGTTTTCTTCAGGGGATTGCACTCGTATTATATCCAGCAGCGGGAGCGATTTTTACCAGCCAGGATTATCACGGTTTAAGCAGTACGGATTTTGGCATCCTGTTTACCCCGCAAATTGTTTTTGCAATTCTTGCCTCCCTGTCTGCACCCAGACTGGCAGCGCATTTTGGAATGAAAAAAGTGCTTTCATGGGGCTTGATCAGTAATGGTTTATCTATGTTATTCTTCGCTGGAAGTGTGTTTTGTATCGGGATAAGCAATCTCCCTTTTTGGAGCTTATTGGCTGGAACGGCTACTTTGGGTACGGGATTTGGCTTTACCATTACTGCGCTGAATCCATTTGCTTATCATTTGTTTCCTGGAAAAGAGGCATCGGCGGTCACTGGCATGCATATTTTTCTTGGGCTTGGAACCGCTTCTGCCCCATTGTTGCTTAGTTGGTTTCAGGAAATGGAATGGTGGTGGGGAGCCGGGCTTGTCGCTGCAGCACTCCTCGTCCTGATGATTTTATTTCAGTTGCCCCTTCGGCTGGAATTGCCAAAAGAGGAGCATGCAGAAAACTCAACAGCGGAAAGGAAAATTCCCCTCAGGATATGGTTATTTGCCGCCGTTATTTTTCTGTACGCCTTTAGTGAAGCTACCTTTGGAAACTGGGGGACCATTTACCTGGAGAAAGAGGCCGGATTAGCAGCCGCTTCTGCGGCGCTGGGCTTATCCATTTTTTGGGCATCGATTACCGTTGGCAGAGTTATTTTTACCCTTTTAGCGCTTAGGTACGATACCAAGCGACTCTATCTGCTAGCTCCTTTTCTGGTCGCAGGGGTGTTCTTGCTTATGCCTGGATTGGAGGATGAAACATCCAATCTGATCGCGATGGCCATTGGCGGCTTAGGGTTGTCTTTTTACTTTCCAAATTCAGTCAGTATCGCAACCGATGAATTTCCAAGCTATGCGGCCATCGTTTCAGGTTCAATGGTGGCTGCCATTCAATTGGGTACCGGTGTCAGTGCCAATGTAATTGGCTTTATGAATCGCAGCTTTTCACTATCCCTCATATTTCAGTTCTCTGCTATCTATGCGCTTCTAACGGGTTTGCTCGGACTATATCTCCATTATTCAAAGCGGAAATCGGCAGAAAAAGAATTGCCAAAAATTCCCGCCTGATTTGTTCGGTGGAATTACGATTATCTCTCTTGACCAAACAAAACAAAAAAACATGTTACCAAATTCTGTTTCAAGATCCAGCGGACATCCGGAAATCCGGAAAAGGGTAAAAGCAATTGCCTCTCCATTCAATCACTTGACTGAGAAAACCGCGCGGTGGATGGAAGAAATCCTCTTCATGAAGCAAGAGTGTGCCTTCCTTTCCCGGCTTTTATTTCAATCAATGAGCATTAGCAATGGCGAAAAGAGATGTGAATTGAAGCGGCTCCGTGGTCAGTTTCTGGAATTTCGGGAAAAGAGACTGATCCCATTTAAGTACCAATTGGATTTCTGTAGCAAACAACTGAATAGGCAAAAAAATAAGAAGTATCCTCCAAAATCTCCATGTAATCCAATAAGGCAAAATCGGATTTTGAATAACCATTTCAAAGTGCTTAATGAAGATTTCAGGGAATTAAAAAGAATGGCATTTGGCGAAATAGACCATTTTCTGAAGATTTCAATTTATTAATCAGACATCCAAAACCAACATGGCAAAAATCAAGGCTTACAAAAAGGAAATACCTCGAATTTCAACGAAGCAAATGATAGAGGTAGACCGACTTATGATGGAGGACTACCACATCGAATTGATTCAGATGATGGAGAACGCAGGTCGATGCCTCGCCATCGTAGCTGTACAACAATTTCTGAAAAAGAAATTGAAAAAGAAACATGTTGTTGTCCTGGCTGGAACAGGAGGCAATGGGGGAGGAGCTTTGGTTTGTGCTCGTCGATTGCACAATTGGGGCGCGAAGGTCAGTGTTTTTCTGAGCGATGATGATGATAAAATGACGCCGATTCCCCGTCACCAATTGAACATCCTACGCCGGATGGGGCTCGATGTATTCAAGGGAGACGCCTTGAGTGATGGAATTGAGGCTGACTTGGTCATTGACGGGGTCATCGGCTATAGTGTAAAAGGAGATCCTTACGGCATGCCAAAAGCCATGATCGATTGGGCGAACAGCCAAGCTGCTCCTGTTTTATCCCTGGATACACCCTCCGGCCTTGACCTAACCAGCGGCAATGTGCACGTACCTACAATAAAAGCTGCAGCCACTCTGACGCTCGCGCTGCCCAAACAGGGGTTGTACGGTCTGGAAGCTATAACATATAGAGGAGATCTTTACCTGGGTGACATCAGTGTACCGACTGAATTATACATGGAACCAAGTTTGGAAATCAAAGTCAGTAAGAATCTTTTTGCCGAGTCGGATGTAATTCGAATTGAAAAAAGCCAAGGCAACTAAGTCCTTTTTAAAACCAATCAAAAATGACAAAAGCGATCATTATCAGTGGCGCCGCCGGTAATTTGGGCCGGGCAGTAACCCAAAAATTTCTCGATAATGGGTTTCATGTGGAAGCCATACTGGGGCCAGGCGATGATCCTGGATTTATGGAAGCTAATGAGTTGCGTGCACAAAGTGTAAATCTGCTGGACGAGGAGGCATCAAAGGTATTTGTAGAAAAGGTAGCTGGGTCGCATGATGAATTATGCGGGGCAGTCATGATTGTAGGAGGTTTTTCTACGGGTAATTTACTGGAAACCGACGCGGCCAGTCTCCAAAAAATGTACAAGCTGAATTTCGAAACTGCTTTTTTTCTCGCGCGACCGTTGCTGAAAATCCTGGAAAGCCAGGAAAACGGAGGACAACTCGTTTTTATCGGTTCCCGTCCTGCCATTAATCCAGAAGAAGGCAAGGACCTGGTGGCTTACAGTTTGTCTAAGTCCCTGGTCTTTGGATTAGTGGATTTGGTTAACGCCACATATAAAGGAAAAGACATTTCCGCCGCTGTGGTAGTGCCAGGCACTATGGATACGCCTGGAAATCGGGCGGCAATGCCGGAAGCTGATTTTAGCCGGTGGGTGCCAACAAGCGGGGTCGCCAATGCCATTCACTACCTTTTTACAGATACCGGAAGGATGCTTAGCGATCCGGTTATCAAGATCTATAGCCATACCTAAACGGGAAAAGCATGAACAGGCTTCTTTGGAATGGATTGCTTTTCTGCATGGGAATGCTTCCGATTACTACCTATGCCCAGCGTTTTAGTCTGGGCGGGGGGACACCCTATAGCTTCTCCGCCGAAACGCCGGGTGTAAACCTGCGGGCATATTATAATGTAAATGAACGTTTTTGTTTTGGTCCTGAATACACTTTTTTTCTGCCTAGGAAGAAATCTTCCAAGGAGGAAGAAACTAAAACGGCGATCTGGGAACTCAATTTAAATTTTCATTACATTTTCGAACTACATGAGCGTTTGGGCTTATATCCCATTTTAGGATCTGAACTTACGCAAGCCAATTTTCAATACAACCCAAACAAGCCTTTGCTGCAGTTACCATTAGAATTGCCTTTAACCGGAAATGACCTTGACCGGTTTTCTACTTGATCTTCTCCAGTTTGATGTATGCGATAATGGCAGCATAGAAATGATTGGCCTGTGTTTCAATAGTCTTGGTAGACGATGCTGAAAAAGCTGTATGCTGCTTGAGTGATTTGTGATATTGCTCGACTTTCCACCGTTTTTGGTAGATCGTAGTGATGTCATTCCAATCGAGGGTCAGATCCGTCGCAATCAGAAAGAGTTCACCCTGGCTTCCATCCTTGTTTGTAAAGACTTGTTTAATCAACCGGACCGGTTTTTCGATCGATCGCAGGTAAACTTCCAAGGCTTGACCTTCCTGAAGTTGGCTGAGCTGATCCACTCGTTGAAATTGACCGTTCTTTCTTGCTTTGTCCCCTAAGGCAACTGTTCGAGAAGACTTGACCGCCAAGACGGCATGCCTGCCTAATTTATTGACAATGAGATTGATGTTGTCAGCAGAAGAAAACCAGCTGTCGCCCAGTACATACCGAAAATTGACCAGACGGGGGGCATGACCAAGCATCTGTCGCACCATCTCATTCTTGGTCTTTTCGCTTTTGTACTTGGTCTTTCCACTCTTGGGGCCCAGGTAAAGCTCGGTCTTTTCGACAAACTCCACCTGCAAGGGCACGCTCAGATCATCCCCGTAGGCATAGAGCATAGTAATGAAGTTCACTCCCTTGACCATCTGCCCGATAGTATGATCATAATGCCAACAAATGAGGGCGTTTTCGTCGGTATAGGGCTTCTCAGCGATGGAGTCATCCACCATGATCACTCCCTTGTCATCTTCAAAAGGAACCTGTTTGCGAATCAGAGGTTTGACCGCCTTCCAAACCGAGCGGTTATCCAGGTAACTCTCGGCCAAAAAACGGGATACCTTGTCAAGACTGATCCGGAAATCAAAGATCTGGGACATACCCGTAGCGGTGGCATATTTGGGTACGCTAAGTAAATAATCGGAATAGTGGAGGTGGCAATTCATCCTTCAAACTACCTGTTTTTTGGCTATTTTGCGTAAGGTGAGTTACTAAGCGTGAATAAAAAAATTCCCAGAGAACTCCAGCAAAACAAAAATGTTGAGCCTTTGGAATGCAGTTAAGCACTAGGCGATTAGATCTTCGGTTTTTTGTGCTCCATCAAATTCGATTAGAACCTATCTCAAAAATCGGAAAATGATTGATACGATAGGTTTTAATGTGG
>CAZXLD010000056.1:0-29183 GCA_964641965.1 uncultured Saprospiraceae bacterium | reverse complement strand
TAGTAGCTGGAATCGGTTCAATTGCTTTTCTTCGTGAGCTGCCAGTTTTTCAAAAGTCCGGGCCATGTCGTTTTTGCTTTACTTTGTGTCAAGTATACTTTACATAAAGAGAAAAAGCAAATTACAATCAGGTTCAGTTCGACAGGTGGGGAAAATCAATCGACGGAAGGGGCTGTAGGCAGGAATACGCCTGAAAAAGTGTTTGGGTGGTCATTACCTTTTATATTCGAATAAAGCACAAAAAGATGATACGTACATGGATGTTGGGAATGGCCTTGTTGCTTGGTATAAATCTATTTGGACAAAACACGAAACGAGTATATACTCATTTGAATGGCAAGTGGAAGCCAAAGAGCCAAAACGAGATAGGCCCTTTTAATGAAGACGTTTACCTGTTATTCAATAATATTCAACGAGGGGAGCATAGTGGTACTTTTACAGGAAAAAGCGAGGGCGTAGAGGTGAGTTTTGCTATCCTAAAATGCATCAGGGCCAGCAGCAAGCGTTTTGTATTCGAGATCGACTACCAGGTTTACCGGTTATTAAAAGATACGGAGCCACACCCTGCCAAATCCTTCAAGTATATGATTGTAGAACGGGAAACCAATAAGAAAGGCAGGGAGATTGTCTCCGTGGCCATCGGATCTTCCTTAGACAAAAATCGGCCAAATTTTTATCGCATACGCAGAATGGAGTAACGCTCTGTGGTGTTCCAACCCTGCCAAGGGTAATCCACTTTTCTTTCTTCATTCTACGTATTCTCTTTGCGAATGCATGATTTGGGTAGTACTTTCCCGAATGGGTTCTTATCTAATTGCGCCAGAGAATACGCTAGGTTTATTATTTGTTTTGTTTTTAGCAGTAGCGATTGGGATCGTTGGCGAGCGAAAGGGGTGGTATGGCCGGATTTCGGGAATTATGATCACCATATTGGTTGGGGTAGCGCTGGTAACCGCTGGGATTATGCCTCCAGCCGGAAATTCGGAGGTTCCGGTGCCTGTCTACAATTGGATTTTCGCATTTATCGTACCCTTTAGCATTCCCTTGTTTTTATTTAATGCCAATTTGGGGAGGATCATTCGGGAGACTGGGCGCCTATCCTTATTTTTCTTACTCGGCGCCTTTGGGATCATGGTCGGTGCCGCAGTGGCTACCTTCTTTGTGCCATTGGGACCGGAAGCGTACAAACTGGCTGGTGTTTTCACAGCCACCTACACGGGAGGAAGCGCCAACTTTCTGGCCGTAGCTGACTCTTTTCAATTTCTGGAAAGCCCGCTCTTTCAAGCTGCTGTTGCCGTGGATGTGGCTTTTACCAGTTTCATTTTACTACTGCTTTTCTATCTGCCGGGGTGGAAGCCGATTCAGCGCTTTTTTCCTCATCGAGGGACAATTGCCAAACCCAAACCACCGCAAAAAATGCCAATTACCCTTCCGCTGGAGCACAGAGTAGAAGGCATGAACCTAGAGGTGATGGAACAACTTGCTTTGTGTCTGTTGATCACCACCGGGATCACTTGGCTGGGTGCTGTTACCGCAACTCCGCTGGAGTCCATTCTTCGCACCGATATCAAGCTTGATATCCTTTTGATTACGGTCTATATTTTAGTAGCCGTTAATCTATTCCCCTCCTTTTTTAGCAGGTTAGAAGATATAGCCCTTCAATTGGGTTACCTACTGGCCTTTCTGTTTCTGGCAGTCATTGGGATCGCATCAGACCTAAAAGAAATCCTGGTTACTACCCCGTGGATGCTATTATTCGTGCTAATCACGCTGCTGGTCCATTTGATCATTGTCTTGTTGGGTGGATGGTTGATGAAGGCCAGTTTAGAAGAATTAGCTATTGCATCGGCCGCCAATGTAGGTGGGAGTACAATTTCAGCTCCAATGGCTGTTAGCTTTGGACTACCTCAATTGGTTACTGCTGCTGTGTTGATTGGCACCTTGGGGTCTGCCTTGGGTACTTTCCTGGGGGTAAGTATAGGGCTGATCCTGCGTTAGAGATCGAACCGGCACTTTTTGGCAATCTTATCCGGGAATTAAGGCATACTTAAACTCGAGTGAACCGAATAGCTTCATCGTATATTTATTTTGCGTCAACAAAAACTGCATGTCCATGGCGAAGACCATCATCGTATCCAACCGCTTGCCCGTTCGAATTGAGGAAGAAGAAGGGGAACTCATTTACAAGCCAAGCGAAGGAGGGCTTGCTACTGGATTGGGATCCATTTATCAGGATGGCAACAATATCTGGATCGGCTGGCCGGGAAAGGCAGTGGAGTCGGATCAACAAGACAAAGTGACTCAATCCCTGGCTGAGCATAGCATGCGGCCCGTATTCTTATCGAATGACCTGGTAGATAAATATTACCTGGGGTTTAGCAACCAGACCCTCTGGCCGGCCTTTCATTACTTTATGCAACACATCCGGTTCAAGCTCGAATTGTGGGAAGCCTACCAGGAAGCAAATCGATTGTTTGTAGAAGCTATCGAGCAATGGCTGGAACCATCGGATACGCTATGGATACACGATTATCAGCTGATGCTGGTTCCAGGCATTCTTCGCGAAAAATACCCAGACCTGGCTATCGGCTTTTTTCTCCATATTCCATTTCCTTCCTACGAGGTATTCCGAACGATCCCTTGGCGCAAAGAATTGCTGAACGGGGTTTTAGGTGCTGACTATATCGGTTTTCACACCTACGATGATATGCGCCACTTCTTGAGTAGTTGTCATCGCCTGGCAAGTTATAGTTATCAGCGCAATGAAATCACGGTTGGCAATCGGATCGTAGAGGCTGATTCCTTGCCAATGGGTATCGATTACCAAAAATATGCCGAGAAGGTGGGTACCGAAGCAGTTTTGGAAAGAGAAAAACGCTACGATAAATCTATTGGTGACCAGCGTATTATACTATCCGTAGATCGACTGGACTATTCAAAAGGGATACCCCAGCGCCTTAAAGCCTTCCGTGAATTTTTGGTTCGGTACCCGGAGTACCACGAAAAAGTAAGCCTGCTTTTGGTGGTAGTTCCTTCGAGAGACCGGGTGCCCAGCTATGCTCAGTTGAAGGAGGAGGTAGAATTACTGGTTGGAAATATTAATGGAAAATTTGGTCGCATTGCCTGGCAACCCGTGCATTACTTTTATCGGAGCTTTCCCCTTGAGGCTTTATCCGCTTTCTATCGGATGGCTGAAATTGCATGGATCACACCTATGCGGGATGGTATGAACCTGGTTGCCAAGGAATTCATTGCTTCCCGTCAATTTCAGAAAGGAGTTTTGATCTTAAGTGAGATGGCGGGGGCTGCCAAAGAGCTTTCCGATGCCCTGCTGGTCAATCCCAACGATATCAATCAATTGGTAGATGCAATCAAGCAAGCCCTTGAAATGCCTGAGGAAGAACAGGTCAGGCGGATCAGCATTATGCAAAAGAGCCTTCAGAAGTACACCATTTTTAATTGGGTAGAACTCTTTTTCAATAACCTGGAACTCGTCAAGGAAAAACAACGAGCCTTGTCGACCAAACAAATAACGGAAGATATGGAGCAGCAGATCCTGGAAGCTTACTGGGCAGCCGATAAACGGATTGTGTTCCTGGATTATGACGGAACCTTAGTTGGATTTCATGAGGATCCGCAGGCATGTGCTCCGGATGAAGAACTGCAAGGCATCCTGGAAGGGTTGACAAACACCCAAGGCACAGAACTGGTGGTCATTAGCGGTCGGAATGGGTCAAACCTGGAGACCTGGTTGGGACATTATCCCATTGACCTGGTTGCTGAACATGGAATAAGTGTTCGTAAGAAAGGCACTAATTGGGTCCACAATGAAGCAGCCCAAGACCTGAGCTGGAAGGAGGAAGCCATGGATATTTTAAATTTCTATGTGGATCGAACTCCGGGTTCCTTTATTGAAGAAAAGAAATACACCTTGGTCTGGCATTACCGCAAAGTCGAAAAAGGCCTGGGTGAATTGAGAAGTGGGGAGTTAGCCAGCCACCTGAAGCACCTGCTGGCCGATAAGGGGCTCGAGGTAATGGAAGGAGACCATATTGTGGAAGTAAAGCTATCGGCAATTAACAAAGGAAAAGCGGCTTTGGAACGGCTTTCGGGCGTTGATCCGGGCTTTATTATTGCATTTGGGGATGACCGTACAGATGAAGACACCTTTATGGCATTGCACGATCGAGCTGTAACCGTAAAAGTAGGCTTGGGCTCTTCCAAGGCCCAATACCGCTTGAAAAGCCACGTAGAAGTGCGCCGTTTCCTGAAGAAACTGATTGGATAAGATAGCCAATCAACAAGATTCAGATAATCTTATTGTATTAGGCCAAAAAATCTGGTTGATTTAGTTTTTTGGATATCCGAAAGGCCGCATTAACCAGTCCTACATGGCTGTAAGCTTGTGGAAAGTTGCCCCATTGCGAACCGGATGCGCTGTGAATATCCTCGCTTAATAAGCCTACGTGATTGGAATACGAGCACAGTTCCTCAAAGCCTTCCATCGCCTCGTCTAATCGACCTACACAAGCCAGTGCCTCCACGTACCAGAATCCACAGATTAGGAAAGTGGATTTCGGTTCTCCAAAATCATCTGCATGCTTATACCGGTAAAAAAGCCCCTTGCCTGCTTTAAGCTCATCTTCCAATGCCTTGAGGTGGGCGTTGGCCTTTTCGGAGTCCGGATCCAGATAGTTCATCATGATCAACTGCAAGTTGCTGGCATCCAAATGAGGGATTCCGATCGCTTGGGTATAGACTTTTCGCGCACTATCATAGGTTTGTTCGATCAGTTCTGCCGCCCGCGCTTTTAGTTTTCGTGCTTTCTCTGCTTGTTCGGTGTCACCCAGGCGTTGCGCAATTTTCAGAGCTGCGGAGCTACCAGCCCACTGAAACAGGTTCGTATAGGCATGCTTTTGCGCCCTTCCTCTAAACTCCCAGATACCGGCATCCGGCTGGTCGATTGTCAACTCAATTCGATGTAGTACCTGATCCAGCAAGTATTGGGAGCCAAACCGTTCATCCGGATTGAACCGAAAATCCGCAAATAGGGGAAGAATGGCTAATATGATTTGGCCGTATACATCGTTTTGCACATGGGTATAAGCGTCATTGCCTACGCGTACCGGCTTTTCACCTTTGTAACCGGGCAGGTCCAATTCAACCTCAACCATTTCCCCTTCACCAAGTACATTGTACAAGGGTTGGATCTTATCAGCACTATCCGTTTGGATGTTGGTCAGGTAATAGAAGTACTTTTCCATCTCCTCGAAGTGTCCGATATTGTTAAAGGCTGTAAGGGTATAATAGGCGTCTCGCATCCAACAATAGCGATAGTCCCAATTGCGGGTGCTTCCGGGGTGTTCCGGAAGCGAGGTGGTTGGGGAAGCGATGATCCCCCCCGTATCTTCAAATTGGTGGATTTTCAGGGCTAAAGATGACCGAATGACTTCTTTTTGGTACCCATTTCCGATACTGGTAGACTTGATCCAGCGCTGCCAGTAATTGACCGTTTGCTGCAAGAAATTGTCGGCCGTTTTCTGAATTTCAGCCTCTAAAGGTACCCCATAGGTGAATACCATATAGCGCGTTGTGGAAAGCACGAATGGATCTTCTTCTATGACCAGATTAATGGGAATATCAGTAGTTAGGCGAATGGATTCTTCAAGGCCGAAAAAGCGGATGTGATTGCTCCCGCGTTGTTTGGTGAGGGTCCGTTCTCCATATTCACCCACGGGTCGACAGATAGGCTGGATTCTGGGCAAACCACGCAAACGTTCCAGCTTCCGAACAAACATCAAAGGGCGATAATACCGGTCAAATTGGTAAAACCGAGGGGCGAAATCAGTAATGCGGTATGCAGCGTCCCCACAATCGATTTCAGTAACCAGAACATTGGTGTTGGGGATATAATATTGATTGGGTTCAAACTCTTTTTCAAAAGGTTTTAGGCTGAATTCACCTCCTTTTTCACCTCCAATTAGTCTTCCAAAAACAAAAGAACTATCGAATCGGGGCAAACACATCCATTCTACATTAGTGTCTCTGCCAATCAGTGCGAGATAGGCGCAATTGCCAATGAGGCCAAAGTCGTACGTATGCTTTTCCATTGCCGCAATAAAAGGTTAATTGGTGGTAACCCAAAACAATCCGCCTGGCCATTTTTCAGCTTCAAAATTTCGGCAAGAATAGCCACATGCCTTGGTTTGCCGGCTTAGCAGAGAAGGCCTTTGCAGGGCCTTAAGTCAATTCCAAATTTCGTAGTCAATACCTATTGATTTTCCATAGGAGATGTGGATAATTGTGGATTTCCTTTGCCTTTTAATTGTTTTAGATAGTTGGAAAAAGAATGCATAACCATTAAGTGGACGATAGCCTGAGAAAGAATATAAACGAACCAGGGTAGCGTAGGTACGAATTCGTGAATAGCTGCAATTACATATCGGCCATCCAGTACCCTCCGGAATTCCAGCCACCCGTAGTCTTTTCGCTTGACCAATAACCCACCCACGATATAGAACAACTGCCGGTTTACATCGCTGCGATCTGGTATGAACTTCAATTGAAGCAGTTCAAACGGTCCGATACGAAAGGTGGAGAGTTCATCGACCAAGTCTACCCGAATAAGGTATCGGAAGAAGCGCGGCAACCAGGTTTGGTAGCGTCGAGCTACCCAGGTAGCAGAGCGGTTGCCCGGATTAGGCAGTCGCTGGACCGACCGGACGGTGTTCCGTTCCTCCCGAGCACCTTTGGATACAGACCTGGGAAGGGAAGGAATGGCATCTTTTTCGAATAAGGCATGCTCGGCTGCAGCCTCAAAATTATCTCGATCCGGAAATGCATTTAGGAGCGCATTGGGTTTTACTAATAATTTATCGTGGCGCAAACTTTCGATCAGGGGGGAGACCAGGGTCTGGCTAGAATCAGCAAAGACAGATACCCAAAGCTTGGAAAAACCCAAGGAGAAAAAAGGAACGGTATAAATCCGTCTTTTCTTTCCCAACAGCCGGGCCACTGTTCTCATCATTTCCACATAGTTGGTGATCTCGGATCCTCCTATATCAAAATGCTGGTTGAATACCGATGCCCGACCCAGGCAATAATCCATGACCCGAAGGGTGTCGGTCAGTGAAATGGGTTGGGACTCCGACAGGGTCCATTGAGGGCAGATCATGATCGGCAATCGGCGAACCAGCTTTTCAATGATTTGGAACGATGACCCTCCGGGCCCTGCAATTATGCCTGCACGAAGCGCAGTGAGCGGTACCCTAGTGGAGCTCAGCGTTTGTTCCACTTCGTAGCGACTACGTAGGTGGCGGGAGTAAGGAATATTGTCATCCGGTAAAATTCCACCCAGAAACAGGATTTGTTTGAGCTGATTATCCCTTGCAGCGCGCACAAAGTTATCTGCTAACAAGAGATCTGTATCATCAAAAGACCCTTGGTTCAATCGCGTAGAGGGTTGCATAGAGTGAACAAGGTAGATCGCATAATCTGCCCCTCGAAGCGCATCAGCCGTGCTACTTAACGAATACAACTCCACTTTACGCCACTCCACATCCTCGTCCTCAGAAGGCTGCATGATCCGGCGACTGAGCGCGATGATTCGATACTTGTGCTTGTAGTTCTGGATAAACCATCGGCCTATAAAACCGGTAGCCCCAGCGATTGCAACTGTTGGCTTCATAGGCGAATAACCAGGAAAGAGCTAGAGGGTTTTAAAAAAGAAGCTGGAATTTTCTTTCCGGTCCTCCATTTGAGTAGTATGGCTGGACAGGCGATTTTTAAATCCTAAAAAGTCGAGGCCAATTCAACGAGTGTTTGATTTAAGTTTTCAATTGCCAGTCCCACTTTCCAGGCTGCTCGATTTCGCGCTTCAACATAATTGGAAATAGAACGAATTTCCAGAAATGGAACTTGGTTTTGTAAGCACCCGTAAAAAAAAGCCGCTCCTTCCATACTTTCCACTTCAGCCTGGACCCGACTTTTCAAGGCCTGAATAGATTCTTCATGACCATGCACCGAATTGACCGAAATACCACTTACCTGAGGCAGCATGTTTAAGCCTTTTGAATACGGATTTTTGAGCCATCCCTGGTCAAAAAGCTTGTCTTCTGCAGAGAAAAAACCCAGTTCCTGGGCAGAAAGGAATCCGCCATCCCGGGTTTCTGCGCCCAGATCGGCTATATACTCTTGTGTAACCTCCACGACTTGGCCTAGGTCCAAATCTCGGTTCAGCGCTCCAGCTATACCGGGATTGATTGCCAGATCGTAGGATTCAAGGCTTAATAGCTTGCCCATCGTGAAGGCCATAAAAAGCATGCCGACTCCGCTGGTAAGAAGTTGAATTTGTGTCGACTCGTTTTGATATTGACCGGGACCTTGTCTCTCCCAATGTGCAGCAAGCCATGCTTCAAATGGCTGGATCTCTGGAAAAGTAGCGGCAACGATCAGGATTTTCACGGCTTCTGTTGGGTATAATCTAGGCTGAAAGAAGGACTGAATCCCAATAAGCTGTCCCAGGAAGAAGCTGCTTGTACGCCCAAGCCCTTGGTCAGGTAAAAACCCAAGCCAAAAGTAATGGCTGCCGGCTGAGTAGCGACTCCGACTCTTATCGGCAGCCGGTCGAGCAGGAAATACTCCAATGCTCCTTTAACCCGAATGGGCCGGTCAATATCTTTCTCTACTTCCAGGATCAGGAGCACCTGTTCCTTGGGCGCGTAGCTTATGCCAGCCTGGATTAGGGTAGGTAGCAACTCTTCCTGGACTACTTCTACGCGAATCGGGTTAAATACATGGCCACCAATCCGCAATTCCTTGGTGATAGAAGCCTGAAACCCGATCTCAAAAGTTGGAAACCATTTTTGGCCATATTCCTCAATAGAAATGCCAAAGTAATCGAACTGAGCACCAATGGAAAAACCTTCCGCCAATCGGATGGCATAATTGAGTCCAAAACGTTGCTCGTTGTATAAGGGTACTCCGTAGTATTGAAAATTTAATCCGAAAGTACCAGCATTGGTGGGTAAGGCCGTTCCAAGGGCTGCCATTCGAATGTCGGAGGTGATGAAGCGTTGTTCTACTTGCGCCATGATAGACCATCCCTCCAGGAAAGCAAGTCCGGATTGATTGCGAAAAGTACTGTGAATATCCTGAAACAAGACCCCTGTAAATCCCATGGCAACGCCCCGGGCACCTGCGGAGGGTGGGTAGCCATTCTGAGCAAAAGTAGATTGAAAGCAGAAAAGGGCAAGGGCCAGGATAATTAGGTGCCGCACAACTGTTGGGTTTTCCTGCAGGCCAATTTACGAAACCGATTCTTATCTGCCTTATTCAATCCAGTCAGCTATAAAAATATTGGTGTTTCGGGTACCTCCGTTATTGTGGATGGAAGAAAAAAGCAGCTGTTGCTCACTGAAACTAATAGTAGGCCTCGGCATTATCACCTGCAAAGGGGATTTGCTTCCTATTTTTAAAGTGGGTTTCCTGCGGACAAACCAGAGTGTCTACCGTGGCAGAAGCCATCTTTGGTGTTGGTTGGCCAGGATCTCCACAGCTAAAATGTATCCCTGCAAGGTCAATCACTGTAATGGAGATCAGGATATGTTGTTTCATGGTTTGTGTTTGTTTGGAAAAACAGGCCAGAAGTAGGAAAACCGGATTAGGTTTGCGTCTAGCGTCGGTCATTGAGCAGTACCTGCCAACCTTTTTCCTTGATTTTCCGTTTTCGGGAAAGAAATAGAACTTGATACCTTTGTTGTGGTATGAGAAAAGTGCAGTTTACGGATTTGGGAAGGATCGTGTATGATGAGGCTTGGGCTTTACAGACTCAGTTGCATAAGGGGTTGATAGCCGAAAAGCTAGACAATAGATCTCGACTCCAGAAAGGCCAAGCACGGCTGGTGCCGTTGCACCACTTGCTCTTCTGCGAGCATCATCCAGTATTTACGCTGGGAAAAAGTGGATCTACCGAACATTTATTGCTATCGCCGGATCGGTTGGAACACCAAGGTTTTACCTTTTTGAAGATCAATAGAGGAGGCGATATTACGTACCATGGACCCGGGCAATTAGTGGGCTATCCGATATTCGACCTGGATGAGTTTTTTACGGACGTGCACCGGTATGTACGTTTGCTGGAAGAGGCTATTATTCGTACACTGGCATCGTATCAATTGGAAGCCTATCGGGAGAAAGGATATACCGGCGTTTGGGTCGGAGGAGGCCAGGGACAAGCGAAAAGAAAGATTTGTGCCATTGGTGTACACTTATCCCGATGGGTGACGCTACATGGGTTTGCGTTTAACATTAATAATGATTTGACACCTTTTGATTATATCGTCCCTTGTGGCATAAAAGAACCCGATCGGAAGGTAACCTCCTTAGCTAAAGAATTGGGAGAGGAGGTATCCATGCAGGAAGTGAAGTCCAAAGTATTGCTTCACCTGTCAGATTTGTTTGATTTTGAATACACGCGCTTGAATGAAAAAGGATATTCCCCAGCTTAAGGTTGAAGATGTAGCCATTGCAATTGTGCCAAGGGAGTCTTCGGAAAACGAAGAAGTTGAGCTCTGGGATACCTTCCTGATCAACCTCAAGGAGGAACCCCTGAAAAATGTATTGATAAATTCTAAGGGATATGGGGAGTTGGAGGGTGAGCACCGAAAGACAACCACCTTAAGGCAATATTTCGAGGAGATTGGTCCCATGCGTTGCGTTTTGATCGAACCCATCCCAGCAGATCTTTTTGGAATGGCCAATGAATACTGGATCAGCTTTGTACTAAATGGGTACATGTACGATCGTAAGTACGTTTTTGTAAAAGGGAGCATTGCCGAGGAACATTTCACCACCATTCCATTTATGGAAAAAAAAGGGGTCATGATCCTCTGAAACACTATAATCCAGATTAGATGGAAGAACGTAATCTGAACCCGAAACGGGTCGATTTTTCCAAGACTATAATGACTGAAATGGTGATGCCCAACGACACCAACCCAATGGGTAACCTGATGGGAGGGAATCTACTGCGGTGGATGGATATCGCAGGGGGTATTTGCGCCGGGAAACATTGTGAAGCCTACGTGGTCACTGCTTCAGTAGACCATGTGTCCTTCCAGCGTCCCATTCTATTAGGTGATATCGTTACCCTCGAGGCTACCGTAACCCGCGCTTTTCGAACTTCAGTGGAAGTTTTCTGCGAGGTTTTTGCAGCTGATATCAAAGGGCACAACAGCAGGAAATGCAACCAATCGTTTTATACATTCGTTGCGCTTGACCCATCGGGAAATCCCACACCGGTACCACCCGTACTACCGCTTACTGAAATTGAGCAGCAACGGTTTGACAGTGCTCCAAGAAGGAGAGAAGTCCGCCTCGTTTTAGGAGGTCGAATGAAGCCCCAGGATGCGGAAGGGCTTAAAGCCTATCTGCTCGACAAGTAAGCCAAAGCAAAAGATCACTACTCCTCGCGATCAAATTTCCTGCCACTGCGATCTACCATGGTGGCACTAGCCTGTTGAGTGCTCATCATCAACACATCTTGAACATTGACATGCGCCGGCTGGCTGGCCAAAAAGTAAATTGCTTCTGCCACATCGGAAGCTTTCAGGGGTTGGAAGTCTTCGTAGATCTTGGCTTTTTCCTGGTCTCCATCAAAGCGGACTAAGGCAAATTCAGTTTCCTCCACATGACCGGGGCTTACTTGTCCTACCCGGATGCCGTATTTGTGGAAATCCAGCCGCATGGCTTTCGTCAGTGCATCTACGGCAAATTTAGTGGCGCAATACACACCTCCGTTCGGATAAACTTCCTTACCCGCAGTAGAACCTACATTGATAATCTGGCCCCGGCCGCGTTCGACCATGCCTGGACTGATCGCGCGCGTGAGGTATAATAGCCCTTTCAAGTTAGTGTCGATCATCTCATTCCAATGATCAATGTTACCCTCGTGAATTGGGGCTAATCCTTTGGCCTTTCCTGCGTTATTGATCAAAATATCGACATCCTTCCATTCACTTGGCAACCGGTTCAAGGCCAGCTGAATGCTGCCGAGGTCCCGTACGTCAAAGGGGAGCGGATAGACATCGGCATGTTCAAATTCTTCCTCAAAATGGTCTTTCAAAGCCATCAGACGGTCGTTTCGCCTGCCGGTGATAATGACCCTATAGCCGTTTTCAGCGAACTTTTGGGCAGTGGCCTTACCGATTCCGGAGGTAGCACCGGTGATGAATACCGTAAGTGCGTCTGTCTTTGCTTCCTTAAGGGCCTCCAACGCCTCTTGTTCGCGTCGGCGACGTTCTGCCAGGAGGAGTTCTAACTTTTTCAGGTTGTCCTTAAGCGCGTTGATCGTGTTGTCCTCTTCCGGTGATTGCTGAATCACCTCCAGGTTACCTTCCGGATCTGTTTGATCGGTATCGGGAAGGCCAGCCAGCATTTCAGCACTGTCCGCTAGAATTTCTTGTTCCATCCGATCCATTTCCTGCTCTTTTTCTTCAATGCTGGCAGGAGTTGGCTCGGTTGGCTCCTGAACAGGTTCAGGTTTATATTCTGGCTCAGAAACACCATTGTCATTTGAGTAAACAGGGGGGATCGGTTCGGATTGAACAGGTGGTTCTGGTTCGGAAATCGGTGGCGTCTCCATAGGGGATTCCCATTCCGGTGCTGGCGAGGGCTCATCCACAGAGAAGATAGAAGATTTTACCTCTTCTTCCGGTGGAGCATCCGGCAATTGAGCGGGCGGTTCAATTTTGAACCGCTGATCATTTTCCTCGTTTTTGAGGCTTACATCCAGGCGGGTAGCAGCTAGATAAGCTTCCAGTGCTTCTTCCTTCCGATCGAGTGAATGTAAGGTTTCTGCTAATTCCATCCGAGCTGCTCCATTGTCTGGTTCCAGGACTGTAATTTTCTCTAGAAATGGGATGGCTAGTTCGGGCTGTCGAAGTTGCTTTTTCAGGAGTTTGGCATACTGATGAATAGCTTCCGTATTAGCCGGATCTTTGGCCATTGCTTTCTTCAAAATACGTGCTGCTTCAAGGGGTTCATCCGGAAAATGCTTGGCGAGCAACCTGCCTAGCCGAAAAGATGCTGTAGGGTGGTCCGGGTCTAGTTCCAATACCTGCTCATAATCATGTCTGGCACGGTGGTAATCCTGGCGCCATTCTTCCAACTCCGCTCGCAAAAAGCGGCCCTCCACATGGACTGGGCGCACCTGTAATAATTCGTCGAGGGTAGCTAGAGCCTCAATTTTTCGCCCATCCATCCGACTCAACAACAATGCTTTTTGATAGAAAAGCTTGGGTGAACGAGGCTCCATCTTGAGGGACTCATCAATCAGTTTAATCGCATCATCCAGCCTGTTTTCAGCCAGGTGTCGCTGGATTTGCTTTTGTTGCTCTTCCGGATCATACACGGTAGCTCTTTTTGCTTCCTGCCTAACAGCGGGGTCAGGTTTTGGCGAGACAAATCCTACCGGGTTATCGGACAGGCTTTTGCCTTCCAACAGGTCGATTCCGGGAATGTCGGCTGTGGGTACCGGATCGGTTTTACTCAAGTTACTTTCCTGACCTTTTAGCTCAGAAGTGCTCGAGGCGGAGGGTTTTGCTTCCCACTCCTGTTCTTTACCCAGGAATTGGAATAAGGCTTGAAAATTATCCTGCTCCAGATCTTCCAGTCGATAGAAAGTCATATGGCGGAGCAACCGCAGAAACTCCCCGGCTTCACCGGAGATACTTCGTACTTCGCGTAAATGTCTGTGAAAAGCTTCCTCATTATCCAGCTCCATTTGCCTTTTCTGGCGGCGCAGGTCAAGGTATTGTTCCTGCCAATAATTGATGTACTGGATGATATCACTGACGCGTTCGAATTGAGTATGAACTGTTTTTTGGGGATCGGTTTTATCAACGCCATCAATGATAACAGGAAGAATCGCTTCTTTCTTTCGTTGTAGCAACTGCAGGCTACCGCTCATGCAAGAAACCGATTTCAGGAAATTGTCACTGATTAACAAAAGGATAGGCTGGGCGCTGCCGAGAAGTTGTTCTGCCAGACTGCCTCCCGCCTGATCGGCCTTTCCATAAAAATGACTGGCAGGAAAACCAATGTTTTTGAGGCGGCCTTCAAGGGCTTCAGCAGTTTTGACATTATCAATGCAGTACCCAAGGTTTAGGTTTGCGACGGACATGGGATGAAAATTTAACTTTCAATTTACCGGTTTGCCCGGTATTCTGATATTAGTTCACTTGTAATTTGCTCAAAATCCTCCTTAAATGTAAGAAAGCCTTCGGTAGCAGGACCGTTGAATCCTGAATAAACTCTTCGAATTTTATTTCGCGAATCCAAAACCAACAGGGTTGGCCAAGCCTGAATTTCATTTAGCATATAAAACCGTTTTCCGGCTTCATCCTTTGAGGTTGACCCTCCATAGGCAATCGGATACGGTAATTGCATCTGGTCTGCATAAGCTGGAAGGTAGGCCAAAGCCTCTTGTTTTGGTCTGCGTTCAAAAGCTACAGCTAGTGCGGTTACAGGGTTTTCCTTATTCGCTGCCAAATAAGAATTCAAAAAGCGAGTTTCATCTTTGCAATTCGGACACCAGGTACCCATGATCTGGATCAATTTCACCCCTGCCTCAACCTTGGCAATGTCATACATCTCTCCGTTCGGCTGTTCAAACATAAGGTCAAAAGGAGAAGGATCAATTACGCTTAAATATTCTGTAAGCGGCCTTAATTTGGCAGAATCGTTGCGTTCCGCTTCCCAAATACATCGATAATGGCTACCTGAACGGAAGCTGCCGGTCAAAGTTCCATCTGCGAGGATTTTGCCTTCGAATAAAAATAAGTGTGCACCGTCAAAAGTAGACAGGTATAATTTATCCTGCTGAATGGTTCCTTCCAGATAGCGATAATCGCCGGTTTCGGTCAGAAAAGTCCCGGTCAACTCGTTTCCTTCCTGCTTAAAAATGCCAACTGCCGGATAAGGGTGATCCGTTTCTGTCTCGAATTGAACTTCCCATCGGCCGGTGAGGTCCATGTTTGGTGGTTTTCGTAATTGGGTAAATCGATGGTTTTGTCCGAACCGCGCCCGGAAGGGCAATCGATAATCCGGCCCTCTGGAAGGCGCAACAAATTCCCCCCGGATCTCATTTTCTTCAAATTCACCTTCGATGTAGGATTCATAACCAGGTAGATTGATCTGGATGGTGTCTCTACCTGTTGTCCTGTCCAACCCCATGGTAATATCGTCCACGTGGATGCGCTCGGCTCCGTTTATAATTTCAATATAAAAGGAGGTATCCGAATCATAGAACACTTCGAAGGTGAAGGGTAGCTTTCCCGCGGCAATTTCTTCCACTCCGATAGAGATCTCATCTTCTAGCACACGCGTTCCGGCTGGATTGCTCAGGAGTGATACCTCTGCTCGCCAGGGACCTGGCGGAAGACCGGTAAACGCATTGTCGATATGGATACAGCCTGATAATGCCAAACCAGCTAGCAACAGACTAGCAATATTCCATTTACCCATAGGTAGTTTTGTATGTTTTGTAAGCTCGATCGGACTGCAGAAGAACTCAATGCGCTAAATCCGAATATCCCGGATTAGACGGTTTGCATTTCCTCCGGTGGATTTAGCTCTCCCTCCGTCATGGCTATAATAGTGGAAACGGTAGCATCGCCGGTAACGTTCACCACAGTACGTACCATATCCAGTATTCGGTCAACCGGAAAGATAATGGCAATCCAGGCGGGGTTCAGACCTACAGATTGAAGCACTACAATCATCATCACCAAACCCGCGCTGGGAACTGCAGCTGATCCAATCGATGCCAGAGTGGCTGTAAGTACGATGGTAAGCTGCTGGGCCAGGGTTAGATCTACCATGTGCATTTGGGCCATGAACACTACTGCTACAGCTTGATACAAGCTGGTACCGTCCATATTGACGGTAGCCCCGATTGGTAGTACAAAGTTGGTTACGCTGGGGGAAACCCCAAGGTTATCCCGTACACACTCCATGGTCACCGGCAGGGTAGCCGCACTCGAACTGGTACTAAAAGCCAGAAATTGTGCAGGACTAATGCGTCGCATGAAATCATGATATTTGAATCTTCTGGTGATCAGCCAAACCACTGCCGGATAAAAGCCCAGGATCATAAACAAGAGTCCGATTAACAATACTACCGAATAGGAGAGCAACCCCTTGAAAATCTGTAGTACATCGGCTGGAGTATCTGCCATTTCTGCGATTACGCCCGCCATGAGTGCAAAAACGAAGAATGGTGCTGCATCCATTATGATTTCCACCATCTTCAAAAAAACTTCATTGATACTATTAACGAGTGTGACCACCGGTTGAGAGATTTCATTCGGTAACCGGAGCAGTACAATGCCAAAAAAGATCGCAAAGAAGATGACCTGGAGCATTTTTCCTCCATCCGAAAGTGCAGCCGTAATGTTCTCGGGGACCATATCGACTACAAATTGAAGCGGGCTTTCATCTTTGCGTTCGTTGGCAGCTGCTACTCGTCTGCCTACATCTTCATTGGAAGCTTCTTCCTGAAAGGCAGCTTCTGCCTCGCCCAAGTAAGGCTGGTATTCTGGATTGTTGAGAAAGTCACGGTTATCCAAAATTTCAACTCCATCGGTAGAGGTGGCCCAGATCTCATATTTAATCCGATTCTTGATCCGTTGTTCCTCGCCTACATAGCTTCCAGGACGCAGTGTGTTGACGAGTAGTAGTCCTATGGTGACTGCCGTAACCGTGGTTATTAAATAGGCAACCAGGGTCTTTGCACCCATCCGGCCCAACTTGCTCGGGTCTGGTAGGGCAGCTACTCCACTGATGATTGAAAACAGCACTAATGGGACCGCAATGAATTTGAGTAAACGAATAAAAATATCTCCGAAAGGGTTGATCCAATCCAAAGTGAATTTGTTCCACCCCAGGTAACTGGAAACAAATGCGTATATGATCCCTAATCCAAGTCCAATGATGATTCTAATATGAAGCGGTAAGCGTCTCATGAGCCGGTTTTCCTTTAAGAAACGCAAATTAAGAATTATCCGGACTAATGAATCTACTGGTATTCTGGACGGCCGTCCGACACCTTTCTGTCAAATTATGTTAAGGGAAAAGGGGTGGGCGGTAAGAAAATGCTAACATTGCCGGATGAAATTGAAGCATGATTTGTTGCTACGCACTGCGAGAGGCGAGCAGACCGAACGCCCTCCCGTTTGGTTAATGCGACAAGCTGGACGGATCCTGCCCCAATACCGTGCTATTCGTTCCAGGCTATCCGGATTTATTGAATTGGTCACCACACCGGAGTTGGCTGCTGAAGTTACCATTCAGCCGGTGGACGAGTTGGGGGTAGATGCAGCGATTTTATTTTCAGATATTTTGGTGGTTCCGGAAGCCATGGGGTTGCCTTATGAGTTAGTTGAAAAAGTAGGCCCTCGTTTCCCCCAAACGATTAAAACCTCTGAGGATATTGAACGTCTGCAAAGCGGATCGGATGCTGCCGAACGATTGGGGTATGTATACGATGCTATCCAGTGCACCACAAAAGCTTTGGATGGGCGGGTTCCATTGATCGGATTTGCTGGTGCGCCCTGGACCCTGATGGCTTATATGATCGAAGGGGGAGGGTCGAAGACGTTCTCCAAAGCCCGTGGCTTTTTATACCAGGAGCCGCACCTGGCGCACCGGCTGATGGAAAAAATTTCAGAAACCATTATCCAATACATCCATCTACAGGTGGGGCAAGGAATCCATTTGGTACAGCTTTTCGATTCTTGGGCTGGACATCTTCACCCAATTCATTATCAAGAGTTTGTATTGCCTTATGTAAAAGAGATTTGCAAGCAAATTCAAGCTGTACCATTGACTTTTTTTGCGAAAGGGGCTCCCTTTTTGCTGGACGAAATGGAAGGACTGGACTGTGCTGTTGTAGGGCTGGATTGGATGACCAATCCAAAAGAAGCACGCAACAGGGTAGGAACTCAAAAGGTGTTGCAAGGGAATATGGACCCTTGCCAATTGTATGCTGAGAATGAGGAAGTCCAAGCGGCCACCCAATCAATGCTGGCATCCTTTGGTCGACAGCACATCGCCAACCTTGGGCATGGGGTGTATCCCGATACTCCGTTGGAGCAGGTAAAAACCTTTGTAAATACAGTAAAGGCATTTCGGTATCCGGACGTTTCCTAATCTTTTGAACCATTTCGAATTGTTTGGGGGTTTTTTACCTTTGCAACGCTCCAATTTCCGCTTGAAAACGGCACGAATACGGTAGGGCAAGGGGATAGATAAGTCATTAAGCTCCTTGTCCATCTTCCTGAATCTCCCGCAACAGCGGCATCAAAAAACAGCTATGGGTTGGTTCAAACGGCTCAAAGACGGAATACAAACAGCCACTCGCAATAAAAAAGAAGCACCTGAAGGGCTTTGGTACAAATGCAAAGCCTGCAAGGAAACCAGTACAATGAAGGAACTGAAGGAAAATTTCCTGAAGTGCCCTAAATGTAACTACCACGTTCGGATTGGCTCTCATGATTACTTCGATTTGATTTTTGATGGTAATTATGAAGAGCTATTTACGGAATTACATTCGGTAGACATCCTGGGGTTTTCGGATCTGAAACCCTACCCGGAGCGTCTGAAAGAGGCCCACAAGAAAACTGGATTGGAAGATGCGATTAGTGTTGCCAAAGGTAAAGTGAATCGAAGGCCATTGATCATTTCCGCCATGGATTTCTCCTTTATTGGAGGTAGTATGGGATCTGTAGTGGGCGAGAAAATCTCTTTGTCGATCAAGCACGCCTTGGAGAACCATATCCCACTGCTCATCATCAGTAAATCAGGAGGGGCCAGAATGATGGAATCGGCATTCTCCCTGATGCAAATGGCGAAAACATCGGCTCAGTTAACCCAATTGGCTAAAGCCGGAATCCCTTATTTCAGCCTCTTAACCGACCCTACCACCGGAGGGGTCACGGCCAGTTTCGCCATGCTGGGCGATTTGAATTTTGCCGAGCCGGCTGCATTGATCGGGTTTGCTGGCCCTCGGGTAATCAAAGAAACCATCAAACAGGATCTTCCGGAAGGCTTTCAGACCTCCGAATTTTTGCTGGAGCATGGTTTCCTCGACTTCATTGTGGACCGAAAAGACTTGAAGGGCCGGATCGGGGATCTACTGCTGCTCTTTGATGTCAATTCCTGACGGGTATCCTGCGATGCTCCTAAGAAAGGAAGCATTGTGGATACAACGAGGTCATGTCCTATTGACCTATGTTAAAGCAAGCGTATGGTTACAAGTCAATGGCCTTATCTGCTTTAAGCCTGGAGCGCAGAGCTTTCGCATATTCCCGTACAAAGGAATTAAGGCTTGATGGATCCAGCGACTGGGTTTGACCCGTCCAGATCAGTTCTTTGGACCGCAAGTCGAACAAATCGGTAAGTAAAAACACGGTAGTAGTATTCGTGTAATAGCCCGGTTCATAAACCCGACCGTAGTACGGGTAATAATAACCCCAGCCATAGCCGTAAAATCCAGCTGGATAGGTACTTCCCGGTACGTAACGCTGTGACTTTTCTACATCCTGCACACTTACTACCAGTGCAGCGTCAAAATTTTTATTCGTTAGATCGCGGGTGATTTCAGCTGTTTTGTTGGAGTCGAGCCGAAAATTTGGCCCATATTCATTGATGCTTGCCCGTGCTTCGATTTTGGAAGCCTCGAACATCCTTACAATTTCATTTTCGGCTGCCTGACGTGCTGCAAGGCGTGAAGTCAAAACGGCAACGAAAACCTTATTGACCGATACTGGTCTTGCCATTCCTTCGGGTTGCCAGGAGGCTGTGAATTTGGTAGAGCCACAGCCGGTAACCAACACTAGCAGGCTCAGCGCCAGAAAAAATAAAAGGGGATTTTGCCTTGGTGAATTCATTGGTCTATTTGTTTGCTTAAATGTAGATAAACCGTTCGAACCAGGGTATTCCAATGCCTATTTTGAGCAAAAATTATATACGCATGTCTGGATTCTTTTCCTCAAACGAATTGCAAGAAAAGGAAATCGTACCGGGCTTTTTTGCCCGGATGGTTCATACCGACCAACTCACCCTATCCAAGGTTCGCGTGACTCAGGGGAGCATTTTACCCGAGCACAGTCACCCCCATCAACAAATAACCCACTTGCTGAAGGGTACTTTTAAGCTGGTCATTGGTACCGAAGTCCGGATCTGTGAAGCTGGAGATATTGCTGTGATCCCCGGAAACAGCCCACATTCGGGTGAGGCGCTGACAGATTGCGAACTCATTGATATTTTTCACCCGGTTCGGGTAGACTACAAAGAAATGGGGTAAGGGTTTTGCCGCTCATCGATCCAGGATAACACACATCTTTTTGCGGAGCGGATCTTGATTTTCCATTAAGACCTGAAAAAAGGTATCCCCATATCGCAAATAGAAAGTCAGAAAGTTTTCATAGCGTTCCTGTAAGCCATTACTCGGGAAAAGGCGTTCGCGAACGCTTCGAATTTGATTGATAGCCGTATCGTGATTGTTTTTTTCCGCCCGAATCAGTTTGGCCTCCAGCCCCTTCAGGCTGTTGACCATTTTTTGAGATTCGGCTTTGGTGGTTTTCACCAAGGTAGGGTCAATTTGAGCAGCCTTTTCCAGCACATCCTTAAATACGGATTCGATTGTTTGTTGCTCCTCTTTAAGGCTGATTTCATTTTCAGTATTTGCCTTCACATATCGCTTGATCAGCTCGTCCGTATCTTCGAACAGGTCTTCTATGGCGAAATCTACCTTTTCCATTTTGCGGCAAGTCCCTTTATCCACCCAAAGGACCGAGTCGCGCCGCACCAGCATAGGAAAGTTGATACCGAAATGAGCAAACTGTTCTTTTCGTTCCAGCCAATAGGCAATTTCTCCGCCGCCACCAATGTAGGCCAGGTTGGGTAATATTAATTCCTGGTAGACCGGGCGTAAGACAACATTTGGGCTAAATCGCTCAGGACGCTGCTCTAGCTCCTGTATTAAACCTTCCTTATTCCAGCGGATATTCTGATCGATTACTTCCCAATACTCCTCATTTTGAACCAATCTGGACCGAAATCCATCGCCCAGGTAAAATAGATTTATCTCCCTGGGATAGGCTTGTCCGCTAAAACCAGCCTCCTCCAATTGTTGGGTGGCGGTTTCCACAAATCCAGCCGACACCTGTTCGAGCAGTTCTTCCTTCATAATGGGTATGAAGTGCTTTTTCAGGCGTGCGTCACTCATAGTAAGCACTACCAGACCTTGATCTTTAAAGAGACTATTAACCAGGTGTTGTGTGGCGTCTCCGTAATTGGAGTGCGAGGTATAGGCCTCTTCAATTTGCTGGAAAATGGAGCTGGCATTAGCAGAATCGCCAAGAATAGTTTTTAGCTCGGCCAATGGTTCGGCCAGGGTATCAGTGGCAAGGGCCCCAACTGGCCCACCTTTGTTTTGGTTCCAGCTTATCGTTTTGCCGAACAGGTGTGCATGGTTAATCTCTTCAAAATCGTGATCTTCAGCACCATTGACAAAAACCGGTACGAAGTTGTAATCCGGATAGTGCTCAGCCAGGTTGGTGGCTAAATTCAGGCAGGAGATGATTTTGTAGATGTAGTACAAGGGACCGGTGAATAAGGATGGCTGGTGTGCTGTGACCACAGTGAAGGTGTATTCTTCCAGGAGACTGTCGATGCGTTTTTGTACCTGTTCAGTTGTCTGCAGCTTGCTATACTGGTCTTTAAGGACTTCTACCAAGTCTTGGCGGGGTATCTGGTCCTGCTTTTTGTCTTCAATGATTTGGGAAAAGGAGGCCAGTTCAACGGGGTATTGGTAAAATGGCCTTAAACGCTGGTCTTCTCGGATATAGGCTCGGTCGCGGCTGGAAAATTGGGGTACTTGCTCGCAGTTCAGGTAGTAAGCCTCCATGTGCAGGTGAAACAGTTTTATTATTGATGGTGTAGTTAGGAAAAGCTGTGCAAGATTAGCAAAATGATGGCATACTGTATAATGCACAAGTTCGAGTGCCTTGGCAAATGGACAGGAGGCTTACGGGGAAACCGGTAGCGAAGGGTAGGGGTTACTTATTTTTGCCCCCCTTGATGATCTTTTCCACGATCAAATCTCCGAAATTGATTTGAACAGTGATATTGGCGTAAATCTCGTTCTGCGGAGTGAACTGTTTGTGCATGTTGCCGGATTCATTTCGGGTTTTGAAAGACATCCAATCCGGAGTGTTCACATTAGCATTGGATGCCGTGATGTCATAAGCAAAAATCTCAGGCTGAGCACTATAAAGAAATACGTCAGAACGAAGGGCTTCGATATTTAGCCGAATTAAATTGGGGTCGCTAAAAACCCGAATAGTGCTGTATTGGGTTTTCAGATCGAAGGTACCTTTCAGTTCGTTCAACAGGATATCAGACCTTCGCGCATTAACAAGCATATTCCCATCGATAAAATTGGCTTCCAGGTCGCCAAATCGAGTAATCACATCAATTCGGCCTTTAATATTCTCCAAACCAATATCCGTGAACTCCCCATTCACCGTTACTTCTCCTTCCAAGTCGTTGATTTGGGCTTTACCGAAATGGTTTTTAACATAAACCGGGCATTCTTTCGGAAGTCGAATTAGATAGCGCACCCCCAGTATTGGTCCTTGGTCGGCCTGACCTTTTTGTTTTTCAGCAAAGTTCCGCAAGTAAACCTTCTCCTGAACCTGCTCGGTCTTGTAAGATATCCGGTCAAGGCCTTGTTCTGCTCGCTGACGATCCGGATGCCTGCTTTCCAGCGTGATCTCTACCAGGATCGCATCCTGCTCCCAGGTATCTATAAACACCTCTGCTTTTTGCCCTTCAATATTAACGGAGGATTTGCCAACCGTGTAGGGATAGGTTTTTTCGAAGGTTTTGGAAGCCGTGTAGAGGCTATCCTGCGCCTGGAGCGCAAGAATCCCAACGAATACAAGAAAAGCTGACAGCGTAACTTTCATTTCACCAAGGTTCCAACCGGCATCAGATCCATTTTGACATTTTTCGAATCAGTTCAGACCGTGCCAGTTCAATATCTTTCAATTCCTGGATCAAACCAGGGTCTTTTCCATACAAGCTAAGGGCCTCTTTTATACTAGTCCGGGCTGCACTTAGTTCTTCCCATTCGGACATCAGCACATCGTACTGGTTCTGGCTTTTAGCCAAGTAACTGTTTGAAAACAATTGCACCGCTTCCTGAATAAGATTTTCATCTTCTTCCTCAAAGGGATCCGATGCCGTGAATACATTTAAATCTGCCACAGGTTCAGCAACCAATGTAACCCGAACGATTTCGCCCGAGGTATTTTGAGCATTTTGCCAAATGTAATATCCACCGAAAATAAAAAGTACAACAGCAGCTACCCGCACCCAGGAACGCTGCGCAAGCTGAATGACTCGCCCCGGCTGAGGTGCCCCCGGCAATTGGCTGGCGATTTGAGTCCAAACAGATGAAGGAGGGGCATACACGGGCAACTGCTGAACTGCTTCTTTCAATTTTCGTTGTTCCCGGGCTAGGGAAAGCTTCAAGTCAATTTCAGACCACAATTGTTCCCCGGGTTGGTAGACAGGTAATTGTCGCAATGCTTGTTCCAGTTGTTGCCGATTCTCCTCTTTCATTATTGGACGTAAGCTTTTAATTTTTCCTGAAGTCTTTTCTTGGCGTAATACAGTTGCGATTTGGAAGTACCCACGGAAATCCCGAGCATTTCGGCTACTTCTTTATGCGCATATCCTTCAATTTCAATCAACACAAATACAGAACGATAGCCATCCGGTAAGGAAAGGATTGCCTTTTCAAGGTATTCCGCCTGCAAGTAATCCCCCCAGTCTACAACCTCATTGGCAAAGTGGTTTTCAAAAGGCTCAAATTGAGGTCTCCGTTTCAACTTGCTTAACGCTGTACGTACCACAATCGTTTTGATCCAGGCTCCAAGTGTGGATTCTCTTCGAAAGGAAGAGAGATGCGTAAAGACCTTAACAAAGGCTTCCTGGAGTATATCCTGAGCCAATTCAAAATCGCCGGACATCCGATATACCGTAGTGAACATAGCTTTGCTATATCGATCGTATAGTGCTTTCTGCGCTACCCGGTTCTCGTTCAAACAGCCTTGGATCAACTCTTCTTCAGTCATGCTAAAACCGCCTGCAGGCATGTAGCACCGTATTGATGAACCTAGTATAAAGAGGAAAGATTCGGTTCAAAAGGTTGTATGCCTAATTTCCAACTGGTGATGTAAAAGTAGTAAGACCGCTTGATATTGGATGGGTATTGATCGAATGCAGACCGTCTTCAGCAGGCAAATCGGCTAAAAGCGAAAACCCAACTGCAATAGAAAACGGCGCAGCCCAACAGAAAAGTCACCGGGCTGTTCATACAGAAGTTGGTGACTGCCAATCGCTTCGAGGCTTCCTTCGAAGCGCGCATCTACAGTTAGTTTCCAGATGTCTATCCCCAAACCTGCTTCCCATCCCCAGCTCCATGATCGAAAGTCGGTATTGTAAAAATCCAGGGATGCCAGGTCGGAATCGGAGAACAGATGGAGTCTGCCTTCCATTCCTCCTCCCAACCGGATAGGACCAAATTTGAGCGCCAAGATCAAGGGAAGATCCAGGGAAAAGTAGGATTCCTGCGCACCGGATAAAATAGGACTGGTAGGCTCTCCTGCAGTGCTGAGGCTGTCTACGGAATAAGAAGCTGAAAAGTAATCAAAGATGATCTCTGGCTGTACGATTAAAACCCCGATATCCCAACGCAGGAATCCTCCGCCCTGGAAACCGAGGTTGACTCGATCTAGTGTCATCCGTAGAAAATTACTGGCTGTATCCTGGGAAAAATCCCTCGTGAGGGATGCTACGCTCGACGTGCTCATTCCTGCCTTGATTCCAAAGTCCAATTGGGTTAAACCTCGGCCAGGAATAAGAAAGGTGAATAAAGCTAGTAATAGGCCAGCTTTTGCTTTTACAAGCATGTTGCGAATTTTATTACGAAAATGGACAAATCGAGACGGACAAAGTTCAAATTCTACGCCCCTCCGATCAGATTTTAAAGGGGTAGGGGAACCGTTAATCGGGGATAAGGGAATACAGATACGGTCAGGTGTTGGCTAGAAGGCACCTTGCCTACGCTTTGTTTTTTGGATTAACTTAGCAATTCATGGAGGTACATAAAGCCATATTCAGGGGAAGCTATCCGGCGGTGGGACAATGTCCTACAGATACTCGGCCTGAATTCGCTTTTATCGGCCGGTCTAATGTTGGAAAATCTTCCTTGATCAATATGATCATGGGGCGAAAAGATCTGGCGCGTACATCTAAAAAACCGGGAAAAACCCAATTGATCAATTATTTTTTGATTGACCATACCTGGTTCTTGGTTGATTTACCAGGCTATGGGTATGCCAAGGTTTCAAAAGCAAAGCGGAAACAATGGGAAAAGATGATCCAGGATTATTTGGTCAAGCGAGAATCCTTGTGCTGCACCTTTGTCCTGATTGATTCGAATATTCCACCTCAACCTATAGATGTGCAATTTGTAAACTGGTTGGGTGAGATGCATCTCCCATTTGTGATTGCCTACACAAAGACAGATCGTGTAAAACCGGTTGTTTTGACTGCGAATCTGGAGGCTATTCGCACCGCATTACTCGAGTATTGGACAGCGTTGCCCCAAGAGTTTAGCACTTCAGCAGCTTCCGGGGCTGGAAGAGAAGCAATATTAGCCTTCATTGATAATGTCAATCAACAAGTGTTGGAAGAAAGCGAATAAATTTATGTCCGACGAAAGAAGAATATATCCTCATATCCTGCCGGATATCTCCGATTGGCCTATTTACAAACTCAGTGAAAACCGGAAGGCCTTTGTCAATGAGATAGTGGATTTTACGGTGGATCGGCTGCTCAGTAAATCAGTTTCGGATGTCACTGATCTGATTGCTCGGACTATCTACATGGAACAGATTCGCATCAAGGAAGAACCCTGGAAGGTTGATCCTCCGAATGAACGTCAATTCTGGAAAAAAATCCAGAAACAATTAGTTGCTTTTTCCCTGGATACGCCCGCAGAACAAGCCCGAGCAAACAATAAAGAGTTACTGGAAACCATTGTCCGACGATATGCGGAAGAGATCGTGGGTACTTTTAGAATAAAGACTTTTTTATTTGCCCGACGGTTTCTTACTTTTTTCTTTCACCAACTTTTTGCCCGATTGGCACTCCCGGCCCTTTACTACAACAAGGGGAAGCGAAAATTGTCCAGACATCTTTTAGTGGAGGGGCAGGTGGAAACGGTTCGATCTCTTTTTAAGAAGGGTACGGTAGTTATGGTGCCTACCCATTTCAGCAACCTGGACTCTATTCTCATTGGTTATGCCGTAGATACCTTTGCCGGGCTCCCTTCTTTTGCCTACGGAGCCGGATTAAACTTATTCAATACCGGTTACGTAGCCTATTTTATGAATCGCCTGGGAGCTTATCGGGTCGATCGTCGAAAGAAGAATCCGATTTATCTGGAAACGCTAAAGGGAATGTCCAACTTGTCAATCCAGCGGGGCACCAATTCTCTTTTTTTCCCGGGAGGAACTCGTTCCAGATCCGGAGCGCTTGAAGACAAGCTAAAATTGGGCTTGCTGGGAACGGCAGTTGAAGCCCAGCGTGCGCTGGCCCAGCGAGGAGCGGACAAGAAGGTGTTTCTAGTGCCGCTTGTGCTTAGTTATCATTTTATCCTTGAGGCTCAGTCGCTTGTCGATCAATACCTAAAGCGCGAAGGGAAAGAGCATTATCATGGTAAAGATGAGTCTTACAGTATCCGAAAGACCACCAAGTTTTTGTGGAAGCTCTTCTCACAGGGAAGTGAGATCCGGCTTTCTTTTGGTCAGCCATTGGATGTACTCGGACATCCGGTAGATGTGGAGGGCAATAGTTTTGATCAGTACGGCAATCAAATTGATGTGGCTGCCTACTTCAAATCGGGAGATGCCGTAAATAAGGACTTGCAGCGGGAATTTCAGTATACCCAATTGCTGGCAGACAAGATTGTCGAACGGTACTTTGCAGATAACATTGTGCTGACCAGCCATTTGGTAGCCTTTGCTGCATTCGAGCTATTGAAGCGTGCGAATCCAAAATTGGATTTGTTCGGATTATTACGATTGCCGAGTGATGAATATCATTTTGATCGAAAGTTATTGTATGATTTGATCGAAAACCTTCAAGCTCGCCTGATTCAAATGGAGCAAAAAGGAGCGGTGAAGTTGGCTGAAAAGATTCATGGAAATGTAGAAGATCTGGTACAGGACGGAATTGCTCGGCTCGGTAATTTTCACGTCAATCAACCCTTGAGAATTGATCGGAAGAAAAAGATCGTAAGTGATAACTTCAAGTTGTTGTTCTATTATCACAATCGATTGGCACATTACGATCTGGACAAACCGATCGAAGCGCCAAACGCACAAAAACCCATGATGGAACCTGTTACCACAACAGGTGCATAATCAGAATATTGACCCATGCTTAAAGATTTCTTTTTAAGCGAAAAAAAAATGATGGCAGCCATTGTGGTCAATGCCATTGTGATTTTCCTTCTTTCGTTCCCGGGATTGGAGGATAATTGGGGGTTGATCCTGGCAGATGAATTTTTCATTTGTTTATTTTTGATCGAGGCTATAGTCAAGATCCGTTTTTATGGGGCCAGGGGCTATTTCTCTAGTCGTTGGAACAGATTTGATTTTGTGGTGGTGATGTTGAGCTTGCCATCGCTGGCCATTCACTTTGTCCCGCTACCGGATACCTCAGCATTGCTTTTGCTCCGGCTGTTTCGCTTGTTTCGTTTGGTTCGGTTTTTGCGATTCATTCCCCATTTGTCAAAAATAATCGTGGGCTTGGGAAGGGCATTGCGCGCTTCGGTGTTTGTAATTCTGACTTTGCTGGTACTCAATTTCTTGCTTGCTATTTTATCTTGCCATTTATACGGAGATCAGGTGCCGGAATACTTTGGCGACCCGCTTATTTCGGCCTATTCTATTTTCCAGTTGTTTACCATAGAGGGTTGGAATGATATTTCTGAAGCGGTAGCACTTCAATCTTCTAACGTCTATTTGATGTATGCTGCCCGTTTTTATGTGGGGATAATTGTGCTGGTAGGTGGTATTTTTGGGATGTCTTTAGCAAATGCCGTATTCGTTGACGAGATGACGATCGACAATAATGCTAATCTTGAGGAAAAGATGGAAGAGCTAAAAACCCAGATTGAAGAACTTAAGGAGCTGGTTGCAAAAGATCGAGTAAGTTCCTGATCGAAAACCTTGTAGTCGTGGATTTTATAGTGTTTGACCTGGAGGCTACCTGTTGGCCCGACAGGCGATGGGACCAAGAACGAGAGACCATAGAGATCGGTGCGGTAAAAGTCAATCCATACGGTGAGGTTACCGGGGCATTTAATCGGTTTATCCGGCCCAGTATTCATCCTTTTCTTTCTCCTTATTGCAAGGAGCTAACCACCATTCGCCAGGAAGATGTTGACCGGGCCTCTGATTTTCCGGAGGTTATTGAATTATTTCAGGACTGGCTTGGACTTTGGGATGGGACCCAGGTGGCTTTTTGTTCCTGGGGGGCTTTTGACAAAAAGCAATTGGAACAAGATTGCCGTCTTCATCAGCTGGAGGAAGAGTGGCTGGGCACTCATTTAAATATAAAGCGGCAATACCAGGAAATTCGTCGATTGCGACGTCCGGTGGGCTTGAAAAATGCAGTGGAACGGGAGGGCTTTGAATTCACGGGCATTCATCACCGGGGCATTTCTGATGCCGAAAATTTGGCCAAAATTTTTGTCAAATACCTGGATGAATGGCAGGTGTAGGTGGTTGATGCGCGGTGCTGGATACTCGATGTTGAGCGTAGCGAAATCCTGATAAGCTTGCTTCGTCGATGCTCACTGTGCGATGCTAGCGCCTAACTAACGCCTGAAGGCGTGATCCTTGTAGCTGGATACTGGCTACTCGATACTGGATGCTCGCTTCGCGATGCTGGCGCCAAAGGGCACGATGCTCGATGGACGATGCACGGTGGACGGACAACCTATATCAGGGACGTATACCATCTGCCATTTGCCACTC
>CAZXLD010000055.1:7182-29670 GCA_964641965.1 uncultured Saprospiraceae bacterium | reverse complement strand
GGTCTGGACTATCTCTTCACCATCTCAGGTGTACCACGTATAGTCTCTACGGAACCTCCCGAAATTCTTTAGCAAAATGAATTCCCTCTTGCTGATAATTTCGCGATGTATTTACCCTAAGTGTAATAGACTTATTGAATTGCTGGGGATCAAAGTAATAACACTCATCCGTGTCTGGACAGTAAACTGCAAACAAATCGATATACTCTTTATCAATTTGCTGTACCACCAAACCATTAGTATCACAATGCGTCCGGCGAAATGCTATTTCCAGGGCTCCACTCCTATTTAAGGTGCGGTATTTAACTTGAACCGACTTAAACAAGCCCTCTTTGAAAATCACAAGATCGAAAGGAGCATGTTCAGTTTCAGGATTCAAAATCAAAAACCCTTGTTCAAATAAGTCCAACTTAGCCTTTAATACACCCAGGTCACCTTTGTTTTTAGTGTGATGTAAAAAACAGTTTTTGACCTGAAGTTTCCTCGGGATTGCCATTTTCGTAGGATTTAATAGTTGGTTACTCTCCTACTCCAGAAGGTTTCCCCGATACAGTGGTATCCACTCGACGGGTTCTGTTTCCCACGCCGAGGCTCCTATTATGCTCCAGCTTTAAAAAGCTTAGAACACGTAGTTGCTAAATAATTAACAACGGCTTAAAGTCAGTTGCTCTATCCAACTGAGCTACGGGACCATAAACGAACCTGACGTTTCAGATTCGTTTTGCGTTTGCAAAAGTAACACTTTTCTGTGGTCGGTGCAATGGACAAGTCAACCGTAAGTTGTATAGGGTATACGGGTCACAACATTTTAAAAAATACCCCGAAATCCTCCTACCATCTACCTGTTACCATCTTCTATTTATCGTTAACTGGCTAACCTCCCTCCTTCACCCGTTTCCAAATATAGGCTGCTGCATCCTTCGTCCAATCTTCGGTGACCGGAACTTCAGCCAACCACTCTACCAGTTGGGTGGGCGAAGTGAAATGACCCAAACTACCCAATAAATAGGCTGCATACCACCCCGCCCATTGGTCATCGTTGACACCCTTTAAGTAGTGGGTCTGGTATTCATGATGTTGTTCCCCGGCAGCGGAAAGGGCCTCAGATAAGGTTTTGCTTCCTGGTTGTATCATGCTTGTGTTCTCTTTTCCGAGATGAATTTTCATGGTGAAGCCTTCGCCCTACTGGTCCTTTCCTTTCTGCCAAGATGAAACCAGTAAACTAGTCTTTCCCCCTCTTCGAAACCATCAGCTTACGCTGCTTGTTGCACCATAGTCGGTTAAGTAGAATAGTATCTTGTATGATCAGTGCGCTATTACATCTTTTTAAAAAGAAACGGTTTTACTTTTCGCTTACCCTTGCAGGCTTGCTTTGGGTATCCTATTCTTTCCTGGAGCTCCGAGAGTCCGATCATCAAATACTGAACTCCCTGGCTGAAAAGGCTCCAAATGTGCCTGCAGAGGTCCATTATCTAAAGGCCAAAGACCGCAAACTCCGATATCTCCTTGTTGGAGAAGCTAAATCAGCCCTGATCGTTTTCATTCACGGGGCTCCCAGTTCCCTGAATTTTTGGAATGCTTTCCTTTCAGATCCCGCGTTGCTGGAAAAAGCTAGTTTGATGGCCATAGATCGCCCTGGATATGGCTACTCGGGCTTCGGGCGCGCCGAAACCTCGGTTGAACAACAAGCAGCCTACCTGGCGCGAATGCTCCGCCCTATGCGCAAGAAATTCGGCCAAATTATCTTACACGGATCCTCTTACGGAGGTACAGTGGCAGCCCGTCTGGCGATGGACTACCCGGAATTGGCAGACGGACTATTGCTCCAATCCTCCTCAATGATCGCAGGTGAAGAAAAAACCTACGGAATCACCTATCCTACCAGCCATTGGACCCTGAAGTGGTTAATTCCCTCTACCCTGCGAGTCGCCAATGAAGAAAAACTTTCCCATTTTGATGAGTTGACATCAATGGAAGAACATTGGGACAACATAACAGCAGCCACTTTTATCTTTCACGGCTTGGCAGATGGCCTGATCTATCCGGAAAATGCACATCTTGCCGCCTTAAGGCTGAAGCATGCGCCTTTTCTGTTCAAAAAAATGTTCCCGGGCCGAGGACATGACCTGATGTGGACCGAAAGAGCCCAACTAAAAGAGGCCTTATTCTTACTTTTGGATGTGCTACAGGCGATGCCTGCTATTTCCGGCGATGCCGGTACATCCCAACTAGTATCCACCTTGCATGAGTAATGTCAAAATCGAGCCCAGCTGGAAGGCCGTGCTCGCAGCAGAATTTGAAGCGCCTTACTTTCAGGCCCTTGCCCAATTTTTACGAAAAGAAAAACAAGCGGGTAAAACCATTTTTCCACCGGGGTCGCTGATTTTCAATGCTTTTGAAAAAACGCCTTTCGAGCAGGTTAAAGTCGTGATCCTGGGCCAAGACCCTTATCACAATCCCGGCGAAGCCATGGGGCTCTGCTTCTCCGTTCCCAAGGGCGTCCGGGTGCCTCCGTCTCTCAAAAATATTTATCGGGAGTTAAAGTCGGATGTCCAGTTTGAAATTCCTGACCACGGAGATCTTTCCTCCTGGGCCGAACAAGGTGTTTTTTTACTCAATGCCATGCTTACCGTGGAACGAAATAAAGCAGGCTCCCATCAGAAAATGGGCTGGCAAAACTTTACAGATGCAGTTATCCGTCGCCTTTCCGAGCAGCAGGCTGGTCTGGTATTCATGTTATGGGGAAAATTTGCTCGAAGCAAGGCTCCTTTGGTGGACCCTGGCCGGCATCTAATTCTGGAGGCAGCTCATCCTTCGCCTCTGGCCAGGGACGCCTTTCAAGGATGTAAACATTTTTCCAAAGCCAACCAATACCTTGTCGAACAGGGAAAAGCCCCCATTGATTGGAGTTTGTAACAGAAACACCCCATGGAAAAATCCACCTTATTTCTTCGGTTTGCCTCTATCCTGGGCCTATTAGCAGTCATCTTGGGCGCTTTTGGGGCACACAGCCTCGAAACCGTGCTTACCCCCGACCAATTGGATACTTTTCAAGTTGGTGTACGCTACCAGTTTTATCATGCCTTGGCGTTTTTGATTTTGGCGCTCTTGCTGAAACACCAATCTAGTCCCAATCTGTACCGAGCCGGAATCTGTTTTATGATCGGGATTGTTTTATTTTCCGGATCGATTTACTTGTTAGCCACACGAGATCTGACGGGCATCTGGTGGGGTGGCTTGGGAATAGTTACTCCAATCGGTGGCTTATTCCTGATCCTGGGCTGGTTGTTCCTAATCCTATTCACCTTTAGTAAATCTACCACATCCAACACAAGAAATTAATGGAGAACAAATACGAAAGATACGTACAACACTGCCGCAAGCTGGCTGATATAGGAGTGAGTATTGCAGTTCTGAGCTGGGACAAAGAGGTGAACCTGCCAAAGGAAGGGGCCCGGTTTCGCAGTCAGCAAGTGGCCACCCTTTCGGGTATCCATCATGAAGAAAGCACTTCAGATACCTTTGTAAACTTGATAAGGTCCTTACAAGAAGAAGATCAAGGCCTTACAGCTGACCAAAAACGCAACGTTGCCCTGAGCTGGCGTGATTTGCAAAAGACCCTCAAGCTGGATAAAGCGTTTGTGGTGAAAATGTCGCAAACCGTTTCTGAAGCCTACCATGCCTGGCTAAACGCACGGGAAGAAAATCGCTTCGAGATTTTTGGAGAAGTATTGGAAAGACTGGTAGATCTCAAGAAAGAGGAGGCAGAGCGCTTGGGCTACAAGGCACATCCCTACGATGCCTTGCTAGATACCTATGAACCCAAAGCCACGGTATCAATGCTGGATCCACTATTTGCAGATGTGCGCTCCAAGTTGACCCCCTTCGCAGCGGATATCCGAAGTCGCTTTCAACCCAAAGTCAATTTCCTCCATCGCTTCTACGAACATGCTAAACAATGGGAACTTGGATTGGACCTGCTTAAGAAAATCGGATATCGATTTGAAGCCGGACGACAGGATATCTCTCCCCATCCTTTTACCACATCGTTCTCCCCGGAAGATGTTCGGGTTACCACCCGTATCGATGAGCACGACCTGTCCAATATGACCTGGAGTTGCATCCATGAAGGTGGGCACGCACTATACGAGCAAGGGTTACCCATTGAGGCTTATGGCCTTCCCATCGGAAGAGCTGTTTCTTTAGGCATACACGAATCTCAATCCCGACTCTGGGAAAATCATGTAGGCCGCAGCCTGGCTTTTTGGAAAGCCGAATACCCGGTATTGCAAAAACGATTTCCGGAAGCCTTGAGCGATACACCGCTGGAGCGTTTTTACCAGGCCATTAATCAAGTGCAGCCCAACCTCATCCGAACGGAAGCCGATGAATTACACTACCATTTTCATGTCATGATCCGCTATGAAATTGAGAAACAGTTGCTGGAAGGAGCGCTTGCAGTCAGCGACATCCCTAAAGCTTGGAAAACCAGGTATGCCGAGTATTTGGGCATAGAAGTACCTGATGATCTGCAAGGAGCACTTCAGGATATCCACTGGGCACATGGCGGCCTGGGGTATTTCCCAACCTATTCGCTGGGCAGTTTTTACGCGGCTCAGTTTTTTGCGCAGGCCCAAGATGATATTGAAGACTTATCCGGAAAAATTGAGCAGGGAAATTATAAGGAACTTTTAGGCTGGCTAAGGGAAAATATTCACCAACACGGTAGCCGATACGAGGCGGAGGAACTCTGCCAAAGGGTGACGGGAAATTCTCTAAATTTCAGTGCCTTTATGGATTATGCGAATAAAAAATTTGGGGCATTAGCTTCAAGTAAATAAAAAGAAAACCTTATTCGTATCCAAACGGATCTCTGAACACTTCGGGAGACAAATTTTCAATCTCAATTTTAGTGACCCTTCGCCGTCTGGTAATTGTTGGGTGAACCTCGGTGTATTCGAGGATCAGTCCATACTCAGAAAAGAGGTGGGCAAAATACATTTCCGTTTGAAGGCTTGCATCAAACGGGATTCCCTCCGTTATCCAACATTCGAAGGTAGGACTTTGGTCTTCCGGGAGTTTAAATTCATACCGCTTACATTCAAATCCAAGAATGCGCTTCCTGGATTTTCGATCCTTCTTGATCCAAATTCGCTCATCAAATTTATAGCCCGGGGCTTCGTAATACGACCATTCAATAGAAGTATTTGTCAGTTGAACCTTTGATTCACCTCCGGCCTGAAAGGCAATTGATTTTTTTTCCCCTTTTGGGTTGAATGTTTCCCATAACAGGCTATCGCCTGAAATAGTATAGGACTGAGTTCTTGGCTTTGTCATCTCTGCGAATCGTTCCTTTCCCATAAAATCCTCGACCTTTTTAATTACCTCAGGCGCTATCCAAATATCTTCTGAAAGCACCTCTATCCTCCCGGAAAAAGATTGGCCAAAGGAGATGCCAGACAAAGACAAAAGCATATAAAAAAGTACAGAGGATCTCATACAGAATAAAAATAACAAAATCCTCACTTCTCCGTATCAAGGAACGCCCTGCATCAAACCATCGTATCCTCAGGCTCATCACTTTTCCGGCGATTGCGCCACCAGAGAAAGGCGATCGTTCCTACGATCAGATAAGGCAAAGCCAACATATATAAAATGCCACCATTAAGTCCGGCACCGGCAGTACCCCCGTTTTCCAAATTACTTTCGGCAGACATCCGGCACATCGGGCATTGGGCAGCCACATCGGGAAGTGTGAGAGCAAAGGCACTCAATATCAGGAATACTGGAAAAATATATTTTTGAAATCTCATCATTTTAACTTTTTACTCATTTACAAATACCATCTAATTACTACCTCCAACTGACGGCCACCTCACCCATAATAAGGAGCCATCATTAAGTAAACAATGGGACCTGTCACCGCGACATATAGCCAAAATGGATAAACGCGCTTGGCGAGTTTCTTATGACGATCAAACTGTCGGGTATATGCTCGATTAAAGGTAAGCAGAATGAAAGGAAGGGTAACTCCGGCCAATAGGATATGCGAAATCAATAATGGGTAATAGACAGATCCCTTCCAGCCCAGCAGCACCTTTTCTGCCTCATCTACCAGTCCATCATGGTTCGCATCTCCAAATAGAGCTTGTTCAGAGGTAAAATGATAGGTAACATATCCCAACAGGAACAGGATTGAAAAGGCCATTGCCGCATAAATGAAGCGCTCATGCGCCACCATTTTCTTTTGCTTGATCATTATCAATGCAGCAATTAGAGAAATAGCGGCTAACCCATTTAACACTGCATGAACAGCCGGTAAAAAACTCAGGTCCAGAGCGTCGGGTAACGGAATCTTAACATAACGCATGAGTACAACCAAAAGAAGTACCAGACCTGAAATGATCCAGGCCGCAACATTTAACTTTTTTTCAAGCGCCCGATTAGGCGATAAAGTAGTCAGCGTATTCACTTCTCTTGTTCTCTTTTTAATTCAGTAATATCTGGGGTGGCGGGAGTCAGGAAAACGATATGCTCCACAAGGCGAGCCATTTCTTCCGGATTACGAACATCGTAAAAGCGCCTGACCGTCAAGCTATCCGTTAACGCTAAATACGGATTAGAATCTGCATCCTCAAAATCAGAAGGAAATTGGAATGACCGAGTAAATTCGAGCCAGCTTATCGGTGAATCGTAAATAAATACCTGATCTGCTCTATTGGGCAATCCGGCCTTTTCCAAGGTTTTTTCCCTTGGTAGACCAGGTTCATGCGGGATCAGGTAAAAAACAACCTCCTTTCCCTTTTCTTCAAATTGCTCGCTCAACTCACCAAGATAGTGGCTGTAAGAGGACTGTAATTCGTGATTCTCAGGCAGAAAGACCCACACGCCAACTTTTCCAGCCCATTCTTCGGGGGGCCAATCGCCATTCAGCTGTTCCCTGATTGCCAAACTGTCCAACTGAGCATACTCCCCTAAATCCTTGATCATATCAATTCGATAATCTGCACCTCGTTTTAAATAGTACCAGGAACCAAGGGGCAGGATGACCAGGAATAGGAGTAATGCTAAAGTCTGTATGATTTGTCTGCTATTCATTCTTTTTCGTAAGCCTAATAGCAAAACACGGCACAAACCTGAAGGTTGCCCTTATTCTAGCCATAAAAGCGTCAGAATAAAAACGCAAATCGAGCTGAAAAGGGCAAATGCCTACCCCAATAATTTGGATTAGCCCTTAAGATAATCTATATACGTATCGGAGTCCCGATACCCTTGCAAATTTTCTTTTTTAGCAGGTGCTTCCGCGTTCTTCTTCTGGATCAACTCCCGACGCTCTTTCCAGGCATTGCCTTCCTGAAAGAAGGCTACCAGTGCCCAAATGAGCAAAAGCATAGGCATAAGCACTGTAAGCGCAAGGCTCTTGACCTCATACTTCATATGCATGAATTCGTATACAATGAAGTAGGCTTTATACAAGGATAATCCGATTAGGGCAAGGCCAACGACGAAGAAAACGTAGGGATTAGCTTCCAAGCCTTGAATGACATACCCCTTGCCTAATAGAGATAGGAATACTTCGATTAGTGTTACCGCACCTAACAAGAAGAGCCCTACAACGACGCGTTTCTTGGATTGTTCGTAAGTAAGATGGTCAGCCATGAATGATCTTGATTTGTCAGGTCAGAAATTAAAGAAGATAAAATACCAGGAACACAAATACCCACACCAAGTCTACAAAGTGCCAATACAAGCCCACTTTTTCGACCATCTCGTAACCATTCTTACGCTTGACATAAAGACCGCTCATCACATTTACCAGAACGATTAGTAGAATGATTACCCCTGTGGTTACGTGAAAGCCATGAAAACCGGTAATGGAGAAGAACAAAGCTCCGAATGCTTTCGGACCAAATTCCATTTGCCCGGTTGTACCATCAGCGAACTGGACCTTTCGCTGTACCCAATCACCTTCATGCTGATGGATTAAATAGCTTTCTCCTGCCTCAAATGTTTCTTGATCTGCACCTCCGGCGTACGCATGGCCGTGTTCGTCCTCTATGTAAACGCCACTTTGGGTCCAGGTTCCAAAAGGATCAGTGGTCAGACTCATATGCTCTTCTGCGATCAGATTGGTCCATTCCCAAGCTTGGCAACTCAAGAAGCCTGTACCCCCTAAAACGGTTAGGAATAGCCAGAAAGCCACTCCCCGTTGGTTTTCACGATGACCTTCCTGTACGGCACGTACCATCGTTACAGAACTGATGATCAGCAAAAATGACATAAAGGTCACGAAAATAAGTGGTGCTTTACCACCTGGAAATAGTTCATGTAACCCAAAGGGAGCAGTGCTGAACACAAAATCCGGAACAGGCCAGGTAGGGCTGCTGAATCGCAATGCCCCATACGCAATCAAAAATCCCGCAAAGGTAAAAGCATCCGATAACAGGAAATACCACATCATGAGTTTCCCGTAACTCACGCGGAAAGGGGATTCACCACCTTCCCAGTTTTCTTTCTCCGTGGTATGATCATGCTGATCTTCCACCTGTTCTTGTTTGATTATAGTTTCTTCTGTGGCCATCAGATCTGGATTATTTTTTCGGACAATTCCGAATTGGCTATTGGAACGTAAAAAACAATAGTAAATACAACCAAAGCAAATCTACGAAATGCCAGTAGGTCGAAGTGAGTTCTAATCTAAGTTTTCGGCCTTTAGTTACCTGAAAAGGCAATACATGGGCATGAATCAGGGCAATCGCCAACACTGCAATTCCACCTAACACGTGAGCTGCATGTAACCCGGACAGCACGTACACGAAGGATCCACTTGGGTTAGTCGTTAACTCAACGCCGGCTGCCATCATTTGCAACCAACCCTCATATTGTAAGGCAACAAAGCCCACGCCTAAGATAGCCGCTAGCCAAAGCAAGCCTTTGTACAGTGCTTCTTTCTCGCGAATGAACGCCAAATAGGAAGCATGTAAACTCAGACTGGACGCGATTATCACCCCTGCGCTTACCCAAAACAAGCTGGGCAGATCAAACTCCAGCCAATTTCCGGCTGCTTTCCGGACGATATAGGCACTGGTAAACGCCGCAAACATCATCGTAATGCTCGCAATAGCTACCCACAAGGCAAATTTCTTGGGATGTATCTTATTTCTGCTAAATGTTTGGTCTGCCATCATCTCCATTGCTACACACTACAGTTTATCGAGAAATAAAGAAATAAGGGTGATTGGAATATAAGTAAATGAATAAAACATCAATTTTAGAGCCGAAGCTCTATCGAACTTTCGATAGAATTGGATACTCATTACCAAATATCCAATGCTGAGCACCAGGATGATGCCGAAAGATATCGGCCCGGTATATCCTTGCCCAAAAGGCATGCCACTTATAAGCACCAAAAGAAAAGCGTACCATATAGACTGGATACCGATTGAACGATGCGCTAATTCCGAATCCCCATATGGAACCAGCAAGTACCCTGCTTTCCGATAATCAGTATAGCCTAAAAAACCAATGGCCAGAAAATGTGGAAATTGCCAGAAAAACTGAACCGCAAAAAGAATTAGAGCTAAAGCGGTTATCTCTCCTTGGGCAGCCAGAGCACCAATAAAAGTTGGCAAGGCACCCGCAACGGCTCCCACCACAACTGCCGACGGCCCTACCCGTTTCAGAGGCGTATAGACAAATGCATATAGCAACATGGCCAAAGTACCAAAGAAGGACGCCAAGGGGTGGAGTACCGCTAACAGTACAATACCAAATACTGCTAAGAAACCAGCAATCAGGATGGCCTCTGATAAAGCCATTCGGCCTTCCGCCAAAGGACGATCGGCAGTCCGCCTCATATAGCGGTCAAAATCTTTTTCAAATACTTGATTCAGCACATTAGCAGCACCGGTAATTCCAAAGCCTCCCAGAATAAGCAAGAGGGAATCCATCCAGAAAATCTCGGATGGGCTAGCGATTAAAAAGGCCATCCAGGAAGAAAAAACTACCGTTAAGCTCAAACGGAGTTTAAAAAGCTGCTGGTAATCTCGAGCTTTGGCCCAGATTACATCTAACCACGGTATAGCCTTGACGTCTGCTTTTTCTCTCAATGGATTCTTCTTAATATTCTTTGGGAGGCAATGGATATCCACCGCCTCCCAAATTCAGTCATCAGCTAGTTCTAAGCTGGAGAAATCTATATCTCGAATGGTCAGTGCACCTCACTCTCACCTTCCTGGATCGGTTGAATCTGAGGCACGTAATCTTTTCCATCTTTTCCGTAATCATATGGCCAGCGTTGTACCGCAGGTATCTTACCGGGCCAGTTTCCATGGCCAGCATTGATAGGTGTAGTCCATTCCAGCGTACTAGCTTTCCAAGGATTCTTCACAGTCTGCTTCTTGCCGTACCAGATGCTGTAGAAGAAGTTGATAATAAACAGAATTTGAAATCCGAAAGTAACAACTGCACCAATAGTAATGAACTGATTCATACTGGCAAAGTGGCTGAATGTTTCGAAATTATCGAAGCTGTAATACCGACGAGGAACTCCGGCCATTCCCAAATAATGCATCGGCCAGAAAATAGCATATGCACCTATCAAGGTTCCCCAAAAGTGAATTTTACCTAGCGTTTCATTCATCAATCGGCCATAAAGCTTTGGATACCAATGATAAATTCCGGCAAACATACCGAAGAAAGCAGCAACACCCATCACAATATGGAAGTGAGCAACCACGAAATAGGTATCGTGCAATTGGATGTCGATGGCTGAATTACCTAAGAAAATACCCGTCAAACCACCGGAAATAAACATGGAAACAAAGCCGATAGCAAATAAGCTGGCAGAGTTAAATCGGATATTGCCTTTATAAAGCGTAGTGATCCAGTTAAACACTTTCACCGCTGAAGGAACAGCAATGATCAAAGTGAAAATCACAAAGAAGTTCGAAATAAAAGGGTTAACACCAGACATGAACATGTGGTGAGCCCACACAATAAAACTTAGGAAAGCAATGGCCAAAATTGAGTAAACCATAGCCTTGTAACCGAAAATCGGCTTGCGAGCATGCACTGAAAGCACCTCGGAGACGATCCCCATTGCTGGTAGAATAATGATATATACCTCCGGGTGACCTAAAAACCAGAATAAATGCTGATATAAAACCGGGCTACCTCCTGAATAATCCAAGGCTTGATTATTGATGAAAATCTCATTCAGGAAAAAACTTGTATTGAATTCCCGATCAAAAATCAACAACAAGAAAGCCGATACCAATACTGGGAAAGACAAGAGTCCAATCACAGCAGTAACGAAAAATGCCCAAATGGTAAGTGGCAAACGCCACATGCTCATGCCCTTAGTACGCATGTTCAATACAGTAGTGATATAGTTTATACCTCCTAACAATACTGATACCACAAACAAGACCAGGCTAATCGTCCACAATGTCATACCAGCTCCTGAACCGGAGGAAGCCTGAGGTAACGCACTCAAAGGAGGGTAGGCGGTCCATCCCCCAGCAAATGGCCCGGTATTCAGAAACAAGGAAAAGAACATGACTACCCCGGCCAAAAAGAAGAACCAGTAGGAAAGCATGTTCAAAAATGGGGATGCCATATCCCGAGCACCAATTTGCAAGGGAATTAAAAGATTACTAAATGTCCCGCTTAGACCAGCTGTCAACACAAAAAATACCAGAATGGTACCATGCATCGTAACCAATGCATAGTAAAACTCGGGAGACAACGAACCGATCCCCGCATCATTTACCACAATCCATTTACCTAGGATTGGCTTTAGCCAGGTAAGACTTTCTTCAGGGAAACCAAGTTGAAGCCGGAATACCAAAGACATCAAAGCCCCGACAACCGCCCAAAACATACCTGTAATCAGGAATTGCTTGGCGATCATTTTGTGATCTTGACTAAAGATGTACTTCGTGATGAAGTTGGATTGATATTTATCCCCGTGATGATGGTCGTGAAAGTGATCATCAAAGCCCAGGTCCTGGATGAGCACTTCCTCTTGATTGGTTAATTGATCAATTGAGGTTACGCCTATGTCAGCCATTTTAGGTTGATAATTTTCAGTCATTTAATTCCAAAATAGGAATGTATATTTCGTTACTACAAACATGAATATACTACCTAATGTTTGTTTGTTTCTCTTCGAATATTGCCTATTCAGAAGCTTCTTCAGCTTCCATGTTTTGTTGTTCTTCTTCGTCTGTTGCAGCTTCCACCTCTTCACCTTCAGGCTCGTCTACTTTAACCGTGCTTTCATAGAAGGAAGGTTGCGTAGAAAGCCATTGTTCGTACTCCGCTTGAGATACAATCCGTACCAACCGCTTCATAGAGAAGTGCCCTTGACCGCACAGCTCTGCACAAGCCAATTCATAATTAAAGGCCTCCCACTTCAAAGGGCTTTCCGGATCACTTGGATCTATCGGGACGTTGTATTCCGGATATTCACTTAGTTCTTGTCTATACTCTTCCGTCGTTTTCGTTGGAGTAAATACGAAATAGGTAGGCATACCAGGCACTGCATCCATTTTCACCCGAAAGTGAGGCAGGTAAAAATTGTGCAACACATCACGAGAAGTAATCCGAACACGAACTTTTTGATTTACAGGCAGCACAATTTCAGTGGGCTGTATATCATCCCAGTTTTTAGAATCTTCCCAGTCCTGACCTAATGGATTACTAGCATCGATCAACCGGTAATCACGCTTGCCTAGCTGACCGTCTGGGCCTGGATAGCGAAGCATCCATGCAAATTGCATACCGGTGGCCTCGATCTCGATATAATCGTCCCCTTCCTTCACATCTGCCATTACCGTATTCCAAGCATCCAGCCCCCGTACCACCAAAAAGGTCATTACTATGGCCGGAATAATCGTCCAGACTACCTCCAACCGATTATCATGTGAAACAAAAGAAGCTTGGCCCCCTTTTCTTCCCTGGTATCTCCAGGCAAAGTAGAAGAGTAAGATCTGGGTAATGACAAATACAATTCCAGTAAAGAACAAGGTCAGGTTGAACATGCTATCCAGCTCGACTCCATGTTCGGAAGCAGAAGCGTGAGGTCCATATCCCAAAAACCAATTCTTGTAGTAGAAACCGGATCCAAGGCCTACAACAACAAATACAACCATGAATGCAAGGGACAAAAATCCATTGCGCCGATTGCTCATAAACTGCATCTCCTCTTCGCCACGAATCTTAGAGGTCAACTCGGTAACCTTACCCAGTTGAACTACAACAATGGCGATCAAAATCAAACTCAATAGGGCAAATAAAATAGTCATTGCGCTTTAATTATGCTTTAAGACTGTCACTACAAAAATAACAGAGTGCAGCCGCAGATGATCTCTGATGTAAATTATTTAGAATGAGTCTAAATAATTAGACATGATGGTGAAGGCTTTCCTCCAAATACACATCGTTTTGAGGTACTAATGATGCTCGGGTTAATTGTTGAAATACCACATAGGTAAATAAGCAAGTGAATCCGATTAAAGTCCCCCACTCCAATAAGCCGGGAATGGTAAATCCCATCACGATAGAAGAGGCATGGTGTCCAGCTGCTTCAGTCGCTTCCCCTCCCCCATGTGCCAAGGCTTCTTGTGCCGTATGATAGACGCCGGGCTTGATCATGAGGAAAAAATCCCACCAATGGCCAATAAAGACAATAAGTGCGGTGACGATCATGCTTCCAAATTTCCGCTTGGTATCATTCCGCATTAGAATGAAGAACGGAGCTACAAAATTCATGATCAGGTTACCGTAGAACAATACCGGATAATGACTGAGCCGTTCCCGATAGTAAATCGTTTCTTCTCCAACATTTCCGTACCAGATCAACATGTACTGGCTAAACCAGAGGTAAGTCCAAAAAATGCTGAAGGCAAACATGTATTTTCCAAGATCATGCAAATGCTCTGCACTTACATTTTCGAAGTAACCTAAGGTTTTCAGATAAATCAACATCAAAATCGTTAAGGCGATGGCAGCCACAAACCAACTGGCTCCGGCATACCAGGCGAACAACGTACTGTACCAATGAGCATCTACCGACATAATCCATTGCCAGATCAGTGCAGCACTCGTGAATCCGGCTATAGGAAGAAATACAGCAGACCAAATCCGGATTTTCCGATGGAAGGATAGATCACCAATTCCACCCTCTCGGTCTTCAGCCAGGGATAAATTCCGGATGCGCCGTGCAAACCAGATCCATATTCCCATAATGATCAGCGTTCCAAAGGTGTACCAGTATTTATTCAGGAAACCGGCTTTGCCCGCCAGAATGGGATCGTACTCCGAACTGTTTACATCAAGGGTTGCTTCATCTGCCCAATGGTACAAATGATGGAAATGTCCCCAAACTCCAATAGTCAGAATGACCATTAGCACTAAACCGACGATCATGAAAGCGGCATAAGATTCCCAAAGTCGCTTGAACTGTACGTACCAGCCTGCCCAAGCGGTGGTAAATGCTGCCTGGATAAACAGCCCCATAAAGGCAATGCCCGTGAAGAAGACGCTATTATGCAAAAAGTTGGACCAAAACCGCGTGTGCAAGGCATCATCGGTAAGGAAGGTAATCACCAGACACAAGAGCCCAAGGGCCATACCGCCGATTAGGACTTGTTTCTGAATGGATTTAAATTCAAAAGTATTGTTCATTGCTTGTTTCGTTATCCCTTGACACAGATTGAGCTACTCTTTCTTTTAATGATCGCTTCCGTGTTCAGCCTCTTCCATTGCTGCAGGAGCAGCTGCTTCAGGTAGAGGCGCTTCATCCGCAGGAGCCGCCATGGCCATGACAGAAGCGCCAGGAACACCATAGGTCTCATTAAGGGTATTAGCTGATTGACTATATTCTACTTTCAACTCTTTCGCTTGAAGAGACCGGATGTAATGAATTACTTGCCAGCGTTCCTCGTAATTCATTTTATCTGCATAAGCCCCCATTACATTTTTTCCATGCATGATCGCATGGTAGTAGCGTCCGTTGGAAGAGTTGACATGCTCTTCCAGCAAGAAATTGGCAGGTGCTGCTGGATATTTAACGTTTGGGTTTTCATCGGCTACCAGATAGCCTACTCCATTTCCTTTTTCACCATGGCAGATAGCACAAAAGATGTCATAAAGCTCCTTTCCCTGGGCCAGGCCTTCCTCGGTAATCGGGAATGGATTATCAATCAATTCTTCTGTAGCTCTCGTTCGCTCCTCCTCCGTATTCTCATAGTAGTAAGGAACATGACCATTAATCGGAGTATAAATCGCATTTAAAGCGTTTTTCCCTTTTAATGCAGCCATTACGACATCCCGATCTCCTTGATCTGCCGTAGCAACACCCGCGTAGCCCCTTGGCCGTGTACCCTCTACAGGTTGACGAGGCGTCTTGATCAAATCGTACAATTTTACGGTGCTGGTACTGTCCCAGGTATTGTAGTAGTAATAATTGTAGGTATTGGCCTCAACTGCAATACTGTGAGCCATATCCGGCATGTATTCATGGCCTGGCTGGTCTCCGTCAGCAGGGCTACAAGAGTGCAGCAGGACAAACGCCGTTAGGATCAATACATAATGTTTCAACAACTTCATCATTTTCTTTTTTCGAACCGGAGTTAAACGCTCTTGGTATTCACCTCAGCAGCACCGGTCGTACTGAAAAAACTATTCAGCTTTCCCTTGTCTTCTTGTGATGCATAGGTCGTGTCAAACGCTATACAAAACTTATCATCTGTAATGCGATCGTCCAAGGTCACATTATTCGCTCCCGGCCAAAGACCACAAACGGTATAAAAGGTGATCACCATACCGACTGCAGAAAAAAGGACTGTCACCTCGAAGGTGATCGGAATAAATGCAGGAACCGACCAATATGGTTTTCCACCAAAAATAATGGGCCAATCCCGAGTGAACACCCAGGTCATAAACAAGAATGCCGTAAGCGTGCCGATTGCTCCATAAACGAAACCAGCAATATGTAACCGACTTTCCGCCAATCCCAACAGAGGGTCTAAACCGTGCACGGGAAAAGGCGTATACACATCCATGATATCAAGATGATCCGAATTGGCTTGTTTAACAGCGCTTAATAATTCGGTTTCATCATTGTATAATCCGTAGAAGACTTCTTTATTTTCCATGTTTCCTGTCTGTTAAATACTCTTGGGATTCACTTCTTTTTCATCGGCAACAGGCTTTTCTCCCTGTTGAGCATTTGCTCCGATGTACTGGTCACCTGCTGTTTTCAGGATTGCTTTTACCTCGGCAACAGCAACTACAGGAGCCACCCGAACAAAAATGAGGTAACAGGTGAAAAACAAGCCCATGGTTCCTACGAATAGCCCGATTTCTACCCAGGTTGGCGTATAATAACTCCAGCTGGATGGCAAATAATCACGTGCCAATGTAGTAGCAATGATCACAAAACGCTCAAACCACATCCCGATATTGACAAATATGGACATGAAGAAGGTAAATAAAACACTTCTTCTCAGGGTCTTGCTCCAGAAGAACTGGGGTGCCAATACATTACAGGACATCATTCCGATGTAGGACCAATAATATGGGCCAAATACCCGATTGTAAAATGCAAACTGCTCGTAAATGTATCCGGAGTACCAGGCTACGAATAACTCTGTTAAATAAGCAACCCCCACTATGGAGCCGGTAGCCAAAATCACCTTGTTCATACTATCGATGTGCTCCAAGGTGATATATTGTTCCAGGTTCAATACTTTTCGCGTGATCAGCATCAGCGTTTGTACCATGGCAAAACCCGAAAAGATGGCTCCTGCCACAAAATAGGGTGGAAAGATCGTGGTATGCCAGCCCGGAATAACCGAAGTGGCGAAATCAAAAGAAACGATGGTGTGAACCGAAAGTACAAGTGGTGTAGCCAGACCTGCCAACACTAGGGACAAGGACTCCCAACGCTGCCAGTGCTTCGCTGCACCTGTCCATCCGAACGACAAATAATTGTAAATAATTTTTCGAATCCCTTTTGCTCGATCCCGTACTGTTGCAAAATCAGGAACAAGTCCTGTATACCAGAAGAGCAAGGAAACTGTGAAGTAGGTCGAGATTGCAAAAACGTCCCAGAGCAATGGAGAGTTAAAATTCACCCACAGAGGCCCCCGGGTATTTGGATAAGGAAAAATGAAAAAAGCGAGCCAAAGGCGACCCATGTGGATCAATGGAAATTGCCCGGCACACATAACCGCGAAAATGGTCATCGCTTCAGCGGCCCGGTTTACCCCCGTCCGCCATTTCTGTCGAAAAAGCAACAAAATCGCAGAGATCAGGGTTCCTGCGTGACCAATACCTACCCACCAGACGAAGTTGGTGATATCCCAACCCCAACCAATCGTACGGTTCAGATTCCAAGACCCGATACCGATCCAAACGGTCCACAGTACGCAAAACACGTAAAAGGCCAAGGCACCCGCAGCAATCATAAAAGCAAGCACCCAGGCAACGCTGGGGGTTCGCTCGGTAGGTGCACAGATATCCTCCGTGATATCGTGATAGGTTTTTCCACCTTCGATCAGTGGATCACGGATTAATGAAATAGGAGCACTCATATTTAAAAACTATGTTTTTAGAGGGCCTTGGCGGCCTTCCAGATTTATCATTTAGGCATCTAATTCTTCGCGTCGGTTAATCACCTTGGCTGAGTACATAACGGAAGCATTCACGTTAGTTTCCTCCAATACCTTATAATTCAATTCATTATCCAGGCGCTTAACTAAGGTGCTGTTTTTGTCATTCATGTCTCCAAACACAATCGCGCCGGTTGGACATGCGGTTTGACAGGCGGTCTTCACGTCGTTTTCTTCCAACCTGCGTTCTTCCCGCTTGGCCGTCAATTTGCCTTCCTGGATACGCTGGACACAGAAGGAACATTTCTCGATAACCCCGCGAGAGCGAACCGTCACATCCGGATTGAGCACCATTCGGGTCAGGTTGTCAGCGCCAAAAGGAACTTCCTCACCCTGAAGTGAAAGTTCATTATAAGCGAATGTGTCTGCAGTAGTGTAATCCAACCAATTGAATCGGCGGACTTTATAGGGGCAGTTATTCGCACAGTACCGGGTTCCGATACAGCGATTGTAGGTCATCTGATTTAAGCCCTCCGAACTGTGGTTGGTAGCAGCTACCGGGCACACATTTTCACAGGGCGCATTATCGCAATGCTGGCACATCATAGGTTGATAGACCACATTGGGATTTTCATAATCCCCGTAATAGTAGCGGTCAATCCGAAGCCAGGTCATCTCGTGATGGCGAGCCACTTCCGTTTTCCCTACGACCGGCACATTATTCTCCGCAATACAGGCCACCTGGCAAGCACCACAACCAATGCAGGCATTCAAGTCAACGTGCATTCCCCAATGATGGCCCTGGCTGTAATACTCCTCCTGGTATTTTTCAGCCGGATATAAGGTAGCCTCATTCAAATGAGCAGCTTCTTCTCGTCGGTGCTCGATTTTGTGAACCAGCTCCTCAACTTCCTTTAGATTTGCTTTGTAAATGATCGAACGCTCGGTGACTCCTCCTTGATAACCTTCCGTAAGGGTCATATTGGTCTTTTCATCCACATTCAATGGCTTCCCGGTAGCTTCGTCAGTCACCAGCTGACCATTCTCATCCCGGGCAGTCATCCCCATACCGTGATGGTATTGAACACAAGCCAATTCGGTTTCCGTCTCCACTTTATCGGATACATCCACCACAGTGGCATAATACTGCGTGTTGCCGTTCTCATCAAGGCTCAACCAAGGGAATGTATTTGTTCCTACCTGATTGGCCAGCGCTTTCCCAGCCTGTCCGGTGAGTGATCGGCCATAGCCAAGAGCCAGAGAGACCGTCCCTTGCATCTGGCCAAACTGGCGAATAGCAGTTATATTTTGTTGCTCCTGGCCATTGACTGTCACATTTACCTTATCCGCTTGGCCGTACAATTCACGGGAGCTAAGCCCTTTGAATGAGGAAAAAGAATTACCACCATCCCAGGAAACCGGAATTGCTAAATAATTGCTCCAAACGGTACGTGCAATCGGATCGGGCATCTCCTGTAGCCATGGATTGGCGGCATATTGCCCACTGCCCATGTTGACCGTTTCGTAGAAAGAAATTTCCAATTCAGCGCCGGCAGGCTTCCGAACTTTAGCAAGAGCCGCATTTGGGTCGCCAGCAAAAGTCGTTTCGATTGGTTCCATTTCGATTTCCACCCAACCATCATGCAGGGCGGAATCCCAAAACCGACGAAAAACAGAGAACCCGGACTTTGGAAATATGGCAGTTTCCCAATGGTTTTTTAGATAGGTGTAGTAAGGCTGGCCTTCTTCTAAATCAAGCAGCTCACTCTCCGCCCAACGCAGCAGGCTTTCCTCCGCTTGCCGTGTTCCCGGCTTGCCAACGGAGGCAAAAATCGGAGCAATGGCAGGTTGAATCAATCCGTAAACCCCGCGCTTGGGTTCTACATCACCCCAGCTTTCCAAATAATGGTGCGTTGGAGTAATGTAATCGCATAGCACAGCAGTCTCATTTGGAATCCCGGCAAAGGATATCTTGAGACCTACTTTTGTAAGCGCATTTTTAAACTGTTCTGAGTTGGGTAGGTCATAGGCTGGATTGGCACCATCCATAAAGAATACCGCATCCACCCCACCGTTATTCATATCCTGAATCAGGCCTTGGATAGAAGCATCCAAACCCTGGCGCTGCTGAGAAGCATGGGTAAAATCGATCGTCCGGCCTATGTTGCCCAGCATGGCATTTATGGCATTCACAATCGACTGCTCGCCGACATTGTTGGAACCGCTTACCACTAAACTTTCTCCCTGATGATCATACAATTCACGAGCCACCAACTGGAGTTTCTCCACTTTATCCGGCCCTATGCTAGGGCCATTTAACCGGACCTGTCCAGTCAGATCTGCAATCTCGTTGTAGAGTGCCACAATCGCTGCACCCTGTTCGGATGGTTTGACCAAAATCCGGTTATCTGCATTGGACCCAGTTAGGGACATCATGCTCTCCACCTGAATGTGGCGCGACATTTCCGGATGATGCACATCCTTTATTTTCCTGTTTTCAGCATATTGAGTTGCAAACTCGATTGGAGAGATCCAAGTACCGAGAAAATCCGCTTCAAAAGCAACAATCACTTTAGCTTTATCAAAGTGATAGGCTGGGATTGCAGCCTGACCAAAATCCTGCTCATTCGCCTGGATCATAGCCGAACTGGAAATGGGATCGTACACCACCCATTCGGCATTCGGATAGGCTGCCTTAAAGTCCTCCACTGCCTTCTTGGAAGTAGGACTCATGACTGTATTGGATACGATGCGAATATTGGAATCCGCATTCAGTTTTCCTTTAATTTCCTCATCTATCGCAGCCCAGGAAGGCCCCTCCTGGTTGCGGCGAGGTCGGCTGATCCGCTCATTACTTACACGAAGAGGGCCGGTGAATCGGCTGGTATCATATAGACTTAATACACTTGCCTGGGCACGGGCGCTAGTTCCGCCTTTTGTGATCGAACTCAGGCTATTACCCTCAATTTTGATTGGTCTTCCCTCTCTGGTTTTGACCAACACGGGACAGAAATCTCCTCCCTGCACAAAAGTTGAGGCATAGTAAGTAGCAACCCCAGGTACGATCGTATCCGGTTTCACTACATACGGAATGGCCTTGCGTACGGGAATTTCACAGCTGGAAGCAATTGCTGCCGTACCTACACTAAACCCTAAATATTTTAAGAAGTCCCGACGGCTCCTTTCCACTTGGGTAGAAGCCGCTGAAGACATAGTGTCAATCACAGGAAGCTCTGTAAACTCGGGGGCTACCACCTTTTCGTAACCTTCCCTGTCGCTGAGCTGATCTACACCTGTCCACACGTCATTGTGGTGGTTCTTCATGTATGCTGATATTTATAGTATGGTCTTCGGTTTAATAGTGGCACTTCTGGCATTCCAGACCACCAATTTCTTCCACAGTTACATTGGTACGCTTACCTGCCGCAAGCTCTTCGTGGTACCGCTCATAGGACTGATAATATTCATTGTCAGCAAACTTAACCTCGGTTTGCCTGTGGCAGTTAATACACCATCCCATGGATAGTGGAGAATACTGATAAACCACCTCCATTTCCTCTACCGGTCCGTGGCAGGTTTGGCACTCAACCTGCCCTACCTTCACGTGCTGCGCATGATTGAAGTAGGCATGATCCGCCAGATTATGTATCCGTACCCATTCAATAGGTCCTCCCACCGAATAGTCTCCCATTTCCGGGTTGGTAAGTGAGGCCACAATGTCTTTCCATTGATTTTCGGCTTCGAAATCGGCTTCTGAAGCATCTCCCCCATTATCCAGGAATTGAGCGACAATCCACTCTTTGTATACTTCACCGATTTCTTCCGTTGACATCTGGTCATAATCCTCAATGTATTCATCCGTATTCGGATTCCAACCAGCGGAAGCATAAATCTTGGTTAATTCTGCTGTACCATATTGGGAGCCGTACTTAACGGCAGAATGACAATTCATACAGGTATTTGCGGCGGGTATCACCGAATGCTTAGAACGGCGAGCTCCGTCGTGACAATACTGACATTCTATCTGCTGAAGCCCGGAGTGGGTGGCATGTGAAAATTTGATCGGTTGCTCAGGTTCATACCCCTGCTGACGCCCCAGCATGATGGCATTGTTCACCGTAGTATACCCTCCCAATACCACAAGAGCAAACACTACAAATGCGATAACCCCTTTACTGGTCAAAATTTCCGCTAGCGTCTTGCGCTTCTCAGGCTCCTGACCTTCTTTAACTTTGAGTAAGTAATCCAGATTGGACAAAATACGGGCCAACACCACAGCCAAAATGGCAAGAATGCCTGTGAGTACGATGTACAAGAGCGTGTTGTCCGACTCTTCAGTTGTACCGCCGACCCCAACTACAGGACCTGCAGCAACTTCAGGCTTTTTATTGTACTCAAAATTGATGTAGGCAATCAAGTTCTCCATTTCCTGATCAGTTAGATTCAGGAAGTTGTTCATGATGGTGGGTTGCCACTCATTCCAAAGCTCCACAGCACGAGGATGACCTTCGTTGATCATAGCCTGTGAATTGCGGATCCACCGATACAGATCTTCTCTGGGGTATTCGGCCCACCGTTCTTCCACGCCCCCAAGGGCCGGACCGGTGAGGTTATCCTTCATGTTCTTGTTGTGACAGGAAGCACAATAGTTGCGGAAGAGCGTTTTACCTTCCTCAATATTGGCTTCTTGCCCGAAAGCAGGTGCTGTCAGGGTCGCTAAGAAGAACAGTATGCCCAGGTGTCGAAAAATTGACTGGAAAGGCATGATATGTTTTTGTTTTTCTATGATTTGCATTCGTAATGCCAATGATTTTCGTCTCGCAAATATAGCAAGGGTTACCTTTTTTAACACTTCAGTGATATTTAG
>CAZXLD010000055.1:0-7082 GCA_964641965.1 uncultured Saprospiraceae bacterium | reverse complement strand
ACGGTGGACGGTGGATGGCATACGGTTTCTATTTCACATACCGCCTACCGTACTCATCTTGTAAAATTTTTGCGGTAGAAATCGGAGTTTTGCATTCTTTCCTATCTTCCGTTTTCAATTTTGCATTCAGATATGTCCATCACGCTAGGAGTTCTCAGAGAGGATCAAGATACCCGGGTAGCAATTGTGCCCGATACACTTCCCAAGTTAAAAGCTATTGATGTAGCAGTTCTTGTGGAAACCGGGGCTGGTGATCAGGCCTTTTTCCCGGATGAAACCTATACAGAACACGCTCAGGTAACGGATCGACAAACTATTCTGAATCAAGTAGATATCCTGGTATCTATTCATCCGCTTGCCCCTGCAGAATTGGAAAGTTTACGGAAAGAAGTTTTTCTCATTTCCGAGTTTGCTCCATTCCGGAATGAATCGATAACCGCTACTCTCAGAGGGTTGGGCCTCCAGGCTTTTAGTCTGGACATGATCCCCAGGACCACACTGGCTCAATCCATGGATGTACTGTCCTCCATGGCTTCCATTGCCGGCTATCGGGCCGTGCTGGAGGCTGCCCGATATCTTCCCCGCTATTTTCCTATGATGATTACCGCAGCCGGCTCCATTCGGCCGGCGAAAGTACTGGTACTTGGGGCTGGGGTAGCCGGATTGCAGGCTATTGCTACTGCTAAACGCCTGGGCGCTCAAGTTGAAGCTTCCGATACACGCCTGGCTGCCAAGGAGGAAGTACTCAGTCTTGGCGCCAAGTTTATTGAGGTGGAAGGCGCGGTTGACGATACAGGAGCCGGGGGCTATGCCGTGCAACAATCGGAGGATTTTTTACGTCGGCAGCGCGAAGAAGTTCAAAAGCGTGCCGCCAAATCGGACGTCATCATCACTACTGCCCAGGTAAGAGGTCGTAAAGCACCGATCTTACTTCCGCAATCAACGGTAGAAAACATGCGCCCAGGTTCGGTGGTTATCGATCTGGCCTCCTCTACCGGTGGCAATTGTGAACTGTCTCAAGATAACGAAGCGGTAGACCACCAAGGAGTAAAAATCATTGGTAATTCTTACCTCGCTTCTCTAATGCCTCAAGACGCCAGTTTTCTTTACAGCAACAATTGCTTAAACTTCCTGAAAATCCTGGTAAAAGATGGGGAAGTGCATCCGGATCTGGAGAACGAGATAATCCGGGGAGCCTTTTTCACCGCAGAAACCCCAGAAGTTGCTTCATAACGCTAATACTTATTCATGGAAGCTTTTTTTACGTTTTTTAATGAAAATTACCTGCTGCTATTCTTATTGGCTTTCACCATCATGCTCGGTTTCGAGGTGATTTCCAAAGTCCCAACCGTACTGCACACCCCCTTGATGTCTGGAGCCAACGCTATTTCCGGAGTGGTGGTCATTGGTGCTATTTTATTAATCCGGCAAGCTGAGCCCGACGACTATCTGGCTATCAGTATGGGTTTATTGAGCCTCATTTTGGGTATGATCAATGTAGTAGGTGGATTTGCTGTGACCGACCGCATGCTGGAAATGTTTAAAAGGAAAAAATAAGGCCGCTGGCAGATCCATTTTCAATTAATCTGGATTCGTTTATCCTGCTTACTCCAACAAGTCTACACATCTCTTATGGACCAACTTTCTACTTTTCTGATCAATCTGGCTTATTTGCTGGGCGCCCTGGGCTTTGTTTGGGGACTTCGCCTACTCGCCTCCCCGGACTCGGCCAGAAGAGGTAATATAATTGCGGCGATTGGAATGACTATTGCCATTATTGCTGCTTTGACAGATCCCCAGGCCCGAGGAGGCAACAATTACATCTGGATTGCAGGTGGCATGGTACTTGGGACGGTAGTGGGTTGGCTAACAGCCCGAAGGGTTAAAATGACTGCCATGCCTCAACTGGTATCCATATTTAATGGATTAGGAGGTGCAGCAGCCGTTTTTCTGGCCATGGTAGAACTGATCCGTTTCTTCTCCGGTACTTTCCTGACCCCGGGTCAACTAATCATCTCTCTATTTACCTTATTGGTGGGCGGTGTATCCTTCACCGGAAGCATACTGGCTTTTGCCAAATTGGACGGTCGAGTGAATGACCGTAAAATCACCTTCAAAGGGCACAATATCTTTAATCTAGTTCTACTGGCGATCATCCTCATCATGGGTGCTTATCTGGTGATCGCGGGAAATGCTGGGCCCAACCCACTACTGATCTATGTTTTCCTGGGACTGACCCTGTTGTATGGGTTTTCCTTTGTCGCCCCGATTGGAGGTGCAGATATGCCGGTAGTGATCTCGCTGCTCAACTCTTTTACAGGGCTTTCTGCTGCGGCAGCCGGCTTGATTGTACAAAACCAGTTTATGTTGGTGGGAGGTATTCTGGTTGGAGCCGCTGGCACCATCCTGACCGTATTGATGTGTGAGGCCATGAATCGCTCGCTCCTAAATGTCTTGATTGGAGGATTTGGAGGTGGTGGTGGCGGAGGAGCAGCAGCCGGTGACCAGGTAGTCAAGGAAGCAACCATTAACGACTTGGCCATACAGCTCTATTACTCCAATTCAGTGATGTTTGTACCCGGCTATGGCCTTGCTGTGGCTCAGGCGCAAAAGGTAGTTAAGGAAGTGGATGATTTGTTGGAGGCCAATGGTGTGGATGTTAAATACGCGATCCATCCGGTAGCGGGTCGGATGCCCGGCCATATGAATGTCCTGTTGGCAGAAGCGGATGTGCCTTACCCTAAATTGTTGGACTTGGATGACGCCAATTCAGCACTTCCAAATACGGATGTGGTCATTATTGTTGGTGCAAACGATGTGGTCAACCCCGCTGCAGAGGATGATCCCTCCTCCCCTATTTATGGTATGCCGGTCTTAAAAGTGTGGGATGCGAAAAATACGATCGTCCTGAAACGGAGTATGAGCCCCGGCTATGCGGGTATTCAAAATCAACTCTTTTTCCACGATAAAAACCGCATGTTATTCGGAGATGCTAAAGCCTCTATCAGCCAACTGGTGACCGAAATCAAATCACTCTAGGCAGATAAAATGAGTCGATAGCCGAGCATTGATTCTTTTGAGACAGGCAGCCAGCTATAGAAATAGGTGATGCCGGTACTTTTCCTGAAACCACCTAATCGAAGCTGATTTACATAGGCCAAATTTCGAACTCCGTCCCTTCTATTTTCCTCAGGAATCGAAATTTTATAGTCATTTATCTATTTAGGTTGGACTGTAGGATAGATTTATGGTATATTCATAACTGCTCCAATTCATTTCATAAAAAGAATAGTCATGATTTCCACTCCTTTAATTATAATACTCTCGGTAGGGTTTCTGATCCTATTATCCGGGATTTTTACGGTTAAACAGCAAACAAATGCTATTGTAGAGCGGTTTGGCCGTTTCCAAAGCATCAAAAGACCGGGACTTCAATTCAAGATCCCGTTTCTGGATCGGGTAGCCGGTCGAATCAGTCTCAAAATCCAACAACTGGACGTCATTGTTGAGACTAAAACCCGGGATAACGTATTTGTAAAACTCAAGGTGTCGGTCCAATTCCTCATCCTTCCGGAGAAGGTGTATGAGGCCTTTTACAAATTGGAAAACCCGCAAGAGCAGATTACAGCCTACGTGTTTGATGTGGTGCGAGCTGAAGTTCCCAAAATGAAACTGGACGATGTGTTTGAACGCAAAGACGATATCGCAGTCGCTATTCGTCGGGAGCTACAAGAGGCTATGAATGAATACGGGTACGATATTATCAAGGCCCTTGTTACTGATATCGACCCAGACCTAGAGGTTAAGCACGCGATGAACAAGATCAATGCCGCAGAGCGTAACAAGAAAGCGGTAGAATATGATGCGGAGGCAGAGCGCATCCGCATTGTAGCCAAGGCCAAGGCAGAAGCAGAAAGTAAGCGTTTGCAAGGGCAAGGGATCGCCGATCAGCGTCGCGAGATTGCACGTGGACTGGAAGAGTCCGTTGAAGTACTAAATAAAGTGGGGATTAATAGTCAGGAAGCATCTGCCTTGATCGTTGTCACCCAGCATTATGATACCATGCAATCCATGGGTGAAAATTCGAACAGCAACCTTATCCTGCTCCCGAATAACCCTACTGCAGGAAGTGATATGCTATCGCAAATGGTAGCTTCCTTTACTGCTTCCCAGCAATTGGGCGAGGAAATGAAAAAGAAAGGTAATACCAATGGTAAGCGAATAGAGGCTTAACCGCCTTTTTATTGTGATTGATTTGGGATCGGCCAACTCATTGATTTGAGCTGGCCGATTTTCTTTATAAGAAGCCCCAATGCAAGGGATTCATTTTTAAACCGGAGGCGGAATTCTTTTTTCGAAAAGCTTTGGATGGATAAAACCGAAAACCGATCTGGAAAAAATGCCCTTGATTATACAATGATAATTGACCGCGTTGCTCAATATTTCGCAATCCCAAAAAGTAGCGCAACTCACCAAATAAAACGAGCACTTCGGAGATCTGCTTCTGTACACCCAACCCAGTCAGTAAGCCTACATCTATCCGACTAATAAAATTTTCTTCCGGATCCAGGTTTACAAAGGTCAATCGGCCATCCTCTTCCTCCCGCCAGGCCTGTAAATTGAGCAACCAATTTAGTTGTGGTCCTACCAAACCATACCATTCCCATTGCTTGAGTTTCAATTGCCCTTTCAGGAGGAAAGGAATCTCCAGATAGGATTCCCGAGCAGAGGCAAAAGCTACTCCGGACACCGATAAGGCTTGAATAAAAGCTGGATTGTTTTGTTGGGCAATTCCGATTTCAGACCGAAGGGTCCAGACCGGACGGAATGTCCACTCCAAAGACACATTTGCCCGAAATAAGTAGGGAGCCGTAATTCCTCCCCCCGCGCCTAGACCAATGCTTAGTTGCGCCTGTAATGGAAGGTGAGCAGCAAACACAAACAAGACCCCTGAAATGAGAGTAAAAAAATTCATATACCTGATCAGAACGAATTCTTTCTCAGGTTGATATAGATAGCACTACTTAAATCTGCAATTTTTTGACCAAGCGGTAACTCCAGCTGAAGGAAATTACCCGTCAACTAATTTAGCCAAGGTAAAACCCCTTAATTAAAGGTATTATACCATTTTAAGTTGAAAACGGCCTGTCACTTAAATACAGCATTCCTTGAAATGGTATAATGTCCTTGATCCCGACACTTGTCGTCGGGGCTGACCAAGTATGGCTGTTTGCTCCATTTTTAAATAGGTCATTTTAAACTTGCGTCAGTATTAGCTGGAAAAAACTGCCGCAACCATAAAGGGGGTACAAATCGTTTTCGGGAGTGCCACATGGTTTCATGGTTCAATGCTCTACCCCATAAGCATTCACCGGCTATCCTCCGTTTTATCAAAATCAGGATCGGGTGAAAATTCTTTAGGCATCCTGTATTTTTAAAGGAGTATACAGATATCCTTTCTACATGAAAATATGGACTGCTGAACAAGCCCGAGACCTGGATGCCTATACCATCCAGCAGGAACCAATTGCCTCTATTGACCTGATGGAGCGCGCTGCCCATGCTCTTTTTGAGTGGTTTTGTAAAACATTCCCCGATAAAGGTCGTCCTGTCTTCCTCATTTGCGGTCAAGGTAACAATGGAGGCGATGGCCTTGCCTTAGCCCGAATGCTGTATCGGGTGAAGTATAGCGTCACGGTCTGGATCTGTGATATCGGCAAACCTTCTACTGATTTTACCATAAACCAGAATCGCCTGCCAGGACCTGACTGGCTATCACAAGTACACCTTCAAACCGGTCATCCATTTCCAAAACTACCCAAGGGTTCGGTGGTGGTAGATGCGCTCTTTGGGACAGGAATTAATCGGCCACTTGAAGGGTTTCCGGAATCCATAATTCACTATCTTAATTCCTCACCTGTCACACGTGTGGCGTTGGATATTCCCTCTGGTCTGGCTCCGGATAGACCCAGTGAAGGGATTTGTTTTCACGCCCATTACACCTTCACTTTTCAAAGTCCGAAGCTTTCTTTCTTTTTCCCTGAAAACCAGGATGTGTTGGGCCATTGGACAGTAGGCGATATCCAGTTAAGTAGACAAAGGATGGAACAACTGGAAACGCCCTTTCATTACCTGACCGCTAACGAAGCCAAGCAACTAAGGATTCCAAGGGCTACTTTCAGTCACAAAGGCAATTTTGGACATGCCTTGTTGATCGCTGGAAGCAGGGGAAAGATTGGTGCGGGTATCCTTGCGGCTTCTGGTTGTTTGCGGTCAGGAATAGGGCTGCTAACGATACAAGTTCCCGGATGTGGTTATTCGATTCTCCAGCAGTCGGTTCCGGAAGCCATGGTTATTCCAGATACCACAGATGCCTTCATCTCGAATCCGGTTGAATATAAATCCTACACAGCTGTCGGCATTGGTCCTGGCATCGGTCAACAAAAGGCAACAGCCGAGGTACTACTGCATTTGCTTAACCAATTCGATCATCCAATCGTCCTGGATGCAGATGCGCTAAATCTATTAAGCCAGCACCCTAAATGGTGGTCGGATATACCGCCTGGTAGTATTCTGACACCGCATCCTGGTGAGTTTAAACGACTATTTGGACCACAAAAAAATGGTTTTGGGCAACTAGAAATCCAGCGGGAGGCATCCATCAAACACCAGGTCTACATTGTTTTGAAAGGGGCTTACACCAGTATTTCCGGCCCTGATGGGAAGGTATGGTTCAATTCTACAGGCAATCCGGGAATGGCGACTGGTGGAGCAGGCGATGTGTTGACCGGTATACTCACGGCCTTACTTGCACAAGGGTACGACTCGGAGGATGCCGCCAAGTTGGGCGTATTTCTGCACGGGCTCGCTGGCGACCTTGCTGTTGGGGAATTTGGGCAGGAGGCCCTCATTGCCGGTGATTTAACGACTTTTTTGGGTAAGGCATTTCAGCAATTGGATAGACTCTAACATTTAAACCATTCAATCAAGGAGGAGCGGCGTTATCACATGGATGCACGATGGACGGTGCACGGTGGACGGCAAACGGTGGACGGTGCACGGTGGACGGTGCACGGTGGACG
>CAZXLD010000054.1:28335-29721 GCA_964641965.1 uncultured Saprospiraceae bacterium | reverse complement strand
CACTCGCCACTCCGTATTCCATACTCCGCACCCCGCACTCGAAATTCCACATTTGACATTTGCCACTTGCCACTTGTTGCTGGATGCTGGATGCTATTGGCCTACCGCTGATACTGGTAACCTAATATTTTTTACTTGAGAATCTTCCTTAATCGAAAATTGGACATTGAAAATTGAAAATCCAGACCGCTCCACATTTGACATTTGCCACTCGTCATTCCACACCCCGCACTCGAAATTCCACATTCCACATTCGTCATTCGTCACTCTCCTTCTCTGCCATTTGTGGCTTCTTTGGTACCGATTCCTTTACAAACAGTCCGGTTTTGGCTCGTCTTGTTCGAAATTTCCTAATTTAAGGGTGTGTTTGAATGATGTTTTTGAAGACGAAAATTCGGTTTTTCGACGCCGGATAAGGCGCAAAAATGGATCATAGCCATAGCTACGTAACACTTTTGGAACGAAATCCGGCCCCGAAAGGACAATTTGAAGTCCAAAGGATATTATTCAGGCACCTCCTTATCCATTCTTTTATTTGAACATCTAAGCAACTTCCTTCATGGAGACTCAGATCCTCATGTACATCTTCATCGGCGTATTCGCCATCACCGCCCTGCTCACCCTGGCTGGCATTTCCGGACTGCTGAAGATGGAGGAGAAATACCTGAAACCCCTCTACCGCTTGCTCCTGCTGGAAGTGGTGGCGTTTATCCTCGCCTTCATGACACAAACCTACCTGAACCGAGACGAAATTGACCATAAACGCATTGCCAATAAAGCAGGCTTGACCGGCACTCCACCCCTGATTTCTGATGATCTGGAGGAATGGATTGAAATGCATTTTGAACGCAGCGCTACCTACGATGAGGTCAGCCAACGGTCCGAACGACTCCGGCAGGAATACGACCGCCTGGTCACCGAATGCAACGGGAAAAATGGAAACTGCCCCAACCAGTTCCACCAAGATATCCACGAACTCATTGGCTTTCTCCCCCAATACAATGGTTCCATCAACCTGGACTTCGAAGCTAAAGAAAAAGAAAAAGTCTACCTGGTGTTAGCCAACCTCCTCAACCAGTTGGAACGCATCGAAAAGAAAGACTCCTTCTCCGATCGAAAACAGACTAAACCCAATTACAAAAGAATCCGGGACACCTATTACAATTTCCGGCAATTCCACCGGGCCGATGAGATCTCTAAAGAACGACGGTATTTCATCCTGCCTTCGGATATCGGCTTTCTCATGCAGGAGTACGCCAATCGATTGAGACGGTAGACGGGGGACGGTTGACGGTAGACGGGGGACAATTGACAGTGCACGGGGGACAATTGACGGGGGAAGGGTTACCTTCTGCGACTATTCCACTTGAAATTCCAGGTGATGGA
>CAZXLD010000054.1:0-28235 GCA_964641965.1 uncultured Saprospiraceae bacterium | reverse complement strand
GACGGGGGAAGGGTTACCTTCTGCGACTATTCCACTTGAAATTCCAGGTGATGGACGGGATAATCGGGAACAAGGATACCTGAAAGGCACTGGCTGAGGAGGTCCCGGCGGAGACATCCGTATCCAATTCGTAGAAGATGAAAAATGGATTCTGTCGATTGTAAAGGTTGTAGACCGAAAAGGTCCAAATGGAATGGAAACGCTTCTCCGGATCGGGATTAGGCGTCCAGGTAGCGGCAAAATCCAACCGGTGGTAGGCCGGCAAACGGGCGCTGTTGCGATCGCCGTAATTGATGGCAAAGTTCTGCTCAATAAAATACAAACTCCGAATAGGCGTGAACGCATTCCCGCTACCATACACAAAGGTAGCGCCCAATTCCCACTTCGGACTAACCTTATAACTCAATACCAACGAAAGATCATGCCTCCGGTCGTACACCGTTGGAAAAACAGCTCCGTCATTGATATCCGGAAATTCGCGCTCCGTACGCGCCAGGGTGTACCCGATCCAACCTGTAAATTTCCCTTTGCGCTTTTTCAAAAAGAACTCAATACCATACGCCCGGCCCCTGCCAAAAACAAATACATTTTCCAGATCCACTGAAATATCATTAACGAAATTCTCCGGATAATCAATTTGATTTTGCAAATCCTTATAATAGACCTCCACCGAAGCCTCAAATTGATCATTGGCAAAGTTTTGGAACCAGCCCACCGCATATTGTAATGCAATTTGAGGCTCGATTACCTGAGAAGAAGGCACCCAAATATCCGTCGGTAAAGTAGAGGTAGAGTTGCTGACCAGATGCAAGTACTGGTAAGTCATGGCAAAGCCTGCCTTAAAGGAGGTGTTACGATTTAGTCGGTAGCGAGCACTCAGACGTGGCTCGAGACCAGTATAGGTCTGGACGGGTTCGCCTTTCGTATAGGAAATACCTTCCTCCAATGATTCATAGGGACCCAATTGGGTAAAAATGGAAAATCGAAAGCCGGCATTAACACTTAAGGCCGGACCAAAATTAATCTCGTCCAGGAAGTAGAAAGCTGTTTCATGTGCAAATTTAGGCGTAAGGCCATTGTCGAAGGTGGCATCCACGGTGACGGCCGTCGCTGTATTGGGGGTCAGTTTGTGATAGGTGTAATTCAGCCCGTACTTGACGTTGTGGTTCGGGTTGGGAAACCATTCAAAATCCAATTTCCCATTGTAATCGCGTACCCCACTGAATACTTTGGCCGAAAAATCATCCTGCCCACCGGAGAAACTGAAGTCATAATTGTTATAGATCACCGAAGCGTTCATAAACAGTTTATCGCTAAACAAGTGATTCCAGCGCAGCGTAGCTGTCCCGTTTCCGTAGGGTAAGTCAAAGAAAAAATCGCGCCCCGGTTGCCGAAACTTCAATACGTCCCGGCCAAAGTAGGCGCTCAGGTAGATTCGGTCCTGGTCCGAAAAACGATAATTGATTTTGGCATTGAGGTCGTAAAAGAAATAATTCGTACCCGCAAAATCCGTCCCCCGGATCAAGGGTTGGGCTAGATCGGCTATATAGGTCCGGCGTCCGGAGACAATAAACGAACTGCGGTCGCGCACGATTGGTCCCTCCACCGTCAGTCGAGAGGAAATCAGGCCGATACCGCCCGTGATCCCAAATTGCTGGTCATTCCCCTCCTTCATTTGCACATCTACCACGCTGGACAATCGCCCGCCATAATTGGCCGGCATACCTCCTTTAATCAGGGTCGTATTTTTGAGCGCATCGGCATTGAACACGGAAAAGAAACCCAATAGATGACCGGAATTATAGACAATGGCTTCATCCAGCAAGACCAGATTTTGGTCCGGGCCGCCCCCGCGCACATAGAACCCGGCATTACCCTCCCCTGCCGATTGAACGCCGGGAAGTAACTGAATGGCTTTCAGGACGTCCACTTCCCCGAAAACAGCGGGCAGGGTCTTGATTCGGTCAATGGAAAGGTCTACCGTCCCCATTTCGGTGCCCCTGACGTTTTGGTCAGAGGCCTCTCCCGTTACGACCACCTCTTGAAGGGCAACCCCTTCTGTCAGGGTCACATTTAATCGAATATTCGAATCCAGTTTGACCGGTATCTGTTGCTCCCCATACCCCAGGTAGGAAACTACAAGGTCGTATTCACCAGGCGGTAAGCTAAGCGAATAGAAACCGTAAGTATTGGAAATCGTCCCTTTAGCAGGATCATCTGCCACAAATATGTTGGCACTGATCAAGGTTTCCCCCGTCAGACTGTCCTTCACATAGCCACTGAGGGTATAGTTTTTTTGACCGTAACCTACACCCAAGGTCAGCACACAACAGAGTATAAACAGGAGGCGCATAAACTTCGATTAATACCGAATTAAAAGTAAGCAAGTCGCAAGCCTTCCTATTTTTAATTCGAGCTGGTGCTAACACCAAAATTGGGCGTCAGTACATTTTAGCATTTTGCATTTGGATATCAACAGATACCGAAATCTGCACATCAAAACGTCAATCCCCTAAATTTGGTCGGGCTACCGGCCACCTTTTTTGTCGTTCATTGGTAATCTCGGCGTTCTACCGCCTGAATGTTACAACCAGCTTGCTTCAACAGCCGAAGCATACCTGCTTTGCCGGGTAAATGACCGGCGCCTACAGCTGCAAATACGGAACGGGAGCGCATTTGTTCTAGCAGCGCGGCGACCATTCGTTGATTCCGAATATCGATCAATTCTCTGCGCATGGAACCGGCACCACTGCGGGCAGCCTTGTAGATCTGATTGATTCGGCCTGCCTCATAAAGCTGAGCATAGCGGGAAAGGCTTCGTCGATGATTGGAAACCGAGCGAATGATCTTTTTCAGTTGTCGAACTTGATACGCTATCGGAATGCGTTGTAACAATTGTATTTGGCTCTCCATCGTTTCCAGGCCAATCACAGTTTTACCTTCCTGGAGGGCCGTCCGAAACAAGGCTTCATCCAACGCAACCGGATGGTCCCCTTTAAGAATTTCTGCATCAATGGCCTGGACCACCAGCATAGGAAGGGAGTGTTGATAGTCAGAAAGGGTTACGTCAAAGGCTTTTTTCAGGATTCGGCTACCCTTTTCAAAGGCTTTTGGCCCGAGGAGGTTTTCCAGATTCCCCCCAGGTGGTAATCGAAACTGACGGCTCCAATCGGGAGGCGGCGATGCACCCAGCTCGATTTCCAGGGCCAGACAGTCACATTGCCCAAGGGCTTGAGTAGCCATTTCAAACCATTGAAAGGCGCGTTGATCCCGAACATGCATGGTTCCGAAAAGAAAGGAGGTACCCTTTCCGGCCTGCCAATCGAGTTGCCAAAGCAGGGATTCTTTCTTATTCCACTTGTGATTCAACGGATAAAGCCTCGGTAAATGCGTTAGTCGTACTTGTAGGGCAATACCTTGGTATCCTTTACGGTAGACAGGGTCATCAAGGTCTTTAGGCGCTCGATTTCCTCGATTTGGGAAAGGGTTTTGAACAGAAGCTGCTCATAAAGCGGTATATCCTTACACACGATTTTGATCAGGAAATCCGCTTCACCGGTAATGATATAGCACTCCACGATTTCGGGGATCTCCTTAATCTTATCCAGGAAATGATTCAGGGCATTTTCTTTTTGCCAAGCCAGCGAAACCAGTACAAAAGTCTTCACATTCAAGCCCATGGACTGCGGATTTACCACGGCATGGTAGCTGGAGATAACCTGGTTGTTCTCCAGTTTTTTTACCCGCTCCAGGGTGGGAGCCGGAGAAAGGCCTATCTTTTTGGAAAGGTCGAGGTTGGTGATCTTACTGTTTTCCTGGAGTATCTTGAGGATTCTGAGATCTATCTTATCCAGTTTTTCGGGCATGGCGTTTCCATTAAAAAATTCCTAAAATAATGCGGGCAAAATTAATGAACCAAAAAACAATGTACAAACAATGAACCCATTTGCCCTAAAAAATTTTATGATTGGCAGAAAAACAAAATTTCTTTACAATTTTATTCTGTTTTTTAGTAGCTCCGAAAGCTGCCAGGCACCCTTAAAAAAGAAAACGATTCACCCTCATTATTTGAATTGGGCAAATCGCTCCCCTTTTTCACAGGTGATAAGAAAACAATTCCTTGATGATCAAGGAAATATACCCAGCGACATATAATCGTTACTGATCTTGGTGATTGCATTGACAAATGCTGCCGTACGCAGGTCCTGGATCTGGTTGCTTTGCACCTTTACCTCGCGGATCTGGTGGTAGGCATTGATCATGGTCTCCTCCAAGCCCGACCGAACCAGATCAATCTCTTCAGCTCCTTTGATCAAAATGGATCGTTCGCGCACGTCAATGGTTTGTCCGGTTAACCGCTCAACGGTACCCACCAGGCGATCAAATGCATTCTGATTAAAGCGTTTTTCCATGCGGCCGAATCGCATGTGCGACAGGTTCTTCAGCCATTCGAAGTAGGAGACGGTCACCCCGCCAGCATTCAGGTACAAGTCGGGCAAGATCATTTTCCCGGCTTCGATCAGGATAGCTTCCGCACCTGCCGTAATGGGGCCATTGGCGGCTTCGGCAATAATTTTGGCCTTGATATCCTTGGCGTTATACTCCGTGATAACGTTTTCGAGGGCAGCAGGAACCAGAATATCGCATTCAAACTCCATGACCTTATTCCGCTCAATTTTCTCAAAGTTCTCCGCTCCGGGGTAGCCCAGGATGGAACCGGTTTCCTTTCGGTATCGGATCAACTCATGAATATCAAAACCATCTTTCTTGTAAATCGCCCCTTCTACTTCGCTCACCCCTACGATCACTGCCCCTCCTTCGTCCTGGGAAAGCGTAGCAGTATACGAACCCACATTTCCCAGCCCCTGGATCACCATGGTCTTTCCTTTGAGTCCAGATTTTAAGCCCAGGGACTTCATATCCTCGGCAACCTCGCAGGCTTCCCGGATTCCATAAAATACGCCTCGTCCGGTTGCTTCCGTACGACCGCGGATTCCGTTTTGATTGACCGGTTTGCCCGTAACGCAACCGGCGGCATTCAACTCATCGCCCCGCATGGTTCGGTAAGTATCGTAGATCCAAGCCATTTCCCGGGCTCCGGTACCGTAATCCGGAGCGGGCACGTCGATAGAAGGACCAATGAAGTTGCGGTTGATCAGTTCGAAGGTGTAGCGGCGGGTGATCTTTTCCAACTGGCCCGGAGTGTATTCCCAGGGGTTGATCTTGACCCCACCTTTCGCACCACCGAAGGGCACATCCACAATAGCACATTTGTAGGTCATCAGGGTGGCCAAAGCCATGACTTCCTGCTGGTTCACGTGATTACTGTAGCGAATTCCTCCTTTGGTAGGTAGGCGGTGATGACTGTGCTGCACCCGATAAGCCTCGATTACCTTTACTTCACTTCCGATCTCAACGGGAAACTGCATTTTGTAGACGGAGTTGCAGGCTTTGATCTGTTCGAGCAACCCCTTGCTCAGTCCGGTGTGTTGCGCGGCCCGATCGTAGTAAATGCCAACACTGTCCAGGAAGCTCGTCCTAGGCTTGGTCATGTTCTTTAATTTGGTTTTCCAATTTGGTTAGGCGACGGTCCAGATAGACCAGAAATACAACGATTCCGATGAAAACGGCGAGAATCACAGCAATCACGACATAAATCTTTCCGCTGCTTCGCATGAAGTCCGAACCTGGATCTTGGGCAAGGCCGGCGAACGGATTCACAATTAGAAAACAGAGTAATAATTGGAGGATTCGCGTTTTCATAGATAAAAATTCCGCGCTAAAGTCGGTTTATTTTTTTAATCGGCCAATAGGATTTCTTCATCCTCGATTTCGAGCATCCTTTCCCGAAGCTGTTCGAACCGAAAACTGAGTTGAGCCATCCATACGCCCAGCAATGTCCAGCCAATAATAGCCGGATAGAAAACCAGTCGCATCGTATTGTCCAGGTCTTCCCCTCCCAAGGCTGGATTTCCACCCGCACCCGGGTGCAGGCTGTCTGTAAGTCGAGGGATAACGTAGAGCAAGGGAATCAATGTGGAGAAAGCGAAAATATTATAAATAGCGCTGAGGCGAGCGCGCTGTTCGTAGTCTTCAAAGCCGGCCCGAAGAATGAAATAAGCCAGGTAGATCAACAGGGCCACGGCGGTCATATTTTGCTTCACATCGAAGCTCCAATAGGCACCCCAGGTGTTTTTTGCCCAAATAGCGCCGGTTATCAGACCAAGGATACCAAACCAGACCCCTACCCGGGCCAGGGAAACGGCCTTCCTGTTGTCGATGGGTCGCTTCCAAAGAAGGTACCGAATACTGAAAACCACGGAAGCCAACAGGATAAACAACATGGAGAACCACAAGGGGACATGGAAATAGGTGTTCCGGATGCTTTCAGCCAGGATATTGCGGAACGGGAACGAAAAGTCAGACTTAACTTCGAAGCTCCCAGGTTGGTCCTGGCTCCAGGCTTGCACCCCGGCTTCTTTATACATACTATCCTGCCGGATGAAAACCGCGCCCGGTAGCAGGGAAGGGCCATCCACTGCGTTATCCAGGATCAGGGTGAATCCTTGAAAGGTGGTGGTTTGCGGCAGAAAAGCAGGCAAGTCAAAAATAATTTCCAGTCGGCGGTCATCCTGAATATTCACCTCAGCAGCTTCCAGAAACAAGGGCTCCTTTTCCCAAACATCTTCTTCGGTCTTGAGCCAGGCTCGCACCTCGCCAGCTTCCTTGTAAAAGGAATTGTAGCCGGTCACCTGCAGTTGGATCCGTTCGCCTGCATTAAAGGTGTTCGGATCTACGCCTACTATTCCCGGTTTGAGCGGTACCCCCAAGCCTGCAACCAGCACATAAATCAAAATCAAAACACCCAAGCCTTTCCACCAAAGTCCTTTCATGATTTGTTTTTAAGCTTCATTTTTAACCAAAGCTTATTGTCGAATGCTCGCTTCGCGATCCTGGCGCCCAAGGGCGCGATACTTGCGCCTGAAGGCGTTACTTTTGTAGCTGGATACTGGATGCTCGGCTGGATACTCAATACTTGCCTAATCGAGAATTGACCATTGAAAATCCAGGCCTTATCATTCGCCACTCCACACTCATCATTTGGCATTTGTCATTCGCCATTCCCCATTCGCAACTCCCCTTAGTCTCTCCACAACTGCGGATACATAACTAAGGCCAACGCCAGCAGCAATAAATCGATTCCAATCAGTAGCATCACATCTCCCTGCAATCCTTCCGCTTCTACCAAACCCAAGGCATAAGAGCTTATCCGTAATAACAATAGAAGAATCGGTAGGATCACCGGAAAGCACAACAAAGTCATCAACGTAGCCGAATTATCTGCTTTGATCGCAATTCCTGACAAAAATGTGAAGGCCGTGGATAAGCCGATGCCAGCCAGGCCAATGGCGGCCAAAAAAAGCAAGCTGTCACTTACCGGATTACCTGCCACAAAAGCCAGTCCCAACCAACACAACACTCCTAGTCCCAGCAGCAATAAGGCATTGTACAACCACTTCGCCAGCAAAAGAGCAATTGGGTTAACCAGGGTATAATAATATAGCTGCCGACCACCGGTTTCCTGTACAAAACTCTTGAGCACGGCACCAATACCAGCAAACAGGATAATGATCCAAAAAACGGCATTCCACGCATCAGGCTCTAACTGCCGGAAGGCCATATAAACCACAAACACGGTAGACAGTACGTAAAGCAGAATAGCGCTAATCCCGTACCGACTTCGCCATTCAGTTACCACCTCTTTCCGAAACAACAATCCTACCTCTTGCCAAAAACTCATCGGGCAAAAATACGCCTACTCCACAAGTTCACACACAATTTTTCCGTTTCTTTGTGTAGGTTTTATTTGAAAAACCCGAATTACTGTAGACGCAAAATTGGGTCAGTACTTCTCTACAGACTGACCTGGAGAAGCAGCTAATGATGATTGCCATTTCCCGACTCTGCTGCCTGTTCATTCTATTCATTACGGCCACTTCCCAGCTTGCTTTGGCAGATGAATACGTTTCTGTCATTGCACAAAAGGGTGATGGTGTGTTAGCACTCCTGCGCAAGTTTGAACTGGACGGCTATTCTTGTAATCAGGATCATTTTTATTCCATTAACAAATTGGAGCGCAATGCCCATCTGAAATTGGGCAAGGAGTACTTGCTACCTATTCATGTGAAGGCCTTCAACGGGAAATCGATTGGGTCCTCCCTGGGTATAGAAGATTGGAAAATCCGAAAACGCATCCAGGATTACAACGATCGCATGTACGATCAGCGGCTTCGAGAGGCCCCCTTCCAGGAAGACAAAAGACTTTGGGTACCCCATCACGAATTCAAATGCCCGATCAAAGATCAGGTCCCCTCGCCTCCCCCGACCCCCCTACTGGCGGAAAACCCGGAGGTGAACAAGGAAGGCGTCTTTCCCATTTTCGGCCCGAGCTATGAGAAGGTGCCTTACTTCCCAAACCCCAAGCTCACGGGTAAGGTCTTTTACCTGGTCAGTGGCCACGGTGGCCCCGATCCGGGTGCCATCGGCAAATATGGAAGTCACAGTTTGTGTGAAGATGAATATGCCTACGATGTGACCTTGCGGCTGGCGCGTCTGTTAATCAAAGATGGGGCCAAGGTCTACATTATCACCCGCGATCCAAATGACGGTATTCGCTCTGGAAAGATCCTCAATTGCGATACGGATGAACGCCACTGGGGAGATACGCCTATGCATCATTACCAAAAACCAAGGCTCACCCAGCGGTCTGATATAATTAACAGTTTGTATGCGGCCAATATCAAAAAAGGTGTTCCGGCAGCCGACCAAAAAGTCATCATCATTCATATAGACTCCAGAGCTACCAACCAACGCGTGGATGTCTTTTTCTACCATCAAGAAGATAAAACCGAAAGTCGGCAGACCGCAAAAAATTTAATGCAAACCTTTAAAGCCTATTACAAAAAATACCAGCCCAATCGTTCCTATTTTGGCCGAATCATTTACCGGGATTTATTCATGATTGAAAACTGTATCCCCACCACCATTTATGTAGAACTGGGCAACATCAGGCACCCCGTGGACTTGCAACGAATTTTATTGGAAAAGAACAGGCAGCTGGTCGCCCAATGGATGCTGGAAGGTCTTCGGAAGGAGTAAGCGCTTACTGAATGTTCTTTTCTCCTGGAAGACCGGGAAAAAAGTCCGAAGCAGTCCCCAAGGCATCGTATACCACATCATGAATCCGGCGCCGGATCATTTGCTCTTGCAGTTTTCGATTGTCTTTTTTCGGATGCACCCGGTTGGACAGAAAGACAAATACCAATTCATTAGCCGGATCTACCCAGACACAGGTGCCCGTAAAGCCGGTATGCCCGTAAGCTTCCTGACTGATCTGCCCCGCTCGGCTAGACGCATTCAATCTGGAGGGTTTATCAAAGCCCAATCCCCGAATTTCTCCTTTGTAAGGCTCTGTGAACAGAGTCGTTGTGCCCGGATCGAAGAAGTAGGTACCTCCGTACTGTCCGCCGTTCAACACCATTTGGAAGAGCACGGCCAGATCTTCCGCATTGGAAAACAAACCGGCATGCCCACTCACGCCACCCAATAAGGCAGCAGCCTCATCATGGACATATCCCTGAAGAAGTTGTTTTCTCCACTCCATATCTCTTTCCGTAGGCGCAATCCTGTTTTTCGAAAACCGCTCCAGGGGGTTAAACAAGGTATACCGCAACCCGAGATCCCGGTACAGATGCTCTTGGGTCCATGCATCGAGCGATTGGCCGCTTTGTTGTTCGAGAATCTGTTGGAGCAAATAAAAGTTGAGGTCGCTGTACCGATAGCGCCTGCCCTGTCTCGGATTCAAAGCCAGGATAGATTGACGAAGGTCTTGTTCCAGTTCCGCAGAGAAGTACAGGTCTTCGGCCACTGATACCGGAAAGTCGGCATGGGCCCAGTCACAAAATCCATCTTTACAGTTGACTCTGGATTTCTTCTTTCCCTTGAGATAAGGAAAAATTGGCAAATTGGAACGCAAGCCCGATTGATGCGTGAGCAGCCGCTCCACAGGGATGGCCGCCAGCCGGCTGTTGCTTGGGAAGGACAAGTAGTCTCCAATCGGCTTTCGGAGGTCGAGCACCCCACGATGATGCAAGCTCATAGCCATCATTGTCGTAGCTGCTACTTTCGTAAGCGAAGCTAGGTCATAGAGATCGGTGACTTTTACAGGTACTGCATCCTCCTGGTAAGTATGCTTTCCAAAGGCTTTGGAATATAGAATATCGCCCTGATAAGCAATGGCAATCTGGCACCCTGGAAACGCTCCTTTTTCAATAGCTGAATACACAATAGCATCGATGCCGACCAACTTTTCGGGTAGTACCCGATGAATTTGAGTGGGCGGTCGTTGCAGTCTGATTTTTGGAAATGTAAGTCCGTGATCGGCTGGAAAATAGTCATTAATAGCGTAGGGTAATTTCCCCCGAGGAGAAAATCCGCCAAACAGCATTTCTGCTGCTAGGGTTTCGGTGAGTTTCGTTTTTTCGGCCACGTAGATCAGAGCTGCTTCATCTCCCCAGTACTGGAGTTGGTCGATCGCACCAAAATGAAGCACCACCACCGGACTTTTAGAAGCCAAATGGCGTACCGACCGGATAAATGCTCCGTGCGTAGATTCGGTCAGGTTTTCCTGATCGACCAATACAATATTTACAGTCCCCGGTACCTGCCGAACGGCTATAGGTTGAATGGGATATCGATCTGTGTCCAGGCTGCGAACCCGAACATCCGCATATTGACGAAACCGCTTTTCAAAAGTGGTACAACTCGTGTCCGAAAGGGTCCACACCTGAAATGTTTTGTCCCCAATTCGTGTAAAAGGCAGTAAAAAGTTAGGGTTGGCTGCCAAAACCAGGCTGGAACGGGTCCATTTCCAAGCCAGATGATCCCAGCGATTATCCTCTAGATTTCGGTACAGATCGAAGTTAGATAAGGCTTCCGGGTCAGAGCTCGGAAGCAAAGAAGCCTGTTTAACGGTTTCTGTACTTGCTTTTTGTTGTCGGCGTACTTTAAAGACCCATTCTTTTGCTTTTAACACCCGGAGCAGTCGGGCATCCCATTCTTCCGGTCGAATTCGATAAGCATATTCCGTTTGAATAGTCTGGTTGAAAGAAGAGATTTCTTTCCGGTCAATCATCCAGATATCCACCGAGGCATTTAACTGAGCGGGAATATGGCGGGCGGAAATAAAATCGGTTAGCAACAAGCCTTGAAATCCAAGACCTTCGCGCAACCACACCCTCCATGTATTTTCTGAAATGGAGAGCTGTTCCCAGGCAGTGGAATCCAAATAAATCCCCGACAAACCGTTATCGATCAGCGGCCGAAGCTGCACTTCCAGGGCATTCAAAGCACTTGAGGTGTCTGGCCAGGGACCTACGGAAAGATGCGCAAAGGAGAGGATGCCAGCAGAATTCCAGGCTTCGGGATCCAGTTGAGCAGTAGGTAAAATTCGAAACTCCAGGTGGGAAGCATGCGACTGGACCATGGATAGTTTCTGCCAGGATGCTGCGATGTCTTCATCTCCCATCGAAGCCATCAAACCGGGGGAAGGCAAGTTTTGGCCAGTGTTAAAATGCGTTTGCAACAAGGGGAAGGCATCGCTTCCATCGAGCAAAGGCACCGTAATACCCTTTTGCAGAAAGGCGGATAAATGCGGGAAAACCTGGGGGGAAAAACCCGTTAGTTGTAATCCGCCAGGTTGATGCGTCTCGATGAGTTGTTTGAGCTCACCGGAGGAGGTAAAATCACCGGCATCTCCAGTTAACCAGCCCAACTGACCCAAAAGGAGTGACGTATCTACCTGGCCCCAATCCAGCGGGAGTTGCTTTTGAGAGAGCTTGGTAAATGGAGGCGGAGTGGTGCGGGAGGGCCACAATAAAAAGGCAACCATTCCTGCAAGCAAGAATAGAATTCCGGAAAAAAAGTACCGGTAAGCCATTATCCACGTCCGAAATGGGACCATAGTTCAGTCAATCCTAATGATTAAAAAATATGCCAAAAGCATGTACCCCGTCTTGGTTGAAGACGGCAATCTCAAAAGCTCATAGGTGTAGACGATGAGAAACGGAAAAAGCTTCTCGGGTTAGGGGGGGATTAACTGGAATTTAACAACTAAATCGATTCACCACAAGGGCGGAATCAAAATTGTCAGGATACAAATACATTAAAAAATAATTTAAATACTAAGATTATTGATCATCAGTTTTTTACCTCAAAAAGAAGGTATTTTCCTTTTTTACACCTGTTTTTATTGAATAACAATATCTGCACTTCCCTAAGAAAGGGCTTTGCAATACGTGCAAATAATGCTAAATAATTTGGGAATACCCCTTAAACAGACTAAATTTATATATGAAACCAGTATAGCACCGCATATTCCTGCTTCTAGCAATTTTCTCATTTTTCCACCTTAAAAAGTTTAAAATGAGCGATTTAACTTCCAGTTGATAGGTTTTAAACAAGGTTAAACAACACTCCCGATGGTTACTCCTCGCATTGCAGTCATACTTACAGATCCAGCCCGAAGAATACTTTGGGTCAATGATGACTTCACCAAGCTCACCGGTTATTCCTTGGGCGAAGTGATGGGACAAAAACCCAGCCTGCTTCAAGGACCAAAGTCCGAGGCCGAAGTTATTCAGCGTATCCGCAAAGGTTTGGAAAATCGAGTACCCGTCAAAGAGACGATAACTAACTACCGGAAAAACGGGGAAGACTACCAGTGCAAACTGGTTATTCACCCTATCTTCAAAGAGGGGCATACGCTGATCAACTTTATCGCCTTCGAAGCAGATTTGATCGAACTCCCTGATGCAGAGCTTCCTATCCTGAAACTTTCAGAGAAATACAGCTCGAGTAGCCTCAAGGGTACAGAGGAGATGAAATTGTATTTTCGATTAAAAGAGATTATCGAAAAAGAAGAGTTGTACCTGGATCCCAACCTCACCCTGAAGGCATTGGCCGATAAATTATCTACCAATACCAAGTACCTTTCGCAAGTAGTCAATCACTACGCCGGGACCAACTTTCAACAACTGATCAATAGCTATCGCGTACAGGCTGTTAAACGGGCCATACGGGAAGGGGGCTCTGAGCACCTTACACTTTTTGGGGTTGCTGCCCAATGCGGATTTAAAAACAAAAGTACCTTTTACAAAGTGTTCAAGGAGATTACCAACAAAACCCCAAAGGAATTCCTCCAGGAACTAGTGTAGCACCAACCCTATTTAAAGGATTGATTTTAACCTATTTATTTTTCAAGTTTCCTGCATTCTTTTATCTGGATTTACGAATTGGGATTGAATCCCTGCCCTCCCTACTTGTACCAGCTCTTTTATTTGTTCAACTTGTTTCCAGAATGCTTGTCAGCCATTCTGGAAAACAAAAAACATGAAAGGGATAAAAGAGATTTCAGGACTTTGTTTCTGGATGGACAATAAAAAAGCTGCGCTCCTGAAGCAGGTATTGGACAATCAACGGCCGGTAGAAAAAACCCGGCAAGCACTCCTTCGGGATTTGGAAAAGGAATCACATCCTATTCCCCCTTTTCCAACACCGCTATCCAACCCAAGAAAGAGAACGAATCATTAGCGAATTGCCTACCGCCCCCTGAGCAGAGTCAAATACCCATTTTTACTTCGAAAATCTATACCTACTTTTAGCCTGTTAATCTGTTGAAGGGGTTTGCCCATGAAACAATACCGGCTAGTCTTCCTGTTTACCCTTTTTGTATTGAGCCTGTTGGCGTATCGCTACTGGTTTTTTGAACCCAGTTCGGATAGTATCGATCCGGTTTTGATTCCAATTGACACCAATCAGCTCGCCAGTATTGAAATACAGCCGTGTGGCTCACGTCCCTATCAGCTAACCCGCGAGTCGGGTCGCTGGATACTCACCGATAAAGGTATTCACCAGGTAGCCGACCAACCCAGAGTCGAAGAACTCTTACGGGTTTTGCACCATCTCCAGACCTATGGCCTAGTCCAGCCGAATAGCTCTTTACAAACCGAATTTCCACCCGAAGATCATCCAGGAATTCAGGTACGCGTCAGATCGCAGCAAGCCGACCTGCGACGATTCTGGCTATCCTGCCCGGGCTCCATCGAAAAAGCGGATACTGCTCTGGCGCGTGTGGAAGGAGAAGAGGCCTTGTTCCTGGTTTCGGAAGAACAGGCTCAACGCTTAAACCAGCCATCCCAAGTGTATCGTCCGGTCTTTCAACTCGAACTACCTACCGACCTGGATTTGTACCAGAGTGTGCGAATCCTGTATGCAGATAAGGAAGCGTTCACCTGGACTAACACCGGAATCAGTTGGGAACCGGCTTTAAACAAAGCTTCTTTTTCCCGTTTCATAGCCAATCTCAATTCCTTGCCGTTGGACCAACCGTTGCCCGTGCAGGAAGATCCGCCGGCGTTCTGGCAGTTGGAACTCATCGATCAGAATCGGGAGCTACAATGGCTCTCGGTACTGCGAGACACCAGCCAGGCAATTTTTTTCCTGGAATCAAGTAGCAGGCCCAACTTATATTATCCAGTGGATTCCCTTCGAATTCAACTCCCGGACCTGTTCCATCGGGATAGCCTTCCTCCCGGGCTGTTGGAGCTGGAAAATTAATGGGAATGGCTAGAGAAATAGATCTTGGGTGAGTTCCTGGTTAAACATCTTTAGCTTGATATTATACTGCCCCGGAGCGAGGTGATGCAGGGTCAATTCGTAGATTGCATTTCCGGGCAGGTCAAACACATTGGCTTCCCATACCCTCGTGCCTTCGCGATCTTCAATGACTACGGTTTCAATCTTGGCACTGATGGTTTCAAAATCAATGTAAAAAATTCGAGGATCCTGATCTGCATAGAGGGAAAAGCTGGACTTTTCAGCGAATTCGAGTGGCACATCGTTATTGGCTTCCAGGCCGATGGATTGGGCTTTCCCCGATAGCAAGCTACCTGTAAGGAGCAGAAAGCAGGCGATGGTTTTAAGAATAGCGGGCATGGTAGAGAGATTTACACCAAGTTTTCCTGTAAATAAAGACGGGATAATTTAGGTTCATTGAAAAACGGAAACTCGGCCGATTTTTGGCAAATGTCCTTTCCTTATCCTCGTATTTGTCGTGCATTCACTCTTTAGGAGCTGTTGATGGGCTAGTTTCCACAGCCCTTTCATGTTAAAAATTTCTTATCTATACTAAAGTGCAGCAGCTCCTCTACATTGGCATGCATCCTCGGATGGTCTGCCAGGAAAGGCCCTGGCATCCTCCACTCCGCCAGTTCTATGTTTTCTTCGGCTTGTGGCTTTAATTCTTCCTGGGTCGAATCCATCCCATACCAATGCGTGCATTTTAGGATCCGCCGTCCTTTCTCCCGATAGGTGTGATAAGTTGGCATGAGCAAGTCCTGACGAACAACCTGGTTCAATCCAGTCTCTTCTTTAACCTCTCTTACAGCAGCTTCTTCCGGGCTTTCCCCTGCATCGATTTTGCCTTTAGGTAGATCCCAGAACCCTCTTCGAAAAATGACCAGGACTTGACCATCCGGATTACGAACGACTCCCCCTGCTGCTTCTACGCGTTCAAAATGAGATTGAAAATCGTTCCAGAGCTGGTCGAGCGTATCATAATAAAGGATGACCTGCTGGAAACGCCGGTTTTTCTCCAGTAGATCTACGTACTGTAAAATATGTTTCGGCTTTCCGGTATATCGGGCGATCAAATGTGCTTCGGAGGGAACATATTGGGCGGCTTCTTGAGGCTCGAGCAGCAATAAGGGGGTTTCGTTAATATGGATTTTGTACATTCAGCCTGCTATTGATGGAACGGTCGGCAAGATAGGAAAGCACAATCAAACCATTCACGGCCGTCATGCCTTTGAAAATAACGGCGCATGGAAAACATTGCCCAACGGTTGGCCACCCGACTATTGGAGGTCGGGGCGGTCAAACTAAGCCCCGAAGCCCCTTTCACCTGGGCTTCCGGCCTCAAATCTCCGATTTATTGTGACAATCGCTTACTGCTTTCTTATCCGAATATCCGGGGCGAATTAGTGGAAGGGTTTCAGGAAAAGGCACTATCCTTTCCTGATTTCGGGCAAATAGCCGGTGTGGCTACAGCTGGAATCGCTCATGGAGCACTGTTGGCTCACCGTCTAAAACTCCCCTTCTTATATGTGCGCTCAAAACCCAAGGAACACGGCCGGCAAAACCAGATTGAAGGCCATCTGGTGCCCGACCTGCCGGTGCTCGTTATAGAAGATTTGATCAGCACCGGCGGTAGCAGTCTGAAAGCAGTGGAGGCCCTGCGGGAAGGCGGGGCACAAGTAGTTGGCGTTATGGCCATTTTCAGTTATGGTTTCCGAGAAGCTATACGCCGCTTCCAGGAAGCAAACTGCCTTTGGGAAACCCTGACGACCTATTCGGTATTGCTCGAGCAAGCGGCACAACTCCAATACATCCAGGCAAAAGATCTGGAGACCTTACAACAATGGAGATTAGATCCGACGAATTGGCCATGACCTGATTCAGTGTAGGCGAATGCTTACATTTGCCCTCTATAAAAAAATCGATTCTCAAAATTTTGCAATTCAGCATCCATGTCCATTCTAACTCCCGAATCCGAACAGTTTCTATTTAGATACCTCAACAATGCTTCTCCGACCGGCTTCGAAAGTCAGGGCCAGCAAATTTGGCTGGAATACATCCGCTCTTTTGTCCAGGAAACCCATTTGGACAATTATGGTACTGTGTATGGGGTGATCAACCCAGGACAAGAATTCAAGGTAGTCATTGAAGGCCATGCCGACGAGATCTCCTGGTTTGTACATCACATTTCAGAGAAAGGGTTTATCCATGTGATCCGCAATGGCGGTTCCGATCACATCATTGCTCCTTCCAAAAAAGTGAACATCCATACGGCCAAAGGAATCGTCAAAGGTGTATTCGGCTGGCCGGCTATACATATGCGCCACGGGGAGGATGCCAAGCTCACACCCAAGGTGGAAAATATTTTCATCGACGTGGGGGCCAAAGACAAGGAAGAGGTGCTGGAGATGGGCATCCACGTAGGCAGTGTAATCACTTATGAAGATGAACTTTCTATCCTCAATGACCGATTTTACACCGGTCGGGCACTTGACAACCGAATGGGGGGCTTTTGCATAGCCGAAGTAGCCCGTTTGCTAAAGGAAAATGCAGTTGATCTTCCGTATTCACTCTACATCGTTAATTCCGTACAGGAAGAAATCGGACTTCGAGGAGCGGAGATGATCGCCCATACGATTCAACCCAATGTAGCTATCGTCACGGATGTAACACACGACACGCATACACCGCTGGTAAGCCCTCAAAAACAGGGTGATGTAAAATGTGGAAATGGCCCCACCGTTACCTATGCGCCTGCCGTACACAACAAATTGCTGCAACTGATTATTGAGACTGCGGAAACCAAGGAAATCCCCTTCCAACGAGAAGCTGCCTCCCGCCGGACCGGAACCGATACAGATGCCTTCGCTTATTCCAACGGAGGCGTACCTTCCGCATTGATCTCAATTCCGTTACGCTACATGCATACCACCGTGGAAATGGCGCATAAAGAAGATGTGGAGAATGTAATCCGGTTAATTTACGAAACCCTGCTTCGGATCGAGAATCAACATAACTTTAAGTATTTCTAGCTGGAAATACATTGCAATTGGCTACAGAGAAACGCTCTGTCAGAAAGGTAGGGACCACAGTTTTCCATTTGTTGCTGTACGGTAATCTGTGGATGGCTTTAGCTGCATTTGGACATGTAATACTCACCCAGTATTTGCTCCTGGGCCATCGGTTTAATTGGTTTTATCCTGGGTTTATTTTCTGCGGCACACTAGTGCAATACGGGGCGCATCGGTTAATTAGTCTGCACCGGCACCGGAACGAGGCGCTCTCCCCTCGTTTTGAGCATATTCAACAATTAAAATGGATTATTATCGGGTTAACTGGTTTGGGGTTTTTGATTGCCATCTATTGTTGGACTCAACTTCTTTCTGCAACCCAACTTTTCCTTCTGGCACCTATTCTAATTAGCATATCATATATTTTACCGATCTGGAAAAACAAACGGTTGCGCGACGTTCCATTTATAAAGATTTTCCTAATCGCAATAGTCTGGACCCTCCTGACCAGCAGGGGAATGGCTATCGAATGGGGCTTGGCTGGAAATTATTCCACCCTCCTCCAATTACCGGAACGGATCCTGTTTCTTTTTGCCATTACGTTACCCTTTGATATCCGTGACCTGGAGTTGGACCGTCGCATGCCTGTCAAAACGCTACCTGGCCAAATTGGTATTCGGGACAGTAAACTACTGGCGCTGATGACCTTGGTTTGTTCGATCTTATTGGTTTATATTCAAGCTCGACTGGATTGGTATTCATGGAATGCCATGATCGGATTTCTACCATCCTACCTGGCAGCTGCATTTCTTATTGTTAAAAGTCGTCCGGGTATTTCGGATTACTACTATACGTTCTTCCTGGACGGTACACTGGTGCTTCAAGCGGTTGGGGTATGTATAATGACGATTTTCGAATGACAAATGGCAAACGGCGAATGGCAAATTGCAAGTGTCGAATGTCGAGTGACGAGTGCGGGATGCGGAGTTGGGAGTGGCGAATGGCGATTGGCGATTGGCGATTGGCGAATTTCGAGTGGCAAATGACGAGTGGTGGGGGCTGGATTTTCAATTTTCAATGGTCAATTTTCGATTAGGCAAGTATCGAGTATCCAGTATCGTACGTAGGTCAATAGCTTCGGCGAAGTGAGCATCTACAGCATCGAGTTTCGAGTATCTAGCATCAAGCTTCAAGTATCGCGCCATAAGGCGCTAGCAACGCGCATCGAATGACGAATGACGAATGGGGGAGTGAAGTGGCGAGTGGCAAATGGCAGATGGTGCACGTCCCTGATATAGGTTGTCCGTCCATCGTCCGCCGTCCATCGAGCATTGAGCATCGAGCTTCGCGCCGCAAGGCGCTAGCATCGCGCAGCGAGTATCGAGTATATTATCTATTCAATTGATTGACGGACTCACAACTAAAATCATGTCTGAATTCCAGATCCGCTTCATCCAAAAAGAAGATGATCCAGCCCTAGCTAAGCTGATCCGCACCGTAATGACTGAATTCGATTGTGTGGGCGAAGGGTATTCCATCGAAGATCCGGAGGTCGATTATATGTACGAGACCTATTCCACGAGTCGAGCTGCTTATTTTGTTTTGCTAAATGAACAAGGCAAAGTCTGTGGGGGAGCTGGGATCGGTCCCTTGCCCGGAGGCGAGGATTCGGTCTGCGAATTGAAGAAAATGTACTTCTACCCGGAAGCAAGAGGAAAGGGTATGGGACAAAAGCTCCTGAATATGGCGTTGGAAAAAGCCCGCTCTTTTGGATATACCACTTGTTATCTCGAAACCGTGGAGCGCATGCAAAAAGCCAATCGCTTATACCAGGCTGCTGGTTTCAAGCTTTTGGAATCCCGGATGGGGAACACCGGTCATACGGCCTGTAACGCTTGTTATGCCATCAATCTCACTCAAAGGGAAAGGTCTCCCGTCCGGCCTACCGATCCTGATAATGCTCCTGATAGTATTCCTGGTATGCTCCAGAAGTAACATTATCGAGCCATTCCTGATTTTCAAGGTACCATTGAGCAGTAAGTTTCATGCCTTCCTCCGGTTGAATTTCCGGTTCCCAACCCAGTTCATGTTGGAGTTTGCTAGAATCAATAGCATAACGCTTATCATGACCAAGACGGTCCTTCACGAAGGTGATCAATTGGCGTGAAGTTCCTTTTTCCTTACCCAATAACTCATCCATGACATCACACAGCCGCTCGACCAGATCAAGATTTCGACTTTCGTTATTGCCACCGATATTGTAGGTCTCCCCGATTTGACCTTGGTGGAAAATCAAATCAATGGCCTTGGCATGATCGATCACCCACAGCCAATCGCGTACGTTCGAACCATCTCCATATACCGGAAGGGGCTTCTCATGCCGGATATTATTGATCATAAGCGGTATCAGCTTTTCTGGAAATTGATTGGGACCGTAATTGTTGGAGCAATTCGAAATAACTACCGGAAGCCCGTAAGTGTGGTAGTAAGCACGCACCAAATGATCCGAAGAAGCCTTGGAGGAAGAATAAGGAGATCGAGGGTCATACGGGGTTTGTTCGGTAAAAAAACCGGTCGCCCCCAAAGAACCATAGACCTCATCGGTAGACACATGGTAGAAAAGCTTGCCTTCCGGTTCCGTCCATTGGCTGCGGGCCACATTCAGAAGAATCAACGTTCCTACGATATTGGTTTGGATAAAACCCATAGGGTTTTCGATCGAACGATCTACATGGGATTCCGCAGCCAAATGTATGACGCTGTCCACATGGTGGGTCTGGAAAACTTCTTTTAAAAGGTCGTGATCTAAAATATTTCCCTTGATAAATAAGTAATTAGACTTGCCTTCTATATCCCGTAGGTTCTCCAGGTTGCCGGCATAGGTCAACAAGTCAAAGTTGATGATCCGATAATTAGGATACTTGTTTACCAATAAACGAACCAGATGGGAACCAATAAACCCTGCTCCTCCAGTAACCAAAATTGTACGGTCGAAAGCCATAATGCGTTTTTTTTTAGAATGATTGAGCTAAAGATAGGTCAATTGTGAACTATCATCCCGCCATATCCAACTGTGCAACCTACTTTTGGCCCCGTAACTATGAATTCAAAATTTTTTACTGCTGGCATGGTTTGGCTGTATAACTTGGGAATCTATAGCTATTACCTGGGTATCTGGTTTGCCGCTCCTTTCTCTCGAAAAGCGCGTTTGTGGATAGATGGACGCAAGGGCTGGCAGCAAAAAATGGAAGCGATTCCAGACCTGCCTGTCGGGCAACGATGGATCTGGATGCATTGTTCGTCCTTGGGCGAATTTGAACAAGGCCGCCCGGTGCTGGAGGCTTTCAAACGCGAACAACCCGGCCAGCCTATACTCCTCACCTTTTTTTCGCCCTCTGGATACGAGATTCGAAAAAATTACGAGCAGGCCGATCAAGTCTTATACCTCCCCTTAGACACCCCAGCCAATGCCCGAATTTTGGTCGAGCACTTTAATCCTGTCCTGGCCTTGTTTGTGAAATACGATCTCTGGCACCACTTTTTAAAGGAATTGGAAGCCAGAGGGACGAAAACCGTTTTGATTTCCGGCTTATTCCGGCCCGGTCAGATCTATTTCAAGCGCTATGGTGGGTTTTTTCGGGCTATGCTTCAGCGAATTGACTACTTTTTTCTGCAAAACGAATCGAGCGGGCAGCTCCTGGAAGCATTGGGGATTGATCGCTACGAAATCACAGGGGATACCCGCATCGACCGGGTGGCTCAATTGGCACACCATCCTTTGACCTTGCCGCAAATTGAGGCTTTTTGTGCTGGTAAAAAAGTATTCATTGCCGGCAGTACCTGGCCCACAGACCTGGAGGTAATCGTTCCCTTTTTGCAAACTGATTTGGGTTCGGAATGGATCGCCCTACTGGCTCCGCACAAAGTAGATGAATCTGCCATTAAAACCACCGAGCAGCGTCTCGGGCGACATTCTTCTATACGATACACTAATTTGAAATCGAATCCTGACCTTCGAGCTCCGTGCCTGATCGTGAACACCATTGGCATCCTCTCTTCCCTCTATGCCTTGGGTACCATAGCCTATATTGGCGGCGGATTTAATCGTTCGGGCATTCACAATACGCTAGAACCTGCTGTTTTTGGACTGCCAATCCTTTTTGGCCCGAACTACAAGCGGTTCGAAGAAGCAGTTACGATGGTGGAACGCAAAGCAGCCTTTTCAGTATCCAACTCAGCCGAGTTTAAAGCCTGCCTATCGGAATTGCAACAGGAAACCAATCGGGCTGAAGCCTCAGCCCAAGCATCCCGGTTTATCCAGGAAAGTACCGGTGCTACTTCCAAGGTGATGCATACCCTTAAAGCCAAAGGGTGGTGGCCTCCAGACGCCTAAGAGAACAAATGTAGACTCAATGGGTAGGTCCTAAAAAAGGGAAATCCCTACTTTTGCGGGAAACTTTCAAAACAAGTGGTAAAAGGACAACACCTCCTCGATCGATTTAACCGATTAAAAGTACTAGTGATCGGAGATGTCATGATTGACCGGTATCTCGTTGGATCAGTAGATCGCATCTCCCCGGAAGCCCCTGTACCGGTTGTGCTATTGAATCAAAGAGACAATCGACTGGGCGGAGCAGCCAATGTAGCGCTAAATTTGAAGGCATTGGGAGCAGAACCCTATCTATGCTCGGTTATTGGTCAGGATAAACATGCTGATCTATTTGCCGAACTCTTGCCCAATGCAGGTCTTTCAGAAAAGGGGGTGGTCCAATCTGCCGAACGCCGTACCACCATTAAAACAAGGGTCTTGGCCCAAAACCAACAACTGATCCGGGTCGATGAGGAGGACCGATTTGACCTCACGGAAAGCGAAGAAGCACAATTCCTGGAGCGCATCCGCTACCTGCTAGAAAGCCGGGATATTGACCTGATCTTGTTTCAAGACTACAACAAAGGGGTGTTGAGCCAGACCATCATACGGGAGGTGATCCTGGAAGCCATCAAACGAGATATTCCTACCGCTGTAGACCCCAAGAATAAAAACTTCTGGGATTATAAACGCGTGCATTTGTTCAAACCCAACCTGGGCGAAGTACGTGCCCAGGTACCCAAGCGGGTAGATACCAACCTGGATTCCCTGAAAGAAGCCGCAGCTTATATCCACCGGAAGCTGGACAATCCATACACAATGATCACACTGTCTGAGAAGGGCTTGTTCATTACAGATCACCGCAATTATTACCTCATTCCTGCACATGCCCGCGATATTGCCGATGTCTGTGGTGCCGGAGATACCGTGATCAGTGTGGCTTCCCTGGGCATTGCCTTAGGACTTCCCTTAAAGGAAGTGGCTGTGCTGGCGAACCTGGCGGGCGGACAGGTTTGTGAACGGGTTGGCGTGGTACCGGTAGATAAAGGTCAACTACAGCAAGAGTATAGTCAGTTGATCAAAGGTGGGCTGACTGTATGATATAGATGAGTAAACGGATGTTTAAATTCTGTCATTCATTTGATCTGGTCAACAACCCAACTGCTCCAGCGCTTCCTCCAGGCTTTTGATTTTGGCTTCCCCATCCGCTAGTTTCTGACGCTCTTTGTTGACTACCGCTTCCGGAGCTCCGTTGACAAATTTGTCGTTGGATAACTTTTTCTGGACGGATTGTATAAAGCCCAGGTAGTATTCCAGGTCTTTTTTGACCTTTTCACACTCGGCAGCCGTGTCAATGGTTTCGTTCAGTTCAACATGAAACTTTTGCGTACCGGAAAGGAAGGAAACACTATTCTCCAAATTACCGTTGACCAATTCAAGGGCTTCTAGCCCTGCCATTTTGATGACCAATTCTGACAAGCCTTTTTCCGCCAGCATCGCGAGCGTAGCCGGATGCTCCTCCGCATAAACGCGCAGCTTTTCCTTATTCTTAATGCCCTTGCTATTGCGCACCTCCCGGATGCCGCTTACCAGGTTTTGAGCGGACTGAACCTCATTCACAAGGTCTTCATTAAACGTAGATACTGCCGGCCAACTACTAACCACGCAATCCTCACCCTCCTTTCGCTCCTTCAATTGTTGCCAGATCTCTTCCGTAACAAAGGGCATAAATGGGTGCAACAAGGTCATGAGACGTTCGTACAGATCTACCGTGGCTGCTAGGGTTTCCCGATCAGTGGGTTGCTCGTATTCCGGCTTGATCATTTCCAAATACCAGGAACAAAAATCATCCCAAATCAATTTGTACAAGCGCATGAGCGCATCTGAAAGCCTAAACTCCTCAAACAAGCTCTTTAATTCGACAACCTCCTGCCGGATTCGCTGATCCATCCAGTCTACAGCCAACCGATTCACAGGCGACGGCTTTTCTTCTTTCACAGGCCACCCCTTGATCAGGCGGAGTGCGTTCCACATCTTGTTGCAGAAATTACGCCCCTGTTCGCACAACTTACTTTCATTCAGCACTTTCTTCGTCTTGGGATCAATGGGTGCATCAAAGATGATATCGTTCCCGGCAGAAGCACTGCTCATCATACTAAACCGAACTCCATCTGCCCCGTATTTCTCGATGAGGGTCATCGCATCCGGGGAATTGCCCTTGGATTTGCTCATCTTCTGGCGCTTTTCGTCCCGCACCATCCCGTGGAAGTATACTGCATGAAACGGCTGATGCCCCTTTTCAGCTACCACTTCTTTACCAAGCAACTCTTCCGACCACTCATATCCGGATATGATCATCCGGGCTACCCAAAGGAACATGATGTCCCAGCCGGTAACCAGGGTATTGGTGGGGTAATAGTACTTCAGCTCTTCCTGGTCCTTAAAACCATCAAAAACGGAGATTGGCCACAACCAGGAAGAAAACCAGGTATCCAACACATCCTCATCCTGCCGCAGATCGTCCAGGGTGAGCTTTTTATTTCCGGTGGCCTGGATTGCTTGGGCCAGGGCCTCTTCCCCAGTCTCCGCTACAAAAATGTGCGTTTCATCTCCAAAACCGTCGGATTCCAGAAACCAGGCCGGAATTCGATGCCCCCACCACAATTGACGGGAAATACACCAGTCACGAACATTTTCTTCCCGCAACCAGGTGTAGTACATATTCCAAAAATGGGGCGGGAAAAATGTAACCTCCCCGGACTCTACGGCATCCAGAGCTGTTTTCGCGAACTCTTTCATATCCACAAACCACTGCAAGGTCAGCTTGGGCTCCACCACCGAACCAGTTCGCTCAGAGCGGCCAATCTTGGTGGTATAGTCCTGGAGCTGGAGCAAATGGCCAGACTCCTCCAGGAGTTTTTTGATCTTCTTTCGAGCTACAAACCGGTCTTCACCCACTAGGATCTGCGCAGTTTCATTTAACCTCCCTTGCACATCCAGGATGTCGATTACCTCCAATTCGTGTCGCTGACCAATCTCGTAATCGTTAGGATCATGTGCCGGCGTAATCTTTAATGCACCGCTTCCAAATTCCACCTCCACATAAGAATCTGCAATAATGGGAATGGGGCGATTGATCAACGGAACCAATACGTGCTTTCCAATCAGATCTTTGTATCGCTCATCGCTGGGATTAACCGCCACAGCCACATCCGCCATAATGGTTTCGGGACGTTGAGTCGCAATGACAATCCCCTCACCGGGCTGACCCTCGAAATCATAGCGCAAGTGAAACAGCTGGGCGTTTTCTTCCGTATACAGGACCTCCTCGTTGGATAATACGGTTTGGGCTTCCGGGTCCCAGTTGGTCATGCGAAGCCCACGGTAGATCTTTCCTTTTTTATACAAATCCACAAACACATGGATAACCGCCTTGTACATTTCAGGCTCCATGGTAAAACGCGTACGATCCCAATCGCAGGAAGCACCCAAACGTTTTAGTTGCTCCAGGATAATGCCCCCGTATTTCTCCTTCCAGGCAAAGGCATGTTCCAGGAATTCCTCCCGGCTGAGATCCGATTTTTTAATGCCTTGCTCCCGCAACAGCTTGACCACCTTAGCTTCGGTCGCAATAGAGGCATGATCCGTACCCGGCACCCAGCAGGCATTTTTTCCATCCAGGCGAGCCTTCCGAATCAGGATATCCTGGATGGTATTATCCAACATATGTCCCATGTGCAGAATACCGGTCACGTTGGGCGGTGGGATGACGATGGTATAGGGTTCCCGTTCGTCGGGTTCGGAGTGGAAGTAGCCCTTGTCCATCCAATGGGCATACCATTTGGCTTCAATTTCCTGTGGGCTGTATCGGGTGGAAAGGGTCATTATTAATTGAGGATTGTCGATTTTTGATTTGGTCTCGCGGTTTTAACGCTTCTTCGTTCCAGTGAGTAGCAATTGCAATCTAAATGATTTGCCTATTCTGAAGATTTACTCAAATGTTCAATTGAAAATTGAGCATTGAGCATTAAAAACTATTGACGGCAGTTTTCTCAAATTCTACCTCCACCTGCGTCCCCAATAGATCCTCCATCGTTTCCCTTCGGCGGACCAGGTAATCTTTGCCTTCGTGGATCAAAATCTCTGCCGGGCGAAAGCGTGAATTGTAATTGGAAGCCATCGAAAAACAGTAGGCACCGGCGTTTTTGAAGGCCAATACATCTCCTTCCTGGATCTCATTGATTCGTCGATTAATCCCAAAGGTATCGGTTTCACAAATGTAACCGACCACCGTGTAAAAGCGAGGCTTGCCTTTCGGACGAGAAATATTGAAGATTTCGTGGTAGGCATTGTAGAACATGGGCCGTATGAAATGATTTAATCCGGAATCGATTCCAGCAAATACAGTAGAAGTGGTTTGTTTCACCACATTGACCCGAGTCAAAAAATAGCCCGCCTGGCTTACCAGGAATTTGCCGGGTTCAAACATGAGGGTTAACTCCCGACCATATTCCCCGATGAACCCATTGAATCGTTGGCCCAACACGCGACCCAATTCTTCAATATCGGTTTCGTAATCGCCTTCTTTGTAAGGTACTTTGAAGCCACTTCCAAAATCAATGAAGTCCAGGTCTGGAAAATCTTTAGCTGCCTGCAGCAGGATCTCTGCACCTTGCAGAAACACCTGGGCATCCAGAATATCAGACCCGGTATGCATGTGTAGGCCTTCCACTTTCATGCCGGTAGCTTCCACAATACGGCGTACCAATGGCATCTGGTGAAAAGAAATACCAAATTTGGAGTCGATATGACCAACGGAAGTCTTGTTGGTACCTCCTGCCATGATATGCGGATTTAGTCGAACACATACCGGAATATCCGGATGGGATTGTCCGAATTGCTCCAGAATAGAGGTATTGTCAATATTGATTCGAACCCCAAGTTGAGCAGCAGCTTCGATCTCCTCCAGGCTCACACAGTTGGGGGTAAACAGGATATCCTGTGGGCTAAATCCTGCCCGAAGGCCTAATTCTACCTCCTGCAAGGAAACCGTATCTAATCCGGCACCCCAGGATCGGAAAAGCTTCATCACGCTGATATTTGTCAAGGCCTTACAGGCATAATTGATCTTCAACCTTGGAACGTCAAAAGCCTCTTCCATCCGTTTGTACTGGCGTTTCATCACCTCGCTGTCATACACGTATAAGGGAGCCTCATACTTCTCCACCAATGCCAGAGGATCCACCCCTCCGGATAACCAATACTGTTCTTCTCTCAATTCCATGGTTTTAAAATTTAGGGTGCAAAAATAATACCCAAACCTGTTTCCATGCAAGTACCCACCAAAAGCAATTGCTAAAGCATCTATTATTTTGTAGGGTTTGACGTACTACAAACCTTCTTGAGTACCTTAAATTAGTACCGGAGGGCATTATTGATAGCAGTAAGACCACCCAATTTAACAGGAAAACCATCTCTCAGTGGAGGAAAAAGACCTCATAAGGGCTTGTCGAAAAGGGGACCGGAAGGCACAACGTCTGCTGTATGAACGGTATTCTCCGATCATGCTTGGGCTTTGCCGAAGGTATGTTTCCGTGCTGGAAGATGCAGAAGATGTATTAATTGAGGCGTTCTACAAGGTTTTCACCCATATCGATCGCTTCCGGGAAGAAGGGAGTTTTGAAGGATGGATTCGGCGGATTGTGGTCAATGAATCGTTGATGTTTCTTCGGAAAAAGCACAACTTCCGGATGACCGTAGAAATTACGGATATCGAGATGCCGGCCATGCCCAAGATCGTGTCTCAGCTCGCCGAGCGGGAGATTCTGAACCTGCTGGATGGCCTACCGGCAGGCTACCGTACCGTGTTCAACTTGTATGTGATCGAAGGCTATAAGCATCGGGAAATTGCGGATATGCTGGGTATTAGTATCAATACTTCCAAATCGCAATTAATCCTGGCCAAGAAGAAAATGAGAGAATTGGTAGAGCGATTAGAACGGAGAGTATAGGATTCAAAAGGACCTTGATCCATCAACCGCAAACCGTTTGCCGTTAACCGTAATTATGGACAGTTTTAACGAATTTAGGAATAAGGGCAAAAAGATCCGGATCCAACCCAAACCAGCCAGCTGGCGCAAGTTGGAGCAGCGACTGGATGC
>CAZXLD010000053.1:0-32069 GCA_964641965.1 uncultured Saprospiraceae bacterium | reverse complement strand
ATCCAACTTGGATGAAGGGGATCTGAAATTCCGGATCGATTTTCGGCAGATTTATACGGACTTGCTGGAAAACGTGCTGAACATGGCACCGGAAGGAGTTTTGGGGAAAGGTTTTAAAGGGCTGGGGGTTGTTTGATGGAAATGAAAGAATCAGAGAATGAAGGTGTGAATTTGGAATAGCCAGTGGTCAGACCACTTTGGATTGCGGCAGAATGCGGGGGCAAATTCAGTGTCTTGGGTTGAACTTTTCCATCTATTTATCTGTACATTTATCTGTACATTTCATTATGCATGAAAACCATTAGTGTTACAAATCTCCGAGCCAAACTCAAATATTACCTGGATCAGGTTACCTCTAATTTTGAGACGCTCATCATTCCCCGTTCCGGAGAGGATGATGGGGTCGTCATTATGTCTTTGAAAGAGTATAACTCCTGGCAGGAGACGATGTACCTCCTTAGTACGGAAGCGAATCGGAAAGAACTGCTGGAAAGCATTGAGCAGATCGAAAAAGGAGAAACGGTAACCTTCGATCCGGATGCAGATCATCTTCAGTAAAAAGGCCTGGGAGCAGTTTCAGTACTGGGTGAAAGAGGATCGGGATATTGCCCAGAAGATCATCGTTTTGGTAAACGACATCATGCGCAATCCATTCAAAGGCCTTGGCAAACCAGAGCCCTTAAAAAACGAGCTTAAAGGTTACTGGTCGCGCCGGATCACACATGAGCACCGGTTGGTTTACAAGGTGCAAGGGCAAGGCGAGGAAAGACGGGTAATCGTGGTGATGTGTCGGTTTCATTATTAATGAGGAGAATTTGGTACCGAAAGGATCAACCTGCTTTAGAATACCCAGTGGTCAGACCACATCAGCTTGCGGGAGCGGATTCAATCCGATAATCAAGGGTACAAACCGCCCTTAATAAGGTCTAGTCGTTCTAAGACCCGCTCGGGTAGATTTAAGCCTATTAATTTAATGGTAGCCCTGCCTGTTTCCGTTTTCGAAAGAAGCTCTCCATTTTCTTTCACTTCAAAATGATCGGACCAGGATTGTTTTCTCGGATTAAACAATGGAATAATGACCGAGGGATCTTCCAAAATAGTCCCTAAGTCGGTTCCTTTATTATAATTACAAATCGGGCAGGAAAAAGCTAGGTTTCCCAATTCGTCCCTACCGCCATGTTTGCGGCTGATGATGTGATCTACCTGGAATCGAAAAAAAGAATCAGCCTCCTTTCGAAGGCAATACTCGCAAGTCCAGTTTGCTCGTTCAGCAACTTGCTTCTTTAACTGAACGGGTACTGATTTGCTCATTGGTCCTTTTCGGAGAGGATCAATCTAGCTCTGGATTTGGCCATCCGAACAATATGCTCCAAGATGAAGAAGTGCTTGAGTTCTTCTTCCTCTTCATCCGAAAGGCCTGTTTCTTTTTGTTTCCGCAAGAGTTTTTCTACCCGGGACTGGTCCTCCTCGGACGCATGGAAGGCGATGACTTTGGAAGGGTCAAGCGCAGCCATGAAGTCGGCCAAGCCATCATATATACTGGAAAAAGCGGTCATTTTAGCTGAACATAAACCTGATTTAAGGTACAATAATTCCCTGCTATTTTCAGAAGACGACCTACAAAATCGACCTACCTGAAAAACGTGCTTCATGTATTTTTCTCTTCCGGAAGACCACCCAGCTCTTTTTCACAATCAAAAAAAGTAGTAGCCACCTAGCCCCCGCAAGTCTTTTCAACCAGGGAAGAGGGAGGGTAGGTGATGCCGACAGAGCTACCGTAGAGGTATATCAGATGGACAACGAGGATATGGCACCTTGACACTCAATTTATTATATTTAAAGAATTATTGATGTCAATTATGTAAGCATGTATTACAGAAGCCTGGCCCTGGCATGCACCATCCTTTTATTCGCTCCGGTATTTGGACAATTCCCGGACATCAGCTTTTCCGAGCTAACCACGGAGGACGGGCTTTCCAGTGATATTATTAATTGCATCTATCAGGATTCTCGCGGTTTCATCTGGGTTGGTACGCACGATGGCCTGGATCGGTACGATGGTCGGCATTTCAAAACTTTCCAGTCAGAGGTATTCGATACGATGACCCTATCCAATAATCGAATCTTATATATTATCGAAGATTCCTTGGGAATGTTATGGATTTTCACCAATGGAGGACTGGACCGGTACGATCCTTACCAGGAAAAAATTATGCGGCCTCCGCATGATTCGCCCTTCCTGATCGAGCAAGAGATTGATTCAAGCCTAACCCTTTACTGGATCAATGGCCGTGGAGGGGAAAAAACACTAATTGGATTTGATGGCTCAAATTATAAATGGCAAAGCAGTCTGTTTACAAAGGATGGCAGGGTTTGGTTGATTTCGGCTGAAACAGGCATGACAATCCTGGACCCCAAAACCGGGGAGTATGCTGAGCTTCCCCGGCTTTCCGAAAGGATAATGGATCCCGGTGACAAAACTCTGATCTTGCTCGGGGAAGATGAAGAACAGCACCTCTGGATACAGACCGGGAGGGGTATCTATCGTTTCGATCCGGATTCGGAAGAGGTACAATTAATTTTCCCTGGCCTTTCTATTAACAATGGTTATGGAAATCGACAAGGGAGGTTTCTGGCCCTTAATAAGTTCGTTTTACTTGGAACCCGCAATGGGCTATACCGCTATGATCTTGAGCAAAAGGAAACGGAAATATTCAGACCAAAAGCCAACCTGCCCGGCACCCTTTCTTCTGAAGTCATTAATTGCCTGTACAAAGATCGGAACGGCAGGGTCTGGATCGGCACCAATGGCGGGATCAATATCTATGACCCCTATGCTGTGCCATTTACCGTATTCAGGCACGAAGCCGGCAACCCGAATTCCCTTTCTCCCTATTCCGAAATTGCTACCACTCTGGAGGATGGGGATAAGGGGCTTTGGGTTGCCGGAAAGGGAGTCAATAGCATCGCCTACCTGGACTACCGAACCAATACTTTCAAAACGATAAAAGCCTATGATTATGAAAATCAAAAAAACAAAGAGTTAAGATTCACTACTTTCCGGAGGGGCACATCTGGAGAAGTCCTGATCAGCCGCTACGCAAAATTAAAGGAAACACTATATTTCGATCCACAAAACAATTCTTTCAGCCCTTACCTCCATAAAGAAATACCCTTTTCATTTCCTTACTATACCCGTACTTATCCGTTTATTGATTCGGAGGGGAATCAGTATTTCCATTCTTTTTATGGGGGCATGATTAGCCAATATGATGGTAACCCAGAGGTTGGGCTATATTTTTTTGAAAAAGACGTAAACAAACTTTTCCACTTTGAGGCACATCCCAACAAGGAAGACAGTCTAAGCAGTTTCTTCATTTCAAGGATTGTAGAAAATCCGGTAGATCATTCGATCTGGATAGGAACCAGAAACGGGTTAAACCGCTTTTATCCGAAAGAGAAAAGATTCGAACGATATTTCCATAAGCCCGAGGACCTTTCCAGTTTAAGTTCAAATTTACCTACCATACTTTATGTGGACCAAATTGGAAATATCTGGATCGGCCACGGATATGGCTATGGCATTGACCTGATCCCCGCGGAGGCGATTGATAAAGATTCAATCTATTTTATCAAATATAATACCAGTAATTCAGGACTCCCTTCCAACCAAGTTCATGGTTTTGCCGAAGATAACAATGGTTATTTATGGATACAGACCAATAGTGGGCTGGCTCGTTTGGACTACCATTCAAAATCAATCGAACCATTTGAATTAATAAAAAAAAATCAATTTATCGGTATATGGAGTTTTTCCAAAGGAGAAAGTGGAAGATTCTATGTAGGTACTACTCCTCCCAGTCTGATCACCTTTCATCCCGATAGCCTCCGTAAAAATGAAAATCCACCGTCGGTTTACCTTACCGGGCTGGAGATCAACTACCACCGGGCGCTTATCAAAGGGAGCAGAGGCGATACTGTCCGACAGGAAGCTCCGCTTACCCGATCCATTCTATTCACGGATTCGATTCAACTTGCATATTGGCAAAAGAATTTTGCTCTCACCTTTGCAGCCCTGAATTTCACTTCTCCGGAAAAGAACCGGTTTAAATACAAACTGATCCCTTACGATAAAGACTGGATCGAGACGGGAGCCGACCAGCCCTTTGCCCGCTACACCAACCTATCCCCCGGGGCGTACACCTTTCGGGTCATCGCTGCCAACAACGACGGGGTCTGGAATGAAACCGGGAAAACCTTGTATATACGGATCCATCCGCCCTGGTATTGGTCGCCCTGGTCCAAAGTGATCTATTTGTTATTGGTGATTGGGGGGTTATTCGGCATTTACCGCTGGAGAACCTACCAGTTCCGTCGCCGCCAACGGATCCTGGAAAAGCGCGTGAACGTCCGTACCGCCCAACTTTCCAAAGAAAAACAACGCTCCGACGAACTCCTGCTCAACATCCTCCCCGCCTCCGTAGCTGAGGAGCTCAAACAAAAGGGTGCCGCAAAGGCCCAAAATTACGACACGGTCACCGTTCTCTTCACCGACTTCAAGCAATTCACCCAACATGCCGAGCGCATGAGCCCGGAAGAATTGGTGGAAGAGATCGACTACTGCTTCAAAGCCTTCGACCGCATACTTGGAGCGCATGGCGTAGAAAAGATCAAAACCATCGGCGATGCCTACATGGCCGCTGCGGGACTCCCTACCCCCAACACCAGCAACCCGGAAGACGCCGTAAAAGCCGCCCTGGCGATCCGCGATTTCATGCTTCAATATAAAGCCGAACGGGAAGCAGAGGGTCGCCATCCCTTCGAGATCCGCATCGGCGTGCATACCGGGCCCGTGGTGGCCGGCATCGTGGGCATCAAGAAATTCTCCTACGACATCTGGGGCGACACGGTCAACCTGGCCGCCCGTATGGAGACTTCCGGCGAAGTGGGGAAAGTCAACATTAGCCGGACCACTTGGGAGCATCTGAAGGATCAGCCGGAATTCATCTTCGAACCTAGAGGGAAGATCGAGGCGAAGCACAAGGGAGAGGTGGAGATGTACTTTGTGGAAATAAAAGAATTAGAGAATGAAAGAATGAAGGAGTGAATTCGATACCCAGTGGTCAGATCACTTGGAATGGAGGAAAAACATCAACCGCCCGGAATATCAGATGGGAGACCAACAGGAAAAGTCAAATCAACTATCCAACTCCAGTAGCAGATTGCTCAGATCCAGTGGCCTGGTATATATATCAATACCGCCTTCCTGTGTCTTAGGCCACTCCTCGATGGGGCGGTCCCAATAAAGCTCTACACCGTTCTTATCCGGATCATCCAGGTACAGCGCTTCGGATACCCCATGATCTGCCGCCCCGGTAAACGGGTATTGGGCATCCAACAACCGTTTGTAAATTATGGCCAGATCTTTGCGGGTCGGATACAAAATGGCCGTGTGAAAAAGTCCGGCCGAGCGGACCGGTGCCGGTGGCATACCTTTACTGTACCAGGTATTCAGGGCAATATGATGATGATAGCCGCCCGCAGAGATGAATACAGCCTGGTCTTTGTATTCCGATATAAGCTCGAACCCCAGTAAGCCACAATAAAAGTCCATGGAGCGATCAAGGTCTGATACCTTAAGATGTACATGGCCGATTCGGGTCTTAGAAGGAATTTGGTAGGATGATATCCGCTTGTTCATGTTCCTGAACTTTTCATCCTCAAACAAACGCGAACTCTTCCGAGTTGAGTGCCTGGTGAATGACATCCATCGAAGCCCTTTAAAAGGCCTGGATAAGCCCGAACCTTTAAGAAATGAGCTAAAGGGATACTGGTCGTGGAGATCGACCATTGCTACCAGGTCTTTGACCGCATTATGGCGAAGCATAAAGGGGGAGGTGGAGATGTACTTTGTGGAAATGAATAATGAAAGAATAAAAAATGAATAGTCGTAGGGGTTCTGTTTTTCATTATTCACTGACCTTACGCAAGCCAATTTTCAATACAACCCAAACAAGCCTTTGCTGCAGTTACCATTAGAATAGCCTTTTATCGGAAATGACCTTGACCCCTTTTCCACTTGATCTTCTCCATTTTGATGTGGGCGATAATGTAAGGCAGCCTTGCTGGTCTGCGGTATCCCCGCTTTTTGTTCTTTGATCAGGTGGTTCGCCAGATCAATGGTTTGCTCCCAAGCTCGTTGAAAATTAAGTACAATAGCATCCTGACGCATGTAATCCGTTCTAAAAGCCTCCTCATGTCCAGTATAGTCCTCCTGAATCCTATAGAGACATCGTTCAATACTGAAAACTTTATTTAGTATGACAATATCAGCTATATACGCTTCCTCTTTTTTTCACCTCCTGGACAATCTCAAAGCGTTCTTCTTCCAGTTTCTGATATAAGGAGTAAGCCAACATTTCAAAGGTATCGCAAAGGGTTTTGTCTGCACAATAGATCCGCTCGCTTTGAGTAAGGATCTGAAAACGAAAATCCGTTTCTGCCTGATGCAAGTCCACCAGATCTACCACACATCCCAATTTAGATTCCAGTTCGGCCGCCAGTTGGAACAGAAAATAGGGTTTGGGAGACAGATCGGGCGATGGGAGCAGAAAGGCCACATCAAGATCGCTATCCGGCCTGACAGGACCGGCGTATCGACTGCCAAAAACATAGACACCCACCAGGCCCGGTAATTGCTCTTGCAGTTGGTTGATAAGAGTTTCCTGTTTTTCCATTTTCTAAAAATATATTGGTTATCCCTTGCTTACGCTCTCTTCAACCCCTTTGGGAATAGAAAAATTTCCTGGAATCCCCGGGGCGAGATCCAGGCGAAGCATAGGAGAGAACTGGAGATGTATTTTGTGGATAGAAAGGAATGAATATTCGTTCAAGGTCGGTCGATACTGTCCTATTTCAGGGACGTTTAATCTTACTAAGACCTGGACTATATTGAAACCAAACGAAAGCTCTTGAAAGTTCAGGTGCTGGTTACAGCTGCTTTCTTTAGGTCATTCTATCAATATTTACTCCGCATCACCCTCAAAAGCCAAAAACCCGGAAGGAGTAAAAACCGGTAGACTGGATTCCTTAAAATCCCGAATATTTCGTGTTATCACGGCCTCTGCGCTTGTTGTACTCAAAGCAATGGCATGCTGCAAGGCATCCTCAAAATCGGTGAATGAACTGTTTAATGCTTCCTGTAAATTCTTTTTTGTGAAAGGCTCCACCTGGACATGCTGTGTCAATTCTCCGATTTGTTTCCGTATATCCCCTTTTTGCTTTCGCAAGACATAGGCCAGGTTGGCCAAGCTCAAGGAAGAAACACTAATGATCAAGTTCCCCTTCGCTACCCGATTGAAAAGTTTGGTGGCCGATTTTCCAAACGGCTCTCGTTGGGTAAGGAAATCGATCAGAATATCGGTATCGACAAATACGTGCTTCATTTATATTTTTCTTCCAACAAGTCTCCCAGTTCCTTCTTGTAATCAAAGTCAGGTTCCAAGCGAATAGATCCTGCGAGCCGTTTCACCCAAGGACTGGAGGGTTCCTCCTCCCTTTCTTCCTGGGTTAGGTATCGCAAATATTGCTCGACCAGGCTGGACAAACTTACTCCCTTCCTGGCAGCATAGGCTTTCGCCATATCGATGATCTTAGGATCGAGCGTAAGGGTGAGCTTTTTAACCATACGTGTGCTTTTTGATCTCCAACACGTGTAAGAATACAAATAGTTCCCAAAGAAGGCAAGAATCAAATGACGCAGCGGAGATGTATTTTATGGAAATGGATAATCAAAGAATTAAAAATGAATAGTTGTAGGGGTTCTATTATTCATTATTCATTCCTTCATTATTCATTCTTGTACTCCCCCTTCCTTCTCCTCGGGCTACCGCCAATGATTCGCCCGAATGTTCTCCGCCGCAAGTCGGGCCGTTTCTTCAATCCGCTTCTTTCGCGTCTCCGGCCGCTTGGCATTGAGTATCCATTCCAGAATGGCCCGGCGGGAGGAGCTGGGAAAAGCTTCGAAATTGACCTTTGAACCCTGGTAATTTTGGAAGGCTCGTTCCAGGTCTTCCGGAACTATTCCGTTTTCGACATCGTCCAAAGCCGTCCAGGTACCGCTCTTTTTGGCGTGCTCCACCATAGCCAGCCCTGCCGGAGCCATTCGGCCCTCCTGCATGAGTCGCTCGACCTTCCGTTTGTTGACCCGGCTCCAATTGCTCTTGGGATTTCGCTGGGCGAAATACTGGAAGTAGCTTTTTGCGTCCCGCTTGTTCACCTTGCTATCTACCCAACCAAAGCAGAGTGCCTCATCCACGGCTTCATCGTAATAGACGCTAGGTATCCCACTGTCTTTTTTGAAGATGATCAACCAGAGGCTTTTTTCGGTGGCATGGTTTTTTTTTAAGCCAGGATCGCCACGCCTCCAGGCTTTCGGCCTGGAAGGTAGAGATGCCGTCCTTTCTCTTTTCCGTTTCCAAATCCTGGTTATTTTTTCCCTTTATCTGGAACGAAGCAATTTATCAATACCTAAAACAGACTCAATCTCATAATCAGGCTGGACATCAGATTCATTGCTCTTGCCGTGGCTGACCCAACAAGTCTTGATTCCAAAATCCCGGCCACCCTGGATGTCAGAATGCAAGTTATCCCCGATGATTAGCACCTCTTCCCGCTCGGGCGGTTCGGGAATGGAATCAAAAACAATTTTAAAGTAAGCGGGATCGGGCTTGGCGAAACCTATCTCATCAGAGACTATGATGCTGTTGAAAAAGTGCGTCATCCGGACTTTATCCAGACGGGGCCGTTGTACCTCCTTCAAACCGTTTGTCACCAAGCTCATCTGATACTTTTTCTTGAGCAGAACGAGCAACTCAAAAACACCTTCGTAGGCTTCCGAGTAGGTAACCAGGTTTTCCAGGAATACCCGGTTGCATTCGGCAGGATCCATGGCCCGGATCTCCAAAGCCTCGAAAAGCAGCTCGAAGCGTTTGACGCGAAGCCGCTCCGCGCTGATCTTTTTTTGCTCGAACTCCTGCCAGACCCCGTGATTCAATTTTTTATACAACGAGAAGCGTTCTTCAGACATTCCCAGGCCAAATTGGCGGAAAGTCTCCCAGAAAGCCCGTCGACTGGCTCGCTTGAAATCCAGCAAGGTATTGTCCGCATCGAACAGGAGCCATTTGAACATGCATGCAATTTAAGGCGCCTTTGCGGATCATCCAATGTTGGTGAACAAGTTCACCCTGGGTAGCGGGGACAGATGGACTTTTCCAAGTTATCGAATGACCAGTTCTACCCTTCGATTCATCGCTCTACCCTCGTCATTTTGGTTGGAGGCTACGGGCGAGACCGGCCCCACGCCTACCGTAGTGAGCTTAGCACCCGAAAGCCCGTATTTAGATTTGAGCTCATTGGCCACGGCCTCTGCGCGCTGGGTCGACAGGTTCAGATTGGTATTGTAATCGCCTACATTGTCGGTATGGCCAACAATGAAAAACTCCTTGTCCGGATTCTCTTTCAGAAAATCGGCCATGGTCTGAAGGGCCTCCGCCGATTCAGCCTGGATCGTTGCTTTTCCAAAATCAAAATAAATGCCGTAGAAAGCAATCTTGCCGGTCTCTTCGATGCTGGCCGCTATATTCGCAACGTTGACCTTGTCCAGTGCCATTTCTTCCAACTCAACTACATGAAGCTCGTAGGCAACCTGATTCTTTTCTTCTCTAAAAAAAAGAGCGGCATAGTAGGCCTTTCCCTCATATGAAAAGCGATAGGCTTGAAATGCATGCTGGCCAAAACGCATGTACTCATTAAGCATGTTCTTCCGAATGACCACTTGAGTTATGATGTCGTCATTGCCGGCGCCACACTCGGCTTTTTGGCAAGCGTAAAGCAATTCGGCGTTCTTGGCACCCAATGCCGTTTCGAAATTCTTAACCATTTGGAACAGGGAGGGCCTTGTGCCATCAACCATTTGGTAACTGATCTTGGTTACCCTTCCTTCAAGTGTTTTGGATTCAGAAAAGGAGCCTTTTTCTGCCGGGCCCAGGGGAAGTTCATACTGGTCGAATTCAACTTCTTGATACTTCCCAATGTAAAATCCTTCAAAGCGGGAAATCAAAGGGTGGTCTGAAGCGTTTGGGGCATCAGGCCTTTGTGCCTGTAGGAGATTGGGAAAAAGACTAGTGAGAATGAATGATACCCCCAGGATAGGGAAAATGCGAGCAGAGTTGATTGGAAATGACATGTTGATTTTTTCTTTTGCATTTTCCAAAAAACGAAGGCAAGGTTCTTTTTCCAAATGGCAGGGCGGGGGTTTACCGAAATCAGACAATTCTTTCCTGATCGGCTCACAAAGCCATGGTCAAAGGCGACAGTGCGACCGGATAAAAATAGGTTTATACCCATTGTGAAGTGGTACTGACGGCACAGGATCTTCGGTCAAGACAGGGATGTTAATAAATGTCGGAGTCAGAAACCTGGATATGCTTTTGACTTTCTACTGGTAACCCTTGAAATGTACCCGGATACACGAGCCTTTGTATATACCCTGCCTTCACTCTTCGATAGTTTTAATTCAAGAAGGGGGTTTTATCTCCAAATCAGGGTAAATCTACGCGTGCCATTAGTTCCTTGAACCGTTCGTCTTTTTTGAGGGGTTCAAGCGTTGGATCAATTGCCGACCAGGGGAAAAAAATGTGCCTTTGCTCATAGGCCTTCTCCAGCCATTGGAAGGCGGCATCGTAGTCCCCCAGGGCCACGTAGGTTTGTGAGATCCCTATCAGATCGGCAGGATTTCCAGCGGACTCCAGCGTTTCCAGAATTTCCAATGCCTTCTCCCGATTGCCTGCCCGGGCATGAGCAAAGCTTAAGCCTGTTTTTTGTTGAGGTCCCGGATAGGCTTTTTCCATGTGGGGAATCGCTTCCTTGGGATTTCCTAGTTCGATTAATTTCAAGCCTCTGACATAATGTGCCCAATGAAAGTTGAAATCGACAGCCAAGGCAGCATTCACGTGTTCGTCTGTGCAAGCATACTTTTTCATCCACAAACAATGCCATGCTTGCCACGCTTGCCAAAGCGGGTTTTGGGGATCCACCTCAGTAGCTTTGGCCATGTGCGTGGCTGCTGTTTCATCATCTCCCGATAAATTCAGGTACCATCCGTATTGAATTTGCCCCAGGCTATTATCCGGATCGGTATCCACCGCTTTTTTCAGCGCAGCTCCTGCCAGATCGAAATTCCACGCCATGTACATCTGGGCAGCACCAAACTCGGCAAGTTGTTGGGCGGTTTGCAAGGTGTCCGGCAGCTGAACGGTTTCTTCCTGCTCTGGCGGATTAGCCTGCCCGCAAGATGACACTGAAATCCATAGGATCAGAAGAGAGAAAAAAAGGATAGCGTTGAGGTGACGCTGGTAGAACGCCCCGGGTTTTAGGTGATTCATAATGGGTATTTCTGAAAATCGAAAGTAACAATTCCTATTCATTATCCCAATTCGGATCAGCCGGGTATGAGCCCAAACCCGTTTTCTGAATCCTCAAGTCCCAGCTTTTTTACAATGGAAACAAAGCGTGGATTCTGCCGCAAAGGATCGAGCACCGGGTTGGCCTTAATGGTATAGATCAGAAAAAAAGAGCGTTGCAGAAAGGCCTCCTCCAGGCGATCCAACGCCCGGTCGTATTCACCCAGATGCATCAAAGGAAAGACAAAAGACATAGGATCAAGGAAGCGCTCGTTCTCGATCATTCTCATTCGATCCAACACAAGCCGGGCATCAGATTCCCTTCCAGCTTGACTGTAAACCGAAGCTAATAAGCTGATGCCCCCGAACCATTCTGCGGGCTCCCCTTCCAAGGGGACCCGTTTTTCCAATTCCCGTAGATCCAGTTTTCTAAGCGTCTCCGTCGAGCTGGTGTCCAGCATCAGGCGCCATTTGAGAGAATAATGATAGGGGCAATTCCAACCATGCTTTTCTGAAGTAACCTCTAACTGCCGAAAGGCCGAAGGATAGTTGCCGTTGTAGTAATAAGCCCAGCTCAAATTGCAGCTTGCCCAGTGATTATTAGAATCGAGGGCAACGGCTTTCTGACCGGCAGCAACACTTTCCTCGATGCGCCCCATCGCCCACAAGAACTGAGCGTAGGTATCATAGAGCTCCGAGGAGTTGGGATATTCCTCCAAAGCCAGCTTAAGCTCTTCCTCTGCCCCTTTCCAATCCCATTCACTAAAGATCTTGACCATGGCCTGAAGCTGATGGTCTTCCTTCAGCCCCGGGTTGGCCTCTATGGCTTTCTCCCGCCACAAGCGAAAATTGGTATGTGCCTCAAAAGGTGCCAAACCCCCAAAGCCCAATAACAGATAGGTCTCAACCATATCCGTATACGCATCCTCAAACCCGGGATCAACCTCCAGCGACTGCCCGTAGTAGGTGATGGCCTGGTTCAGGTTTTCGGGATTGCCGAGGTTTAGTTCATACCTTCCCCTGAGGTAGAGTTCGTATGCTTTTGCATTTACTTTCTCCGTTTCGTTGAGGCGTTGCCGGACGTCGGGGCTTAGTACCAGTTGTATCTCATTGGCAATGGAACGAGTCACGTCCTTATACAGCCAGATAAGGTTCTTAATATTCTCTTCATACGATTTATTCCATCTATAATGCTGTTCTTCTCCTTCAATATCTATCAGACTGATGTCAATCTGGATAGAGTCACCACTTCGCATAATCGCCCCGGTTACAATTCCATTGATACCTAACTCCTGCACCAGATTGGTAACTTGCTGGCCCGGGTTTTGATACTCCAGAATAGTTGGTTGAGGGACAACAGGTACGCCTGCTTTTTGCAATTCAAATATTATGGCTTCATGTACACCATTCAAAATGTGTACCTGGGTGGGGTCATTCATGCGATCAAAAAAAGGTAAGACGGCCAAACGTTGAATCGCATTCGGTTCCGCCGGGTCCCCTTGAAACATTTGCCAGCTTGCAAATCCACTGGCCAGAATAAACAAGGCGAGCAACGCCAACTTCAGAGGCTGGGTTAAACGCCATGAAAGCTGCTTGTGTTTCTCCAGTTTCCCCTTTAGCTTTTTGGGGTCCGGGATTACCAGGCCTGGAATGGCGAGTGCATAAACCGACCGTTTATAGGAATCATTCTTGAAGTGAAAATCCCCCAAAAATTGGAGCGGTAGGGCCTCCTGGCTTCTGATCTCATCGGCTACCTTTCCGGAAAGTAACACACTTCCAGGAATACCCAAAGATTCTATTCGGGCAGCCAGGTTAACGCTATCCCCGATAATATCGTCCTCGGTCAAGAGAATATCTCCGGTATGCATACCGATCCGGACTGGAATGGAAGGTTCTTCCAGAAAGGCTTGTTGGAGTGCATTAGCACATTGGACTGCATTAACACTGCTACTAAATATGCTCAACGTACCATCGCCATAATACTGGATGATCTCTCCATCAAATTGTTTGGTCAGAGGTTCAAAAATTCCGCGGTGCCTAGCTCGTACTTCCACTGCTTTTGCCTCACTCTCGCGCATGAGTTTGGTATATCCTTGGATATCCGTGAACATAATCGCAGCTAGGCGCCGGGTGGATGGCATGGGTACAAAAGCTTTTAAAAAACAAAATACAGATAATAAAGGGATTACATCTATCTATATGTAGACAATGCTATTTCAGATGAATTCATGGCCGAACAGACCGTTAGAATAGACAAATGCCTGGAAAGGGGTGCTTATCCTGGAAAAGGTTCCCGGCAACCATACAGGTTTTAGGACGGTGTGGATGTCCTTTTAGCGGTCTCCAAATGGTGAAAAATATCCTTTACAATGGCTCGCATTCTTGGTTCTGCCGTCTGCGCTACCTCAATGACATCTTCTACACTCGTGGGCCTTATGTCGTCAATCGGATAACAACGATTGGTGGTAACCGAAATAACAAAAACCGGCAATTCCATATGCCGAGCCACAATTACCTCTGGAATTGTAGACATACCTACCAGATCGGCTCCAAGCACATGTGCCATTCGATATTCAGCCGGCGTCTCCAGGTTTGGTCCCTGCAGTCCCAGATAAACGCCTTGGTGTGCACGAATACCCAATTTTCTGGCAATCTCCATAGCCTTTAGGTTCAAGGCAGCATCGTAAGTATCGAGCATATCTGGAAATCGAGGCCCCAAGCGTTCATCATTGTAGCCCCTTAAAGGATTTTCTGCATGCAAATTGATATGATCCCGAATAAAGACAATATCCCCGGGGTCGATCTGAGGGTGGACACTTCCAGCGGCATTGGAGATAAAAAGATATTCGATACCCAGGTATTTCAGTACGCGAACCGGGAAAGTTACCTGTTGCATGGAATACCCCTCATAATAATGAAAACGACCAGCCAGGGCCGCTATGGGGAGCCCATTGAAATACCCCAGATACAACTTGCCTCGGTGACTTTGCACCGTAGATTCCGGAAAATGCGGAATTCCTCGATAAGGAATCTCCTTCTCGATCTCCACCTCGTCGACAAGGTTGCCAAGGCCGGTTCCAAGAATGATTCCGTAGCGAGGTTGGAAGTCGGATTTCTGCCGAATGTAATCTACTGCCTCCTGAATTTCATCGTAGAGCATAGCATGTCTTTTCCTTAAGGGAAAGGTACCCAGTTAAGCTTAATTATCGTGTGATACGGATTAAAAACTTCACGGAATCTAACCCACGTGAACTGGATTTTATAACAAAAGTTATACGTGCATAGGGTTAATTAAATCTACCAGTCTCCCCCCACTATCAACCGATCCATAAATAAATAAAAACTACTCCTGGTTTTAGGTCCAAGCTTGAAAGTTTATCCAGTACACGCATTATCGACTCATTTTCAAGCCTATATATAACGCTCCATAAAACACACTTTCTATGCTCCCTTTTTGACTCATTCGCCAAATGCTAAACACATCAACCAGCTGTTATCATTTTGTTATGAAACCTTTAAATTGTATTAGCCAAGTGTCCTTATACCCATAAACCAAATTCTCCCCCCAAAGTGAAAACTTGTAATCCCCTATTGAAATACCCTTTTTGGAAGTTCCTTTTCCGTTCGACATTTTTTCTGATCTTGTTCTCGGGCTTCCTGCAGGCTCAGGATCCTACTTTTTCCCAATTCTTTGCCAATCGAATTCAATTAAATCCAGCTTTTACCGGATTGGACCGGGGAATCACACTAAGCGCTACCGGACGTTCTCAATGGTTTGCGCTAGACAAAGGCTATCAGCTATACAACGCTTCAGTCGAATGGCAGGAACCAGTGCTCAACAGTGGTATTGGTTTTAATATATATGGTTCGTACGACGGTTTGTTGAACTACAACACCACCAGCGTAGGGTTGAATTATGCATACATCATTTCTTGGCCAGACAACAATCTGCACATTGGACTGCAGGCTAGATGGATTCAGCACCGAATTAATTGGGACAGAGCCATTTTCTCGGATCAAATTGACCCCATTCTTGGGAATGTTAATCCGACTTCCGCTGATATCTCCAATGACCGTACCAGCCATTTCGACTTTGACATAGGACTAATCTGGCGCTTTGATGCAGGACAGGCAGTCAATGCGAGAAGCTACTCCAACCATCGGTACGCCATCGGAATTGCTATTCATCATTTACCTTCCCTTTTTGGCGCAGAGTTGGGCGGGAATAACTCAATTTTGGGCCTTTCCTCCAATGCCCCTCCCCGATTTACCTTCCACTTTGGAGCCCTGTACCCGATCACTTTTTTTAGAGGCACCCGCCGCGGGATGACGATATCTCCACAATTAAAAATGGAGTTTCAAGGAACTTCCATGTTTGACTTTAGCAACAATTTCCAAAACTCCCAGATCGGTGCCTTTGTTATGTGGGGCGCCCTGTATTCAGGACTCTTTTATCAAGACAAATGGCCGGTACCAACCGGAGGAGGCAATACCAATGCCATCATCATTCAGGGAGGCGTACAATTTGGCGACACTAATGACCTCGACTATCTAATAGGCCTTAGCATAGACCTCAACCTGGCTGGAGTTAGTATTTCCTCAGGCATGATCTATGAATTGACCTTCCGATACAATTTTGAAGCTTTTATTGGATTTGCACGACGTCCCGGGCATAAAAACTCCATTCTCAAATGCGATTCTTTCCTCTGAATATGAATGGCTATTTGCAATATAGTATTGGGGGTCTGATATACCTGTTCATTAGCACCCTTGCCTGGGGGCAATGCCCCTCTCCACCCAATGTCGATATTGACCCCAATGACCCTTTGGTACAAAGAGCAGGGGATACCATTCTGCTTTGCTTCGGAAATACGGCATTAAACCTGATCAATAATGACGCCCAGGCTGAAGCTCCTACCTTTGGGTTGAATGTAGAATGGGGAGACGGATCGGAATCAAGTTTCCCAGGCACTCAAGCCAGCTTTAGCCATACTTACCCAGACCAAGGATTCTATAATCTCAAGATTACTTCTTTTAATGCTTCTAATGGATCACCCTGCCCTAATCCTAACCAGATCAATTTCATTGTGTACATCGGGAGGCTTCCGACTGCAGACCTAACGGCTCTAGACGCTTTATCAGTTTGCGCACCTACAGATATCCGATTCGCCACCTCTCCCTTGATGAAGGAGAACTCACCTGGCACGATTTATCGCATCTTGGTTAATGGTGTCGAAGTATTTGATTTCGATCAGGATGACGTAAATGGTGGAGCCGTTGATGAAATATCCGTCCCGTTCATCCAGACTTCGTGTGGAGAGACTGCTCCCGGAGGTGATCAAAATGCCTTTGATGTCCGGATTGAAGCCCGAAATCCATGTGGGAACACCTTTAAAACACTTGGTCCTGTTCTCGTTAGTACGGTACCGGATTTGGATTTTTCGATAGAGCCTCCGCTATTGCCCTGTACAGACGAATGCTGGCGTTTCACCAATACCTCAATTATAAACGAGATTATCCCAGATCCATCTGGAAAAAATAATGTGTGCCTAAATCAACTCCCGCCTACCTGGTCTATTTCACCAGGTGTACAAGGGATCGATTGGGAATTGTGCAGTGGAAACCTGATAGGCGACCAAACCATAGAAGTCCGTTTTCTCACACCCGGGGATTACGAGATCAGCATGACCATCACAAGTATTAATTGCGGGTCTACCCAAACCGTAACAAAGACCTTACCTCCAATTGAGGAACCGCCAGCAGCAGAAGCTAACGCAACGGTAATTGGGGATAATTGTGTAAACCGGGGAGCCGATTTTGAGTTAAAAGATATTAGCGAAGGGGATTATCAAAACAGACGATGGGAAATTCGCAGGATCGCTCCAGGAGGCGGGGGTATATGGGAATTTATTGACGGTACTACCGATAGGGATTCCATTGCCAGGGTTCGATTCAATCAATGGGGTACCTATGAGGTCAGCCTTGACCTGAATGGACAATGTGGTGATGACGTCTGGCGAGACACCGTTGCAATTTTTGATACGCCCCTATTGACCCTGAATGCCTTGCCGGACGTATGCGATGCCACTACCCTCGATATTGATGAAACTAATTATACCGTGACCCCCAGAGGTTCTGCCGTAACGTCTTATCGATGGGAATTTCGCCCGGATGGCACCCCTTTTTCCAGTTCTGAAGCATTTCCACAGGCTGTTGACTTTAATACCCCAGGTACGAAAACCGTATTTTTGGAAATAACCAATTTTTGTGGCCTTAGGAACAGAACGGTCGATTTTGAAGTCATAGCTGAGCCCTTATTAAGCCTACCAAACGATACAGCCTTCTGCCTAAATGACCCTCCTTTCCAATTTACCGCCACGGCATCTGACCCAAATGGAACAGGCCTATGGAGTGGAAACGGAATTTCGGCTGATGGCACCTTTGATCCGGCAGCAGCAGGTATAGGTACGACTACGCTAACGTATACCTATACATTAGGTCCTTGCATGGTAAGTCAGAGCTTTTCGGTCGAAATTCGAGACCTGCCCCAAATAGAATTTGACAATCCACCCAGCGTTGTATGTCAAAACATAGACTCCTTAACCATTAACCTGTTAACGCCTCCAACCCCTACGGGTGGGGATTGGTCTATATCAAATGGGGGACAAATCACTACAGAAGGGACCTTTCTCCCGAATGTAAGCGGCCCGGGGTTATATACCATTTTCTATCAGACTCCACCTGACCCAATTTCAGGTTGTACCAATCTTGACTCCTTTTCTATTCGTGTAGAACCCTTGCCGATCGTTAACGTAAATGACACGCTGGTTTGTGATGCACCTGAACTGGTTAACTTGGTGGGTTTACCCACGGTAGGAGGTATCGGGATTTGGTCAGATGATGGAAGTGGTCGAATCGTAGACGCAAACGCAGGCTTATTCAACGCAGTAGGTGGAACTACCGGTTCTCCATTTAAAGTTTTTTACTCCTTTACCAATTTCGATGGATGTACTAATATGGATTCCGCCTTGGTAAGTATTGGACCGCCGCCTCCTATCAATGCAGGCCCGAACCTTAATTTTTGTATCAATGATCCTCCTTTTGACCTCAATACCCAAGTAGGCACGCCAGGAGGAGTTTGGAATGGCCAAGGGCTCGTAGGTAGTTTCTTTGATCCCCTCCTAGCTGGGCAGGGTACTTTTCCACTCATTTATCAAATTGGAACCGGCAATTGCGCCTCCAGAGATACGATTTCAGCTACAGTCAATACGTTACCTAGCATTGACTTCCTTTCACCGGATCAGATTTGCTCCTCAGAAGATACCCTAAGCCTGCAAGCCAGGCCGGGCGGAGGTGTTTGGAACTCATTGGATAGTGGTTTGATTGTCTCTGATAGCCTATTCTTGCCTAGCTTATCCGGTCCTGGATTATACCGGTTTTCCTATGAAACCGGACCGGATGAAAATGGATGTCAAAACATTGGTTCTTTCTTCATCAGCGTTCAGCCCTTACCTAACGTAAATGCGCCAGACCAGACCATTTGCGACCAAAGAACAATCCTACAACCTGGATCTCCTCAACCAGGTACATGGTCTGGCCCAGGCATAATAGACCCCCTCAATGGAGAATTTGATCCTGACCGGGCAGCCTTGATCACAGAGGGGCCGCCCCCCTATTTTGTAGCCTATTCCCATCAAGATCCATTTACAGGTTGTGTCAATGTGGATACCGCTCAAATAGATGTAATTGAGATCCCCCAAGTGGACCCGGGCCCAAATGAATTTGTCTGTTTTACAGATAGTACCTATGTATTAAGTGGTTTTAGTCCTGCGGGAGGGATATGGAGCGGACCTGGCATAATTGGTTCATCCGGCCAATTTGACCCCAGTGTGGGCGCGGGCAATTATGTAGTTACATATACTTTTTCTCCTTCCGGAGTAACAAATTGTTCCATCGCCGAGTCCAAAGTGGTTACAGTTATTGATTTGACCAATACAGAGGCAGGACCGGACCAAACAGCATGCCTGTTGGATGCTCCAATAAACCTGACAGGATCTCCTGCTGGAGGCATTTTTACCGGGCCCGGGGTAACCGGATCTATTTCAATCGGTTTCGAGTTTAATCCGGTTGAAGCCGGCACAGGAAATCAAGTCATCCTATACACCCGTACGGAAAACCGTTGTTCGTTTTCCGATTCCCTTTCGATAACGGTTTTTCCAATGCCGGAATCCAACTTCGAATCAGACTCTTTCGCTTGTATCAATATCCAGCAGATTCAATTTACGAATACCTCCTCTATTCAAGGTCTATTAGCTACCTCGAGCTGGGATTTTGGAGATGGCAACACCTCCTCCCTGAATAACCCCAGACATACCTATATGGAGCCAGGTGCATTCGAAGTAAAATTGACCATGGAGACCTTACTCGGTTGCACCGACTCCGTAACTAGACCAATACAGGTGGAAGGCCCACCTATTGTTGATTTTGAAAGGGCCCCGGGAGAAGTTTGCGCCGAGGTAGAACCTGTTTCTTTCATTAACCTATCTACCGGATTCGAGACCCGCTATGAGTGGAATTTTGGTAACGGGAATTTTTCCGACGAATTTAATCCAGGGCCTGAAATCTATACTAGTGGAACTTCTGATACGGTTTACCTGATTTCGCTTTTCGCTGAAAATGTATGTGGGAATGATCTACAAAGGGAATTGATCCAAGTCCGTCCTTTTCCAAATACGCGATTTACCATTGAACCAGATTCCGGATGTAGTCCATTCAATGTAGGTTTTATCAACTTGTCTACCCCTGACGATGAGGAGACTACCTACTCCTGGGATTTTGGAAATGGAAATCGGTCATTAGATCGAAATCCTTCCCCTGAGCGGTATGAAACGGTAGCATCGCGAGACTCTGTCTATCCAACTCTGATCGTCCGAAATGGATGTGGAGTTGATACTGCCCAAACCTTGATCAAGGTTGATCCACCGGATGTACAACCTCGGTTCAATGTACCAAACCCTGATGGATGCAATCCGCATACCATTGTTGTCACTAACCAGGCATTTCCACCCAGTGCCAATATCTTTTGGGATTGGGGCGATGGAACTACCTCTACCGATCCGGACCCGGGTTCGCATACCTACACTCGACCTGGGTCATTTTTGGTCACGCAAACGGTTTCCAATAGTTGTGGCTCAGCCAGCATTACAGAAAGCGTACAGGTAAATCCGACTCCGTCGGTTAGTTTTTCATTTGCCGATTTCCCCTGTGCATTGGATCCTGTTTTATTCATCAATGAAGCAGCCGGAGCGAACTCTTTTATATGGGAATTTGGGGATGGCAACACTTCTTTCGAACCCAATCCCATTCACGTATACGATAGTGGTGGCGTGTATGATGTTACCCTAACGGCATTCGATTCCATTACAGGGTGCCCGAATACCTTTTCAACCTCAATCAATGTGAGGGTCGCGCCTGAGGTAGCCTTTACAGTCGATAATTTTAATGGATGCACCCCTGTCACAGCCCAGTTCTCAAATGAGACGCAAGGAAACTTTTTTTTCAGATGGGATTTCGGCGATGGCAATTCATCCGTAGAAAAAAATCCGGAGCACACCTACCAAATACCAGGAAGCTACACGGTTCGATTGACCGCCTTTGATGATTTTGGATGCGACGATGAATCCACGTTTTCTCCTGTCTCTGTCATTCCCATCCCCACTGCGGATTTTTCATTTGATCCGGATCGACAATGTGAACTTCCAGTCACTTTACAGTTCAACAACCTAAGCGAAGGAGGAGAAGGTTACCAGTGGACTTTTGAAGAAGGGGCTTTTGATTCAGATATTAATCCATCCTATACTTACCGGACGCCAGGAAATAAAAGTATTCAGCTAATTGCTACCAATTCTTTTCAATGCAGAGATACTATCGAAAAGCCATTTCTGGCAACCCCTCAGCCGATGGCAGACTTTTCCTGGGATCCTGGAGCGGGTTGTCAACCGCTTACAGTTACGTTCAAACAAGAATCTTCTGATGCTACCAATTACACCTGGGACTTTGGGGACGGAAGGCAAGCGGTTGGAACGGAAGTTGTAAATACCTACTTCAGCCCAGGTACTTACACCGTGACCCTAATAGCGGATTATGAGGGGCAGTGCCAAGACACTTTATCGCTTCCAGACTTAATTGAGGTATTTGCCAGTCCGATTGCCAATTTCTCCTTTAAGCAGCTGGATGCCCCGAATGGTCAACCCAGCGGAACCTTTGCATTTACTAACTTATCCAATGGTGCATCTTCATATATGTGGGATTTTGGAGATGGAGCAACCTCTACGGAGACGAATCCGACGCATACCTACGGTCAAAACGGAGATCAGGAAGTCACTTTGGTGGCCATCTCCCAGAATGATTGCCGGGATACCCTTCAACTCCTGGTTTCGCCAGACCTGATTGCTACGTTATTTATCCCGAATGTTTTTACGCCCGAAGGAACCGGCTCGGATGAAGTTCGGCTTTTCAAACCCAAAGGCATTGGGTTGCAATCCTTCAGGATAGAGGTTTTCAATCGATATGGCCAACGTGTTTGGAAATCTGAAAAACTTCTGGAAGGTGTTCCAGCTGAGCCATGGGATGGCCGGCTTAATGGGGAGCTGGTCGAGCAGGGAAATTACAGCTGGAAAGCAAACGCTACTTTCCAGGACGGCAGCGCCTGGAAAGGTATGGACGATGGCAAAGGAGGATTCAAAAGGCAGGGCTCCATTACCATCGTCCGTTAGGCTGACCTGGTATTATTCCTGGCAGGCGGAACTCATTTCTTTGAACACTACAACCAGATCTCGGGCAATGGAAAGACTTCCCAGCTCAAAAGAAAACTGATCCACAAATCGCTTCATTTCCCCATCCTGATAATACTTGATCAGGTCTTCCTCTTTTTGGGTGCCCAAAGAGACCTCTAAACGCCTGGAGGATACATCCAAGCCGATTTGATTCGCTCCCAGGTCCTCCAAACGGAACTCGTAGGTTTCCAGTTTCTTGCCATCCCCGATTTCGAATGCCAGGTCACATGGGGTTTGAGCCGTCCACCTTAGGTTTTGGTCAATTTCTCCTTCGGCTCCCCGAAAACCAGCTACTTGCTTGGCTGTCCACTCCAACTTTTCTTCCAGGCCACCTTCAGGGGCCAGACGTTTTCGATTTTCAGAGCACCATTCCGTAGCAGCCGGAAAAAGATGTTCCAGCATACGAGCATTTTCCAGTTGATCTGCTTGAACAAAAAATTCATTGACATATCCCTTGAATTCCCCATCCTCTTCTTCTCGAATCAGCCTTTGTTTTCCTTTAGCAGGTACAGTTATACCAATGTTTTTTCCCTTCACCTCGATCTGGGCCTGATTGCCGTTCAGATCTCCCAGATTAAATTGGAAAATTGTGGTTTTACTTTCACGTTCATCGGTTTCGGTAATGGTAAGTTCGGCCTGGCACTCCGATGTAAGCGATTGTTCATAAGCGGTTTCCCCAACAGTAACTTCCCGGATACGTTCACTCACCTGACTTACGGCCTCCGGATCGCCTTTCAAGGCAGGCAAGGAGGCTTTCAGCTGGTTTCTGGCTTCCGGAATACAGAAATTGAATAGCTTAGTCATATCCCTGGCTTGCTCCACACCGGTTGTTAAGATTTCTATCGAATTGGTGTAATTATCCGGCTCGCTATCCACCGTTTGACCAATAAACTTCAAGTTCCCCCGAGTTCGAAGGTTGACTACTACCTTGCTGCCCTTCACATCGAAACTAACGGGTTCACTGATATCTGCCAGGTTTATTCGACTTTCCGTTAGTTGTATATCTTTTCCTTTAGGTGCTCGCACTTCAAAGTTTACCAAAGGAAGTTTTCCTTCCAAGGGGGTCAATTTCTGTTCATGGGTTTCATCATTGATGCTTACAGCTTGCACGCTTTCCGCAATCCTTTCTAATGCAGAACTGAAGTCTTGAGGAACTATCCGTTCTGCATCTATTTCGATCGCCTTGGGGACAGCTTCCCTCAGAGTCTGAATTAGGGCATCTGCTTCATCAGGGCCATTGACCACGATCTCTATCTCTTTGGCGTAGTTCTCCTGTTCGCCATTCTTAAACTGTTTGATCGCAGAGAGCAGACCTTGAGTCTTTAAGGAGACGTACATCTTGGCTTTGGAAGTTTCCCGGTTGACTAAGCGGTCATTCAAGTCGGCCAGATTGAACTCATATACATATTCAGTACTCTTCCCTTTGCGATCGATTTCCTCTCGCTTGTAGGTAATCCGGTAAGGAAACTGTTCTTCGAAGGCCCACTGTTGGCGATAGGTGTCGTCCTCAATAACAACCTCCCCAATTTTTTGGGAAGCTTCATTCATCAGATCGGTCAGGGTCTGCCCCGGCAATGAAATTGATGTTAGGATAATGGCCGATGCCATTACTAGACGAATGGGTATGTGCATTGGGTTACAGCATTTAAGTTTATACAAGGTTACAGGAAATAGAAGTCCCCTACAAGTAGAACCCTATCTACCAAGCAACCATTAAAGGAAATACGGCAATCTATCCGGAAAGCTATTCCCCTTGCTGTTCTTTCAAAAACTTTTCTTTGCTATCTGCAGCGCCTTGTTTCTTGGTGAAAGCGACCAGCAGCATTACAGCGGCTATCCCAAACAGGGCCAGCGTCATACCGGCCATTAAGAAGTTAGCTAATGTCCAATCAACTAGATACATGGATATTCTTTTGGCTAAAAATTAGAACCTGCTGGAATACCAATTGATGATTTTTATTCCCCATTTTGAAGACCTTTGAACCCACTTCACTCTTTTACTGCACTTGGGTAAAAAATTTAACCGAATCTTTCTTCTGGCAACTCAACACTCGTTTCCATTTTCTCTTTGGTAGGAAGGGACACCATTCTACATTTGCCCCAACAGAACGAGAAAATGCTTATCACCTATGAAATGGCTGTTGCTTGCTGCCCTACTACTTGGAATTGAGTTTCAGGCCGATGCCCAACTTTTAAACGTGGAGGACCTGCGACTCAATACGGAAAAAAACGGATGGTATGGTTTGGTCAATTTTAACTTCAGAATTCGCAGGAACCGGTTGGGAAGATACCTGGACGTTGGCTCAAATGCCAAAATTGTACGAGTCAATGAACGGAACCGATGGTTGGCGTGGGGGTCCTATAATTTGACCCGGTTTGAAAATATCGACAACCCTGACCCAACAACAGTAGACTTTACTAATGTCGGTATTGCGCATCTTCGATACAATCGAGAACTAACCAAATTGCTTACCTGGGAAGTATTTGGCCAAAGTTACTTTGACCAGGTCCAAGAAGTACGAGAACGCTACCTGCTGGGAACCGGACCCAGACTTAGGTTCCTCCGGTCGGATACTGCTTTTCTCAATATGGGACTGATATATATGTTTGAATACGAGGAGAATACCGCCCCTGATGACCCTTTCCCAGTACAGCGGAATAATCGATTGAGTTCCTACCTCTCCGGCGGGTACCAGATTACAAATACCTTTGGTGTGCAAACGGTATTTTATTACCAACCTCGTCTTGATTTCTGGTCGGATTACCGATTCTCAAATCAAATGGAACTTTCATTTCAAATAACCAAAGTTTTATCTTTTCTATTTCAAACTTTCGTAATTTTTGATTCTGAACCTCCTTTGGGGGTCCCAAGGATACAGTATAGTATATCCAATGGTATTTCCATTTCCTTTCAGCCATGAAGAGCAGCCGGTATGCTTTTCATCCTATTCTTGATACCTGTAAATCATGCTCCGACAGAGAAGATGTAAATCAGGACTTTCTAAAATGATTACCTTGATCGTAAATTTAACTCAATCCAAGTGAGTTCTTCCCTAACCTTCCTTTTGGAGCAAACGGAAAAGATTGCCCGTGCGGCTATCCAACATGAAGTTAACTACTCCCATTTAATTCAGTACGTACATCCACTAAATCGGGAAAGCGCTCGAAACCTGATCCATTATTTGACCATACGGTCTTTTGACCTTAGGGAGATACAAGGCCAACTGGCAGCACTTGGGATATCTGCTTTTGGCCATGCTGAGGCCTATTCCCTGGCCAACCTTTTAAACATCCATAAACTATTATGCTTATTAGCAGAGCGGGAAATGCCAGATTTCAATCTGTCATCTGCCCCAATTAGCTACGAACGCAGCCGTACCAGATTACACGATAATAAGGTTCGTCTATTTGGGCAAGAGCGTATACCGGGCCATAGCAAAATAATGGTGACGATGCCTTCCGAAGCCTCTGAAGATCCAAAATTGATCCAATCTTTAGTGCTGGCAGGCATGGATATTGCCCGTATTAATCTCAGCCACGACCAGGAGGACGACTGGTTGAAAATGGTGCAAAACGTTCAATTGGCCACCGAAAATACTCGACGTAAGTGCCTGATTTACATGGATCTTTCCGGACCAAAACTCCGGACCAATTTTCCACCTCGCCTTGGGAAAAAAAACAAAAAAAAGGACCATATAAAAGTGCACGAAGGCGACTTATTGAAAATTGTATTTGGCCCAATTGCAGGTGTAAAGCCTACACCATCGGAAAAACATTTGACCGCCATTATTTCCTCTACTCTAGAGGAGGCATTTGAAGATATTAAAGTAGGAGAACGGATCTTTTTTGATGATGGTAAAATCGGAGGTCGAGTTGTAGAATTATTAGAAGAGGGAATAATGATCCGAATTGATCAAGCCGCCATAACGGGGAGCAAACTTAAATCCGAGAAAGGGATCAATTTGCCCGACACCCAGCTCCATATGCCTTCCCTCACCCAGGACGACATCCGTCATCTCCCGTTTGTAGCTCAGAACGCAAATATTGTAGGCTATTCATTTGTGCGAAAGCCATCAGATGTTGAACTCTTACAGGCAGAATTATCCAAATTAGGCCGTCAAAATATTGGAATCGTACTAAAGATAGAAACCCAAGAGACTTTTGACAATTTAGGAATGATCTTGCTTACTGCAATGAGAAGTCCCTCGGTTGGTGTCATGATTGCCAGGGGTGATTTGGCTGTAGAAATGGGGTTTGAACGTATTGCGGAGGTACAGGAAGAAATACTTTGGCTATGCGAGGCAGCCCATGTCCCGGGAATATGGGCCACTCAAGTACTTGAAAATCTGGCTAAAAAAGGACAACCCAGCCGAGCTGAAATCACAGATGCAGCGATGGCAGGACGTGCGGAATGTGTCATGTTGAACAAGGGGCCCTACATTGTGAATGCAGTAGGTACCCTTGATGATATCCTTCACCGCATGAAGCAGCATCAGGTCAAACGCAAAGGTAGCCTGCGGACTTTGGGTGTAGCACGGCATTTTTTCGATAAGCAAGCACCAGGAAGCGTTAATGCCTAAATATGGGTTCAGCCACCGAAACTTTGATACTCAAACCTGTTTAACCATGCGCAAGCACCATTCAACCTATGCCGTTTTGTTATGGTCAGCCATTTGTAGCCTGTTTTTCAACATCGATAGCATCGGCAACTCAGCTTTACCCAACGCTCTTGAATCCATTACTCCAGATGAAATTCCGCTAAAGGTAGGCGTAGTTGGTTTGGTTCATACCCATGTGCACTGGATTTTGGGAAGGGCTGATCGAGGAGACATTCAGATCGTTGGTATCGTCGAACCCAACCAGGAATTGGCCAAACGCTATAGTTTGCAACATGGTTATTCAATGGATCTGGTCTATGCTACACTGGAAGAAATGGTAGCGGCTACCAAGCCAGAAGCCGTTACTGCATTTAATGCTATTTATGATCATCTAGCTGTAGTTGAATTTTGTGCACCGAGAGGTATCCATGTCATGGTAGAGAAGCCTTTGGCAGTGAACCTGGAGCATGCGGAGAAGATGGCAGAGCTCGCAGAGCAGTACGATATCCATCTTCTTACCAATTATGAAACCTCCTGGTATGCATCCAATACAGAAGCTTACCGACTAGTTACCAAGGCAAAGACAATTGGCCCTATTCGCCGAATGGTTTTCCATCATGGCCACCAAGGCCCCGAGGAAATTGGCGTTAATTCAGAATTTTTAGAATGGCTGATCGATCCAAACTTGAATGGTGGAGGTGCCTTAACTGACTTCGGTTGTTATGGAGCAAACCTGGCAACTTGGTTTATGCAGGGTGAAGCCCCCAACACCGTCACCTGCATCACACAGCAAATCAAACCGGATAAGTATCCAAAAGTAGAAGATGAGGCAACTATTGTGCTTACCTACCCCCAAGCACAGGTAATTCTACAAGCTTCCTGGAATTGGTCCCATAATCGAAAAGACATGGAAATCTACGGAACCCATGGGTATGTAATTGCCAAGGACGGTACGCATCTAGAAGTGTTGGAGCAGGAGGAAAATGGGCCGTTCGAGACCACAGCGCCCAACTTACCTTTGGATGAAAATGATCCATTTGCCTTTTTGGCCGCGGTTATAAAAGATGGGAAAACTATACCGACTATGAGCGTTTCCTCCCTTGAAAATAATCTCTTAGTAATGCAGATCCTGGAGGCAGCCAAAGTCTCCGCAAAAACAGGGAAAACGATAGTATGGAGTGAATTCTATAAAAAATAATATCCCTGGAATAGCGATCCGATTAGTCTGTGTATTTTTCAGGAAATGATAACCTAGCTATAAGATTATGGAAAACCTCACCTACAGTGATGAAGTATCTGTTTGGGATTGGGTAGTCACCCTTCTAGTGACATCTATTCCTGTGGTTGGATTCATTATGCTTTTTGTTTGGGCTTTCAATGCAAACACCAATCCGAGTAAAGCAAACTTTGCAAAGGCAACGCTGCTACTTTTTGCCATTTTTATAGGGTTGTATTTGATAGCTGCCTTCGCTTTAGGCTCTTTCACCCTGTTTTTCGCATCGGGAAATACCTGGTAAAAAAGGAGGCCGGGCACCGGCCCGGCTGTACCTCTATCGCATCACGGAGAGGCCTGTTGTAAGTCTTTCTTTACCATTGGATAAAGCGATCAGGTAAAGTCCATTTGGCAGATCTCCTACTTTGAGTTCATGGCTGTGGCTACCAGCGTTCATCCTGCCTAACGGAGACTGTAAAATCCGAGCCCCATTGTACTGATACACCTCGAGGAAAAGAGTTTCTGTCCGATCCAATTCGAAACGAATTTGAACGTTTTCAGCCGCGGGATTGGGGAATACCGGATTCAAGGTAATTCCATTCTGCTGTATTGGCTCATTCAAAGTGCTGACGTTATCTACATTCACAGCGACACCGGCCATAATATCTGCATTCAAACTCCATGCATTCAGAAAATCGTTCCAGGTTTCATTATCCCAAAACTCCCAGGTATTTGATCCACTTCCACAATCTTGGGCCGTAGTAAAAATATTTACGGTATCGTTTGTAGCATATAAATCGCTAAAGTCAAGGCTTACATGGATAACATTGTTGGATGGAACCTGAACAGGGGTGTCAAATAGAAAAGAAGTAGCCACTGCAAAGCCCGGATCCAATAATACTTCACTAACCCTGACCGGTTGACTGGTCCCTAACAGGTCAAGCGGACCTTCATCAGCTGCTACAGAATAGATCTTGGCCCTCATCTCGCCATCCCCAACCACACTGGCATGGGAAAAGAAGAAAAAGGCCTCCGTCACCTCCAGCGCATCTATTTCATTTTCGTAAATCACAAACTGAGATTTTTCTCGATCAAGATAACCGTTGGTTCCCGCTAGGAAACCCCAACGATCGATCGTATAAGCGAACACCGTCAGACTACAAGTATCGCTAAATGTGGGAAACAATAGAGTGTCAGCTGACACCCGAGCGGCAGGAGCTACCTGCTCCGGCTTTAGAAAAATGGCTCTCGACTCTTCGTCAATTTGGAAAGACCGTTGGGCCGAAGTGGAAAAGGAAAGCAACAAAAAAAACAGAGAAAGAAATGTAAAGATTGATTTCATGATTCTAATGGGAGTAACTTAGAAAAAGGTTGTTTGGATGGCAAAATAATAGATACGAACTGTAAATTCCTGTTTTAATATAGCTTGGTCAGGTAGCAAGCTGTTAAAAAATTTAAGCCTAGGATCTCAAACATAGCCTTGGGTTGACCATATTGAGGCAGGATAACTACTAGTTGTTCATTTTATACCATTTTAAGTTGAAAATGTAGGGTAGCGATGGTGTCTCCTTGTCCGTATTGACTTTTGGCTAATACCTCAGGCAAATAGGCTGCATTTCTTCTTATGGGACAGGTTGCCAATACTATGCAGGTCCAGCAGTGTTGCTCGCCAGGACAAAATTAACCCGGATTATTCACGGATTCCCGTGAATACTGACGATAAGTAGCTGAAAACAGGCGTATTTTCAGCCACTTATGTCAGGGTCAACCACTAGTACTATGCTGTTTTCCCTTTTCTTTTTTCCAAACTGGAGCTCAGGTAACCAGACCAATTAATGTTTGAGGCCCAAGTCTGAATCTTTTTCAAAGGCTTTTTCCTGTAATACAGTAATGTACTCCAGCTAATAAAGACCATAAAAAAGATCGCTCCCGGAATAACAATCTCAGGGGATAGCGAATGATAATAAAATTTATTTAACCCTAAACCAAACCAGCTTCCGTATAAAACAATAAAGTGTAGAACATAAATACCTAGTGTCCGTTGCCCAATCTCTACAACCACGCTACCTTTGAGTATATTCCTAAAAGCGATAAATACCGAAAATAAAATCAAAACATTTCCAAGTCGAATAAATAAAAAATTATTGTAGGCTACAGATTTGAACAGCGATAAATCAAAATATTGATAACACCAAATCATCCATGCAGAAGAGCGGTACACAAGAAGCATCCCAGTAATAAAAAATAAAGGAACCATCCAATTCAACACTTTATCTGAGGGTTTCAGACTTTGAAACAACAAGGCTATGACCCCCCCCCAGGCAGTATAGCCGATCCACGGTATAATCGTAAAAACAGATCCATTTGCCCGAGTTAAATAATTGGCCAACAATTCCGGCCAGTTGCTAAGGTTCCAATTCACATAAACAGGCTGAAAAATAAAAAGAGCAATCCCTGCAACCAGTAATAGCAATAGGCTTATTATCCCTTTTCCACGGAATGAACACAAATAAATTAAAATCAGGAAAAGAAGCCCTATTCCAATACATTGAAGTACATCTACCAACCAGAAACCTGAATTTAATTTTCCGGAAAAAAAATAAATAATATTTAATCGCAGTGCATACCCAATAGCAATCAGTTGCAATCCTCTTCGAATGCCTTTTTTAACCCTTGGGTTTTCCCAATTACGATCAAAGCTTTTTCGGGTAAGTAAATACATAAAAATGAAGCCCGAGACAGTAAAGAATAAGGGAGCAGTCATTCCCCTCCCGTACAACCAGGTGGAATAAATTGGGTTCGATGTATCCCTGTAAGCATCGCCTAAGAGGGAATAAATAAAATGCCCCTGCAACATCATCAAAATAGCAAAAGCCCGCATAGCGTCAATAAAATATAGGCGGTTGGCTGGATTGGGTGCCATATTTCTCTTTCTTTTTGCTTTAACTCAAAGAAGGGTCCTCCCCTCAAAAGCGGATTAAATTATTGAATACTATCAGTGAAGGGGAAGAGTAGAACGAAGTAGAATAACGAATTAAACAACGCTACATGGAACCGGTTTAAAAATAAAAAGTCACAAGCTGTTCTACGTTTGAACCGAGCCTATGCAAGTACTGCAAAGTGTTTGTCAGTATGTTCTACATTTCAAACTCAAGTTGATTTAAAAAATCAATCATTTTAATCTTGAAACAGTACTGTTAAGCTGCAAAATTAACTTCTTTTCCCAAAGAAAAGTCTTATGCTTTTAGTGAATAAAAAACCCTGGAAACAAGGAAAATAAAAGAAGGATAAACTTATTTTTTCAATACGAAATAAGCCTGAAACGTCTTTAGTGCATTTTTTATTCGCAATGGTAAATGGGTTATTCCAAAGGAGTAGCAGAAATTAAAATACCATCCTCGTCGCTGTATAAAAACTCTCCAGTTTGAAACAGTAATCCTGCAAACCGAATAGGTTTTCCGACTTCTCCTTCTCCACGTTTGATACTTCTAGCGGGACAAGTGCCAATCGCTTTAATCCCAATAGCCATAGTATTGATCTTCTGGGAATCCCGGATGCATCCATAGATAACTAACCCCTGCCAACCATTCTGTATAGCTAATCCAGCCATTTGGTCGCCTACCAAGGCTACTCTTGTAGACCCTCCGCCATCAACCACAAGCACTTTTCCCTTTCCATCTTGCTCCAATGTTTTTCGCAAAATAGAATTATCCTCAAATAACTTAAGAGTCACAATTTCACCAGTAAAAGAAGTATTCCCCCCATAAAGCTTGAAAATGGGTTCTGCCACTCGTACCAGGTCCGAGTTATCATCGTACAAATCTGCTGTAGTAAATGACATGGGCTAAGGCGTTGCTAATGTTCTGAACTAAGAAAAACAATAAACGCCAAAAAGACAAGAAGAGGTGTAAGCTTCCCATTTAAGTAACCGTTTAAACTTGGAGTACTTCTGTTTCCGAAT
>CAZXLD010000052.1:0-33825 GCA_964641965.1 uncultured Saprospiraceae bacterium | reverse complement strand
ACTTGGGGGTGAAACTCATACCGGATCTTAGGTCTGTCAAAGTGCTAAAGTCGAGCTTAGACCAAATACAAAACCTACTTGGTGAACGCCTCGTCTGATCCTATTGAATTCACCCGGATAAAAGGAACCGTACTTAGTATATTTGCTTTTTATGGAATTACTTGTACAGCATATTGAAAGCTTGATTTTTGCGGCCGATGATCCGATTACTTTCAAGGAAATCAAAACGGTCCTTGAGGAAGTGCTGGGCACTCCGATTCCCAAGAAAGAATTAGAGGAAGCTATTCAAATCCTGGTGGACCAATATGCTCAGGCAGAATCTGCACTGGAGATCACAGCAATTGCAGGTGGCTATCAAATGTTGACCAAACCGGCTTTTCACCATACAGTTGGTACTTATCTAAAACTAACGACGCGAAAGAGGCTTTCCAGAGCCGCCTTGGAAACGCTTGCCATAGTAGCGTACAAGCAGCCGGTTCCCAAAAGTGAATTGGAGAAGATCCGCGGCGTGAATTGCGATTATGCCCTGCAGAAACTATTGGAAAAGGAACTTGTTTCTATAACAGGACGTAGTGATGGCCCCGGCAGGCCTTTGCTCTATGGAACCAGCCAAAAGTTTATGGACTATTTTGGTTTAAAAGGGTTAGAGGATTTGCCCAGACCTAAAGATTTTAAAGAGCCGGATCAGCAAATCGGAGAACAGGCGCCAATCGAAGAGGCCTCCGAAAAACCGGCTGCCGAACAGGCACCAGAAAACAAACACGATGACTGAAGATAAACCACTAGTGAATCGGGTGGCCCAATCGGGCTTGATCACCTTAAATCTGGAAGAATATTTCCCCAGGGAATCCTTCGTCGATTTCGATCTAAAGGATTATCTATTTATGGAGCTTATCCTGAAGGAAAAAGATTTTCGAGCAGCTTTAAAGGAACATGACTGGAGCCAATATGAAGGCAAGATTCTCCTCGTCTTCTGTTCCACTGATGCCATAATCCCAGTATGGGCCTACATGCTGGTTGCTTCTTATGCCGAACCCTTCGCTGCTACCATCTTCCAAGGCCAACAGCAGGAGTTCCTCAAGCAACATTATGAAAAAGTGGTGGCCACTATCCAGGTTGGAGCATATGAAGACCGGCGTATTGTAATCAAAGGCTGTAGTGATAAACCCGTCCCGGCTTCTGCTTATCTTGCCTTAACCCGACAACTCCGACCGGTGGCCAAGAGCATCATGTATGGGGAGCCTTGCAGTACGGTGCCAATCTACAAAAAGCCGCGGTAAAAGGGTACAGCCCTTCCTGACGACGTCCTACTTCAGATACATTTGCTGAAAGAACTCCTTGTATCCATCTACCGTTTTGTTGCGCAGCACCTGACGATAGTTGTTCTGAGTAATGGGAAGTACATCGTATTCCGATCCGCCAATAAATTTTTCCTTATTTCGGATTGTCGCCTGATAATAATCGATGGCTTCCGCCTCATTCTTGAACCGGCGAACGACAATGATGGGTCGGCGGGAGTTTGGATCCGGCCCCAAATAAATTGGTGCCGTTCTTAAGCGTGACTGCTTAAAGAATTCATTGTTGAAATCAGTGACAATCTGATTGACTATGTTGACGTTCACACTTGGATTCAAGGCAACCAGTACGTAGTGCACAGCTTCTTTTTCTGGCCTGAATTGCCCTAAATCGATTTCTTTACCACCTGGCAAGGAGGCGACTGCCCCTCCCAACAGGCGCAGCATTTCCCGGGCCTGCTTGGCTTCGTCTGAGTTGGGGTAGGCACTAGATACTTTCTGCAAGGCTTGTTTGTAAGCTACTTCGCCCTCCAGTTTCCCGACGGCGAAGGCATCCAGCAAAATAAACTTGGATTGAAGCGGGTGTTCGGCGTCAAAGGTGTTAGCCGCCTCTAAACACATTTTGTGTGCCTCCTGTGCATTTCCAGACTCAAAGCGTTGGTAGGCTTTAGCATAGAAACGATTAATCTTAAGCTCTTGTTCCAGCAGCTCCTTGGCGTAATTTGGATTCTGAAGTACCTTGGCGTAGTTGGTATTTGGGTACTTAGTAATAATGCGATTTTTGATTGCTTCCGCTTTAGCCGACTGCTTTAGTTCCAGATAGTTCAGGTAGAGCAAATACCAAGCGTCCAATTCAAATTCAGTATCGGGGTACCGCTGGAGCAACTTTTCCAGGCTTTCGATGGATTTCTGGTAATACTCCAGGTTATCCCGATAGAGAGCCCCTAGTGAAAAATAAGCTTCCTGGATTTTTTGCTGAGCGACTGAAATCTCTTCTGGCGAATTGGGTATATCTTTTAATATCTCATCGATTGTTTCTTCCGAAAAAACAGTTTCGGGAATTTCTTCCACTTCCTGGGTCTCATCGTCAAATAATTCCGCTCCTGATCGCTGAGACCGCCTCCAATTGTCTTCCAACTGTCGCTCGCCCCATTTCCGTTGAAAATCGCGCATACCACGTTTTTGCGCTCGATCATCGTAGGCGAAAAACAAAGGTTCATTATTGTTGGCTGAGGTAGGGCGTCTGGCTGCAATTTGCTGAGCAGCAACGGAATTGGTATTGGATACGTTGGCCCCTTTTAGTCGAGCCTCATCCCGCTCTTGCTGGATTTGAAAAGCCAGCTTTTTCCGGTCACTTTCACTGAGTTGACTCACTTTCAATAGACTATCCTGATACTCAATGGTGGTAATTGCCTCTGCTATGGCCGTCAGATTATTAGAAAGCAACAAAACACGCTGATAATCGTCGTCGGCCGTAGGAAGAACTGTGAGGGTGCTATCGTAATAGGATTTCGCGGGAACGTAATTCTCTTCTTCAAAATACAGGTCGGCCAAGGTCAAATAAGCATTGGCCTTTTGTGAAGGATTTCGGCGCGAGGCATTCAGGGATTTTTGAAGATTTTCGATTGCTGCTTGCCGGTCTCCCCGCTCCAGCGCGAGTGATGCTAAGGTGTAATAGATCTGGTCCTGATAATCGATATACTTATCCTCCTTCAGCATTTTCTCCAGGTCGGAAATAATCTCCTCTTTTGAACCGGATCCCCCCCGCCAATTGGCAAGAGCAATATTGAGTTTGCTATTGAATTCCAATTCGAAGTCATTGGTCAGCCCCAACACATCCTTGAAAGTAGCTGCAGCTTGCGGATACATACCTTCTTTGGCATACAACTGAGCCAAAATAAAAGTATATCTGGCTTTCTTAGGCTTATTGGTTTGGAGTTTGATCCCTCTGGTTAAAGCATTGGCAGCTTCAGCCCGTTTCCCATTTTCCAAATGAATATAGGCTTCCAGAATAGGTACCTCTCGTCTTACCTCAGGAAAGGTATTGCCATCCGAATTTAACTGCCGGATATACCGCATAGCCTCCTCCTTTTTATCCCGTTGCAGTAGGGTTCTGGCCATCCACAATTTAGCCTCCTGCCAGGCTGGTTTGCGGTACAAGAAGTATTTTTCATCCTTATCTTTAGGTGGTGGAGGCGGAGGTGGCGGAGGTGTTACCGGAATATTTTCGGTGCTGGCTACGATAGGGGATTCCTCTACAACCTCGGGTTGAATTTCTTCCTCTTTTTCTTCACTGCCAGGCCGTTTTGGAAGAGGAACATCTTTACCCTTGCGGCGCTGCCGAACGGCTTTATTGTATTTCTTACGCCATTTATCTAATTCCTTGCGGCGCTCTTCTCTGGATTTTTGTTCTTCCTTTTTTCGTTCCTCCTTTTCTTCTGTAGCCTGGATCTCAGCCTCTGTTTTACCCTTATTCGCTTTTGAGTCTTTATCTTTTTTAGAAGAGGATTTTGATTTATCCTTCTTTTTCTTCTGTTGTTCGCGCCTGATTTTTTGCAGCTCCAGCGCTTCCTCTCCGTATTCAGCCAGCATAAACCGCAACGTCTCTTCGGCAGACTCGTATTCCTGTTTTAAAAACTGTGCCTTGCCTACCAGAAGGTAGCAATCGTCGGTCCAATCACTTTTTCGGCGCAAGGCAACTACCACGGTTGCTTTATCAATAGCGGCATCCAGGTTCTGCGATACAGAATTTACGTCTCCGGTTACCTGGTACGGATAGATGGGAAGTACTTCGCTAAAGTCATCTCTATAACGCCCTTCAAGACTTTCTATAGCCTCTTGAACGAGCTCATCACCATTGAAAAAACCATTGAAGCGGGCTGTCGTATTTTGATAAAGACGACCAACTCCGGTTAGTTCCTTGTCTTTTTTCTTGGTTGACCCACAATCTGTGAGCAGCGGCAGGACGGACAAACTAATAATTATGGCAAAAAAACGTTTCAAAGTCATCTCATTTTAAACCCGCCCCCAACGTTTATGATCCACCTAAGGATTATCTATTACTTTTGCAGTTCTTCCGGGCGTTATCCACTGCTTGTTCCTATAACTTGAAAAGCGTAAAATTATTTTATTCTTACAATACTGCCAACCAGCACCAGAAAAGCCCGGTCTTGTTGGTGTGGCTGATCCTCAAAAGTAAGCGGTATGAGCGAAGAGAAGCAAAAAAAACGAAGTTTTAAGGATCGTATCAAACGTTTGCCTAATCGTTTAAAAAATACCTATCAGCTCGCTATCATGCGGGCGGATACTCTAGCCGAAGTTGCTACCTATAAGCTGACTCTACTAAATATGTATATTCTGGTCAGCTCCATCCTTGTTGTTTTTGGATGTATAGTAGTCTTATTGATTGCTTTTACCCCCTTGCGCCAATATGTCCCTGGATATGCTGAAGCCAGTACAAACAAGGAATTAATCCAATTGCATCAGGAAATACGGGATTTGGAGCGCACCATGGTGGCTCAAAAAAAGTACATAGACAATTTCGAAGCCGTTCTTAGTGGTAAAGTCATGTCTGAGGAGGAAGCTAAATCGGCAAATCCGGATTTAACAGACCTGGATAGTCTTTCGGAACCCATAGCCCCAGAGTCAGATCAACTCCTCCGCTCGGATGTAGCAGCTAGAGCTCAAAGCATATCCTATCAAACGACCACACCCCTTCCTTACCAGGAAGGCCCCGTTAGTAAGCTCTACTACTTTCCACCGGTGAAAGGAGAAGTAAGCCTTGGATTCAGTCCACAGCGAAATCATCTGGGAATTGATGTCCTGGCCCCCAAAAACACCCCGATCAAAGCAGTTTCTGATGGCTATGTTTTCTTCTCCGACTGGACACTCGAAACCGGAAATACTATTGGTATCCAACACCCGAACAATACTATTTCTTTTTATAAGCACAATTCTGCTTTATTAAAAAAAGCTGGTAGTTTTGTAAAAGCGGGGGAGGCAATCGCTATCATCGGGAATACCGGTACATTGAGCGACGGCCCTCACTTGCACTTTGAGCTTTGGTTGGATGGCAAAGCGATTGATCCCACCAAGCTCATTCAGTTTTAATACTTCGCCCTAACCAGGCCGGAATGCCTTCCGGTTGATTTCCTAGAATAGCTGCTTCTCGCGGAGCATATGGCATTGTTTACATTTGACCGATTGCTTCTTGTCAAACCAACTATCACATTCATAACGTATTATGAACCAAGAAAACAATAATCTACAACAGGCTGTCAATGGAAAAGGGGAAGCTATTAGCCCTGTATTACCGGAAGGAATCAAAAACTTCCTGATTGACATTGACGGGACCATTTGCGATGATATACCCAATGAAGAGCCTGAACGTATGGGTACGACTCTGCCTTATCCGGACGCGCTTAAAATCATCAACAAGTGGTATGATGAAGGGCACATCATCACCTTTTTCACCTCTCGCACCGAGGATCACAGGAAAGTTACCGAAGACTGGTTAGACAAAAATGGATTTCGGTACCACGGGCTTTTAGTTGGAAAACCGAGGGGAGGCAATTACCATTGGATCGACAATCATATCGTGAAGGCAACCCGTTTTAAGGGGAAGTTCACAGATCTGATCGTTCAGACCCATGAAATCGAGGTGTTCAAATCTTAGACCTTACGTTCCCTTATATCAACTAATGCCTGCTTTAGGTCGGGGAACTTGAAGGTGAATCCCGCAGCTTCAATCTTTTCCGAGGATACGCGAGTGCTGCCCAGAATAATGTCGGCCATTTCCCCCATGCCTAATCTAAGGGTGAAAGCAGGAACTGGGAACGAAAAGGCCGGCCTTTCCCATGTTTGACCCAGGATCTTCATAAAGTCCTTCATCCGGTGGGGATTCGGAGCTACTCCATTGTATATGCCTGCAGGCACTGAAGGAGAGGTCAAAAGAAAGCGAAATATACCACACAGGTCGTCAATATGAATCCAGGACATCCATTGGCGACCATTCCCGAAATAGGGAGCAGTTCCAAATTTAACAGGCAACAACAGGTTTTCGAGGCTTTTGGCCTTGTAGGAAAGCACCAACCCAATGCGAACGGCAGAGGTAGGTACATCCAATGCTTTCATGGATGCCAGAGATTCTTCCCAGGCGATGGTGCTCTTTGCTAAGAATCCGTTGCCGGGTTCCTTATCTTCTGTCATAATCTCATCACCTCGATTGTCATAATAACCTATAGCGGAGGCAGATAAAAAAGCTTTGGGCCGAATATTTGCATCTTGACATGCCTTGGCCAATAATTTGTTGCTATCCGTACGACTTCGAATAATTTCCTGCTTTCTCTTATCCGTCCAAGGGCGGTCAGCAATTCCCGCGCCAGCAAAGTTGACAATATAGTCTACACCTTCCAGCGCTTGCAAGTCGAGCATTTGCTGCTTAACATCCCATTGAAAGGTGGGAAAATACCCCTCAGAGGAAGCCGACCTGGACAAGTGGGCAACTTCAAATCCATCGTTCCTCAAAAGCTCACTGAAGCGAGTCCCAATTAACCCGGACCCACCTCCTATCAATACTTTGGGCATATTTTCATTTTCAGGAGAAACAGAAGCAGCCACTTTGAGTTCAGTCTGTCAGTATAAGCGGAGCAAATATTTTCCAATCCTGACAGTAAAATCTAATTTTATTGGCCTGAGCAAGAAAAACAAATTTTCCCATGAACGTCAAGCACTATTGTACCTTTCTCCTTGTTATTCTTTTCCTTTCATCCGGTTGTCAATCGGAAAACCCTTCGGTCGGTCGGGCTCCCGGCCACTTGGTCATCCGCCAAGAAGCAGAACCCGATAAATTATTACCTCCGCTAACTACCTCCGGTTACGCTCGACAGGTACATCAGTACCTATTCCAGTACCTGCTTGTTTCGGACCCTACAACTTTCGAATTTACCCCTCAATTGGCAAAGGGGAGACCTGAAGTGGAAAAGTTGGACGACAATACAACAGCCTATTCGTATACCCTTTTTGAACAGGCTAGCTGGGATGACGGCAGCCCGGTAACTGCCGAAGATTACATCTTTACGCTGAAGATTATACTGAATCCTAAAGTACCTGCTTCCCGCTATCGGCCCTATCTTTCCTTTATCCGTGATATCCAGGTAGATCCTAACGATCCCAAGAAATTCACCGTTCTACTGGAAGATACCTACATTTTGGGGGAAGACGTCCTGAATACCTTAGTTCCTGTTTTACCCCGTCATATATATGATCCCAAGGGGTTATTAGCCGATATCCCATTTGCTGATTTTGCCAATGAGGAGAGCCTCAATCAACTTGCAGCAACAGATGATCGCCTCCAGCAATTCGCCGACCATATTCTGGACCCTTCCTTTTCAAGAGACGCTTCGGTGGTGAGTGGTAGCGGACCTTACCAATTGGCCGAATGGATAACCGGTCAGCAGATTGTATTAAAGCGAAAAAAAGACTGGTGGGCCGATGCCCTCGATCAGGATTTGATCGGTCTGGAAGCCTATCCTGAACAGCTCACCTTCCGTTTGGTGACAGAGAATGCAAATGCCATAGCCGCGTTGAAAGCAGAAGAACTCGATGTGGTCAGCCGAATTCAGGCCCAATCCTTTGTAGATCTACAGCAGGACGAAAGCATCAATCAAAATTATGAGTTTTATACGCCTTTGGCCCTGGAAAACTATTTTATCAATATAAACATTCGAAACCCCAAACTAACTGACCCAGCAGTCAGACGTGCCCTGGCCTACGCCGTCAATGTGAACCAGATCGTAGAAGAGGCACAGCAAGGACTGGCCTCACCATCAGTAGGTCCGGTACACCCTTCCGCCGAATACTTTAATCCCAGTTTGAAGCCAATTCCCTATCAACCTGAAAAAGCAGTGGATCTATTAGAGGAAGCCGGATGGACGGATACCAACAACAATGGCATTGTGGATGCGGATGTAAATGGGGAATTTACTGAATTAGAGCTGGACTTGCTCGTCACGAATACTTCCCGTTATTTGGGTCTGCTAATCCAAGACCAGGTAAAGAGCGCCGGGGTTAAGGTCAATTTGGTTCAAAAAGAGTTTCGGGCCATCGCAGAAGATATGCGCAACGGAGAATATGAACTAGGGTTTTTCGGTGCGGGCCTTCAGCCTGGGCTCTGGGATCCTAAAGAGCAATGGTCTACTACAGCGGGGGTCAATCGCACCGGATTTGGCAGCCCTAAATCCGACCAGCTAATTGAAGCTATCATTCGAACCTTCGATCCTGACAAACGAACTGAACTCTATCACGAATTGCAGGAAATCATCTACCAGGAGCAACCCTGCATTTGGCTTTATGTCACAAAGGGGAAAGTAGTAGCTCACAAGCGTTTTGAACCGGTTATAACCTCCTTGTTCCCCAATTATGAGGCTCGTCTTTTCCAACCGGTAAATCAATAGGGCAGGCTTTCACCTCCAAGGTAAAGCTCCATTATGGCAGGCTATTTTTTCAAACGGGTACTTTGGCTCTTTCCCACCTGGATGTCGGTGAGTTTGGTGGCTTTTGTGCTCAGCTCCTTGGCTCCCGGCGATCCGGTCCAGTACTTTTTGGATGGTCAACAGGCTATGGATTCCAGAGACAATACCTCTTCCAGACAATGGGAAATAGAGTATAAAAGAGCAGCTTCATTTTTAGGCCTGGACCAGCCTCTTTTCTATTTTTCCCTACAACCGATAGCTTTTCCCGATACCTTGTATCGAATTCAACCAGCCACAAGGAAGAAGGCTGTCAAGTCCTGGTTGCTCCAATCGGGAGATTGGCAATTGATTTCCAACTTTTACCACCAATTGCTTCAATTGCACCATGCTCCGCTTCCGGCAAATGAAGACCGTTATGGTAAAAGTTCATTGTGGAGGCGCGACCTGAAGCGATGGTTAGGCGAGCCGGACTTTAAAAGCATTTCTCGACAAATTCAGCTGTGGCATCAACAAGCAGCTAGAGATACGTTTCCACCAGAGCTTCAAGAAGAGATTCGCCTTTGCCTGGAAGCCAGCTCTGCTGTCAATCAGCATAAAAAATGGATAAATGTGTACTTACCTTCCTTGCACTGGTATGGCCTGGACAATCAATTCCATCGATGGCTGACCGGAATATTTGTAGGAGATATGGGAAGAAGTTATATCGACGGCAGGCCGGTTACCGAAAAAATTGGTGAAGCCATTCCCTGGACCTTACTCCTAAATGGTTGCGCCTTGCTCCTGGCAGTCGTCATTGCTATTGGTGCAGGCGTATTTATGGCAACCCATCCAAACGGATGGTTCGATATTGGTGGTTCCATACTTTTGTTTTTGGGTTATGCCATACCTACTTTCTGGCTGGGAACCCTCCTGTTATTGTTCTTTGCAACGCCGGACTATGGCATGAAGTGGTTTCCAACGCTGGGTCCTGCACATTTTCGATATCCGGAAGAATCCCTTATCGAGGCTTTAGGAAGAGTAGCAACTCATTTTACCCTTCCGGTCCTCTGCCTGGCAACAGGTGCTATTGCCTATCTGAGTAGACAGGTCCGCAGTAGTATGTTGCGGGTATTACCGCAGGAATACATTATGGCAGCCAAATCCAGAGGCTTGCCTACCCATCAAGTCTTATGGAAATACGCTTTCCGGAATGCGCTCATCCCAATCATTACGATTCTTGCCAGTCTTTTCCCGGCCATTTTAGCCGGCTCGCTGGTTGTCGAAATAATCTTTAACCTTTATGGAATGGGCACTTTAGCTGTCCAATCGGTCTATGCTCGAGATTGGCAAACCTTGTTTGGAATTGTACAACTCGGGGCATTACTTACCCTTACAGGTATTCTGCTGGCCGATATAGCTTACGTGCTGGCTGATCCCAGGATTCGATTTTCGAAAAGATAAAATGTGCAGGATCAAGGAAAAGTTGGGTTCAATCAAGACTTAATTATGAAGGCAAACAATCGATGGTTGTGGAAAACCCTTGCCGGTATCCGAGATCAAAAAGCGGCACGTTGGGCGTTTCGATTCCTTCTCGGATTGAGTTTTATAGCCCTATTTTCCAATTTCCTGGCTAATGACAAACCGATTTATTGCAAAATTGAAAATCAACGCTTCTACCCTGTCTTCCAGGAAACTGCTTCATTCTTTGGCAGCTCCAGCGAACTACCCATATTTAGAGGGCAAAATTGGTACACCTTACCTTATCAAAAAGTATGGTGGCCTCCCATACCTTATGCCGCAGAAACCCTAGATGGGAAAAACATGAACTTTCGATCTCCCCTGGGTTATCAGAATGTTCCTTCTCTTCAATTTCGCCATTGGCTAGGTACTGATCAAGTGGGTAGGGACGTACTTGCCGGATTAATTTCGGGTACACGCACTACCCTGATACTGGGTATGGTCACCATGGGTATCGTTATCACGATTGGAATCCTGTTGGGAATTACAAGTGGGTATTATGGAGATGAAGGTCTTCATTTTAATCGTATATGGTGGCTTCTGCAAAGCCTTGCACTGCTCACAGGGATTAGCTGGGTATTAAGCCCTGGGCTGGCTCCGGTTTGGGGTTACCAGACTAGCGGTGTAGCTCTGGTCAATATCCTGGTGTTCTTCTTTTTCTTCCTAAGCGCTCATTACTCGTCCTTTCGCATTCCAGGAAACGAATGGTGGCAAAGCACGATAGCTTTCCCACTGGATAGCCTGGTGATGCGTACGGTAGAAATCATAGAATCCATTCCAACCCTTTTTCTCTTGATCGCCGGTGTGGCTGTTTTACCTAATCAGTCGGTCTTATTGGTCATGGTCTGGATTGGAATGCTAAGCTGGACCAGGACGGCCAGGTTTAGTCGGGCGGAAACGATGAAAATAAAAGACGCGCGTTATGTGGAAGCTGCTCGCTTATTGGGCATTAGTGAGATTCGAATTTTACTGCGCCACATTTTACCAAACGTAATCCCTCCCGTACTGATCGTTCTCGCTTTTGGCTTTTCCGGAGTCATACTTTTGGAGGCTTATCTATCTTTCCTGGGTCTTGGCGCTGCTCCGGATGAGGTCAGTTGGGGGTCGCTGATTCGGATGTCAGCCAACAGGCCTAGTGCGTGGTGGCTAGCTGTATTCCCCGGATTAGCCATCTTTTTAACGGTTGCCAGCTTCAACCTGATCGGGGAAGGGCTCTCAAATCAGATCAGTAGGGATTAAAACTTATCGAAGAATACAAAAAGCCCCTTCAGAAGAAATGTGGAATGCACAACCTTGAACGCAGAGATGGAAACGCGTAAGGGACTGTGATGAAATCCTCCCTACGCTTGGATTTATAGCCTGGGGTCACCTCTTAAACGAGTGATTTAGGATCTATCCCTGTTTTTTTCTGGCCTTTTTACTCCAAAGCCCGGATTTAGTCTGCTTTACTTTATATTCTCCTTTTTTATTCATCTGGGTCTTTAGATTTTCCTGGGATGGACAGCCAACACCTTTGTTGCAGGAGCTTGCAAGACCAATGAATAGGGCTATTGAGAGAAGAAGGGTTATTTGCTTTACCATGATCGGAAATTAGTCCAAAATTCAAAGAAAAAAACGCTGTAAAGGACCAGAATGTTACCCAACCCGACGAAAGACCCTATTTTTAAAGGGAATTAGTAGGCTATTTTATTTGCTGTTCTTGGTATTCCCAGTGTTTGCCTATAAATTTGGACGACTTTAACACTTAAACCGTCTACAAATGAATAAAGGAGATTTAGTAAGCAAGATTGCGGAAGCTGGAGGTTTGGGAAAAAATCAGGCCAATGATGTCCTGAATGCGGTACTTGACAGTATCTCTGAAGCCCTAAAATCCGGTGATAAGGTAACCTTAATAGGATTTGGTACTTTCTCTGTCAGCGAGAGGGAAGCTCGCCAAGGACGTAATCCCCAAACTGGAGCCACCATTCAGATTCCTGCTAAAAAGGTGGTTAAGTTCAAGCCAGGAAAAGAATTAGCCGACAAGGTAAACTAACATCCCCTTAGCTGGACTTTATCTGGCAAAGGGAAAGGGCAATCTGTCGAAAGGCAGACTGCCCTTTTTTATATTTTAGTGCCGCTTTCGTTCACCTCACAATCATATCATGGCTGTAGATCTTGAAAACCTGAAACAGATAGCTTCTCAGGTGCGACGAGATATTATTCGGCAAACCCAACTTGCTGCAAGTGGGCATCCGGGTGGTTCTCTTGGCTGTACCGACTTTCTGGTTGCCCTTTATTTCCATCAAATGGAACATCAACCCGAGTTCAATATGGAAGGCAAAGGCGAAGACCTGTTCTTCCTATCCAATGGACACATCTCTCCTGTTTGGTATAGCGTACTAGCCCGCTCCGGCTACTTTCCTGTTGAGGAGTTAGCTTCCTTCCGAAAAATTGACTCGAGGTTGCAAGGGCATCCGGCAACACATGAAGGCCTGCCAGGTGTACGAGTAGCTTCCGGCTCCCTGGGTCAGGGGCTTTCAGTAGCAATCGGGGCAGCACTTGGAAAAAAACTGGACGGCGACGACCATCTCGTATACGCCCTTTGTGGCGATGGTGAATTACAGGAAGGCCAAATCTGGGAAGCAGCGCTCTTTGCTCCATTCAACAAGGTGGACAATCTAATTCTGACTGTGGACTGGAATGGCCAACAGATCGACGGCCCTAACGACGAAGTGCTATCCCTTGGTGACTTGCCTGGGAAATGGGCTGCTTTTGGATGGGAGGTATTACATATGCATGGAAACGATATTCAAGAGGTAATCCAAACCCTCGACGAAGCACGCACGCGCACCGGAAATGGCAAACCTATTGTCATCCTGATGAAAACTGAAATGGGGTTCGGAGTAGACTTCATGCAAGGTACCCACAAATGGCACGGGAAGGCTCCAAATGCGGTACAAGCAGAAAATGCATTAAATCAACTCGAAGAAACGCTTGGTGACTTCCCTGTGGAATAGTCTCCAAAAAACGAAAAACCAATGTTCGAACAATTTACAGATACAGGAAAAAAAGCAACCAGGGACGGGTTTGGTGCGGGCATGTATGAACTTGGGATGAACCATCCAGATGTTGTAGCTCTATGTGCCGACCTAGTGGCATCTCTAAAGATCCAATCTTTTATCGATGCACATCCAAAGCGCTTTTTCCAAGTTGGCATTTCCGAAGCAAATATGATGGGAATCGCCGCCGGGCTTTCGATAACGGGTAAGATTCCTTTCGCCTCCACCTTTGCCAATTTCGCTACCGGACGGGTCTATGATCAAATCCGTCAATCGATTGCCTATTCCCATAAGAATGTGAAAATTTGTGCATCCCATGCCGGCCTTACCTTGGGAGAGGATGGCGCTACCCACCAAATCCTCGAAGACCTGGGAATGATGAAAATGCTTCCTGGATTTACCGTAATCAATCCGTGCGATTACAATCAGACCAAAGCCGCTACCCTGGCTATTGCCGAACACTACGGCCCGGTTTATCTCAGGTTTGGTCGACCTGGATGGCCCAATTTCATGCCGGAGGATATGCCATTTGAGATTGGAAAATCCGTCCTGATGCAATCCGGAACAGATGTTAGCATTTTTGCTACCGGACACTTGGTTTGGCACGCCATGGAGGCGGTACGCACTTTGGCAGATGAAGGGATTAGCGCCGAACTGATAAACATCCATACCATCAAGCCACTAGATACCGAAGCTATCTTGGAGTCAGCCCTAAAAACCAAGGCAGTTGTTACGGCGGAAGAACACCAGCGAAATGGAGGCTTGGGTGATAGTATCGCTCAATTGTTGGCCCAACATCAACCTACTCCTCAAGAATATGTTGCTGTAAATGATTCTTTTGGAGAAAGTGGAAAAGCAATTGATTTGTTGAATAAATATGGGTTGGGAATTCCCGATGTGGTTGCAGCCGTCAAGAAGGTGCTGAAGCGTAAATAAAGGTGTTCTTCCCATTCCGATTAAACCAATGTCTATGAAGTTTGGCACCAAAGCCATACATGCCGGAGTAGAACCTGATCCTACTACTGGGGCAGTTATGACCCCAATTTACCAAACCAGCACCTATGCTCAGGAAAGCCCCGGAAAGCATAAGGGTTACGAATATGCCCGCACCCAAAACCCTACCCGGGAAGCCCTGGAAGCGAGTATAGCAGCCTTGGAAAACGGGACCTATGGCATTGCGTTTGGTAGCGGTTTATCTGCCCTGGATGCGGTTGTTCGGCTTTTAAAACCCGGCGATGAAATCCTATCGACCAATGATCTCTATGGAGGCACTTTTCGCCAAATCGTCCGGGTACATGGTACTTTTGGGATTCAAAGTCGTTTTTTGGAACTGACCGACTCTGAAGCAGTAATTGGAGCCATCTCTCCAGCTACCAAATTGCTTTGGATTGAAACACCGACCAACCCGATGCTTAATATTGTGGATATCCGTTCACTTTGCGAAGCTGCTCAGGCAAAAGGGATACTCACATGTGTAGACAATACATTTGCATCCCCTTACCTGCAAAACCCTTTGGACCTGGGAGCAGACCTGGTATTGCATTCGGCAACCAAATACCTGGGTGGCCATAGTGATGTAGTGCTTGGTTTAGTGGCTACCAAATCTTTGGAGTTGGCGGAGCGATTGAAATTCCTTCAAAATGCAGTAGGAGCAATCCCAGGGCCTCAGGATTGTTTCCTGGTCTTGAGAGGTATTAAAACGCTACATCTCCGAGTTGAGCGATCCTGTGAAAATGCCCGGGCAATTGCCAACTTCCTTCGTCAGCATGAAGGGGTCAGTAAAGTCTATTATCCTGGGTTTGAGGATCACCCCAATCACGAAATCGCTAAATCTCAAATGCGCGATTTTGGGGCCATGGTATCCTTTATTTTAAAAGATGACGCTCAGGAAAGCGCTTTTGAGCTGCTCCGTAGAACCCGTGTTTTCACTTTAGCAGAATCACTCGGCGGCGTAGAATCGCTCATTGGTCACCCGGCAAGTATGACCCATGCCTCTATTCCCAGAGAAGAGCGGATAAGAGTTGGTCTAACTGACTCCTTAATTCGCTTGAGCGTAGGTGTAGAGGATGTCGATGACTTAGTTGCCGACCTGAACCAAGCCATCGGTTAGGATCACAAAGCCAACAAATACGGCACTCTTTTTCCTTGTATCGTTAAATCGGTAGAGCTCAATATTTCTGTCAATCCATCACTGCGTTCAACTTAAATGGGGAGAAGTAGTTGTTATTTAAAACATTTTGTTTTAAATTAAACACATTGTTGCTACAAACTCCAACGTGATGGACAGGAAGACGATCATAGACTTTCTGCGGAAATATGGTTTCCGAATTTTGTTTCTAGGCATTTGTCTGTTTTTGCTGTTGCAAAAAGACCTCAGCTTTCAACTTCGATTGAAGAGCCCTGTCAAAGGGAAGGAACAACAGGAAATCCCCGTAGAGGTAGAAGAAAAGGACGAAGAGAAAGAAACACTTACGCTTAAACAGGAGCCCAAGCGCACCCCTCAACAATTTCAGCTGACTAACCCCTGGGTACCCAGCGCTCCACTGGAAGAAGTAGAGCCTCCTACCCCATTCGACGGCATCCAACCAGAACATGTGGCTGCTTTCATCAAACGATTTAGGCATGTTGCAGAAGCTGAAGAGCGAAAATTTGGTATCCCGGCCCGCTTTATTTTAGCGCACGGGCTATTGGTCAGCAGGGGAGGTACCTCCTCTCTGGTCCGTACGGCCCATAACTACTTTGGGATTCCCTGTACGCCTGATTGGAAAGGGGCCACCGAAAATTTGGGTAAGGTGTGTAAACGGAGTTATCCAAATGCCTGGACCAGTTTTCGGGATTTCAGCTACTACATTTCTACAGGTTCCAGGAAAAAACTACCCTCCTTTGCGAGAAATAACATCAAAACCTGGGCCAGTCAGGTGAAGAAAGCCGGATTCGATGCAATAGAAGACTACGAGGTTCGAATTCTTCAACTTGCAGGAGAAATCAAGGCAGACTATTAGGATGAACCAACCGAATTGGAAAACAGAAAAACATACTAGAAACCTAAAACGCGTCTGGATGCTTACGCTTGTAGAAATAGACTCCGGGTTCATATACCCATCCTTCATGGCCTTTTGCCGAACGCACTTTTACCCAGTGGCCTTCTGCCGTAGCTCTGCCTAAATTGAGTTCAACAGTGGAATCACTTACCTCATGGAGAAAGGTTACTTGTTCAAATAACGTCAATTCGGTAAGCACCTCCGATTTCAACCCTGGCTCCTTGCGCAACTTCAAACCCTCAATTGTGACATATAATACGCTCCTGGGAAAAATTGGAGAATCCGGCCCAAATGCAGAAGTTAACTGGGCAATGCTGTCTTCTCTGGCTTGTCGCATTTCTTCAACTTTAGCCAGACTGTCCTCCAAAGCCTGCCTTTCATCAAACTTCTCTTTGTATTCCTGGCGTAGTGAATTGCATCGGGTATTTGCCCAGATAAGAAATACAATGAAAAAGAGCATAATCCCACCCAACTGCAATTTTAGTAGCGCACTTTTCCGCTTTTCATTCATGTTCGTACGATTTTGGGCATCCGATTCTTACTTACATAAGAATTTGAATTGTGGAATATACATTCAGCCTTACTCTATTGTAAAGGACCAATCGACGTTCTACTCCTTTCCCTAGATGGAAATTTTCCATAATAGGGATAGAGGATCGACTTTGCTGTTCAAGAAAGGTAATAAAGTTACTCGTAGGAACATCATCTCAACCAGCCCCAATGCAAGAAGAAGTATATCAAATTGCCTTAACCCTATTACCCCAGGTAGGGCCGGTGACGGCCCGAAACCTGATTAGCTACTGTGGTAGTCCGAAAGCGGTTTTTACCGCTTCGACAAAGGATTTACTAAGTATACCGAGGATTGGACACAAGATTGCTGCCCGGGTTTTAGCTCAGGGGTTACTCGAAAAAGCACATCAGGAATTAGAACGACTCCAAAGAGACAACATTCACACCCTCTTTTATTTGGAGGAGAACTATCCTGCACGTCTGAAAAAATATGAGGACAGCCCCATTTGCTTGTTCTTTAAGGGCAACGGCTCCATCTCTCCGGAACGAAGTATTGGCATAGTTGGGACTCGCAATCCATCACCTTACGGTATACAGGTATGTGAAAAACTAGTAACAGAACTCGCACCCTGGAATGCGACCATCATCAGTGGGTTGGCTTATGGGATTGACAGTGTAGCGCATCGGACAGCCTGCCAATCGGGTTTATCCACACTGGGCGTAATGGCAAACGGGCTGGGAAGCGTTTATCCCAAGTCCAACACTCCTCTGGCTAATCGAATGCTTGAACAAGGCGGCTTGATCTCGGAACACTTATACCACACGGAACCAGAAAAAGACTTTTTCCCAATGCGGAATCGGATTATTGCTGGTTTGGCAGATGTCATTGTGGTCATTGAGTCCGGGAAGACCGGAGGTTCCTTAATCACAGCCGAATTTGCTAATCGGTATCATAAAGAAGTATTTGCCGTTCCTGGCAGAGTCACGGACGAACGCTCTGCCGGTTGTCTTTTTCTCCTGAAAAACCATAAAGCTCGGATTTTGGAAAGCGCAGAAGATCTGATTACCAATTTGAACTGGGAAAAGAGCCAGGACTATTCCCCTAGACAACAGGAGCTATTTTCAGATTTGGAAGGTCCAGCGAAAATAATTGTAGATTTGCTAAGCGGTGTAAGTGGGAAGGGCATCGATGAAATTACCCTGGCTGCCAACTTGCCGGTTGCAGCGACCGTTTCAATACTTATTGATTTAGAATGCCGGGGGATGGTAAGGTCACTACCTGGAAAACGTTATGAAATTTCCAGGTAAGAAGCATTGGATTATGATCAAGTCTTTTAGCTGGAAATGTTGTTTGTTGTTATTCCTCAGTGGTTGTGCACAGGATTTTGCTTCAAATGATATCCAGAAAAATCCAATCGGGCTTACAAATGGAATTACTCCCAAGAATGTGATCCTTTTGGTGGGCAACGGCATGGGGATCAGTCAGATATCAGCAGGATTACACAACAAGCGAAAACTGAACTTTGAGAAATTCCCGATCATTGGCATCCACAAACCTTATTCTTATGATAACCTCATCCCTGATTCAGGAGCAAGTGCTACTGCTTTAAGCACAGGCGTAAAAACGTACAATGGTGCAATCGGGGTTGATTCCGATACCCAAAAGGTCTCCAACATTTTGGAAGAATGCGATATAAAAGGCTTTTCATCCGGTCTAATATCCACCTCTAGTATCACCTACGCTACCTTAGCCGCCTTTTATGCGCATGTACCTTCTAAAGAAGCCCAGGAAGATATTGCGGTTAGTTTAATCACCTCTGGAGTAGATTTTTTTGCCGGTGGAGGTATGCAGCATTTCTCTGACCGCTCAGATGGTATCAATCTGTTGGAGGCCTTGGAAAAGAAAGATTTTCAGGTAATCCAACAATTTGATTCCTGGCCAAAAGAAGCTCCTTTGTTTGACCCAAATCAAAAGGTTGCCCTATTCACAGCTGAAAAAGAGGTACCAAAAGCAGCTGATGGAAGAGACTATCTGAAGCCCGTCACGGTTTCAGCGATCCAATACCTGAAAGAAAGGTCTTCAGAGGGTTTTTTCTTGGTAGTTGAAGCGTCTCAGATTGGGATCGGAGGTCGCGACAACAATACCGAATATATTATTGAAGAGATTCTGGATTTAGACAAAACCGTTGGTGCCGTTTTGGATTTTGCAATCGAAGATGGAGAAACCTTGGTTCTATTGACCGGAAACAATGAATCTGGAGGATTTGCACTAAACGTAGGCTCAACAGATAAAGACCTTATCGGTGCTTTTACAACGACGGAAAACACAGGCACTTTAATTCCCGTTTTTGCCTATGGCCCCGGTGCCAAGCTGTTTTCCGGCATCTATGAAAATACAGCCCTGTACCACAAAATGCGTACGGCACTTCAACTGGATGCGAGAAGCGTAATTCTAGATTAGATACGGGCCTATGCTAAGATTAAATTAGGCATTTGCCCTGCTACCTGAAGGATGTACGTGGCGTTCGGCATGATACGAAGAACGAACCAAGGGGCTGCTTTCCACATAATCAAACCCTTTTGAGAAGCCCACTTCCTTATACTCTGCGAATTTATCCGGATGAACATAGGATGCTACTGCCAAATGCATTTTAGTAGGTTGCAGGTATTGACCAATCGTTAGCACATCACAACCATGTTCCACCAAATCGTCCATGATCTTAAAGACTTGCTCATCGGTTTCCCCCAAACCGACCATAATTCCTGACTTGGTACGTTTGCCGTATTCCTTGGTCCGCTTGATCTGTTCCAGACTACGATTATATTTGGCCTGAGGGCGAACCTTGCGATACAAGGCCTCAACCGTTTCCATATTGTGAGAAACAACCTCTTGTCCTGCGCTGATCATTCGGTCCAGTGCATCCCAAGTAGCTCGAACATCAGGAATAAGTGTTTCGATGGTTGTCTCGGGCGTACGCTCTTTGATCAAGCGCACGGTTTGATACCAAATCTCGGCTCCACGATCTTTTCGTTCGTCCCGATTAACGGAGGTGATCACTGCATGCTTTACCTGCATGAGTTGAATGGCCTCCGCCACTCGACGAGGCTCATCCTCATCGTATTCTCCAGGTCTACCAGTTTTGACAGCACAAAAAGAACAAGAACGAGTACAGGTATTTCCCAGTATCATAAAAGTGGCAGTACCTTCACCCCAGCATTCACCCATATTGGGGCAATTGCCACTTTGGCAAATAGTATGCAGTTGATACGTATCTACCAATTCCCGAACTTTTTTATACTTAGGTCCAACCGGTAATTTGACGCGTAGCCAATCCGGTTTTCTTCTTCTTTCCTTTCTAGGTTCTACTATTGGTAATTCCAGCATGAAATGCGAAATGCGTTTTCAAAAAATCTAAGTAATCCTTTATCGCCTTTTACCCAACTGCATACTCAAGAAGAAGTTGACAAATAAAAAGCGATTCTCTACATTTTCAATGGTCGGATCTTCCACCATTATTGGAATCCTGGTAAAGAAAAAATCAACCATGATACCAGCTTCCAGAGCTTTGGCAAACTCATCAAAGGCGCCCCAATCGAATTGAATTCCAAACTTGGCATGTCCTCCAGGCCTCAGGGCAATCTCACCCAATCCTTGCCCAAATCCGGAAGAGCCAATAATCTTATTAATATCCAGGAAATCATCCCGATTTTCTTCAGAGAACTTTTCACTAGATATGACAACTTGTCCGCCTGGAGCAGGAGGGTCCGGAAAACGCCTCAAATCAAGGTAATAAGGTTTGAGTAAGCCTAAACTAGGTCCTCCGCTGTAAGAAATAGCAATCGCTACTCCTTTTTTCTTGGCCTTTTCCGACAGGTAGCGCTTGGCACCCAGCCCCCCACGCAAGACAAAAAAGTTGTGCTGCTTACCAAATATGAATGCTCTGGAGATCCTGCCTGAAGAAACTGGTAAATCAAAGCTCTGTCTGAACTCTTTGGGATGGCGAATTTCACCAAACTCGAAATTAAAGTAACGCGTGAGGTAATACGTACGAATAGTACCAAAGTTCAACCCAATCGCAAAACCGAAGGTATGTAGCTTGAGGTCTACAGTGGTAACTTTATTATAGACGATCCCCTTGTTGTCTTCATAGTAGTTTTGCCCAAAGCTAATCACCTCTTGTCCGTGAAGCACCTGAAAGAAGGCAAGCAAACTGATTGTCAGAAGAAAGTGGCGCATATATTGAAGGTTAATCTAAATACAATCAAAAAGATATCAGGTTTAATAAAATTAGGTAATTAGCGTCAGATATGATACTTAGCTGTCATTATCCGAAGCTCAATCCAAGCAGCTTCCAATTCTTAGCGCATGGTCCTTTTTGTTACGGATACACCCTCTCCTCGGCTCTCTTACGTGTTGGACGTCCTTTTCAACCATTGGTATCCAGTCGGGTTCCAACTGGTTACACCCAGTGAAGCGCCAGCTGTATGGAACGGACCGGTGATAGTAGAATCCGTTTCTCAAACCCGTGTTTCAAACGCCCTGCATCTCCCTCGTAATGCTCGCTTGCGAGAGAAAGGTGTGTCGGCCTGGTTACCGACCTTTGATTTCAACCCGTTAAACACCCCGCCTTCCGTTCCTAATGCACCGGTATTTGATTTATTGGACCTCTTCTTTTTTCATCTCACAAGGTATGAAGAGTATAGCTCATTTACTCCAGATTCATATGGACGATTCCCCGCCGCTGTTTCGAATTTACACCAAACCTACGGCCTTGAATTTCCAATTGTAGACCATTGGGCTGACTGGCTTATCCAACAAATCCAGAGGCGGTATCCAAGGTATTCCATCCAAAAACCCATCTACCGGTTTACGCCCACCTTCGATCTGGATCTGCCCTGGGCCTATAAAAACCGCTCTATACCCAGGCAGCTATTAGGACTTGCAAAAAACTGTATAGTTAAGCCAAGATTAGCCACCGAACAACTCCAGGTACAGCTCTTCGGACAAAACGACCCCTTCGACACCTTTGACTCACTACTCGCATTACACCAAGAGGATCAAATAGTCTGTTTTGTATTATACGCCTACCGAAGCAGGTATGATCGAGGTGGACGCCCGCACACTAAAGCTTTTGACGAATTACTCTGCCAATTGGCTGCTGAGGGAATCAAAATGGGACTTCATCCCTCCTATCGATCGAATGAAGATCCGGTTTACTTACACCAGGAAAAAGAAGGACTTGAACAGGCGCTCGGGCAAACTATTTCTCGAAGTCGACAGCATTACCTCAAATTATCGCTGCCGTTCACTTACCAAAATCTGATTTCAGCAGGTATTCAAGAAGACTGGAGCATGGCTTACCCAGACCACCTTGGATTCCGGGCCGGTACCAGCCGTCCATTCCCCTGGTACGATCTGGCGTCAGAGTCGATCACCCGATTAATGGTATATCCGGCAACGATTATGGATGGTACCCTCCGATATTATATGCAATTATCCCCCCAGGAATCCATCAAACGAATCAAAACGCTCATTCAAACCGTCCGCACTTACGGCGGTCATTTCATTCCTATATGGCACAACAGCTCTTTTTCCATTGCACATGGCTGGAAGAAATGGGTCCCAGTGTATCACCAGTTGGCTGAGCAGGCCAAAACAGGCTGAAGCAAAACTCTTTTAAACGGAACAGAAAAAATGAGATCAAGTATATTACCTTATACCGAATTTGAAGGAAGGACGGTCTCGTGGAAGCATCCCTTCTTCCTTTACACCAGTTTGGAAGGTCACAACGAAAAACTATGATCCGCAATATCAGCGAGCCCCCAAGTATTGTCAATCAATTTGTAGCCGAACTCCGGGATGTTTCCATACAGGAAGACCGCTTGAGATTTCGGAAGAACATGGAACGCGTAGGAGAGATCTTCGCTTACGAAATCAGTAAAACATTGAGCTATGAGGAAAAAGAAGTAGAAACCCCTCTGGGGATTGCCAATGTCTTTTTGCCCGTAGACCGTATCGTAATTGCGACTATCCTAAGGGCAGGCCTTCCACTTCAACAAGGCCTCCTCAATCAATTCGACCGAGCAGAATGTGCCTTCATTTCTGCTTATCGGAAGCATCATAAAGACGGTTCTTTCGATATTCATATGGAATACCTGTCCTGCCCCGACCTCACCGATACCCAATTAATCGTATGTGACCCCATGCTAGCTACCGGCTCGTCTATGACTGTAGCACTTAATGGATTGCTGGAGTTCGGACAACCGAAACACATTCATATAGTAACCGTTATCGCGGCAAATTATGGCCTGGACTATGTTCGACGGATATATCCCGAAGCTACGGTCTGGCTAGGGGCTTTAGATGAAGAACTTACGGCCAAGATGTACATCGTTCCCGGTCTTGGAGATGCCGGAGATTTAAGCTATGGCCGAAAGCTGCAGGATTAAATCTGCGGCTTCCATTTTTCTCAGCAACAGGCTTATTTCGCTGCCCGAATGGTCGTGTATTCCTGTATCCAACAAGGCACAAAGAAACGTTCTCCTTCTTTTAAAGTACGTTGAAAAATATCTCCTACCGACGGCATGTACTGCCGATAACGCCCAATCAATCGGTTTGCCTCTTCACTTACAGATGGATCGACCTGTTTAGCTTTAGTCCATTTATCAATAGCCGGCCAAGTAACAATTTGGCTATCCCAACCTCTTCCAGGCCCGCATAATGGACCACTGGAAGCATACAATATTCCAACCAAAATATAAGGTTCACCCCAGTCCGGGCGCACTTCAGCTGCTTTTAAAGCATATTCTCTCGCTTTAGGAAAGTTCTTTTTATGAGCTTGATATACCTTGGCGACCAATAGAAGATAATTTCCCTTTTTCTCGGTGTTGTCCGTTTCTGAAGCCGCTGATTCAAACTTCTCAATTGCACAATCGTAATCCGCATTTTGAAGGCAGTCGTAAGCCTCTCGAACCAATTGAGTACCGGCAGGAACACAGGCCTCTTTCCGAGCTGCTACCAATCGCTTAAACTTTGGATTTTCTTTGGGAGTCTCCCCCCAAACCAGCCGACTATAAACTGTGGTTACCGTCTCACAACTGGTAGAATCTGCTATGTACTCCGGAAAGTATTTATCGATGTAGTAATCGTAATCGTAGAACCCCCGAACCGCTTCGAAAGCTTCAAGCCGAGCCGGTGTATATTCCTGGATAATGAGCCAAGGTTCACAAGCATTCCCCTTGCATTCCTCAAGGCCCTTGGCTAGTATATCTCGTACTTTTTGTTGATAAGCTTTTGCTTCCTGCAAATCAATTTCCCCCTTGCCGTACATCTCCACCAATAAGGATGAAAATGGATTCAACACGAAGAAATTGGTATTCATTCCATCCTGATCAATGGACTTTTTAAATAGATCATAAATCTCCCTTCGAGAAGCTCGATTCGGGTATTGATAAAAAAGATCGAAGGCTTTCCGACCTGCTGCGTAACCACCCGATTGAGGGAAGCACACTTCAATTTGGTCGTACAGCTCAAAGATCCGGTCAACATATTTTGCTTTTTCTGTGCTATCAGGAGCCTCCCGATAATAGTGTTCGTACAATACGATCCCATCGGCTAGTACACTATTTCTCCGACCATCCGCCCTGGGTGCAACGGCGTAAACTTTTTTCCAGAAATCATAAGCAAGGTCCCAGTCTTGAATACGGATATAATCCCGGTATAAAGCAAACTGATCCATAACCTCATCCGGATTTGGAGCATCCGCGAAGCCGGGACACCCTGAAACCGAAGCCCCTCCTTGAGCCTCAGCTTCCTGATAGGCTTTTTCAATAGCGATGATTCGATTAGCCCTCGGCATATGAGTTTTAGTACCTTTCTCCGGAGCATAGGTATGGATGGCAAGCTTAGCTTGCTCCAGCGTGGCTCCTAATCGATAGAGCGCAAAACCCGCAAACCGTTCCGCCAGTAATACCTCTTCACCAAGCTCTTGCCTCGTGAGATCATGAAACTGAACCAAATGCCCAATCTGATGCGCCAAAACCCCAAGCGCTTTCCAGTTGGATTCCATGTTACCCCCATCCTTCAGAAAGGCCGGATCACAAATCAATAAACGGCCCTGATCATTTACCAGGGCAATAACCGTCCCCACAGGTGCAGAGAATATCCTGAAATTGGTAGATCCTTTCCCAGCCTTTACTACTTTTTCAACCAACTCCGTTAATGCAGCATCTGCTGGCTGAGCTTCCACTTTAGAAATGTCGGGCCCTTCCCCGTCAAAGTAGCTGATCGTTCGGGACTTGAGGGAGATTTCCTGTTGGGCAGAGACCGTCAGGAAAGTCCCAAAAATCAGACTTATGGTCAGGAAAAACGGAACAGCTTTCATGGAGAACTCATTTTAACATTAAGGCAAAAGGGCCGCCTTCACCAAATTGGAAGGAAGCCCTTTTGCAGGTTTATAGTTACAGAAGGAATTGCTTTTTATTGGTAGCGTACTCTTACTTTTTCGCCGATACCACAACCCACCGTGACCATATCTCCCTCATTGATCTTCCGCATGAAGCCTTCTTGCTTAATGGGTTTAGAACCGGAATAATTTGCAATCCTGCGATTAGCTTCTTCCGTTACTTCCCCATCAATTGATTTGGCATAGCTGTATTTATCAATGGCAGCCAGGATGGCCAGGCGCGAGTTCCAGTCATCACAAGAGATCCGGCCCAATTTGGCGTAAATATCGCCGATTAGAATATAGGGCTTTCCCCAGCTTTCGCGTAGTTGAGCAGCCTTATTTGCATTGGTTCTCGCTTGCCCGTATTGGTTTAAATGCCAAGTTTGGATAGAGGCAACACTGTAATAGAATTGAGCTTTGTCAGAATCATCTTCCTCCACTTCGATCGCCTCCAGATAACGAGCAACTGCTTCTTCGTACTTTTCTTCTTTTTGTAGCTGAGTAGCATCATAGGCTGGATTATTCTGCCTGCGTTCCGCTTCCAGTCCTGCATTCTTTTCGGTTGCCAACTTCTTGAACTGCGTATCCAGGGCAACCATATAATCAGCAGATGGATCGCAACCCTGCTTTTTTAATTTCGCGATTACATATTTAACAAGATCAAGTGAATCCGGATTCGCTTCATACATCGGAAACAGTTTCTTACGGAAGTATTCGCAATCGAAGATATCATCTCTAACTTCCGTCAATTGGTTTTCTGCCCGTGCCAGGGAAGATTTGTAATACTCCCCGTATTGCTTGTTACTTTCAATATTCTTTTCTGCTATTTCGAAAGCCTTGGAGAGCGTTTCCTGCGCTCGAGGTTGTTCAATTTTGTTGGCTTTGAAAAGATAAGCCGTCACTTGAGCCAATGGCTCAAACAGGATGTACTCCGTTTTATCGCCGGCGATATCCATGGCCTTTTCCATGGTCTCAAGAGTTTCAACACTATAGCCATAGCCTTGAGTGTAAAACATATCAAATGCTTTACGCCCCATCAGGTATCCTTCTTTTGCTGGGTAACACGCTAGTTCAGCTTCGTACAAGTCGATAACCTGTTTTCCAAGCTCAGCTTTTGCTGTGGCATCATCTGTGCGCATGGCTTTTGCTTTCAACAGTTTACGACCATCAATGAAATGGAAAGGACGCTGGCCATCTGCATTGGGTGCTGCTTTGTAGCACTTTTCCCAATTGTTATAAGCAATATTAAAGTTTTCGTCACTCAACTGAGCCAGGTCGTTCGGTTGCTTACCTTTTACGAATTGGCGATAAATAACGTGCCATTCCTGAATTTCGTCAGAGTTAGGTGCATCGTCCCAGGTGCCGCACTGTGCTTGTAGCTGTACGTACCCGGTAACAACCAACAAAAAAGGTATTACAATGCGGGTAATGAATTTCATAATTAATTGAATTTGCGTTTGAAAAACCAGGTATTATCGTTCAAACTAAAGCCTAAAGTCATACGAATATACGATTGCTGAAGAGAAGCATTTGCGCCAATCCTTCCAGCTTCGACGGCTAAGTTTATATAGGAGATAGTCTCCCTGGGCATTATTAACGGAAAACCAAGCCCAAAGGATAACCCATAGGTATCTAGTTGTACACCATTCAGACTCCTTGGATCTTTCCCATAAAAGCCACCAAGTCGGTAACTCATCTTTTTGAGATAATTACCGAAAGAGTTGAAATCCGGCGTGAACTCCAATCCAGTACTCACTTTCCAACTATTGCTCAAGCTTCTTGTCGTTACTCCGCTTGGAAGATCTTCCACACCTTCTAAGGTAGCATCATTAAAATAGTTATCCCATTGAGCAAAGGCAATTTCGGCACCTACTTTGAGCTTATTTACGTCCTCAAAAGTGATGCCGCCGCTTAACTCGAGCGGTAACCTGCCCCGTCCTTCCTGATCCTCCTGAAAAAATACGGTATCAAACCGAAGCAAGGATCTGCTTTCCCTGAAAAATAAGCTGCTGCTATTGGTATTAAACGTATTCTGCGAGCGCCCGAAAGCGCCAATGATAATCCGTTTTCCATTGGGTTGGATCAAGCCATTTTGATCCGGGCTTTTAAAGTCCAGAATGTACATAAATCCGACGTTCCACATAAACCCGCTCACAGAAAATTCATTGAGAAAACGGGAATCATATGAATTGGCCACACTATCTAAAACAATAGACCGGTCATTACTTATTTTACCAAATAAATAGCCGATCTGCGCACCTATAGCTAGATTTTTATAGCGGACGCCATTCCCCCACATGAGGCGGTATGTCCCGCCAGCGCCTTTAAAAGATGAACGCACCTGCCCCCCAATGTCATCCTCCGAAATAGCTTCAATATTATAGCCCACGTTGGTATAGGGTTGTAAAGAGAAGCTCATTCCCCAACTGAAAGGACGTTCAATCCGGTCAATAGCACGATTAATGGGATTGTACAGTGGGAATCCGAGTGCCAAGTAACTTAAGTTCCCAGCCCATTGACCAACAGAATTCCGCGAATCTTCTAGAAAATTATATTCTCCAAAAACACCGACTTCAAAGGAAGTCGCTTGTTGGAATGCCAACGAAGCCGGATTGATAAGATTTAGCCCAAGGGGATTCTGGTTAGCTGCTGCCAAATTTCCCATGCCCGCCTGGGCCGCAAGGGTTTGGTTAACCACATCTCCAAGGCCTATCCTGGAGTAAGGAGAATTTGATAGTGGATTGACCTGAATGATTTGACCATAAACCATTGGCAGGGTCCCCAGTGTGAGAATCGCCACTAAACCAACAATACTACTCCTGCCTTTCCTCATTATACCTTAAAATTTGATTTAGTCCAGTCAGAACTAAATGAGGCCGCGTAAATATCTGGCTTTTCAATTTTTTTGCCAAAACCTGCGCATCTCCCCCCGTCAAAACGGTAACTGGATTGCCATAAAGCCGTTCAACCTCCTGACGATAATATTCGATCTCTCCTACCATTCCATACAGTCCTCCATTTTGCAAGGCTTCCTCCGTAGAAGTCCCCAGCCAAGAGGGCAGAAAAGCAACCGAAACCTTCGGCAGATTTGCTGTAAAAGCGTGCATGGCCTGATACCGCATGGCTAAGCCAGGACTAATGTTACCTCCCAGATAGATTCGATCCGCTGTTAGCAAATCAAAAGTGATGCAGGTTCCAGCGTCAACGATCAATACCACCTGTTCCGGAAATAACTGCCATGCCCCTGCTACTGCAGCCACTCGATCTTTACCAAGTGTTTCGGGTGTTTGATAGATATTAGTAAATGGGAGGTGGGTTTCCGTTGTCAGCTCAATAACCGGTATATGATCTGGAAGCGATGCTTGAGCAAAGAAAGCCTTATGATCAGCTACCGATGCAAAGATGATTTTTTCAACCTCTTGGTTGGTCGTATAAGCAACAAAATCTTTTGTCTGATGCAGATCCCATTCCCGGACCTCCTTGAGAGCAAGCCCCTCAAAAAGACCGGATTTAATGCGGCTATTGCCTATATCCAATGCCAGGCTGATCAACTTATTTCCAAATTAATGTCGAAAATGTCGAACTCCCGTCATTACCATGGACATGCCGTGGGCATCGCAGAATTCAATGCTATCCTTATCCCGAATGGATCCACCTGGCTGAATCACACCGGTAATACCGGCTTGGTGTGCAAGCTCTACGCTATCGGCAAACGGAAAAAAAGCATCAGAAGCCATGACCGCACCCTTCGTATCAAACTCGAAGGTGTGGGCTTTTTGTATAGCTTGACGCAGGGCATCTACCCTGGAAGTTTGTCCACAGCCCATACCAATCATTTGCCCGTTTTTCACCAGCGCAATTGCATTCGATTTCAGGTGCTTCACACATCTATTCGCAAAGGCAAAATCTTCCAGTTGATTGGGATCCGGAGCAACTTTAGTGGCGACATTGAACGCCTCCTCCCCTTCTATGGCAAGATCCGTGTTCTGTTCAATTACGCCATTGAGCAGGCGACGGAACGATCTAGCCGGCACAGCGAAGTCCTTAATCCGCATCAGGATCCGCTTGGATTTCTTTTGTAACCATTCCAACGCTTCCGCTTGAAAATCCGGAGCTACCAAAACTTCATAGAAAATCTCGTCAATGGCTTTAGCCGTTTCCAGATCAATTGCCCGATTGGCAATCAAGATCCCGCCAAAAGCGGATACCGGATCACAAGCCAAAGCTGCTTTCCAAGCTTCAAAAAGAGTTGGGCGGGTAGCAATTCCGCAAGGGTTGGTATGCTTAAGGATGCCGAATGTTGGATCATCAGACTCAAATTCGGCCATTAAGGCTACGGCTGCATCTATATCAACTAGATTATTATAGGATAGCGCTTTGCCACCAAGCATATCAAATTGATCTTCCAACTTTCCAAAAAAAGAGGCCTCCTGATGTGGGTTTTCACCGTAGCGAAGGCTCCGCCCTTCCAGCGTACTCTCCTTAAAATAGTTGAGTTTAGCAGGTTGGTTAAAATATTGGAAAATAGCCGTATCGTAATGGGAAGAAACAGCGAATGCTCTGGTTGCAAAATGGAGCCTGTCTTCCAGGCTGGTTGTACCACCTTTTGACTCCAAAAGGTCTTTCAGCATAGAATAGTCTGCTTGAGAAGGAATGATAACGACATCCCTGTAATTTTTCGCTCCGGCCCGAATCAAAGCGATACCTCCAATATCAATTTTCTCAATAATCAGGTCCGGGGAAGCACCGGATGCGACAGTATCCTCAAAAGGGTACAGATCCACAATTACCAGATCAATCTCCGGAATATCATATTGCTTTAACTGTTCTTGATGGTTTTCCTGCCGTCTGGCTAAAATCCCACCAAATACTGTTGGATGTAATGTTTTTACTCTTCCGTCCAAAATGGAAGGATATCCTGTCAGTTGTTCAACAGACTCCACAGCAAACCCTTGTTCTCTAATGAACTTTTCAGTCCCCCCAGTTGAATAGAGTCGAACCGAAAACTTATCCAACAAAGCCAGAATATCATCCAACCCGTCTTTATGGTACACTGAAATCAGGGCCGAAGTAATTCGTTTTTCTTCCATGCAACTATTTGGTGGTACGTATGAAGGGGCAAAATTACCCTTTTGCATAGCATTCCCAAATCCAGACACAGAACAACCCAATTTAAATGCGCACGCACAGAGCGCGCCTTTTCAATCCGGATCACCTGCATTGGGTTTGAGGTCCAGCATATTACCCATGTTAAAGCAAGTACGGCATCTGGCTTCGTATAATTCTCTTTCACCCACCAAAACCGTTTCAGATTTAGGGCTTAACCTATACGAATGGGTAGCGAGATTGCCACATTGCTGGCAAATTGCATGTACCTTGGTGATATACTCTGCAACTGCGAGCAAATAGGGAATTGGTCCGAAAGGCTGCCCTCTAAAATCCATATCCAAGCCTGCAATAATGACGCGAAACCCTCTTCTGGCCAGGATTTGGCAATTGTCGGTCAGTTGTAAATCAAAAAACTGAGCTTCGTCTATTCCTACGACATCGATCTCATCGCTCACCCTGAGAATCTCATTAGAATGGCCAACAGGAGTCGATTCCAGGGCATTGGCATCGTGCGACACTACTTTTGATTGGTGATAGCGGTTATCAAGACCCGGCTTGAATATCTGAACCTGCTGATTGGCAATTCGAGCACGTTTGAGTCTTCGAATCAACTCCTCCGTCTTTCCAGAAAACATGGATCCGCAGATGACTTCAATCCATCCGTTGCGCCGGCCACTAAAGTGAGGCTCTAAAAACATGTATAATAACTAAAAGGTAATAAATCGCCGTGCCGATAGACAAGGAAAAGCTAAATTAGAGTTTCAATCAGAATAGTCCAACGCCTGCCTTGAATTAACAGGAACCAATCCAGGCAGGCATCCAAACAATATTTTCAACCTACCCAGGATGGATCGAGAAAAGATCAAGAAGTTGCTCGATAAGATCAACCGGCTCTATCAAACGATGGAAGGAGCCGACCCAATGGAACGAGACCTCATGTTGTATTACATTCGACAACTATATGAGGAATTTTACTTTTCCACCGAGGCCGGGCAGAAACCGGTAGCACCGCCAATTCCTCCGGTTTCCAAACCCATTGCAGAGCCAAGAGTCATTGAAATTCCCGATCAACCGGAACCAAGGCCCGTGGATAACACGCCCCGGCCCACGGCCCCAGAGCCCAAACCAGTAAACCGTCCTAAACCCAGAGTAGACGGAAAAGCCTATGCAGCTCTTTTTGAGATCCAGCAAACCAAAGAACTTGCTCAAAAGCTAAGGTCCAGCCCAATCCAAAATTTACAGCAAGCGTTTACTATAAATGACAGGCTGCTTTTCACCAACGAATTATTTGCCAAAGATGCTCAGGCTTTTCAGGAAGCACTTCGGCTGCTAAATCGGTATGAGCAGTTTGAAGAAGCCAAGAGCTACCTACAGGACATGGCATCGCAGTATAATTGGATGGAGGAGCAGCGACTAGAAATAGCGAAAGACTTCGTTCATACGGTTAAGCGGCGCTTCCCGGGATAAATCACAATTCAAAACCTAATAATCCAAATCCATGAAAAAAATTGGTGTATTCACCTCCGGAGGCGATGCTCCCGGTATGAACGCCTGTATACGAGCCGTTGTCCGAACTGCTTTAAGCTATGGGCACGAAGTGGTCGGTATCCTAAGGGGCTACCAGGGAATGATCGAAAAAGACTTCTGGGACATGGACGGACATTCCGTCAGTGGGATCATTCAATCGGGAGGCACTATTCTCCGCTCTGCCCGAAGTCAGGAGTTCCGTACCGCTGAAGGCCGGGCTAAAGCCTATCAAAACCTCAAACAAGCTGATATAGACGGCATCGTTGCCATTGGCGGTGATGGAACCTTTACAGGGGCTCGTGTCTTCATGGAGGAATATCCGGGTATCAAGATGGTAGGCTGCCCCGGAACGATTGACAATGACCTCTTTGGAACCGATTATACGATTGGCTTTGATACTGCTATCAATACGGCCATGAATGCAATCGATAACATTAAGGATACCGCGAATGCACATGACCGGCTATTTTTCGTTGAAGTGATGGGAAGAGATGCCGGATTTATTGCGCTTAGCGCTGCAATTGCCTGTGGGGCCGAGGCCGTACTCATCCCAGAAAGCAAAACGGATATCAATGCCCTTACGGATCGGTTGGAGAGCGGGTTCCTGAACAAAAAGAATTCAAGCATCGTAGTAGTAGCGGAAGGGGACGATGCCGGAGGTGCTTTTGAAATTGCAGAAGCAGTGGGACAGAAAATCAAGCGGAGTTGTGATATCAAAGTTACTGTCTTGGGGCACATTCAGCGAGGAGGTCGGCCAACCTGCTTGGAGCGGGTCCGAGCGAGCCGAATGGGTATGGAGGCAGTCAATGCCTTAAGAGACGGTCAAGCTGGAGTTATGATTGGTATGGTCAACAACCAGATCGAATACACTCCTTTTGATCAAGCTATCAAACACCATCAGGAGATCAACCCGAGGTTGCTCGAATTAGTTAATGTATTGGGGTAATTGGATTATCCTCGTAATAGCAGATCATCAAACTGCAAAGGTGTAAACAGAATCTGAGGCGTATGCCAAGTCAAGAAGGAAATACAAAATCATCTTTCTTAAAACGCTTGTACCTCCCCTTGGGAGTGCTCGTGCTAATGTGGATTGTCCAGACTGTTCAATGGGCTATTCCCCTTTTTTCTTTTGGCTCATTTGGAGTATTACCTCGAACGGTGACCGGTTTGAAAGGAATATTACTCTCTCCGCTAATTCACGGGGGATGGGGCCACTTGATTTCTAATACCATACCATTCGCAGTCCTTAGTGCAATGGTTTTTCTCTTTTTCAGCAAGGTAGCTAAACAAGCCTTCTGGATGATTTACCTGCTATCGGGCTTAGCGGTTTGGTTGTTTGCCAGGCCTGTATTTCACGTTGGGGCCAGTGGTGTAGTCTATGGGTTAGTTGCCTTTGTGTTTTGGACGGGTATTTTCAGAAGAGACCTCAAATCGATAGCCTTAGCGCTGGTAGTACTATTCTATTACGGTTCGCTCTTTCTGGGCCTTCTTCCCTTTCAGGATGGCATATCCTGGGAAAGCCATCTGCTGGGCGGGCTGGTCGGTATTTTTGCAGCTTATTGGTTCAAGGACCAAGGTAAAAAGGAGCGCAAACCATACAGCTGGGAACAGGAACCGGAAGAGGCGCCCCGGCAGTTCCTGGACGAAGATACCTTTTTGAAGACCCGTAAGGAACGTTTGTTGGAAAGGCGACCGGATGAAAACCGGTTGTGGTAAGGAGTATTGATGCTCGAACCAGTGGAGCGTAACTATTGATACTCGTTGCTGGCGCCTAAAGGCGTGATCCTTGTAGTTGGATACTTGATACTGGATGCTGTAGATGCTCACTTCGCCTAAGCTATTGACCTACGTACGATACTGGATACTCGATACTGTCTGCACGGTGGACG
>CAZXLD010000051.1:0-34325 GCA_964641965.1 uncultured Saprospiraceae bacterium | reverse complement strand
ATCAGCATTCCCCGTTCCGAAGGGTTTGAGGGAAGGAAAATTCCCAAACCACTTCGCAACGGGTATATAATGCAGCGATCTAATCGTATGCTGATGTATTTGGCGACCATGGTCACTTGGGATAAGGGTCTTGATTAATGGCCGGTGTATTCATGTCTTCAGTCGAGATATGCCCAATTCGCATTTAACGCATTTACCTCATTAGCAAATTAAACCGATGCAACGCAAAACTATTTCCATATCAGCTTTAGGGATTATGTCAGGTAGTTCGATGGATGGCTTGGACCTGGCGCTTTGTCAGTTTGAGGTGGAGACCCGGAAATCCGGTTTTTCGATCCCAACCTGGTCCATGGTTTCGGCAAATACCTACCCACTGGACCCCGAATGGAAAATAAAGCTTACCAGTCTACCAACTGCTTCAGCATTGGAATTTGTTCAGGTAAACCATCAATACGGTCATTATTGTGGAAAGGTGGTTCATCAATTTCTACAGCATTTGGAAGAGACTCCCAAAGTCATTGGTTTTCATGGGCACACGCTTTTTCATTATCCGGATCAAGGGTTTACGACTCAAGTTGGTAGTGGGGCAGCGCTGGCTGCACTAACAGGAATTACAACAGTTTCCGATTTCCGGGGTCAAGATGTAGCATTAGGCGGGCAAGGCGCTCCCATGGCTCCTGCTGCGGATCTCTACCTATACCCGGGTTACGACTTTTACCTCAATTTGGGCGGCATTGCAAATGTAACGGCGATGGAAACGGATCGTACCATGGCCTTTGATATTTGTCCGGCCAACCAGATCCTCGATCCTATTGCCCGGAAAGCGAAAATGGAGTATGACGACCAAGGTGCATTGGCAAGTACCGGTTGGGTAAATGACTCCATACTTGAGCAGTGGAATAGGGAGGACTTTTACCAGGATCCCTTCCCCAAATCACTGGATAATGCCTGGAGTAAAGAAAAACTATTGGCAAAATTAGAATTGACTCCGCTTTCGGTGCCTGACCAACTGCGAACAGCTGTAGAACATATCAGCCACCAAATACAACGCAGCTTAACCCAACTTACGCAACACGAAGCCAGGACTCAAAGGGCATTTAAACTTTTTGTAACCGGAGGAGGTGTTCACAACACGTTTTTGATGCGGCGACTTCAGGAGAAACTGGATCCCCTGGGAATCGAAATCGTACTCCCCCAGACCGATCAAATAAATTTCAAAGAAGCGGCACTTATGGCCTTAATGGCCGTCTTACGGTTGGAAAATATTCACAATGTATTTTCTTCTGTTACCGGAGCCAGTCGTGATTCAGTAGGCGGAGCTGTTCACTTCGGAAATGGATAAAATACTTCTTAATCGTTCTTTTCAGATAAGCCCATTTTTCAATTCCTTTTACATCCCTATAGCCCCTTTTAGCTTGCCAAAAATATCGTTATTCTGGTAGAAGCCGTTAAACCGTTCTGCACCAGGACCATATGCCATTACCGGGATCAGGGAAGCCGAGTGACCACCTGTAGAGAAGGTTGGATTTATCCCCTGATAATCTCTTCTGCCATACACTTCAGGAGCCGAAAGAGAAAGCCCTCCTGTTTCATGGTCGGCGGTAATTAAGACGAGTGTATTCGGATTTTTGTCTGCAAAATCCAGGGCTAGAGCAACCACCTTTTCAAAGTCCATCATTTCCTGAATAATATAGTCTGCATCGTTAGCATGACCGCCCCAATCGATTTGAGAGCCTTCTACCATAAGAAAAAACCCTTCTCCGTCTTTACCCAGAAAATCCAACGCCTGTTGAGTGGCCTTTGGCAAGAAGTCGCCACGACCTTCAGACATCATGGGCATCCCATCATCGGCCAACAGGAAGCCATAACGTTTGCCTTTGGCTAAAGGAGTCGATGCCAATGCTTGAGTATCTACCTTCAACCCTTCCTTTTCCAGATCTGGCATAAGGTCAAGGCTGTCCTTTCGTTCAAAAAAGTACTGTTTTCCGCCACCTGCAAAATAATGAACAGGCGCTTTTACCAACTGACCGGCAATCCCCTCTTCTAACTTCCGATTTTCGATGTGTGCATAGAAGGAAGCGGGAGTCGCATGGGTAATGCTGGAAGTAGCAATAACCCCTGTTTTCATCCCTCTTCCAGCAGCCATTTCCAATATAGTGGCGCGAGCTACAGTATCCGCATCGACGCCAATCGCGTTGTTATAGGTTTTATATCCCGTGGAGAAGGCTGTTGCTCCAGCAGCCGAATCTGTGATTTTTGAATCTATCGGTGCATTCTGGTGAAATCCTATATGTCGAATACGGGAAAAAGCCGGGACATGAGTACTGTCATCGTGAAAATAGTAGACCGTGCTCAACTGGGCTAATCCCATGCCGTCGCCAATCAGGAAAATCACATTCCTTGCCCGATCGGGCACCTTGGTGTAGGTCATTTTTTGGGGCTGGCAACCAATAAGGAGTGCAATATTGGAGGATAATATCAATAGCTGCAGGATTCGATTTAGCATGGTTTATATGGTTTTTATAGACGGAAAATGGGAATAAACCAACAATTGTTGAGGACAGTTATCTTTAAGTTTATGTATACTTTCCTGAAAATCTCATAACGCTTTTACCTGTGTCTCTTCCATTACGAGCGCATTTGGGTACATCCATCCGGATTCAACATATGGAAGCTATCTCTGAACAGGCCGACGGACAAATCGATCAGCCTCATCGCCATGACTACTATACGGTAATTTATGTAATACAGGCCCAAGGAATACACCAAATTGATTTTAAGGCCTATCCGCTGGAGCCCCAGGAAGTCTTTTTTGTCAGCCCTGGTCAGGTACATCAGGTTCGTCCCGTCGGAAAACCCAGAGGATGGGTTATTTCTTTCACTAAAGAATTCCTACTACACCACCATATTAGTGAAGACTTCATTTCAGAGATCAATCTATTTAATACTTTCGAGGAGCGCCCCCCTGTTCGAATCGGACCGGAAGTAGCCCGGAAACTGGATGTGTTGTTGCCTTTAATGGAAGAAGCGTATCAATCGGAGATCTCCTTTCAGATTGCAGCTTTGAGCGCCTACCTCAAATTATTTTTGGTGTATTGCAACCAGGAATGTGTGCTCAACCGAGGCCCTGCCGAACCCAATGACAGTGGCCACCGGCTACTGAAAGCTTTTAAAGAAATGGTAGCCACCCATTTTAACGAATGGCATAAAACTTCCGACTATGCCGAGCAGCTTTACATCTCGCCCAAATACCTGAACCAGGTCGTGAAATCCTTACTCGGTCAAACTGCCAAGGAAGTTATTCAGGAGAAAATCATCCTGAATGCGAAACGCGAGCTACTCTACACGGAGAAACACATTAAGGAAATTGCTTTCGAATTAGGCTTTGAAGACCCACTGTATTTCAGCCACTTCTTTAAAACCTGCACCGGAATGCCACCTACTACCTTTCGGCAAACTGCGGATGGGCCTCGCCAATAACCCTGGTATTGAATGCGGAATTGCAAGTGGCGAATGGCAAGTGGCGAATTGCGAATGTGGAGTGTGGAGTGTGGAGTGTGGAATGACGAGTGCGGAATGGCAAATGTGGAGCGGTCTGGATTTTCAATTTTTAATGTCCAATTTTCGATTATTCATTAATTGGGAAATGCCAAATTTCAAGTGGCGAGTGTTCGTATCGTGTATCGCGTATCCAGTATCGAGTTTCGAGCATCCAGCAACAAGCATCCATAGCTTCACAATCTTCCATTTTCGCATACACCGCTTCCATTTTCACATTTTATCCGGTTAGAAAGGAACCGATCTTTGTATGGAAAACGAAATTAAGGTTATGAATCGTAAACGTTTCCTTCGTCGAACACTGCTAAGTGCACTGGGCATTGCCACAGGTACTGCTACTTTGAAAAGTGAACCGAGGAAGTCCACCTACAACCAACTTTTGGAACAAGTAGGGTTTAACCATTTACCAAATAAAGAGATCAGAACTATGAAAACTGTATTGCATAAAGCCAGCACGAGAGGACATGCCAACCACGGATGGCTCGATTCCCACCATTCATTCAGCTTTGCCAACTACTACAATCCTGAGCGAATGAATTTTGGGGTACTACGCGTGCTCAATGACGACCGCGTTGCCCCTGGTCGAGGATTTGGAACGCACCCCCACGATAACATGGAAATCATTTCCATCCCCTTGGAAGGCGATCTCGAACACAAAGATAGTATGGGGAATCAGGCGGTTATTCGCCAGGGTGATGTACAGGTGATGAGCGCGGGTACCGGGATTTTTCACAGTGAGTACAATAAAAATACCGATAAAGAGGTAAAATTCCTCCAGATCTGGATGTTCCCCAACAAGCAAGGCGTGGAGCCCCGATACGATCAGATTACATTGGAGCACAAAAAAATGAGGAATCAACTGCAACAGGTACTCTCACCCAATGCAGATGACGAAGGGGTATGGGTGCACCAACAGGCTTGGTTTCACATGGGTGATTTGGATGCAGGTACGGCGATTACGTATGACCTGAAAGACAAAACCAATGGTGTGTATATCTTTGTGTTGAAAGGAAGAGTAACGGTTGCCGGGCACCAACTCGAAAAAAGAGATGGGTTGGGGGTTTGGGAAACAGATTCCATTGAATTGAAAGCTGAATCGGATACTAAGGTGCTGGTGATGGAAGTACCTATGGCCTTAAATTAACTTTCCAATTATAGTAGGTAATAGCCCTTCAAGTTGTCTTCCTTCCCTTCAAGGATTATTCTTGGAGGGCTATATCTATTTAATTTCCAGAGCCTATGCGACCCAATCACATCACCACCGAACTCATGGTTTCAAATGCCCAGAAAACATTCGATTTCTATAAACTAATCCTGGGCTTCAAGCCCATTGCAGAGGAAGTTGAGGATGGCAAATTGGACTGGGCTAAAATGGAACGGGATGGCTTTTTTCTCTCTTTTAAAGAAACGCGGAACCCGCTCCAAACTGCTTCTTTCCATTTGAATGTTGACGTGAGCGATATAATGACCACCTACACGGAGGTAAAGGCAAAAATGGAAACCTTGGATTCCCCCCACATCACCCCTTGCGGAGCTACCTCCTTCTCGGTAAAAGATCCAAGTGGATATACCATCAACTTTGAAATGTTTGATGGTCATCACAAATAGGATACACTCCAGATTTGAACACCTATACCGTTTTAGCTTATTTATTGTCATCAACCCACACCAACCACGTCCCTAAATAGCTTCCCATGTCTATTGTCTCCTTAATTGCCGCTATGGCAAAGAATCGGGTTATTGGTAAAAACAATGTATTACCATGGAGTCTGCCGGATGATCATGAAAATTTCCGAAAGATTACGGCCGGCAAAGCTTTTATAATGGGAAAGCTTAGCTATTTATCAGAGGATAAGCTGTTGTCTTCTCATCGGAATATCATTCTCTCCACACAACAGAACTTTGACCTCTGTAATACTTGTGAGCGAGCCAGATCTTTGCAAGAAGCGCTGCAAATAACCCAAGCAGAACCTGAAACATTTATCCTGGGTGGGGGAAGTGTGTTTGAAGACGCTATAGCATTTGCTGATAAAATGTATCTGACCTTAGTGGATGAGGCCATTGAAGGCGATACTTTTTTCCCGGAAGTAGATTGGTCGGAATGGAAGGAGGTCTCCTCTCGCTTCCACCCGGCCGATGCGAACCACTCCCATGCTTTTTACCTCAACGAATATGTACGAAAAAAGACTTAGTCGAATGACCAATATCAAATGGCGAATGCGGAGTGATGAGTGGCAGATGGAGAACGTCCCTGATATAGGTTGTCCGTGCGCCGTGTACCGTGTACCGTCCACCGTGTACCGTGTACCGTCCATCGTCCATCGTCCATCGCGCCCTTGGCGCTAGCAACGCGCAGCGAGTGGCAAATAGCGATCTGGATTTTCAATGTCCACTTTTGGGTTTTGGAAAATGTGTAAATGGCACAATCACAGGTAAAGTACACCATTAGCATCCGTGAAACGCGCATTGAACATCAAGTAGCCGGCTACTGCCTTTACTTACTGGAACTTCTTCGAATACAGAAATGCCCTCACTTAAAGCAGCTTGGTAATTTTTTTCCTCAGCTTGGAAATCTGCTTGCTATCATCCACCTTGAGCAGGCCTTTGGCACGGATTTTCTTATGGTTGGGATACTTGTACTCTCCTACTGTTACCGGGATAATTTGCCGTTGTAATTCCTCAGCCATCGCCAATTCGAGGCCCTGAACCCGATTTTCAATGGGCGAAACAAAAGCTATCACAGCGTCAGAATCCGCTATAGCTTGGCGGGTTTGCTCGACGATCTGTCGCCCGGCTTCCAACTCTCGATTGGAATGCACTTCCACACCTTCTCCCTTTAATTGGGACTCCAATTCTTCCGCATACTTCGAACTGAATGCGGTGTAGGATAGGAAAACCCGCTTGGGCCTACCTGTCAAATCGGGTTGGGCTTTCAGGCCGGAGAACTTGGAAACATGCGTGTAATCGTCTCCCAACACCAACCAATGTTCCATCTTAATGACCTGGCCGGAAACTTCCTGTACATGAATATCAATCATGAACTCTCCCCACCCAATAGCACATAATTTGAACTTTTCCTCCCGATTGGTCATAACATGGACCCGTTGCCTGAAGCTAGGATGCAGGTAATATTCAACCGAGTCGATGGCAGCCAACACATCAGCTTCCTCTTCCAGCCAGATGCACCAGTCATAACTTTTACGGTGCGAATTTTGCCGTTGGGCATTCTGACCAATTTTATATTTATTTTCTGTTTTAAGCATGTTGTAAAGCTACTCTCAAAGTTTGATTGATCACTTTAGACCGCCAAGTCTGCCTGGGCGTAGTTACCCGAATTTCTATATCATTATCGGACTGAATACCTGGTAGACGAACACTAACTCCACCTGGCGTTGATTTTAACATTCCAGGCTTCCAATCAGTTTTATTAAACTGAGGGTCATAGGTCCGATATTCTACTGCGGCGTAGTCAATCCCTGCTTCTTCAATGGATTCTGCAACCTCATCCGGTTCCAGTATAGCCACCACGGTACGTCCACTCCTAAATTTCCATTCCCCCAGCGTAGTAGACAATTTAATCCAAAGGTCTACTGAATTAATATCCTCGAATGGAATATACTCATACGATTGCAACGGAGCAATAGGAGCAACCCCATTTTCGATCAGACCGATCAGAGGTTTTCCTTGCTCATATGCCAGAGCAGCCTCTAATTTTACCCAATCGTTCGTTTTGCCCTCGTCGCGTTTGGTGAGTAAATAAATCAAGGCATCTGCCGCATCAATTTTTTCTTTTACGGTTTGAGTCAACTGCCCGCCTGCAAGATGCTCTCCTGTCTCGACCTTTAACCCATGGCTCTGAACCAGGCTCTCCACATAAGCCGCCCATAGACGAGGTTCCGGATCAAAATGATAGGAAAGGAATACGGTATCCATGTACTGGGTTTGTATTCGTTGAAGATAGAGAATTCTACTTCTCCATAAGCATAAGCTACTTCTTGGTTCCTTTTATTATGTTTGAATTGTATTTACTGACCAAATTCCCTTTTCGAATGGTACGCGCTCTTTTGTTCTTTAGCTGTGTGTCTCTCTTGCAACTAAGCAGTTGTGCCCAATCCGGTATCCCCCAACGCGATATCCAGCTTGCCAGTGCGGTCCTTGCGGCTCCAGCAGATCAACGAGCTGAAGCTACTGTGCTGGGATACAATAGCGATGGGGAAGTAATTACCCTGAAAGAAGGCACCAATAATACAGTCTGCCTGGCAGATAATCCGATGGAAAAGGGCTACAATTCAGCTTGTTATCATGCCGATCTGGAACCCTTCATGGCTAGAGGCAGAGCACTGCGTACCGAAGGTAAAAGCCCGGGAGAAATATTTGACATCCGCGAATCTGAAGCCAAAGCAGGTTCTCTTGCCATGCCGGAGCATCCAACCACGCTACACATTTTATCGGGTGCTTCAGGCACATACAATGCAGAGACTGGTATCGTGGATGGAGCCCATTACCGCTATGTGGTTTACATCCCCTGGGCCACCGCCGAATCCACTGGTCTACCACTCCAACCCACTGTGCCTGGAGGCCCCTGGATCATGGATCCCGGAACGCATCGAGCACATATTATGATTTCTCCTCCCAAAACCGCAAAGAACTAATCCGCCTTTCCTACTTCGAGCAACTTATTTGTACCTTATTGGCAGGCAACTGAGGATGTAAGTATTTAAATTTGCCGTTCAATCGAATACTCCCATGAAAAATTGTACCCCATTGGCTTGCAGCGCCGAGGCGGGCTGGAGTTGGCTTTTTCTGCTATTCACTTCTGCCCTGCTAAACACCACGGTTGCTACTGCTCAAGTCTCGAACAAGACTTCATTGAGTTCAGTTCCCACCACGTCCCTTTTCTTCGGCCCCTTCGATGGTAAAGGGAGGGCTGCCAATAGCCTTGCTGGTGCCGCTAGCGACTCCGTTCCAGCGGCTAGAATTGCTCATGATCATCCCCCTTTGGTGCATGCGGAGGATGTAACCTGGATTGACCTGGATGAAGATACCAACTATACCGAGCGACACGAGTGTTCCTTTGTGCAATCCGGTCAGGCTTTCATCTTGTTTGGAGGCCGTGAGAATGCGGACATCCCGGATATTTATGATTATCAAGCCAACAGCTGGAAAACAGGAGCTCAGGCTCCAGCTGAATTCAATCACTTCCAAGCCACGGCTTACGAAGGCTTGGTCTGGATCATTGGCTCCTTTAAAGACAATAGATTCCCGGTGGAAGCACCCACAGAATATGTCTTTTTATACGATGCGTTACAGGATGAATGGATTCAAGGACCGGAAATCCCGGAAAACCGCCGAAGAGGGTCTGCCGGCTTGGCACTGTACCAGGATAAATTCTATGTAGTAGGTGGAAATACAATTGGTCACGACGGAGGCTTCGTAGCCTGGTTCGATGAATTCGACCCCTTGACTGGAGCGTGGAATCCATTGGCAGACGCTCCCCATGAACGGGATCATTTCCATGCCGCTGTTCATGGCGATAAGCTTTATGCGGTAGCCGGTCGATTAAGTGGAGGTGAGGGAGGTGTTTTTGCACCCTTAGTTCCGGAAGTAGACATCTATGATTTTACAAACAGTTCCTGGTCTACCTTGCCGGTCAATCTGAATATCCCCACTCCCCGCGCAGCTCCCTCGGTGGCTGTCTTTGATGATGAAATCTTTGTTATGGGAGGAGAATCTACCGAAGTGGAAAATACCGCTTATGACCTGGTAGAAGCTTTTGATCCCATTGGAGAGAGCTGGTCAAATAAAGCTCCCATGAATTACCCCAGGCATGGTACCCAGGCTATCGTTTCGGGTAATGGTATTTATGTCTTGGCCGGTAGTCCCAGGCGAGGAGGCGGTCGACAACGAAACCTGGAAGTCTACAATCAGGATGCTCCTGCTGGATCGCTGTTGGTAGCGGGAACCCTCAATGCACCTGATGCTATCCAGTTTCGCATAGGAGCATCCGATTCTCTGGGTGTACCTCTTTCGAATACCGGAGGCAACCAGGGGATCCTCATCACAAACCTATCCATTACCGGCCCAGATGCGGCCAATTTTGAGCTTGTTTCCTGGACCGGGCAACCTTTTCTACTTAAATCCGAGAGTACCCTGGACCTCCCGATACGCTATTTAGGTAACGAAGCAGGAGAATCAGCTTTCCTTGAAATTTCTTTTCACACCAGCGAGTCAAGCTTAATAGTTCCTCTTTCATCAATACTTCCTGAGCCATTTGCAGCAGGGATTGAGGAATTTAGATTGCTGGATGCGGTTTCGGATACCGACCTCGGTCCTCTGGTAGATGGGGCAGTATACAATTTTTCAGAGCTCCCCAGCCTGGTAGATGTACTGGTAAATGCGGACCAACCAGTAGGCAGTATTGTATTTGAGTTGAGTGGTCCGATTACAACTACTCGCATTGAGAGCAACCCTCCCTACGTATTGTTCGGAAATTTTGGAGATGACTACACGGGAAACCCTTTCCCACCGGGTAGCTATCAATTAATAGCTACTCCCTTTTCTGAAGTTGGAGGGAACGGACAAACCGGGATTGCCGACACGGTGCAATTTACTATCCTGGACGATCAGCTTATCAATTTACCGCCATTGGTGGACGTGGGTCCAGACCTTGAATTTGAATTGCCACTTTCCAATCCGATACTTAATACGTCAGTATCAGACGACGGCTTACCATTTGGTTTATTAACCTTTTCATGGACTTTGTTAGAAGCTACCCCAGGCGGAACCTTGATCCTGAGTTCAGATATTGTGCAGGAACCCACGATTACCGTTGCAACCACTGGAACCTATTCCCTTGAACTTCGAGTCTCAGATGGTGCACTTGATGCAGCTGATACCCTTCAGGTTGTGATTCTTTCAACACAGGACGACCCTACCCTCCTCATTTCTGGTATTTCCTTATTTAGGGTGAGAACCAATCAAATAGAAGGAAATACCCTGTCAGACGGAGTACGCTTTCCCGTTTATTTCCCAACAGCTTATGCGCTGGAAACCGAATTACCGCCGGTAAACCGGGTGGAGAGTGTGTCCTTTAGCCTGAATGGCCCTTTGGAGGGCACTTGGACCGAAGAATCTCAACCCTTCCGCTTTTCTGGTCGACAAGCGCTCCCTCATCAAGGATTCAAATGGCCTTCTGGCGATTACGTGCTAACCGCTACGCCCTATGCAGGCGCTAATGCAAGTGGAGAAAACGGTCCGTCTTTCACCTTGGAATTTACCATTGCAGGTAATCAACCCGTATACCTGCCCCAGGAAAGGTTTACAAACTTTCAGGAACGGTTTCTGGTATGGCCTAATCCTGTATCTCAGTTCGTTACCATTCAATCAATGGATTTGATACAGGAAGAAGTGCAGATCATCGTATGGGATGCCTTCGGCAAAAAAGTGTATGAGGCCGACTTACTTGATCTGGGAGAAGTAGCTAAGCGTATTGATACTCAGCAATGGTTGCCCGGATATTATGTATTGAGCATACGCAGCAGCGGGGAAGTAACCACTTTGCGCATGCTGAAAAACTAGGCTGGACAACCGGCTCGAATACGAATACCAATTTAAATTGAGAAGGTCGCAAATTAAAAAAGCTTTTTTTTGGCTAATCAAGGCATGAGCGAGCATAGGCTCGTGAACCGCGAAGCGGATGGGAGGCCAGGCATACTTCACCAAGGGGCCCCTTCCCCTTGCCTCGTTTAGCCTACGGGGAGGCTTTTTAATCCGAATGATTCACAGAAATCCGTGAATCGTGACGATAAGTAGCTGAAAATAGGCTCATTTCCAACCACTTATATCAGGATTAACCCTGACGAAGAGACCTTGTCAGGACTTGATAGCCCTGACAATTGCAAAACTTTGCAATTCGTCAGCCCTTTGGGCGGAAAATTCGATGAATTTTCCGGGTTAACGTAGGGTAGACGAAAAAAGAGCCGTTTAAATGCGGCATTTTCATTTTAAAATGATGTCTACACTGGCTTCGGCAGCGTCTTTAACAAAATACATTTTGTATTTCCCGCCATGCTTTCCGATTAACGCACTAAGGTAGCCAAATACAAAGCTATCTTTGACCAGTTCGTACTGGTCATTAACTACACATATGTTTCTGGATATAACTACGGGAAAATATTCCGGTAGCATGATCTCTGAAGCCTCCACCTAATATTTACAAAATGGAAGTTCAGGATTGTATTACGTGGGCTCACGTACCGAAATTAAGCACAGATAACTCGAAAATATATTTCCAATGGCAAACATTGGCTGAGGGCAAACGTCTGCTCTAGAAAATAATGCCTAGAATAAGTGGGGTTTAAAGGATAGAGCTTAATTAATGGCTGAACTAAAGGATTTTTGCCTTTCGTGCAACAACCTCTTTACTTTGGCACTTTCAAAGTTGTATTTATCATTCCATTAAAACCTATAGCATGAAACCTGTTTTAATTGTTCTGTTAGGTGTACTACTCGTGTGCAGCACCAGCTGTGGATCCGGAAGCACTCCCACTGAAAAGACTACCGAAGAAGCTACCTCCGCACCAGCTCCGGAGGCAACCCCCAAAGCCTTGCCGATGAATGGGGATAATTATGAAATTACGGTACTGGACAGCGAACAAGCCAGCCCGCGGAAAGAAATGACCGGTACCATTGGCAATACCCAGGTAGTAATCAACTACGGTAGCCCTTCGGTAAAGGGCCGTGTCATTTGGGGAGGGTTGGAGCCTTATGGTAAAGTATGGCGTGCAGGCGCTAATGAAGCCACTACCATGCAGTTTTCTACAGATGTAAAGGTAGAAGGCCAGCCGCTTGCCGCTGGAACCTATACTTTCTTTACCATACCCGAGGAAGGAGACTGGGCCATTATTTTCAATTCGGTGTTAGAACAATGGGGCGCCTACAGTCACGACCCAGAAAAAGATGTACTTCGCGCAACCATTAGCCCGAATATGGAGGAAGGTAAGCAAGAGATGCTCGATTACTATATTGAAGGAAACCAGGTGGTTTTACGTTGGGAAAAAGTGGCACTACCTATCCAGATTACGGCAACCGCCCAATAACGACTATCGATATGTAGAGTGGGTGGCACTTGTTGGAAACCCTTAACTTTTGCACCTGCTCTGCATCTAATACTGACGCAAGTCTAAAATGACCTATTTAAAAAATGGGAAAACAGCCAAACTTGGTCAGTACTGACGATCCTTCGGATGTCAGCATCCAAGACATTATACCATTTAAAGAATTGTTGTCTTTAGAACACAGGCCATTTTTAATTAAAAGTGGCACCCAGATTATGCATTAGAAACAAGCTGAAAATGAGGGACTTGCAAATAAAAATTTAATTAAATCCATTTTCTATTGTATGACTTGGGTGGTATAATTTGGTCCTGAAAACCAGTTAAAACCCTATGCCCCAAAGCTGTATGTCCAAATGCTACCTGTACGGATGGTTACTTCTGCCTTTTTTGTGCGCCTGCCAATCTAAACCTCCTGCCTACCAATTGGTATGGGCAGAAGAATTTAATTATACCGGTTTACCGGATCCTACGATTTGGAGTTTTGAGGAAGGAGACGGTTGCCCAAACCTTTGCGGGTGGGGGAATAATGAAGTCCAATATTACACTCGGGACCAACTCAAGAACGCCCGGGTCACGGATGGTACACTGGTATTGGAAGCTCATCGAGAAGATGGAACGGGGCTTCCATTTAGTTCTGCCCGCTTAATCACTAAAGGTAAACAGGCTTGGGAATTTGGTCGGTTTGAATTTCGAGCCAAACTGCCGAAAGGGGCTGGAACATGGCCCGCTCTATGGCTGCTTAGCACAAAAATAAGTGACGTGGGTTGGCCGGATTGTGGTGAAATTGATGTGATGGAATATGTGGGTCGAACCCCCGGAACCATTCACGGCTCTTTGCATTCGCCCTCCAGCTTTGGAGCAACAGAAAATACAGGTACCATTTCTATTCCGGATGTTGCAGAAACTTTTCATGTGTACACTGTTGAATGGACTCCGGATTCCATTGCTTTTTTTGTCGATAATCGGGCGTATTATACCTATGCGCCAACGGTGAAAGATGCATCTACCTGGCCTTTTACCGGACCTTATTTTATCATCTTAAATATCGCAATGGGTGGGAATTTCGGAAGTGATCCAGCCTATGAAACGAATGGACTCAAGAATGGGGTGGATAGCCTGCTGCAAGTGGCCCGTATGGAGGTGGATTACATTCGGGTATACCAAAAGCAATAATGCATTGGATTGGTTTAGTTTCAGCTAAAAAATACTGGCTTCCTTTTCTCAGCTCCGGGTCGCATTAACCTACCCTTACCGCAGCAAAGTCACGCTTCCCGTGCGTAAAATCGTGCTGTTATCAATTAGTTCCAATTCTAGTACATAGATATATTCCCCGGGAGCCATGGCTTTCCCCTTGGAAAGGCCGTCCCAACCTAATTCCGGAGCGGAAGCAGCCAGATCCTGCTGTTTAAAAATCAGATTTCCCCACCGATCGAAAATCTTAAAAAGTACAACTTGTTGTACCGTTTCTTCAAAAGCAAAGATCCCAAATCGATCATTGACCCCGTCACCATTGGGCGAGAAAGCATCCGGAATGTACACACGTACGATGTCATTATCGATAGTCACCCGGACCGTATCCCAGGCTTCGCAACCGGAGGTACTTTTTGCCCAAACTACGTAGGCAATATCTTCTGTGCCTTTTATTTGAATTTCAGGACAATCGACGCATATTAGATCCTGGGTTGGTTCCCAGTGGATAGAATCAATCGGGCGGTTACCACTAACCCGAACAGGCCTGGATATTTCTCCAAAATCCAGGGTCAGGTCCCGACCGGCGTCAATAAAAAAGAAGTCCAGGACAGTCAATTCGATGCGTTCTGACTCCCTTCATCCATATTGATCTTCGACTTCGATCAGGTAGTTTCCTGCTCCCAGGCCTTCCGCCCTGGGACCTTCAAAGGGAATTCCATTCAGGTGGTAGGTTAAAGGACTTGCTACCTCTGAGAGGGGCACAACTTCAATCACTCCAGCTGTATCGCCAAAACAACCGGGGGTCTCGGTAGCAAAACGGACCCGAAAGTCATCCGGCACTATAGTCAGGTGGATGGTAACAATGCTATCGCACCCCAATTCGGAGTCCAAGGCTGCTACGTAGGTCCCGGATTGCGTCAATTGCTGGTCGCCCAGGAAATAGGGTACACTCGTGCAGACGGTATCGAAATAGGTATAGGTAGGAGGCAATACTTCAATAAGTACCGTGTCCGAAATGAATTGACAAAGCGGGCTAGCCAAATTGGCTGGCGTTCGGGCACTCAGGTATCGATACAGATACGTTCCTGCCGCAAAGTCGGTGTGTAGTAAAGTCGGCTCGGTAGCTCCTGGAATCGTAGCCCAACTGCCGCCGTTATCCGTACTCACCTGCCATTGCACCAGGTAGGAGCTATCGATAGCAGCGATCATCGGGACCGGATCGAAGTCAGTTGTGCAGAAAAAATTATTGCGTTCCGTATCGATAAAACCTCTTGGCCCACAAGGCCGTATTTCAATGTTATCAATGGCAAAATCATTACCATCCCCACCCGTATTTTCATTCCAAATCTGGAGCGTCATCTGGGTGGTTCCAGGGGGAGTGGTAAAGGTAAACGTATAGGTATACCAGGTTTCCAGCTGGTGGACTTGCTTGCGGCTCAAGTATTGAATACTATCCAGATAGACACTTATAAGCGGAATTTTCTTGCCAGGCCAGCCACCACAACACCAATCTTCCAGGATATTGATCACATCAATTGAAAACTGATAAGTCGTATTTTCACATAGTCCGGTGACAGGAGCTTCCAAAAAAATACCCGGCTCTTCGTGGGCATTCACTGCTAGCATATAGCCCTGTGGGTCTGGGCTATTATCTCCGATGGGCATCCAGCCAGGGAAGGGTTCGTCCCAGTCGCCGGTAAAGTGGGTTAGGGTTAACGCTCCATCATCTGGAGGTATACTAAAGCGGGAGGCAAATTGATAGCGGGGAAAGCGGAAACCCATACCCGGATTGAGAAAACCGATATTGTCTGAGCCGGACCCAAAATCGCCAATCGTAAATACATTTTCACCCAGCCCTCCACAGGCCAGTTCGGATTGGGCATGCATAGACATTGCTAAGCAAGCCAATACCCAAATCAAGAAAAGGTGCTTCGGTTTTCTCATGCGGCCTTGGCCTTCCATGCTCCTAAAAGTAGAAAACCCTTAGGTCTTTCCGATAGAAATCCAAGAAGAAAACTGTCGGCTCCGCTTGGTTTTGGAAGGTCTAGATGGCGGATTATGAGCTTTCCAAATAAAGCAAAAATGCTCCTCTACTCCGCCAGTCGGGCTCCGCCTTAAAATGTACCGGCGGTTTCCAACCGCCGCCGATCAGCGGCGACTAGAAGTCGCCGGTACTGGGGACAAAACCAACCGAAACCCCACAAAGGGATCGCGATACGAGGGATGATTGCTAGAGCGACTCGACACCCGGCAATCGCGAGCGGTATAGCCAAAGTGGCCGCCGCGGATGACCCGGGCGCGGCCCGAATCCGGTCCTTGTGGGTCAACTTGTTTCTAATGCATAATCTGGGTTCAAGAATCATTTCCACTTTCAAGAAAAACCTCCGCTCAAGTCATTAGCACATTTACAAAATTCAATTCCAACATTAGCATATTGACAGCCCACCATCCTCACTACTGCCTGTCCTCAAGAATCCCATGCACCTTGGCCCGGATGTATTCCTCAAGGCTGAAATCAGTCAATCCCCGATCACGCGCTTTGCGAATGTAGGCTGGGGTTACATCGTGGATGTGCAACCGGATCAAGGTTTCTATTGGGATGTTATCAAATCCCAGCTCCTCCTTGTAGATTCTGACATCCTTTGGGTCTATGTCGTGGATGGCTGCCCGACGAATTTGCTCTGGAGAAAGATCTCCATAGCCCAATTCTTTTAATTCCTGGATGTAGTCCGCATCTATATCGTGGATTTGGAATTGAATGACCTCTTCCAGGTCCAAATCCGTTAACCCTATTTGGGCCAGTTCCTCCACATAGTCTGCGTCCACCCCATGAATAGAAGCCTGTATAATTTCCTGGGTAGATAAGTTGCTGAAGCCCGCTTTTTCCAAAGAGGCTACCAGATCAGCATCTACATCATGGATCGACATTTGAATTAAGTCCCGATTGTTATCAAACTCCAGGCCAGCGGCTTTGACCCTTTTAATGTAATCCGCGTCTACATCGTGAATGGACATCTGGATCACTTCTTCCGTACGGCTCACGTCTACTCCCGCTTCTTTCAACTCCCGGACATAATCTGCGTCCACATCGTGGATAGCCATTCTGATAACCGATTCGATGCGATCCGTTTCCAAACCCATTTCTTGCAATTCCTGGATGTAATCCGCATCCACATCATGGATAGCAACCCTCACGATTTCTTCGGGATCCAAATTCTCAAAACCAGCTTCCTTTAATCCACGCACCAGGTCAGCATCGACGTTGTGAATGGAAAAGCGTACCAATTCATCAAAATTTAAGCCTTTGAATCCTATGGAGGCCAATTCGCCCACATAATCCGGATCTACATTGTGAATTTGCCCTTTAATCAAATCGTCCAGGGTCAAGTCGTCATATCCGGCACTGGCCATCGCTGTGATATACGCCCGACTTACATCGTGAATCCCCAGGCGTTTTAATTGATCCACCGTGATGGGGTCAAACCCCTGCTGTTTCAAAAAAGAAACATATTCCCTCGTGATATCAGCAGTAAAGAAAAAGAACATGGTCTCCTCATCGGGATTGCCTTTGATCCCCTGCTGTTTGAGGTAGGCGCGAAACTCCGGATTTTCCGTAAAAACAAACCGGCCCAACCCTTCATTGTCTTCAAATCCACCGGTGAACGCCACCTGCCCTGCCTCCCGGGTCATCGTGAACGCGCCATCATTGCCCGAAGGCAGGTCTGAAAAAGCACTTTTCGGATAGCAATTGGACATGCTCCAATGGTTGTGTCTATCCAGGTCGGATCGATCAAATCGCACACAAACCTGATTTTGCTGTATTTTAGCCTGCCAAACGCCTTTGATTTCGGCCGGAACGGAGCCAATGGGCCAATCAGGCAAGGAAGTTTTCGTTATTGATTTCTCCAATTGAATTGGAGTCTCATCGCTTTGTTCAGCAAGCTCATTCCCCTCCGAAAGGGCTAAATCTCCAGGTATTGCTTCCAGTAAAAGATCATCTGGTGGAAAGGGAAAGCTAATTTCCTCTATCATCGGATCATCAGCCTGAAAAAGGTTAGCACCCTCCTCTTCAGGCGTCACAACTGCGTTCATAAAAGACACAGAAAGGCCAAGTACCGGAAGTACCAAAAGGTACTTCCAGCTGGACTGTACGGATGATTTCTTTGCATTCATCATAATAATGCGTCGTTTTAGTATGGATTGGTTGTAGTTCATGGCCAGGCCTACCGGATGTTGGGGTACCGAAACCTTCAGCAAATTGAGCTGATAGGATTTCCGGTCCGTCCCCTGGTGGAGCATGGTATGATCAGTCAGGTATTCCAGGTTTTGTTCTATAGCTCGTCTCAATTGCCAGGCGACAGGATTGAACCATTGCAGCACCACCAACATCTCAGCCAGGATCATATCCAAACTATGCCCTTGAGCAATGTGGACTTTCTCATGGTCCAGGATCTGCTGATAGGTATCCCAGTCGTAGCGCGTGGGATTAATGAATATACAATGGAGAAAGGAGTAGGGAGGCTGATCCCTTTCTATTTCGACGATCCGGAATGGACCATCCTGAATGCTTGGGTACCTGAAAATTAGAAGGAGCAGGGTCCCAAGTTGGATCAGTAAATTCAACCCAAACAGCCCAACCCCCAACAAATAAATGAACCAGAGCATCGCCGGCCAGTTGAAGGATTGAATTGGACTGACAACTAAGCTCGGTAGGGCAACTGAATCAGATACTTTTTCCGGATCGGCTGCTACCGGTGGGAGCGGCTCTTCCTCTACAGCTGGAGCTGATACTTCTGCATTTTTTTTGAGAATAGGGGCTATTTCTTCAGCGGGTGCTATTGCCATGGGCTCCTCGGCAATGAACAGATTGGAACTCCATATCGAAAGACCAGGGGGGATCGTCCATAAAGGCAATCCAAAGGCCAAAACCGCACCTAAAATCAAAAGCCACCGATTGACCTGGTAGAAGGTTTCCCGTTGCCAAAATGCCCAATACAGCACATAAACCAGTACGAGCAGGATCGAAACATGCACTATATAGGGAATCATTGGTTGTCTTTTTTGATCATATTGATAATGTCCTCCAACTCTTCCGGACTGATATTTTCTTCCTTGGCGAAATAAGCCACCATCTTCTGAAAGGAGTTATCAAAGTAGTTTCTAAGCACATCCTTCACTTCCCGGGACTGATAGTCCTCCTTGCTTACCTTGGGAAAATAGCGGTGCGAATTCCCAAAGGATTCATGGCCTACAAATCCCTTTTCTTCCAGGATCCGAATGATAGTAGACACCGTATTGTAATGCGGTTTGGGTTCGGGAAGCTGCTCAATGATCTCTTTGACAAAGGCCTGCTTGAGCCCCCAAAGCACCTGCATGAGTTGCTCTTCCCGTTTCGATAGTTTTTTCATATCAAGTAGCTATAACACAAGTATAAACTAATAAATTAGTTGAATCAACTATTTAACTAAATAATTAGTTCATCTTCCCATTTCGCTAACCATTTTTTCTTTTTCCCTATTCCTCGTACCTTCCTTTATCGCACCGCTTGACCCGATGCTCCATTCATTTTCACTCGGTAGCCGGCTACCTGCCGGCAGGCTTTGGAGATTTGATTTTCATTTCTCTGATGTACTCGTATACATTCCGTTGCCCTCTCGGGCCCTTGGTACTGTCTTTACATGGCACCTTATCGTGGCGGGTCTTATGGACTGCTGGGATCCGTTTACTTCATCTCCTGTGCTAACAAAATCAACGGCAACAATTAATCGGGGCTAAAGAATAGCTATCCCTTGACTCGGACTATACAAACACACGACCAACAATTTAAACAACCATAACATGAAGGCATTAATTCTACTTACCTCATTCGCTGTCATCCCCTATCTACTGGAAGCCCAGGGAGCACCAACCAATTGTATAGATCCTATCGTAGCTCCTTCCTTTCCCGGGGCGACTATAGCCTTTTGTGAAACGCAGGACGAAATGACCTATAAAATTCCGGTAGGACCGGAAACAGGATACCAAAAGATCAGCGACTGGGTTACAGCCCAGGGAAAGGCTACACGTCTGTTTTATAAGGTTTCAGCCGACAACCCGGTCTCAGCTATTTTCGAGCATTACCAGAATGAGCTGCGCAGTAATTCGTTTGCCTCTCTGGCAGAACGCTTACATCCTAGCCGGAACGTATCCAAACTTGTGGGGGGTAATAAATGGCTGGTTACCTTTTATAAAGCCAACAAGTTTCCCGGAAGCCCGGAAGCCCGGATCGATCAGGGCTCCATGAGCCTCGGCGGTACTTTCTATTTGGCAGGTGAGCTTGAAACGGAAAACGGCAGTGTCTACTTGACGATTGCAGGTAAAAAGCTAAACGATTCCGAAAACGTAATTATGGTGGATGCCATCTACCCGGAAGACGTAAATTTATTCCAAGCAGCTATTTCCCAGCCAACCACCAGAGGTGGAGTTGCGGGCACCTTCCAGGCAAAATCACCGGTAGCAGGTACCGCCACCCTAACCCAACAACTGGAATCAAGTGGCCGGGCCGTAATCTATGGCATCCAGTACAACTTTGACAAGTACGTATTAAAGGATGAATCTGCGCCTTTGCTAGATGAGATTGGGGACTTACTGCAATCCAATCCCTCCGTTTCCATTTTTATTGTTAGCCACACGGCTCAAGCGGGGACTTGGGAGGATAAACTGGACCTCTCCTTTCAACGTGCCGAATCCATCGCACAATACCTTCAAGAATACCATAAAATTGATGGGAAACGGATAACCCCCTATGGGGTCGGTTATCTGGCTCCAATAGCGGCTCCTGGTACTGAAGAAGGGCAAGCAAAAAATGAGCGGATCGAACTTCTGCTCAAAATGGATTGATCGAGCACAAACAATGTTTTTACAACCCTTGAATAATAAAGAAAATGGAAGCCCACCCAACCTTATTTACCGCTTTTCCGTCTGTAGAAGGGAACCTTGGATAATCCCAAAAACCAAACTTTTTCGCACTAAGTGTTCTTCAAATGGTTCCCTGGCCCCGGATATCATCCAGGGGGTCGGGGATTTTTCTTTTGTACCGACCTCTTTATTTTTTTAGCACGAATTGGCCAGAATCGTCCAAAAAGTTCGGTATCTTATCTTGTTGGGCGGAAATGGGTTAATTCTGCACTGCTGTAGCCGGATTAGCAGGATGGATTCCGATTCAAATTCAAACAATTCATGAGAGGTCTGGTCTTTGAGAACCACCAGATAATACTTCAGGAAGATTTGGAGATACCTATGCCAAGGAAAAATGAAGTCCTGGTACGGGTACATTGCTCCTCGGTAACGCCTTTCGACCTGGCTATGCAGGAGGGCAAATACGATCTGTTCTATAAATTGTATGGTTTCAGAGGGCCCGTGAAAAGCGGGTTGGAATTCTCGGGTGTAGTTGAGCAAACCGGTACCCATTTCAAGGAAGGCGAAAAAGTGTTCGGGTACGTAGATCTCATGCGCGGATGCAAGACCCATGCCGAATATATTGCCATTTCAGAGGATTATATGGCCAAAGTCCCTAACGGCCTTCCATTTGAAGAATCTGCGGCACTTCCCCTGGGTGCACTTACCTCTTATATTGCATTGAAGGAGCTGGGAGAAATCGATCCAGGGGGCAGATTGCTCATTCTAGGAGCTTCTGGTGGTTTAGGAGTATATGCCGTTCAACTGGGCAAATTGTTTGGAGCCCATATCACTGCCGTGGCCGGACCCGGCCAAAAAGCATTCCTATCCCGTATGGGCGCCCATGAGGTAATCGATTATGAAAATCAGGATATTCTCCAAGCCGGTGAGACCTTCGATGTAGTACTTGACTTGACTACCCAATACCGCTTCAGTACCATCAAGCCCATCCTGGGCTCCAAAGGGCGATTCATCCCGGCTGATCCAATGAAAAGTTCCATGGACTTTGCCCTTTCCTTGTTTAGCGCCAAAAAAGCCATTTACATGATGATCGACAAAGGGGACCGAGAAAAGCTATCTCACATTGGAGGCTGGGTAAAAGCGGGTAAATTGCAATCAGTAGTAGACTCGATCTATGATATCACCGACTTCCAGCAAGCCTTCGACAGGGTTAAAGGAAAAGGGAGGAAAGGAAGGGTAGTTTTACGCTTGGGCGATTGACCCCTGAAGGAATGCATAGGCGGAAGGGTGGATCTCCGATTGACTACCGAAGCAAAATCACTCTGGATATACAAGTATTCAACCACCTCCTTATGAAATATTGGGTCCTACTTCTGTTTTCGTGCTGGGCTTTATCCTGTAATTCCGACCTCAAATGGGAAGGGAAACAAGCCCCAGCTACCTTCACTGCCCGCTTTGAAACCACGAAAGGGGCATTTATCGCTGAATTTGACCGCTCCTTATCACCAGCAGGGGTAGATCGGGTGTACCAATTGATCCAGGCCGGATTTTACGAGGATATCTATGTTTACCGTGTCGTTCCAGGATTTGTCGTTCAATTTGGAATACATAATGATTCTACCCGAAATCAATTTTGGGAAAGCCGTACCCTACCTGACGAACCGGTTATTGGCGCTAACCAAAAAGGGACCATCGCCTTTGCTCGTGGAGGACCCGAAACCAGATCGACTCAGTTATTCATCAATCTTTCCGATAACCTGCAGCTGGACCAAATGCCTGTAGGTGGTGTCACCGGCTACCCTCCAATTGGTACTGTTACTGATGGTATGGAGGTCATTATGCGGTTCAATGGGGAGTATCGAGAGCGTCCCGGAAGACAACAAGACTCCATTCATGCCCATGGAAACGAATGGTTAGAGCAAAACTTTCCCGGCTTGGATTACATTATCAAGGCAGATGTAATAGAGCTGAAATAGTCTTATCATTCCGGCCTGCCCGCTGTACCTACACTTCCTTATTTCAATGGCCAACCTTTTCCCGAAAGCATGGCTCTATTTTTTCTGGTATGGGTATTCATCTGACCCTTTATTATTCCATGGTACTATCTGTTTGGATAAATCCCCCAAAGTGGTATAACTTTCTTTCGAACCTGAATCAGCCAATTGAATGCCAATTATGCGCTATTTACCTTACCTTTTTTTCATCCTGGGCCTATCCCCAATGTTAACCTCCATTTCGGCCCAGCCCTTTAGCCGGCATGACACCCTTCGAGGAGCTATTACTCCGGAACGAGCCTGGTGGGACCTCACCTATTATCATCTCGATATTCAGATAGACCCTAAGGCCAAAACCATTACCGGGAGCAACACCATTCAATACAAAATCCTGGAAACTGGCGATCGCATGCAAATAGACCTTCAGGCTCCGATGCGAATCACCCGGGCCACACAGCAAGGTCGGGAATTGAAGTGGGAACAAGACAGCAGTGTTTGGTACATCCAGTTGGAAAACCAGGTTCCGGGCGAACTGCATGAGCTTACGGTATTTTATGAAGGCGTACCCAAAATAGCCCCCAATGCGCCTTGGGACGGTGGCCTGAGTTGGGATACTGATGAACAAGGTCTGGCATTTGCAGCCACTTCTTGTCAGGGAGAAGGCGCGAGTTTATGGTGGCCTTGCAAAGATCATATGTATGACGAACCCGATAGTATGCTCTTGAGCGTGAATGTTCCCCAACCCTTAATGAACATATCCAATGGTCGGCTCCGGGACGTAGAAGAAAAGGATAACAGCACCCGGACTTTCCATTGGTTTGTGAGCAATCCGATCAATAATTATGGCGTGAGTGTTAACATTGCCGACTATGCGCATTTCTCCGAGGTATACGAAGGGGAAAAAGGGGCATTGGACTGCGATTATTATGTGCTGAAAGACAATCTCGAAAAAGCAAAGACCCACTTTGAAGATGTCCCGCGCATGTTGGAGGCTTTTGAGTACTGGTTCGGCCCATATCCGTTTTACGAAGATGGTTTCAAGTTGGTAGAAACCCCTTTCCTCGGTATGGAACACCAAAGTGCTATTGCCTACGGAAATGAGTATAAAAAAGGATACCTGGGCTACGATATGAGTGGGTCTGGCTGGGGTGCCAAATTCGACTATATCATCATCCACGAAGCAGGCCATGAGTGGTTTGCCAACAGTATAACCTACGTGGATATCGCGGATATGTGGGTACATGAAGGCTTTACGGCTTACTCTGAATGCCTTTATGTAGATTACCATTATGGCACAGAAGCGGCCAATGCCTACGTCCAGGGCACCCGTCGAACTATTCAAAATGACAGGCCGATCATAGGCCCATATGAAGTCAACAAAGAAGGCTCGGGGGATATGTATTTCAAAGGCGCTAATATGCTGCATACCCTCCGACAAGTAGTTAGTGACGATGAAAAGTGGAGGCAACTTCTGCGGGACATGAACCGGGATTTTTATCACCAAACGGTTACTACTCAGGAGATTGAAGCCTACATGAGCCAAAAACTCGACCTGGAGTTAAAATCATTTTTCAATCAGTACCTGCGTACGGTCAAAATCCCGGTACTGGAATATCAAATCGGAGAAGAAGACATTTCGTATCGTTGGTCCAATGTGGTGGAGGATTTCCAATTACCCGTCCGGGTGACTTTGGATGGCGTGTCCAAATGGATTACGCCTTCGCAGGATTGGAAAAAGCTGGCTACGAATACGGTAGTTCAACGCTTCAGCGTAGATCCCAACTTTTATGTGTATGTGGAGCAAAAGAATTAAAGCCTTCTTGTAATGGCCATGCAAAATCGGTCTTATACACCTTGCTTTATTTTTTCAATGAAGTAGCTTGAACCGAAATAAAAACCTGTGCTCCCAAGCCTGAATTTGGAGGGTTACCAATTCCTATCTTAGCGATCCTAATTCTTAACTCATGCTCGCCTGCCAACGCCATTTGTTCGATATTCCGGAAGAAATTTGCTATTTGAATACGGCCTATATGTCGCCGCAGTTGAAGTTAGTTAGTGAGGTGGGTGTAGAAGCCGTCCAGCAGAAAGGCCGCCCTTGGAAAATTACCGTTGAAGACTTTTACCAACCCGTGCAACGGCTTAAGTCCCTTTTCAATACGGTTATTGATGGAGAGGATCCAAATCGAATTGCTTTAATGCCATCCGTTTCCTACGGCATGGCTACGGTAGCTCGCAACCTTTCCCTGAAATCCGGCGATGAAATCCTGCTCCTCCAGGAACAGTTTCCAAGTAATGTGCTTACCTGGCAGCGGCTAGCTCAGGATACGGAGGCAAGCCTCATTACACTCGATCCACCTGCAAAGGGCCCAAATCGGAGTCAAGCCTGGAACCAACGTATACTTGATGCGATCAACCCCAGAACACGACTGGTAGCAATGGGGCATATACACTGGGCTGACGGGACCCTGTTCAACTTGGAGGCCATACGCGAAGCAACTCAGCACTACCAGGCCTTACTAGTCATTGATGGTACCCAATCAGTTGGAGCTCTGCCTTTTTCCGTACGAAAAATTCAGCCAGATGCGCTGATCTGCGGTGGATATAAATGGTTGATGGGCCCTTATTCATTAAGCCTGGGTTATTTCGGTCCGGCTTTTGATGCGGGCATACCTATTGAGGAAAATTGGTATAATCGATTAGATAGCCACAATTTTGGTGGCTTGGTCAACTATCAACCTTTATATGGACCATTAGCCCAACGGTATTCTGTTGGCGAATCCAGCAACTTCGTTTTGGTGCCCATGCTTACGGCTGCTTTACAGCAGATTCTGGAGTGGGGAGTAGAAGAGATTGCCATGTATAGTAAATTCATTACGCATGAATTTCATAAACTAGCTTTGAAAAGTGGGTTTGAATTAACGGAATCCATAGAAAAGTCCCATCATCTTTTGGGCGTATTATTGCCGGAAGCGCTAGATCTCCAGCACCTGAATGCTACCTTACGGGCAAATGAGATCTACGTCTCTATCCGAGGACGCGCCATGCGTATTTCAGCCCATGTCTACAACCGACCGAAGGACTTTATGAAATTGCTGGAGATCCTGAATAAGGAAATAAAAATGCCTGTGCGCTAAGCGGAGATGGATCAATACATTACCCCAATTCGTGCAGCCATTTTCGTTTATCCGACTATTGCATTGCTGATGGTGGTGCCCTATGCCGTTGTACATTATTTGCGTTCGGGCCATCTTAGCTTTAACCGCTTTGTCGTTTTTTACCTGTTTGTATTCTATCTGATTTGTACCCTCTTTCTCACCCTGCTTCCGTTACCTGAAATTGTACCAGGCTTTTGTTCCATGCATGGAGATTACACTCAACCCTCTTTTATACCCTTTCACTTCATTTTAATTGAGTTGGATAAGGCTATGCGAGGTTTTTCCATTGGAGATTTAGTTTGGAGTTCACGTTTTAGAGCAGCTATGCTCAATATTGTGATGACTATTCCGCTGGGTTTTTTCCTCCGCTATTTATATACCTTTTCATTCCGTTCGGTCCTTTTTACTTCCTTTGGGCTTTCCTTCTTTTTTGAAATTACACAGCTCACCGGGATTTACGGTTTATATCCTTGTCCGTACCGTAAATTTGAAGTCGATGATCTGATTCTAAATACTTGCGGCGGTTTACTGGGGTATTGGATTGCAGGCCATATTCCATTTTTACCTAACCTAAATGAAGATCACCTGCCTGCGCCGGGGGAAGTAACGCCTGTTCGCCGTTTCCTGGCCTTGATCTTCGATTTTCTGTGTATCGGTATACTACTCGGATTCCTGGTACCTATCTGGCCGAATCAGTTTCCACAACGAATGCTAGCCGAGTTGAGCGTATTGATACTCTATTTTGTAGCCGTACCTGCTTTTTTCCAAGGCCAAACACCTGGAAAAAGAATCTTTCAAATTCGGTTAGTCAATCTGAATGGGGAGCCTATTGAATGGTATGCCCTGTTGATCCGCTACAGTATTTTTTTATTCATTCCTTTTGTGGTGAGTACCTGTCTTGCTTACCTGGAGGATATGCACCCAAGTGAAGATCTTTTTCACGAACTCTGGTGGGCATTTCTTTTCATTTGGTTTTCAGCCACCATCGGATGGGTTTGGATAGGAAAACAGAATATTGGTCTACACGACCGCTTCTCTGGTACTCGTTATGCTGAAGGAACAAAAAATGGGCTGCAAAAAGGAGAAGATCACAAGCTGTTGAATTAAAATATCTTTATACCTAAAAAGTCTGTAACCTTCTTGAAAGCAAGACACCTTGCTTGAAGCCCAATACTATGATCCAAACCTTTATAGAAAACCCAATCCTGCTCCTGTTCATTGTGGCAGCACTCGGCTTCTGGATAGGGAGCATCAAGGTAAGGGGAAGTAGTTTAGGTGTTTCGGCTGTGCTGTTTACCGGACTCGCCTTTGGAGGGTTAAGCCCTGACCTAAATGTGCCGGAGGAAATCATCTTTTTAGGGCTGGCGACCTTTGTTTATAATATTGGCTTAAGCAGCGGCCCTAGTTTCTTTGCCACTTTTCAGCGCCGTGGAGCCCGGGATATTCTGTTTGTCATCATCATGCTTACGCTTACGGCAGCCGTCGCAGCAGGCCTTCATTTTTTGTTTACGCTTCAGGCATCTGCAACCGCAGGTGTTTTTGCTGGGAGTACAACGAATACGGCTGCTCTGGCCGGTTTATTGGATGTAATCAGTAGTGGACAGGCCAATTCCGAAACCATTGCTGCATTATCCCAACTCGCTGTTGTTGGATATTCTCTCACTTATCCCACCGGCGTACTCGGCGCTATGCTAGCGATAGGTTTGATGCAACGGTGGCTCCGTATTGATTACCATCAGGAAGAACGGGAATTACAGCAGGATTATCCGGTGAAGCAAAAAATCGAAAGCCGGACGATTGAGATAACTAATCCGAAAATTTGTGGCATTGCCATCCGAGACTTGAAAAGACAATACAGGTGGCCAGTTGTGTTTGGTCGTCTTAAACGCGGAGATGAGGTAACGCTCACCAATTGGGATTCGGATTTTTGTCCCGGAGATGAAGTAACTGTGGTTGGAGATGCGCATGAATTGGACGAGGTGGTCCAGGATTTGGGGAAATTTATAGAGAGCGAACTCCGCTACCAAAATGACGAATACGATACAAGACGAATTTTTGTTTCCAACCCGAAGGTGACCGGTCAAAAGCTGGCAGCTCTTAATTTACAAGAGAAATTTGCGGCTATTATCACCCGGGTCATTCGAGGGGATGTAGATTTGTTGGCCTCCCAGGATACGGTATTGGAATTGGGAGATCGAATCTTGTTTGTTGCCCGGCGAAGGGATATTCCCAAGCTTTCCGAATATTTTGGAGACTCCTACGATGCCTTAAGTCAAATTAATCTGCTAAGCTTTGGCTTGGGTATGGCGTTGGGACTGTTGCTGGGCATGATCACCTTTTCCTTGCCCGGCGGGGTGGGTTTCCAACTTGGATTTGCCGGAGGCCCCTTGTTGGTAGCTCTTATACTCGGAGCATTGCGAAGGACTGGTCCCATCGTATGGACCCTCCCATACAGTGCTAATCTTGTCTTACGCCAATTTGCACTTACGCTTATGCTGGCCGGAATAGGTATTAACTCTGGACACGCCTTCTTCAATACCATCTCCCAGGGAGAAGGTGGCTATTTGTTCCTGTCAGGTGTATTGATTAGCCTGTTTACCGCATTTAGCACCCTTTGGGTAGGTTATAAGGTCTTGAAAATCCCGTTCAGCTTTTTAATCGGCATGGTGAGCAACCAACCCGCAGTATTGGAGTACGCATTAGGTAAGGCAAAGAACAAACTACCAACCATTGGTTATACCCTGATGTTGCCGGTGGCCATCATTATCAAGATCCTGTATGTGCAGTTTTTATTTCTTCTGCTTCGCTAAGTTGGTCGATAATCTTGAGCTCCGACTTGCCAATTACTATTGCAACTGCGATCTTCTGATAGGTGGAAAAGTTTAATTCTTAGTGACCATTAATAATAGATGGTTCATCTGACCTTCTGAAAAGGCGCCTAAAATTCATTTACACCTATCACCTGATAAAATTCAAAACGTATGCAAGCGCTTCTGAAAGCAGCACCGACACTTGCCTCCTTGGACATGGACCAAACGATCCAATTTTACACCGAAAAGCTTGGCTTTAGACTGGATTGGCACGATGCCAATTACGGGATCGTAGTGCGGGATCCGATACAAATACATTTCTGGAAAACAGACAATGCCATTTTTCCGCAGAATACCAGTTGTTATATCTATGTCCAGGGAGTGGACCAGCTTTATACCGAATTTAAAGCCATAGGTGTTATCCATCCCAACGGCCACCTGGAGGATAAGCCCTGGGGTATGCGTGAGTTTTCCATCCTTGACATACATGGAAACCTCATTCGGTTTGGCCAGAACCAAGACGTCGCCTAATATTCAATGCGATAGCCAAGCGTAAATTCGTGGCCAGGCCCAGGTCTTTCTGAAGTACTGAAGGTATTCGACAAAAAGAAGGATAAAGCATATCCTAAACGCAGTTGGGGAATGATTTCAAATCCGGCTTGTAGATAGGGTTCAAAGGATCCGGATAATTGCAAACCTACCAACATGCGCTGATCAATGAAGGTAGCGCGGAATCCGTATAAATACCAGGTTGGCGACGATTGGGCATATCGAACGAGCACCATTGGTTCAATGTAATCCCGTTCGTATCCATAATAAAATCGAAACCCAACCTGACCATTGAAGTGCATCTCCTGCTTCAAATTACCTTGGCCACCATTGCCGTCAATCAACAAATTGGAAGGTAAACCTTGGTCCATCGCCACACCCAGCAAAAAGTATTTGGGGCTATACCCATCACCGAATTCTACAGAATAATAAATGCCTACGCCTGCATTGAAGGCAGATGAATTGGTGATATTCTGGTTGAACAATTGGTCATTGGGGTCTTGGGCCAACAAATCGTTACCATCCACTCGAAACAGGGAATAGATAGCGCTCAGGCCTACTGTCAATGCATGATCTTTGTACCTGGAGAAATTGATCCGATAGGCGTAAAACAAACGAAACTTGGAAAAGGTGGTCGGTCCAAACCGATCATGGGTAAAGGATCCACCGAAACTCATGTTAAGATCATCATTCTGATATTGCGCTCCCAGCAACCCAGTTTGGGGGGCTCCTTCAATTGAGGTCCAATTGAGCCGGTAGGCCAAATCAAGATCTAAGTTTTGATAAACTTCTTCCGTGGTGAAAAAATCAGCAGCTGCGGGATTCAATTCGTAATTAAACTCCCGATACTGGGCCCACAAGGGCAATTGTTGACCAGCGGCCAAATTCAGTATGGAAAGTAAAACCCCAAAGGTTAGTAGAATATGCTTCATCGTATTGCTTTCAAGCTTTTAAAATTGGGTTTCAATGAGGTTTAAGGTCTGATAATGGTAACGGTGCTACTTAAGTTACACCTTTGTGGACCACTACGCAGAGACAACACATACAAGTAAGTTCCAGCGGGGAGCGGCTTCCCATCCAGGGTTCCATCCCAATCATTTTGGTAATCAAAAGTTTCAAAAACCGTACTTCCCCATCGGTTGAAGATGGTGAGCTTGGTATCTGAAAACCCGGAAATCTGTTCCAAAAACAAGACATCGTTTACGCCATCGCCATTCGGAGTAATCACATTGATTAACGGGATGTTACATAATTCTTCTCCTCCCAGCACCACGATTTCTAAGAACTCGGTTGCTGTACATCCGCGTTCATCAGTACCTTCAATTTGGTAGGTCGCAGTTTGTTCCGGAGAAGCCATTGGATCAGGACACAGCTGACAACTCAATTCTGGTCCACGCCAGCGATAGGTTGTCGCCCCCGAAGCATTCAATTGCGTAGTTAAACCTTCTCGAATGGTGTCCAGGCTAGCACCGACGGTAAGCTGAGGCAATGGCAATACGGTAAACGAAATCGTAGCCGAATCTGCTCCACAGGCATTGGAAGCCAGCAAGGTGAAGGTTGAACCTGTTGCGGTAGGAAAAACTTCAGCCTCTTCGGGAGAAAGTATGTTGATGCTTTCCGGGCTTTCTCCTATCCAGGTGAATTCGCCTACTCCATCGGCAAATAATGCCACTGGGCTCCCCTCACAAACTTCTGTCTCAGAAGCGGAGATAAAGGCTTGAGGCGCTTCAATCTGACGAACCTCTACTGTCGATGAGCCCACACATCCAAGAGGATCCGTTACGGTTACTGAAAAGGTTCCTCCTGTACCCACTTCAATGGAATTGGTAGTCGCACTGGTTGACCATTGATAAGTAGGAAACCCTGTCACGCTTAGCGTTGTGGTTTCGCCCTCACAGATCAAGGTATCGCCAAGTATTGTAGGAGCCAGAGGAGCTTGCCGGGTTACCTGGATAGTATCAGTACCCGAACAACCACTTTCGTCGAATACGATGACCTGGTAAATACCGGATTCATTCACTTCTAAGGTTTGGTTTTCTGATCCATCTGACCACTCAAACCGGTTAAAGGGCCCTGCATCTAGGATCGAAACACTATCGGAACAGAAAACTCGATCGCCCACAATCTCTGGACTTAGCTGCGCAATCTCTGTTACTTCCAGACTGGCCATACCCGCACATCCCTGTTCATTTAGCACCTGAACGGCGTAAATACCCGCCTCCCGGACGGTAAGGGTTTGGGAGGTATCACCAGTAGACCAGGTGTAGGCTGCAAAGGCCCCAGCATCCAAAACGGTAGAAAGGCCAGTACAAAAAACATCATTGCCACTTACAGTAGGTAAAGGATTTTCTCCCTGGGCTACGACCAGGGTGTCGGCTCCGAAACACCCACCTGGTTCGCTTACCTCTATGGTGTATGTTCCCGCTGTGGTTACTACAATTTCCGGCGTGATTTCACCAGTCGACCACAAATAGGAATCAAATGTTCCAACGCTTAGCGTTGAAGTGGTATCCGGACAGATAAAAAGCGATCCCACAATCGCTGGATTCAATTGCTCGGTTTGAAACACTTCTACACTGGCCACATTCTGGCAGCCATTGAGATCGGTTGCGGTTAGCGTATAAATGCCCGGTACATTCACAGATAGCATTTGAGTAGTATCTCCAGTAGACCAAGCATACTGATTAAATATCCCGGCATCCAGTTCTGCAGCGCCACCGGTACAGAAACGCTGGCTGTCCGGAAGCATAGGTTGAGGCAGCTGATTTACTGCTATTAGTACAGAATCTGCAGCTGTACAATTGGCGGCATCTGTTACCATAACTCGGTACAACAGCGTTGTATCGGGGGTAATCGTTCGAAGCGACCCATTTCCTAAACCACTGTTCCAGGAATAGACATATTGTCCTTCTCCTCCTGATGCCGTGGCGGCAAGGTCGAATGACTCTCCTGCACATACAGCAGTATCAGCAACCGTATTGACCAATAATGGATCGCTTTCCTGAATTTCAACGGAATCCTGTATGGAGCATCGCGAAGCGTCGGTAGCTGTGAAATAATAAACCCCACCCGACAAGCCGGTTCGAATGGAATCGGTAGATCCATCCGCCCATTGAATGTTGTAGTCCGGAACACCACCGCTAGCAGAAATTTCAATAGATCCATCCCCTGCTCCTCCGCAGCTTACGTCTACAAATTCCACGGTCAACTCCAATTCAGGGGGATCGTTATTCCATTCAAAAGCGCCGAGGTCAACTGCAGGGCCTACAACCCTTGGCCCCCCTCTCAGGTCAATGTCAATCGGTTCTAACAGATCATTATCCTGATCGACATCTGGTGCATCAGCAGGCAACAAGCCACTATCGCCTGCATCGCGGGCCGGTGAACAGGCAGAAAGCCTGAAATCGCCGTTTTCCGGATCGAGGAATTGTGGATCTTCAAAAAGAGCGGTACCAAGGCTGGTTATATCGGTAGGCAGTCCGCCACTAAACAGATTATTAACTGATTGGATCGTTGCTGCATTGTTTCCGATTTCATTGTTAGCTGCTTCAGCAGAGTTCGACCAGAATATGGAATTGATAAGATCCAGGAAATTTTGACCTTGGCTTCCGTCTGCATGAATTGCCCCGCCTTCAGCCTCTGTTTGGTTTTCATAAAAGGTACAATTCACAAAATCGGTATTCAGGTTGCCTGGAGTTTCAACAATGGAGGTAGTGGCAACAGCCCCACCAAATCCACTGGCTAAATTCTCAGCAAAAACCGTATTAGCAGTCAGCAAATTGAACTGCCCACCTTGTGACCCCCTTATAAATAAAGCCCCCCCTGCACCGGGGTTTCCTTGGCCTGAGGTTCCCAGAGCCTGATTACCATCAAAAAGCGAATTCACAATACTATCGTTGGCAATTCCATCAATGGTGCTATTGGCATAGATGGCTCCACCTTGGCCGCCTGAACGATTATTAATAAAGCGGGAATTCTTTATGACGGTTCTCCCTTCTGCATTCACTCGAATGCGATACCAAATAGCTCCTCCACGATCCTCGGCTTGGTTATTCTCAAATAAACAACTATCAATTTCGAAAGCCAGAATACCACCTGCATTTCCCATAGAGGCACCAATAGCCCCACCTTCATTTCCACATATATTCCCAATGAAACTACATCCAATCAACTGGGGAAAAACCTTGGCTCCTTGTTCACCTGTGATAAAAAAGGCTGCTCCACTACTGGTTATAGCTTCCTGGGAAGCACTATTGTTTTGGAAAATACAGGAGTGAAAAACGGGATTAGATGCCCCGCCTAATTCAACATTAAGGGCGACTCCGCCGCCGCCTTGGGCATAATTATTTTGGATGAAACAATTTGTAAAAGTAGGGCTTATCTCATTTCTGAGCGTCCCGTCCAGGAAAACCCCACCTCCGATTTCCGGAGTTCCAGTCGCAGCTGTACCATTAGCATTCCCTCCCTCAATGGTGAAACCATCGATCTGCGTATTGGTACAGGCACTTGTAATGGTAAGAACCCGATAGGAATTATCCAGGCTATCATTTAGATTTCCAATATTCCCACTTAAGATGGTGGGGTTAGCTTGCCAATCGCGTTGGTCCAGCGTTGTTTCATTTCCTGAAAAACCTCCGTAAAGTGAGGTTCCATCTCGAAGCAGGAAGGTTTCTTCCCGATCTGCTTGTAGACAATTTACGCAATCCGAAGGTCGATAGGATCCTGCTGCGACCCAGACCTGGTCTCCTGCCCCGGCTAGTTGTAGAGCCGCCCCCAGATCTGTAAAAGCATCTTCCCAGGACCTTCCGTGGTCGGACCCCGCAGCCACTTCATTAACAAAGATGATACTGGCTTCATAAGCGCCCAAATCCACTACTCCCTCGTAAATACGGGCATCGCCGTCTGGGTCCGGGTCAGCTTCAATTGGGACAACACCATTATTGCCGGCATTGATACCCGGTGAACAACCAGCCAACCTTAAATTACCGGATCCCGGATCTGCGAACTGTGGATCTTCATTCAGGTTATTTCCTCCATCCGTCAATCCGGCTGGAA
>CAZXLD010000050.1:0-36137 GCA_964641965.1 uncultured Saprospiraceae bacterium | reverse complement strand
TTCTGAGGCTGGCCTGCATAATTATCCTGTTAAGGCATTTTTGAGATGGCTTCTAGTAGTGTTAAATTCTAAATCCAAAATAATTGGAAAAATAATAGCCACAGCAGAAACGGAGCCTTATTTCACTGGAGACAAATTTGATGTTGTTGCCCATTTCCCCGAGTACTATGTCCTTTATCTTCAATCCACAGGCAGAGTAGAGGACAATTACATCGAAGTTTATATTAATAATAAGTTGATGTGGCTAGAATACAAGAAGCAGTTTGTGACACTGTAAACCAGAAATGACTACTTAAAAACGAATTTCCTGGTCCTAAAATCACTGGACGGGGTTACCTTTTTAAATGAAAAGGATTCCACCATTCTAAATTCAAAAATTACCGATTATTCCTGGGGAATCGAATCCATCGAGGGGGATTCCGCCATCTTGAAGTGTAATCGGATATGCGAGGGCTGCGGCAAGGAAGGCAAGGGGCTTCGCATACAAGTACATTTACGAGTCGCTCAATATGAAGTGTATTACGTCTGTTGACGACTTGGTGCTTTTAAACGAAAATCTTCTCTTTTCCGAGATACCTTAGCTCCCTCTATAAAGGAATTTTACCATCTTAATCCCAGAGAGCAAGCCCTTGCCATCGAACTTTTCTTTTCAAAAAACTGTATAATAATTAGATCTTTCTTTTCATTTTAATTCCTGTTTATGTCCAAAGACAGCTATATCGAAAAAGCCATTCAGTGGGCTTCCAAAAAATCAGTTGCCTCTATCAAAGCCAAGCACGACGATTATGAGGATCCGAAGGTGTATACCAACAACACCACCAACGAGGAAGTGCAAGCCGATCTATCTTTCATCACCCAAGGCGGTGCGAAACACTACACGGATATTGCCCTCAAATCCGATAAGCCTCAGAAATTAGTCACCCGCTGGAAGCTCCTCAGCCTGGTGGCATCCCTAAAAAATGGAAAGCTGTTTTTGCTGGCCCCAAAAGGGCATAAGACCTTTACCAAAAAGCTGGTCGAACAATACAATATCAATGCCGTGGTTTACTCCTTGTAAGGTAAACCAACGACAAGCCTATTTTTTCCATCCGCTGCAGGCCCAATGGCCTGCTTTTTTAATGTAGGCCATATGCACGCGCAAATGAGTGCATCTTCTGGGACCAGAACTTATTTATCTCGTTAAAGGAGTGGGGCTCCTGATTATAAATCGTAATTTCATCGATAGGATCAAAAGCAATCCATCCGCTACGTAAGCGAATAACCGTTCTGACCTAATGCCCAAATTTGATGGAACCCCAGCAATACACCGTTCAAGCTTATTTTGGCGCCGATGCCGAACCCTATCTGCCTGACTTGGCGCAGTTGCGTATCGAGGTATTTAAAGAATATCCTTATCTGTATGACGGTCACATGGCCTATGAGGAACAATACCTCCAAACCTTCCTGCAATCCGATGAAAGCATTTTAGTTATCGCCTTTGATGAAGATGAAGTCGTGGGCGCATCCACCGGTATTCCGCTGGCGGAAGAACCTGTGACGATTCAGCAACCTTGGCTCGATCATGAAGAAAACCTGGATCAGCTATACTACCTCAGTGAATCGGTGCTGCTACCGGCCTACCGGGGGCAGGGCATTGGGGTCCAGTTTTTTGAGGAACGCGAGCGCTGGGCCTGGCAACTAGGCTTCCGGTATTCTACTCTTTGTTCAGTTATTCGTCCCGATGCGGATCCGTTAAGACCTCCCCATTATGTTCAACTGGATCAGTTTTGGACCAACCGAGGATACACCAAAAAAGAGGGCTATATCGGGAAAATGGCCTGGAAAGAAGTAAACGGATCCGAAGAAAGCGAAAAGTCCATGCAGTTTTGGGCCAAAAGATTGTAGGAATCCCTGCTTGTGCCGCCAATCCACTGCGATCTATTTCCCTTCGAGCAGCTTCAGCACTGATTTCTCCAGATAGGTACAGCAGAGGTGCACCCCAAAGAAGTCACTCGGAAATTCTTCGGGGGTGTAACTGTGTATCGTACCGAAGGCAGAAACCTCCAATTGTTGATCGACACCCTGCGCCCAGGATAGGGTTACCGGGTCTCGTTCTGTTTCCAGGGCATCGGCCGTCATCAAAGGGGCATTGAGCAGACGTTTACCGTGAAAGTTGGTTCGGAGTGATTTGGGAGCATACCGAGGGGCAGATAAGGTCACCAACCGGTGGGTTTGGCTTTTATCCAATAGCCCCTGGCTGACCAATTGATACGCAAAATAAGCAGCTACAGCCCCGCCTTGCCCATGACCGGTGATGATCACCTTGCGGTTCTGTAAAGAATCCTGTAAAAAATGCTTGGCTTTTTCTACAAAATAATAGGCTTGGTAGGCCCAGCAGGTTTGTCCCATGGAAGAGTCGTAGCCTGCCAATGGCACGGCAGGGCAATCTGTAGCATCCCCCTTTACGGTGAATCGGCCTGCTAATACTTCTTGCTTTGGATTGGCGCTGCTAAAGGCAAAAAAGACCTCTTTCTCTGTAACCAGGGTCAAAAAATCAAGGGCCAGCCCCATATCTTTGGGTGCTTCGGCAGAGTAGGCATTGGCGGCATATCCAACCCGAAATTCCCCATCCAGGAAATCATCCATCTCATCGATCTTGCCTACCTCTACCATCTTTTCCCGCTCCCAGGTCAATACCCCGACCAGCTTTTGACATTGAATGGCCCGATAAATATCAGATACCCTTGGGTTCGAACCCTGGGTGGACGGTTTTTCTCCTTTGATGCAGGCGGTAGAATCCGTAATGGATCCTTCAGCCCGAATATAGCCTTCCGGGCAACTCCAACAGGACCCTCCATAAGCACGATCATAGGTAGATCCTACCGGACAGGATTCTACCGTTTCATTAGTAGCTTGGGCATATACCTTGTTTGGACCTTCACAAGCCTTGCTACTGGTGACCGGGTAACTCAAGCTTCGATAGTACCCTTCCGGGCAGGACCAACAAGTGCTGTTGTTGTCGGGATCGATAAAACTACCTGGCGGACAGGCGTATACCCGCTCGGCAGCAGCATATTCCTGGCTCAAGCCAATGCCCGGCAAGGCCAAAAGAATAATTGAAACGAAGAAAGCATAACCTGCTTTCTCCCAAATAGGATTGCAATGCATGGTTTGTTGTTTACCAAGTTTTCGTAGGAACAGGGTATGCCGATCAGCCCGATCGCAGTCCTTCCAGTGGTCCGAGCGGTAGCCGCTGAATAGACAACATTAGAACTGAAAAAGACAAATACGAATTGTGATGATCGGTTAAGAAATTCCGGTTTTGGGAAGAAAAATGTTTAGACAGGGTTTGAGGCCGCACAGTAGCTAACTAAAACCGAATCCTCCCCTTTGTCAACCTTTATCGAAAAGGGTTTATTGTCCTTTGCTTGCGCTTCAGGCCATAAATCATAAAAGGATTTGGCTAGTCTATAGGTTGAAAATGGACAGACCTCATTCGGCGTAATTACTTCACGAAAATACACAGACGGATTAGTTCGAAACTGCCGTTTTACTAAGGCGCTTTATTTTTCAAATCTATCTAAAGAATGAATTTTTTATAATAGGTTTCTCAATATTGTATACCTTGTTTTACAAGGGATTCAAGCTTGATTTGAAATCCACCATCCACTAATCATACATCAATCCATTCTTTATGGCAGCTAAAAGAAAAGCCACTGCTCGCTGGACAGGTACTGGTAAAGCGGGAAAAGGCACCCTCAACTCCGCTAACCAGTTTTTCAAAGACACGCCCTATAGTTTTAAAAGCCGCTTCGAAAACGAAGACGGGACCTTGGGGACAAATCCGGAAGAGTTGATCGCAGCAGCGCATGCAGGCTGCTACGCCATGGCGCTCAGTTTTGCCATTACCGAAGCCGGCTTCACGCCCGATGAGTTAAAGACTGAAGCTATCGTAATGCTCGAAGCAGTGGAAGGCGGATTTGGAATCACAAGCATCACCCTGGAATTGGAAGGGAAGGTGCCGGGTATGGCTGAAGACCAATTTATGGAACTGGCCCAAGCTGCCAAGGAAGGTTGCCCCGTATCCAAAGCACTGGCAGCCGTACCCATTGCATTGGAGGCAAAATTTGTCAGCTAGCATGATTCGTTTGATTGCCCTACTTTTTTGTTGCCTAGGGATGGGATACGTAGGGCTGACTCAGCCTTCAAAGTGAATCGCTTAGTCGTAGGGCGATAGAAGAAGATCTTCGATATCTTGATGCGCAACTGCAACCAAAGTCTTCCTATCAAGGACTTAATGGATTTCAATACCAGGACTATATAAAAGCATATTTAGATACCCTTTCCGCACAAGAAATTGACCGAAAAGATTTCGGGTTGTGGCTGACCCGAATGATTGGCAAAATGGGAGATCGACATGCCTTGGTAGACCAATATGATCTTCCGGATACTTATTTTTTACCTTACGTATTTGCCCCTTTTCAAGCTAAGGTGATGGTTCTCACAGCTAATCCGAAAACCAAGACCTACAAGCCTTTGAATTCCAAATATCCTTTTCTAAAATCTTTGAACGGCACAGCCATCGAGCAGCTATTGAAGCAGATAGAACCCGAGGAGGTCTCCGCTCCACCAGAAGCCTTATTCACAAGGACGGTAAGAAAATTGAGGGATATTGAACTTTGGCATTACATTACAGGGCAATCCTTAACCCAACCAATTACCTGGGTGTGGACCGACGGGAAAGGCTTGGATACTACTCAAGTCATTACACTTGTTACCAGAAAAGGTCGGTCCAGGCCTTGGAATGATTTGACAGATGAAGATATTGTCAAGGTCAATACCATCAATAGCTTTTTTGAGCTCGACGATGATGGAATTGCCTACCTGAGAATTCCGGATATGTTCTATAAGGAGGAAGCGCCATTGTATTTTGATAGGCTTCACGCTTTTATGGATTCGATACGAACAAGTAAAGCGCTGATTATCGATGTGAGGGGTAATGGGGGAGGAGTGCGGGATTTGATATGGGAGCTAGCGGGTTATGTAGTGCATCCCGATTCGGTTTATGTGGTCAATGCAGTCCGGCAAAGAACAGACTTTATGGAAGAGGCCGAATGGAAAGCGGATTTACACCATCGATCTCTATTTGCTAAACAGGAGCTGGATCAACGAGAAAGAAAGGCGGTTGAAACTTTTCAAAAACACTTTACACCGACCTATGCGCTTCCGGATAGGCACTTCAGCCCCATGCATTTTGCGTTGATCAATGGAAGAAAACTATCCAAGGGGAAATATCAATACCAGTCGCCTGTTTACGTATTGATCAATGAGCGTTCCTTTAGCGCTGCTTCTGTCTTGGCAGCCGCCTTTAAAGGTTTACCTAACATTAAGTTAGCAGGAGTTACCACCGATGGTTCCAGTGGAAACAGTGAAAGGTTTGAGTTGCCCCATTCAAAGTTGAGGGTCAAGATTAGCACTATGGTTTCTTTTCAAAAGGATGGGCAATTACTGAATGGAACGGGTACCGCTCCTGACCTTGAAGTTCAAAGGCGAAAAGAACACTTATTTTGGAAGGAAGACACGCAACTTCAGGATGTAAAAGCGATCATCCGAGAAGCTTGGAAAAACTGATAGGTTGGTATGAAAAGGCCACTGACCCTTTTTACTCCCTCTATCCGAGAACACGTTGGGAGGCAAAAATGCGATCAGCGGCCCGCTTTTGAGTATGCTCTGGTCTTGGATCAATTTTTTTCCAGCAATAGAACCAGGTCGTCTAATGAAATGGTTGCTTCATGTATTTGAATGTTGCCTTGTTCGATAATCGTATTCCATCTTATTTTTGGAAAGGAATAAGGTAGGCAGGTAAGGCCTACAGGGCCTTTAGTGATTAGGGTTTGTGTGACCTCCCAAAGGTTGGCTACCACCTCTTCGGGTGAAGCATGTTTATGAAGTATTTCCTGACAACGGGATACCCCTGCCATGAACAGGAAAAGTAATACAATGCGCATGGAATTGAATTTATACTGCCTTAGACGTGCGTCAGTAGGACTACCCATTCACCGAAAGTGTGCAGTGGGAATGAAGGATGTTGGTTTAGAATAGCGAGTGCTTGGGATTACCAAGGCGCGTTGCAGCCATGGGATAGGTTGAGTAATCATGTTTATGTCGGGTTTGATTTCTATCGTAGCCAGACGGAGGTGTCCAAGCAAGAGGTTGGGTTCGGTTGAAAACTTTCTTTTTGGGTAACGAAAGTCGATTTTATACTTGTGTCAGTAGTATGCCTGACTACTGATAGGATTTAATCTCAACCATTCATAAACGGCAATTCCAGCGGCCATAGCTACATTCATAGAGGTATTCCAACCAAACATAGGGAGGTGGATGGAAGAGGTGCATCGGTCCAACAGGGGTTGGCTTACTCCATGTTGCTCATTACCCAGAATGAGGGCCGCAGGGCCAACCGGGAGTTGATTCCAAAAGGGTTTACTCTGGGTAGTTCGTTCCAGTGCAATCCAGTCTAGGTCCCCCAGCTGATTTTCCAGTATGCGGATATCCGAAAGGGTTTGAAAGGGGATCTGGTTCCAGGTTGAACGGGAAGCCCGTTTGGCCGAGGCCGGAAGTTCTATGGGAGTAGTGCTCACTAAATAGATGCCCGATAGGCGGGCCGCATCTGCCAAACGAAACAGGGCCCCTAAATTTCTCGGGTCTGTGATTTCATCCAATACCAGGAATAGGGGAAAAGGGTTGTCGGTAATATGCGATCGATAAGCCGCATTACGTCCTTCTTCCTCAAACTCTAATTGGCGTTCCTTCAATAGAAATGAAAATTTAAGGGTGAGGGTGGTCCGTTTCCCAGGATTCGGTTGATTAAACGATTTCTTCTCCTGGCGTATCCAGGGTAACCCGAACAGCAGAATGTAGGCGTTCGCGCATACCACAGACTTTGGGCAGTTCATACTCAAAGAAGTAGCGGAAAGTATGCATTTTACTTCGATAGAACACCGCATCATCTCCTTCCGATCCAGCCTCCAGGGCCCGTTGGGCAACCACTGCTTGTTTGAGCCATTGCCAGGATAAGGAGATGGTGCCGAAGTACTCCAGGAATAGGGTAGCATCCGCCAAAAATACTTCAGGTGGATGTTGCATGGCCAGTTGCATTAAATGCATGGCAGTCCCCTGCAGATCCTTCGCTTCCTTGGCCAAGCGTTCGGCATACCCTTTCAAGCTCTCATGCGCTAAAGCGTTTTGAATGGTAGCTCGTACTTCTTCCATGAAATAGGTGGCTGCTTTCCCGTTCTCCAATAGCATTTTTCGACCCAATAAATCCAAGCCGTGGATGGTGGTGGTACCCTCATAAATGGAGTTGACCCGAATATCCCGGTAATATTGTTCCAGCGGAAAATCATCGGTATAACCGGCACCGCCTAATACCTGCATCCCTGTACTCACCGAGAGGTTACCCATTTCGGCCGGCCAGGATTTAGCTACCGGCGTCAATAATTCAAGAAGAAGATGGTTGCGCTTACGTACTTCCTCCTCCGGATGATTTTCTGCCAGGTCGCTGTAGTAACTGCACTGCGCCAGCAAGGCGGTACTGCCCTCCACCACTGCCTTTTGAAAGAGTAACATGCGTCTGACATCGGCGTGCTCTATGATCAGGACTTGAGGATGGGATGCATCTTTATTCGAAGGATGCCTTCCCTGGGGTCTTTCATTGGCGTATTGCAAGGAAGCATAGTAGGCGGCCGTTGCCGTACAAGCTGCCATTAACCCGGTTCCAATCCGCGCCTCGTTCATCATTTGAAACATGTATTGCAGGCCTTTATGCGGCTCTCCAACCAGGTAACCGACACAGTCTTCCCCTTCGCCCAGCATGAGGTGTGCAGCCACGTATCCTTTTTGTCCCATTTTTCCGTAAATCCCCGCTGTAGTGACATCATTGGATACTAGAGAACCGTTCTGGGGGCGTTGTTTGGGTACTACAAAAAGGGAGATGCCCTTGGTGCCCAGCGGCGCTCCCTGGATGCGTGCCAGAAGCAGGTGCACTACATTCTCCGCTTCCTTGTAATCCCCGCCTGATATATAGATTTTCTGACCTTTAATATGGTACGTTCCATCGCCATTTGGAACGGCGGTGGTGGTCAGATCGGAGAGCGAACTCCCGGCTTGGGGTTCGGTGAGTGCCATGGTACCCTGCCAGACCCCGGCATACATATTGGGCAGGTAGGTTTCCATAAGCTTGGGGTTGCCGAAGTGCCGGATCAGGCTTGCTGCACCTTGGGTAAGAAATGCATAGGGGGCTGTATTCGAATTGGCGCTGTAAAAAATAGAGATAGCAGCTGTCATCAGGGTATAGGGCATTTGCTGACCCCCGGTCTCATAATCATCCAATGCACCGATCCAGCCTCCTTCTCCAAATGCCCGCATGGCTTCCCGGATACTTGGATGTACCAATACGTCCCCCTCTTTGTAATAGGCTTTTTCCTTGTCCATGACCCGGTAGTAGGGGAATAAATGCCGATCCGCCAGCTGCTTGGCAGCGTCCAGTGTCATCTCCATGGCCTCCTGATCATAATCTGCAAAGCGTTCCAACTCATTGAGTGTCTGCGCCTGCAACAGCTCAAAAAGCAGGAATTTTATGTGTCGTACGTTGACATATTGATTGGCCATAGGAGAGCAAGGTTTGGTCTTTGTACCAATATAGGGAATAGAAGAATATGAATCAGCGAATTTTCGCAAACCTGTATGGCCAAAACTCGATTTTAAAGAATTTAGGCGGGTGGAGTAGCCCAATCGCAAGTCTAGTCCTATGCATTAAGTAAGAAACGGAGTTAAATTTTACTCAGTCGAAATTTTCTCAATAAAAAAAATTAAAAATCAGACCTCAACAAAATGCTGCAATGCGTACCCGTTCAAGAAGGCATGCACATCCATTTTTCGCTTTCCCTGTAGCTGGCATTCATGTACTTCCAGCCAACCGTCAGTACAGGCGAAACCGAGCCTTTTTTTCCCATCGGAAAGGAGAACCCCAGGGGCGTGGGACATGGATTCTGGATGAGGATTGCTTTTGAGAATTTTAAACTGCAGGCCGTCCAGGGTGGTCCAGGCAGCAGGGTAGGGGCTCAATCCCCGTACGAAGTCATAGACCTTTTTGACTGGTTGGTGAAAGTTGATTTCACAGGTCTCTTTGAAAATTTTTGGTGCCCTGCTTGCCAGGCTATCGTCTTGTTTTTCCAGCTTGAGCTTGCCGGCTTCAATTTTGCGCACGGTTTCAAGGACGGTTTGCGCGCCAAGGAGCATCATTCGGTCGTGAACATCACCCGCTGTATCGTCCGGTCTGATCGGCATTCGGGCCTGTAAAATGATATCTCCAGTATCGATCTCCTTTTGAATAAAGAAGGTCGTTACTCCGGTTTCCTGCTCGCCCTTAATAATGGCCCAATTGATCGGTGCCGCTCCCCGATATTTGGGAAGTAGGGACCCGTGCAAGTTAAAAGTGCCCCTTGCTGGCATGGCCCATACTACTTCGGGGAGCATCCGGAAGGCTACTACGATAAACAGATTCGCATTCCATTGGCGGAGCGCTTCCAGGAAATCGGGGTCTCGGAGTTTTACGGGCTGAAGGATTGGGAGACCTTGTTCGGCAGCATACCGTTTGACAGCAGATTGAAGGAGCTGTTTGCCCCCGCGGCCGCCCATTTTGTCCGTTGCTGTTACCACCCCGACCACCGTATACCCTTCCTGAATCAAAATATCCAGGGAAGGGACCGCAAACTCGGGCGTGCCCATGAATACGATCCGCAGTTCATTATCTGCCATAAATCACAAATCCACAATCTTTAAATCAATAATCCCTTTATTCTACTTCTGCCCGAATATTCCAATTGATCGATTCGCCGTTGGCGAAGGCATTGAAGGTAGTCCAGGCGCCGGCTGTAAAAAAACGGTCCCCATCCGGGCTCCTGGGGCCGGCATCGCAGCCCAGCGATTGAATCGCTGTTCCACCGTGCTCGAAACGGAAACTGATCCATAGTCCATCACCATCAAGTGGCAAAGGGGTGTCTAAAGGTATCCGGGTCCAGCCATTTTCAGACAAGGTAGATCGGTTAATGGCTTCACTGTATAGCAGGGAGCCCGGCTGACCCGAAGAGCCCGCTTCATAAACCCGAATCTCCGTATTGAACGGCCGTTGGAATAGAAATATATGAATGGCCACCAGATCCGTACCCGCGAACCCGCCTAATTGACCAGCAGAGAAACTGGCAGCGGTCTCATAAATGCCCTGGGGCAAAACGGGAGCAGTAAAGTTGGCTCCGTCATACCAAAATCCACTTTGAATATCCGGTTCCGGAACCGTGTTATCCTCATCGTCATTATTACAACTGGCTGCAAGCCCTACTAATCCAACAAAACAACAATAAAAAAGAAGCCGGTAAGTCATATCTATCTGTTTGTAAGAGAATAAAGAGAACCCCAGATTACATGAATAATCTAGTTACGACTGGAAATTTAACACTGTTTAACGAGCTGAACAGTCATTACCGTGTTACACGTCCGACTTCATCATTTTGGGAGAGATACCATACTCTTGCTGAAATACCTTGGAAAAATAGGCTGGGCTGGAGAATCCTACCTCAAAAGCAATGTCTCCAATAGTTCCCGTATTGTTTTCTAAAAGTTTTCGAGCCACCTCGAGTCGATAACGTCGAATAAATTGGTTGGGACTTTGATTGGTCAAAGCAGAGATTTTGCGGTTAAGCTGGGAGCGACTCATCAATAATTCATTGGCTAATTTTTCCACACTGAAATCTTCCTGTAGCGCTTTACTTTCCATCACCTCCATGAGATTACTTAAAAAAGCCTCCTCCTGGGAGGTGGTTGAGATCTCTTTAGGTTGGAAAATGACTTTTTCCGCAAACCTTTTTTGCAACTCTTTGCGACTTTGAATTAAGTTTTCGATTTGTAAATTGAGTTCACGAGCATTGTAGGGCTTGGTCATATAGGCATCTGCCTGCATTTCTAAGCCAATTAATTTTTGGTCTTCACCCGCTTTAGCGGTCAGGAGGATCACTGGAATATGGCTGGTCCGATGATCCTTTTTCAAGGTTTTGCAGAGGTCAAAACCACTCATTTTTGGCATCATTACGTCTGACAAAATGAGATCCGGAATAGTTTGAAGCGCTTTATCAAGCCCTTCTTTCCCATTGGCAGCTTCCAGGGTCTGATAATTGCCCTGGATGCTTTCCAGCATATAGCGCCTAAGGTCTTGATTGTCCTCCACGATCAATAGAGTGGGACCTTGCCCACCGGTCGGAGTATCGGCAGTTTGAGCTTCTTCCTGCTGAAGTGCTTGTTTGGCTGTCCAATGTTCTGTTTGGACTTCCAGGTTTTTCTTCATGCCAACTTCACTTGCAGATTCGGGAACCTCCGAGATGGGTAACAGGATGGAAAATGTGGACCCTTTCCCCTTTTTAGTGGCTACCTCAATCTTCCCGCCATGTAGTTCCGTCAATTCTTTAGTCAACGAAAGGCCAATACCGGTACCTTCAAATTGGCGAGTGTCCGGGTTTTCCGCTTGATAGAAGCGGTCAAACACATGTGGTACTTCTTCGGCTGCCATACCAATGCCGGAATCTTGTACATCGATTCGTAAGTTGGTACTTCCAGCCTTGTTTTCTTTGGATACCCTGATTCCAACGACACCGCCCTTGGGCGTAAATTTTAATGCATTCGAGATCAGGTTTCCTAGAATATGTTCGATCTTCTCCTGGTCGTAATAAAGAAAAATAGAATCCGCTTCAGAAGAGAAAGAAAATTGAATCGCTCGCTGTTGAGCCAGGGATTCAAAGGAGGCGAGGAACCCCCTCAGAAAGGGAATTATATCGCCAAACGCCAATTTTAAAGCAAGCTTACCACTTTCAATCTTGGACAAATCCAGTAATTGATTGATCAGTTTTAATAGCTGTCGGGCTTGACGTTGTATATTTTCAAAAGTTTTCCGTAGCCCTTCATCCTTCGTTGTTGCCAGTTGGTCTTCCACAGGGCGAAGGATTAGGGTTAAGGGTGTTCTGAATTCATGGGAGATATTGGCAAAAAAGCGAGACTTCATCTCATTAACCTCTTGCAACTGCTCCCTAGCCCGGCGTTCGGCTTCAAACAATTCTCGATTCTTCCTCAATCGGTACCGATAAACCAGGTAAATACTTAGTCCTGCAACCAAGGCCAGCAACAGAAAGCCTATAAGCAGATACCTCCATAGCTCATCGATTTTGCGTTGTTGTCCCAGCATTGCCAGCTGCTGTTCCTTTTCTTTGGTTTGGTATTCCGTTTGTAGCTGGGCAAGGGTTCGAGCATTATCTTGATTGAAGATACTGTCTTGTAGGAGCTTGTACTTTTTGAAGGCTTCGAGAGATTTGTCGAATGAGCCTCTTCGTTCGTAAATGGCAGCTAAGATCTCATAGTCTTTGGCTTGCCCACCTAAGGCATCCATTTCTAAATTTATTTCTAAAGCTTGTCGCGCATATTTTTCGGCCTGATCCAGCCGCCCCATTTCCATGTATAAAGATGCCAGCGTAGTATAGCTTGTAGCAATGCCGAGTTGATTGCCGATAGCTAGTCGCAACTCCAGGGCCTTTTGGTACTTTTCCAAGGCCTGGTCATATTTTCGCTGCTTTAGAAATACTTCACCGATATTACTATTACCTCTGGCCAACAGATGACGGTCGCTGGTTTCGTCGGCGATATCCAAAGCTTCTTGAAACTGGCCAAGCGCATCCTGGTATTCGCCCAGGTCGGTATAAGCTACTCCCATATTATTTTTTACCAGGCCCATACCGCGTTTCCGACCCGTTTCTGCATAGATGTCATAGGCTTTGTCATAGTATTCTAATGCCTCCTGATTATTGCCATTCTCCTGGTTAATAATCCCTATACTATTGAATGTATTTGCCATCATATACCGATCGCCAATGCGTTCGCGTATTTCCAATGCCTGGAAAAGGTATTCCAATGCTGTTTTATATTCTGATTTTGCTTCGTAAGTCAATCCAATATTGAAAAGGGCGCTGGCGATGGATTCCTGATCGTTCAACTCCTCGCTGATTGCAAGGGCTTTTTCGTAATTAGCTTTAGCTTCGTCAATCCTATCCTGATAGTAATAATTAATGCCTAAGTTGTAGTAAATTCTGCTCATTCCGTCTTTATCCTCCAGCTCCAACATTTCGGTCAAACAGGAATCGTAATAAATGAGGGCTTCTTCATACAAACCTTGCATACTTAATTTGGTGCCGAGAATCATATATGCATCTGCCAATCCCCTGGTGTCCTGCATAGACTTAAATAGGCTCAGCGCAATTTGACCGTGGAGATCTGCAGAATCTGGATTAGATCTTATGTTGTAACCCATGGCAAGGCTTCTGTGCGCATTCGCAATACCGCTTTTGTAGTTGGCTTGCTCGGCTTTATCCAATGCCGCATAGGCACGTTCAAATCCTGTCTCCCGTTCCACCCGGTAGTACAAGTCTGCTAGCTCGATCATACGATTAATTCGTAGCTTTTCCGGTTGCTCTTGAGCAAGCAGATTTTCCAAACTATCGATCTTGTCTTGCTGGGCTTGGACGGGGGAACCCATAAACAGGCAGAAGGGAAGGATCAAGACTAGTAGAGCAGATCGGTTCATGATTTCGGGTTTCGGGATTTCCATCCAAAAGTATGGGCGTTTTTTGATAGATCAAACTTTATTGGGGCTTTCAAATAGCAGATTATCGTATACTTATCCTATGTAAAAGAGCTGACCTTCTTAAGTGTAACCCTTAAAGACGGTCAAAACCAGTAAGGAAGTTGGGGAGCTGTCCTAAATGGGAAGTGCATCTTGAAGAATGAACACTGTTTAACGGCGCTGGTGTTATCTAAAAGCGATAGCCAACAGGTGCCCAAAAGGCCTTAACTCCAGTCGCTCATGCCTTGATGATCCAATGGCATATTTTCAGCATTTAAGACTGAGAGTCTTGTAATTCCTCTGCTTTAGCCACCTTTTGTTCCGGGGTTTCCCCCTTGACATGAATATCCATTTGTGGGAATGCAATTTCAATTCCCGCTTCTTTGAAGCGCTGGTCGATCACCTTATTCATTTCGGTCACGGAAGCTAGTCGGTCACCCATGACCGGAACAAAGGCTCGAAGGGTAAGATTCAGGCTATTGTCCCCAAATTGCTCAAAATGCACAAATGGCGCCGGTTGATCCAGGATACGGGGGTTTTCCTGCGCAGTTTGGACCAGTATATCCAGTGCTTCCTGCACATCGCTACCATAGGCAATTCCTACGGTGATCTCCACTCGGGTAATCGTATCGGATAAGGTCCAGTTGAGTACCTGTCCGGTGATCAATTCCCGATTCGGCACCAAAAGTTCTTTATTCTCCCAATCCCGAATAGTAGTAGCGCGAATGTGAATGCGGGAGACCACTCCGGTTGCATTCCCGATGGTAACTACATCTCCCACGCGAACGGGTTGTTCGAAAAGTACAATAATACCGGAGATGAAATTGGCCACGATCTCTTGCAAGCCAAAACCTATGCCTACCCCGAGGGCTGCGGCCACCCATCCCAACTGTTCACCAGTGACGCCCAGGTTGCGAAACACCAGCAGCGTACCGATGGCAATAATGGCATATTGAAGCAAGGTTGAGATGGCATAGCGGGTACCCGAACTTGAATCCCCCTGTCTTATCAATAGGATATTGATGAGGGAGGGTAGGTTTTTTGCCAAAATAAAAGCCAGGAAACCCAGAACAAGCGCTCGCAAAAAATCGGCCAGGGAGACCGAATAAATGGTTTCTACTCCTTCAACCAAGGTCGTTTGAGTCCAGATGGAGACACTATCCAATATTTTCAGGGCGGGAAAGACATCTTCCCAGATCCAGGCTAAGCCGGCCAACGCCAACACCAGCATGCCAGCATTGAAAAGCTGGCGTGTGTCGTTATCCATTGCCGATACCTGATCGATCTCGTGGGTATCCGATTCAATAGGTACTATGGTGGCCTCTTCTTCATTGCGTTGATCCTGCTGGGCTTTACGTTCGCTCTCTTGTTTCTTTTTAACCGCCTCATACATGAGCTTACGGCGCAGGATCAACATGTTACGCCTGACCAGCGCTGAAAGCAACCAAACTCCGGCGAGGACCCAGGCAGTGGATTCCAAGCGAAAATACAGATCAGCAGTTGTGTGGATATAGCCGTACCATGCAAGTAGTACCAATGTTATCGGAGCTAGTATGCCCATTAAAAACCAGACCCATCTCCAACGCCACCAAAACGATTCTTTTCGATTTTCGTAAAAAAACCGCATTAAGCCTCGTTTCGGATGTAAAAAAGAATAGGCCAGGTAAAGGATGCTTAGGGTATAGGCTGCGAAAGCGGCCAGCCCTAATATTCCACCAAACCTTGCTGGATTGGAGGTGATAATAAAGACTGTAAGGAAAAGTAAGGGCAAGGCAGTGAATGCGAATCGACGAAGTACCCGCGAGGTCTCCATCCGCCTGTTTTTCTTCCATTGGAAATGTTTATCCGCAATGCCATCCGACATAAAAAGAGCTTGGATACCTAACAAAAAGAAACCGGTTGAGGTTACCCGGTAAAACGCCCGGGCCAGACCAAGAACAAACGGGTCTCCATCGCTCCCAGTGGTAAGCACATCACTCATAAACCGACACAACAAGGGAAAGGGAAGGACCAGCAGGATCGTAAAAAAGAGACCTTCCAAAGTGTAGGCGAAACGGTCCTTGTTTATTTTACCCACTGGCTTGCCTGCAGCTACCAGTGCTTGATAAATCCATCTTCTGGAAAAAAGCAAAACTAAAACCAAGAAAAACCAGACCGTCTTCCAGGGCGTTTCTTGCACCCCTTTCCAAGCAGCATCCACGGTTTTTTTCCAATTGGCGAGATCAAAAAAGGGTTTAGTCGTGCCTGCAATTTTGCTAAAGTCTGCCAGGTGAATAGGTGGGGAGCTACGGATCCAGAGCAATCTTTCTTCCAAAAACTGATCATATTCCTCCGTTTGCTCCTTTAGTTCCCGCATGACATCATCCAGCTCATGGAGGTTTTTTTCCAGGGCAATATCATTCGTGATGGTCTGGTCCAAGAGTCCCTCATATTGGGCTACCAAATCGAGAAAACGCCGCTTTTCCCCTTCCGAGATCGAATCTATCCCGAGCTCCTCCATCTGGGATTGAAGGAAAACCTCTTTGTCAAGCAACACATTCCGCTTGGCTTCCGCATTGATAAGTCGTAGTCCCACCCTGGATAAAGCCTCGTTAACTTCCCTGCGCTGACTGGCGAAATAACTCGGTTTGGGAAAATCTTCTTGTTCTTCCCGGATAATCTGACCAAGTGGAGTATCCGTCTGTTCCAGTTCCAGGCGCAGCTTCGTATTCTGAAACACCCTGGAAATGCTTTCAATCATGGGGTCGAAGCGATGTCTTTGGGCTTCAATGGAGTCATACTGTTTCAACTGATGTTGATACAGGCCAATCATTTCAAGATTTTCCTTGGCCACAAGAGACAGTACGCCAGGAACAGAGTCCTGCTCCAGTATTTCCAGGTTTTCTAATCGGGTTTTCTCGAAAATCTGCATACGAGCCTCCTCTAAAATCTCGCGTAGGGAGCTGAGCCGGGTATTGATCTCACGAATAGAATAAGCCGCATTTTCTTTTTTGGCGCGCAGGAGCTGAATTTGAATCCGGTTGCCCAGCAACTGTTGATCCAGGAGTTCAATTTCCGCTTCCAAGGCATCGACTCTGGCTGAAGTTGCAACCTCAAAAGCTTCTCTTGACAGTGGATCCACAATGTCAGTCCGCAGCTCTTGTCCCTCTTGTTTAAGGTCCTCGATGAGGGTGCGTAGGCTGATGATCTTCTCCCTGGCGCGCGATGGTTTCCCATATTCCTCCTCCAATCGCTTCGTCAATCTTTCCAGTTCCGCTTCTGCTTCGCGCCTGCTGGCCAGGACGGTTCCATATATTCGTTCCAATTCCTCCGGGCTGCTATTGCTTGGAATATCCTGCTCCCTGGATGAATCGCTCAATTTACGCCTTTCCAATTCTGCGCGAATCCTGCGGATCTGAGTTGGTGCTTCGCTTTGTTCGTTTTGCAGCTTCTGAACCGCCACCCGATACCCGGAAGCCAGTTCGATATCCGATAAAGCCGCCCGATACCGCTCGGCAATTAGGGTTTTCATAGTGTCAGTCAGCGAATTGGATTGTTCAACGGTACTGATCCGGTTTTGGATCTCTTCTGAGCTTAGAGAAACAGCATCCGATTCCTGACCAAACAGGATAAGGGGAAGGGCCGCCAAACTAACAACCCATGACAATCGAATGAAGAAATGGACTTGCCCCAGCATGATAGTTAGGATGTTTTCAGAAATATATATGAAAAATGGAACTTGCCCGAAGCTGAGGATGATCCTGTGCACGAGTTTAGTCTGCCTGGAGGAGGTTTTTATTGGCAAATCAGCTTCCGATGGACTAAGGCATCCCAACCAATGGGGGTTAATTACGAAAAGAGTAAAGGTTTCCTAGGCATTCTACCTATAATTGTTGGCAGATCTACTTCACGCAATAGATATCGTTCTTTATGCGGCACGCACTGAAACAGGTTTCATTTGTAATTGATCAGATCAATGGATTTGCCGGAAAAGCAGTGGCCTGGTTAACCTTGGGCCTGGTTTTATTGACGGTGTTTGATGTGCTGATCCGATATTTATTTCAGGAAAGTCAAGCTTGGGTCATGGAATTGGAATGGCACTTATTTGCTGCCATTTTTCTTTTGGGCGCTGGTTTTGCACTGCGCCACGACCGCCATGTACGGGTCGATCTTTTCTACAGTAAAATGACACCCAGACATAAAGCTCAGGTAGACTTCTGGGGTACCCTGGTTCTCCTGCTTCCCTGGTGTTTGCTTGTGATCTGGGCTTCTTATCCCTCGGCACTGGAATCCTACCGAATCGGCGAAGGCTCCCCGGATCCCGGCGGACTATCTTATCGGTTTGTCATTAAACTGGTTTTATTGCTCGGTTTCTGCTTGCTGTTGCTTCAGGGGATAAGTCAAGTCATCCAGTCCAGCTTGCTGATCTGGGGTGCTTCCGAAGATAAAAGTTGAATCGGCATGGAAGTCTTGGCATTACTCCTGTTTTTGAGCATTTTTTTACTGATTCTGTACGGCTATCCGGTATCGATCACCTTAGGAGGCTTATCCACGATCTATGCCCTTTGTTTTCTGGAGCCTTCCAGTTTTGCTGCCTTGCCGCCTCGGTTCTTTGGGATTATGAGCAACTATGTCTTGTTGGCTGTCCCCTTATTCATCTTCATGGGTATCATGCTGGAGCGGTCGGGGCTGGCGGAAAGCCTTTTGGAGACCATGGCCATGCTGTTTGGCCGGTTGCGAGGCGGATTGGCCATTGCAGTGGTTTTGGTAGGAGCCTTGTTGGCGGCCTCTACCGGGATCGTTGGCGCCACCGTCATCACTATGGGGTTGATCAGCCTGCCGACCATGCTAAAACGCGGCTACGAACCGGAATTAGCTACGGGTACCATCGCTTCCAGCGGTACCCTGGGACAAATTATTCCTCCTTCTGTCGTACTCGTTTTATTGGGCAGTGTGCTAAATGTGCCGGTCGGCGATTTGTTTGCCGGCGCCTTATTTCCAGGCCTGCTACTTGTGGCGGCTTACCTGATCTACGTCATCCTGAAAGCGTGGCGGCATCCGGCATCCGCTCCGGCAATTGCCCGGGAAGACCGGGAGGCATTTATGGCAACTCATGTGTATTGGAAGGTGACAAAAGCTTTCCTCTTCCCCTTGCTGCTCATCCTGGCCGTACTCGGCTCCATCTTCGCCGGAATTGCTTCCCCGACCGAAGCTGCCGCAGTTGGGGCATTTGGGGCCATTTTGCTAACAGTTTTACAGCGGAAGTTTTCACTTCCGGTACTTCAAGCCGTTATGCGCGAGACAACCCACCTGACTGCCATGGTCTTTTTGATCTTGCTCGGGGCCACTACGTTTTCGTGGGTTTTCCGGGAAATGGGAGGCGATGAATTTCTGTCGCAGGCTATCCTGGGCTCCGACCTATCCCCAATTACATTTCTCCTGTTAGTTATGATCGTAGTCTTTTTAGCAGGTTTTTTTATTGACTTTATTGAGATCATATTCATAATCGTACCCGTGGTGGCACCCTTATTTATAGCCATGGATGTTAATTTGATATGGTTAGGGATTTTACTGGCGCTCAATTTGCAAACCTCCTTTTTGACGCCGCCCTTTGGTTTTTCACTTTTCTATCTAAAAGGGGTGGCTCCTCCTGAAGTAAGCACCGGTACCTTGTACCGCGGAATAATCCCTTTCGTTCTCATTCAGGCCATGTTGTTGTTGATCGTATTTCTTTTTCCCGGAATCGTACTGTGGTTTTAACCCTCGGTTAAGGTTTGTGCGATATCGGTTTGGGCTGCTTGCCAGGCAGGTATAAGAGCAGAGACAAACCCGATGGCCAGACTAGCGGCAATAACCAGGCCTTCTTCCGGCAGCCATTGAAATCCGCTAAACGAGTAGCGATAACTTTCCTGAAGTATCCTGCCGGTAAGCTCCATCCCCAAATGCGCAAGAACAATACCCAGCAGGCCCCCGGCAGCTGCGAGAAGCAACCCTTCGATCAGGATCAGGGAGAAAAGAGTGTTTCGGTGGCCACCCATTACCCGAAGGAGAGCCAACTCATATCGTCGATTGCGCAAAGAGGAAAATAAAGAGATGAAAATACTAAGGCCGGAAACGATCACAATTACTATAGCCAGAATCCGCAAGGTGCGTTCTCCTGCATCCATCAAGCTGAACAGCCGATTGATCTCATAAGGTGGGTTTGCAGCTTGCATGTCTGTATTTTCATTAATATTCCGGCCCATATTAAGCACCTGGAAGTTACTTCGGTTTTTGTATTGAATTAGAAGCGCCGTAATCTCTTGATCTGGATCTGCTTCCAGCAAACCAGTTGGCTCAGACGCATGGTGGTGCCCCTCCTCATCATGATGATGTGCTCCTTCCTCGTGGTGGTGCCCTTCTTCATCATGATGGTGTCCATCTTCTTCATGATGGTGCGCTTCCTCCTCGTGGTGATGCCCATCTTCCTGATCACCCTCGGATCCGTGTTCATGGTCGTGCACAATCCAATAGCTTTGGTTGGTGGTGAGCAAAAGCTGGTCGATCACCGTACCAGAAGGTTTTAAAATACCAACAACCTTGAAGGGTTCGCTATCGGCATGTTCCAGCCCGTCCTCATCTAACAAACCATGGGTGCTTTTGAATTCGTCTCCTAGCTGGAGATTCAGGTTTTGAGCGGCTTCAGCTCCGATGGTCATTTCGAAATTGTCCGCCCAGATTTTTCCTGCTGCCAGCTCCGCATCATACAAACTTAGAATTGCAGTATCGGTGCCTACAATTCGCCTTCCCCGATAGCTATCGCCCAAGGAGATGGGTACCGCTTTTTGAATTAAAGGATGATTGGGATTCAAAAAGGGGCGAGCATTACCGAGGGTAATATTCCCTGTTGGCGCATCAATGTGGTACATGCTGCTGAGGATGAGTTGTAGTGGACTTCCTTTAGCGCCGATAACCAGATCAATACCCGCCAGATTTTTTTCAAAATTGCGTTGAATCTGATCCTGTAGCAACAACAGAAGAATAACCAATCCCACACCCAGGGCAAACAGGATCAAGGTCAGTGCCGTGGACCAGGGTTTGTAGAGCATGTTTTTCCAACTGAGTGTGAAGAGGTTCATGGAAGGTTGAACTGGTTGATGTTTGGGTGAAAAATTTTAGACTAAAAATGCTTTATCCTGAAGCACCATTTGGTATTTAAATTCGGTCTTTAAACGATTATCGTGTGTAACGATAAGTAAAATAGCATTTGCTTCCCGGGCCTGATTTTTAAGTAATTCAATGACACTAACTGTATTCGAATCGTCCAGAGCAGAGGTGGGTTCATCAGCCAGGATTAGGCGGGGTTGATTGATTAACGCACGGGCAATAGCTGCCCGTTGTTGTTCGCCCACGCTCAGGTTTCGGGGAAGTGCCTTGCTTTTGTGACTTATTTTCAGGTTTTCGAGTAAATATTGGATTCGTTTTTTGTCCATGGGCTTTCCGGCTAATTGTTGAGCCAGTTTTAAGTTTTCTTCCACGGTAATGGAGTCGACAAAGTGCGATTGCTGGAAGATTATTCCAATATGTTGTCCTCGAAAGGTATCCATTTCGGCAGTTGGCAATTGTGAAAGATCCCGACCATCTAACACAATGCTGCCACCTGTTGGACGACGTAATCCTCCCAACAAATGAAGCCAGGTAGTTTTACCAGTGCCGGATTCGCCTAGCAACAACCAGTGCTCGCCCTGACTGCAAGTCAGATCCGGAAAAAGGAGGGCTGTTCGACCAGGATAAGCAAAAGCAAGATTCTTTGTTTCAAGCATGTTGAAAAGTAAACATTTAAGCCAAGCTAGCAGGAAAAGAAAACCATTTCAGCCGATTCTTACCTAACTTTTCTGAATCCGCTTCCCAAATTTAATTCATTATATATGGTAAGTTGGTATATTCATCCCAACAAACCGTGCCGCCCATTAACCGCACCCCCGTTTGTAATCGGGATGCCAGGAAAATCGGTGTTGGTAAATCAAGAGCACGATTTTTTCCGGGAACTAACCATAAATCGACACCTGTGAAACCCGTTAGCACACATCTCATTTCAACACGAGGTCTATTTCCCTTACTCGTGTTATGCCTTATGAACGGCTGCGCCGGCATATCCAGTCTTCCTCCGGTAAATGATCCTCCTACCGACACCTATTATCCAGGGCAAGTCATTTGGCATGATTTGGCCACACCGGACCTGGAACAGGCCAAGGCCTTTTATGGAGAAGTATTTGGTTGGACCTTTGAGGATAAAGGCGAAGGAACCGCTAGGTATTCGGTAATCAGTTATCGAGGAGAGGCGATAGGGGGCATGGTACCAATGGCACAAATAGCAGGCCAACGAGGAGAATGGGTTTGTTCCTGTTCGGCTACAGAGGTAGAAAAGGATGTCGATAAGGTATTGGAGTTGGGTGGAAAAATCTTGGGCAATCCGATCAATATGAAAGGCAGGGGGATGCAAGCTGTTGTTGCCGATCCTCAAGGTGCTGTATTTGGACTATTGAGGTCGTCATCCGGAGATCCCGCTATGGAAGGTGAAGTAGAAGAAGGGGAGTGGTTGTACACCGAGCTTTGGGCACAGAAACCGGAGCCTTTGGCGACTTTTTACAGCGAAATTTTGGGCTATTCGATCGATGAAGTAGAACGGAGTGAGATTCCCTATTGGGCCTTTCTGAAGCAGGACAAAGCCATGGCTGGGTTGATCCAAAACCCAGTAGAGTATACCCGTTCGCACTGGGTACCCTACATCAAAGTGAATGATGCAAAAGCCATGACCAGTAAGGCTGAAAAAGCAGGTGCAACGGTGCTGCTGGCTCCTAATCCAAAGGTGCGAAATGGTTCAGCGGCCTTCCTGTTGGATCCGACTGGTGCCCCTTTTGTTATCCAAAAATACCCTTATTAAGCCCTAAAGCATTTTCCATGATCTTTCAACGCTTCAGCAATAGAAGAATTAGAAGCCTCCTGGTGGTGATTGCAATGGTAGCCACCTGCCTGATGTCTGGTTGTGCCGGTCTGCGGCCTTCCGCCAATATGGGACTCAATGTGCATTTTGGACCGCATGGCCCAACGGTAGACCCCTATGTGAATGTAGGGCTGTCTACGGGAGGAGGTTGTTGCTGGAGAGGATATTAAAGCCTTGACTCTGGTAGTTTGAATGTCAGTTTTGCATATCCGGCGATATCCTGTTTCAGATTTTCTATATTTCAGGCATTAAATACCCAACAAACCATGTCTCTATCTAATCCATATTGGAAGCAGACCCTCTTTAGCGCCTGCACCTTCCTGCTGCTTTTTTCCTGTACGCCTAAGGATCTGGACCAAGATCAAACTGCCGTGATGTATCACGGGGGAGACATCCTGACGATGGAAGGCGAAAGTCCGCAATATATAGAAGCCTTGGTCGAGCAGGATGGTAAGATTGTTTTTGTCGGTAGTAAAGCTGAGGCCGTCACTGCTTATCCCAATGCACAAAATAAAGATCTGGAGGGCCGAACACTGGTTCCGGGCTTCATTGATGGGCATGCTCATTTTGCCGGTTTTGGAGCCCAGGCAGTGGTCGCCAATTTATTAGCCTCTCCGGATGGGGATGTGGACGATATAGATGCCCTTATTGAGGAATTAAAGGATTGGTATGCGGCCAATGGAACGGATAAAACCAATGGATGGATTGTAGGGTTGGGTTTTGATGATGCCGTCTTAGCCGAAAAACGATTTCCAACCAAAGCGGATCTGGATAAGGTATCCACCGATATTCCCATTTGTATCGTCCATATTTCAGGCCATTTTTGTGCGATGAACAGTAAAGGGCTGGAGGTTAGTAACATTACTGCAGCCACGCCAAACCCAGAAGGTGGTATTATCCGTCGCGTGAAAGGTTCACAAGAACCTAACGGCGTATTGGAGGAATTGGCTGCGATTCCTTTGTTCTTTCCTATCATAAGTCCTTCAGATCCTGAATTAGTAGACTACTTTTTGGATAAAGCTCAAGAAATGGCTGCCAGTTTTGGTTATACAACTGCCCAGGAGGGACGGGCTATGGGTAATCATGAGCAAATGGCTGCTTTTGCAGAAAAGGGAAAATTCTACTTGGATGTCGTTTCCTATGTCGATTATTCGGCTATGCCCTATTTCCGGACCAAGTGGAACAGCGAAGACTATCAAAATCGCTATCGGATCGGCGGGATTAAACTCACACTGGATGGCTCTCCCCAGGGACGAACTGCCTGGCGGACGCTGCCGTATTTGATTCCACCTGAGGGGATGCCAGCCAATTATAAGGGTTATCCGGCTATTCCGGATGATGAAAAAGTAATAGCTATAATTGATTCGGCCTTTGCGAATGATTGGCAGTTGCTTACCCATGCCAATGGGGATGCAGCCGTGGATCAGTTGATTCGTTGTATGCGGCCGGCAATTGATAAATATGGAAATGAAGATCGTCGAAATGTATTGATTCATGGCCAATACGTCCGTATGGATCAGCTGGATAGCCTGAAAGAAATGGACGTGATCGCTTCGCTTTTTCCAATGCATACCTTTTACTGGGGAGACTGGCATAGTCAAATAATAGGGGAGGAGCTGGGTCAACAGATCAGCCCAATCCGATCTGCCCTGGATAAAGGACTGAAAGTTACCAGCCATACCGATGCACCGGTGGCTTTTCCCAACCTGATGATGATCCTGTGGACCACTGTAAATCGGGTCTCCAGGAGTGGTAAGATCATTGGGCCCGATGAACGTCTTACCGCCTATGAGGCCTTGAAGTCCATTACCATCTGGGGAGCCTATCAGCACTTTGAAGAAGATCGAAAAGGCACGCTAACAGCCGGCAAGCTTGCAGATCTGGTTATCCTGGATCAAAATCCATTGAAGGTGGAGCCTATGTCCCTGAAGGACATTCAAGTGCTTGAAACCATTAAGGAGGGACAAATGATATTTAAAAAGGAGCAGAACGTATTGGGGATGAATTGACTACAGAATTAGTGCTAATTTCTACCAAAGGGAAGCGGCCAGGTTAAAAGAACGATCCCGTACCAGCAAAATAGCATACCCAAAACCCTATACTTCATGCAAAGAGTCCTACAACTCCTGTGCTTTGGAATGGTATTCTTCCTATCCCAGCCTTTACTAGCCCAGGTTGATTCGGTCATTTTCAACAATGGAAACTTTATTGTTGGAGAGGTGAAGGATATGGACCGAGGCGTAGTAACGGTTGAAACCGACTTTAGCGACAGTGATTTCAAAATCGAATGGGAAGGAATCCGAGAGATCTACACAGTTAGTAGTTACCTGATTACCCTGACGGATGGCAGCCGATACAACGGTAGGCTGGAAAGTATTTCTCCCGATCAAATAAACTTGTTGACCGAGTTTGGGGATACGGTTACCGTCACCTTCCCGGATGTGGTCTACTTGAAATCTATTAATGATAACTTTCTTAGCCGGTTGAGCGCCAACATCGATCTTGGCTTTAGTTTTACCAGGGCCCGGAACTTGCGTCAGTTCAATTTGGCGGCGGGGGTCGCTTATCTTGCCAACCGGTGGTCGCTTAATGCCTATTACAGTTTGGTTACTTCCACTCAGGATGAAGTAGACCTCATTCGACGAGGAGATGGAGGCATAAGCTACCGTTATTTCTTACCTAAAGACTGGTACCTCGATGCTTCTGCGAATTTTTATTCCAGTACCGAACAAAGGTTAAATCTCCGGTCCACCTTTAAGGTAGGTGCGGGTAAATTCATTATACGTACCAACCAGACCTATTGGGGAGCAGGTGGTGGTTTGAACTTTAATAATGAGGACTTTTCTTCTGATGTAGAGGACCGCCAAAGTTTGGAAGGTTTTTTTGGTAGTGAATTGAATATTTACGATCTAGGCGACCTCAACCTCTTGACAAGGCTTGCCGCCTATCCAAGTTTTACAGAATCCGGTCGCTGGCGGGTTGATTTTGCCCTGGATACCAAATACGATCTGCCGCTCGATTTTTATGTCAGACTAGGGTTCAATCTGAATTTTGATAACCAGCCCATTGAAGGGGCCGGTCGAACAGACTATACCTTTCAGGTTGGGGTAGGATGGGAATGGTAGTGCTACTGTTCCGGTTTTAAATATAACGGTATACGTTATGTTCTTTGCCAAAGACTTATATCAATGTATTACAGTAAGTTAAGTGCTTTTTTAACAATCCTATTTACTTGCCTTTTTTACACCCAGTGTATAGGGCAGGTTGAAGAAGAAAGTCCAGCAATTAAAGAAGATTCCAGGGAAGAGAGCTTCCGCCCCCATCATGTTCTTTCCCTCATTATCACGCACGCCAATGTCCGGGAAGGTGTATCGGAGGGGAGTAAGCGATGGCTATCGCTACCTGCTTGGGGGGTTAATTACGATTTCCGTTTTCATAAGCGTTGGTCGATCGGGCTGCACACAGATCTCATTGTTGAAGAATTCAAGGTTATTCGGCATATCGAAGCTGGAGATAAAGAAGGAGAGGTCATCGATCGCAACTTTCCGGTTGCGCCGGCGATCATGACTTCCTTTATCTTTGGAAAGCGCAAGCGTGCAGCAGTTTCTTTTGGTCCGGGAGTAGAGTTTGATGGTGGGGAAACCTTTTTTCTTACCCGGGCTGGTATCGAATATGCCTTTGAACTAAGAAAAGGTTGGGAACTGTTGGCTGAGTTCGTTTATGATGTAAAGTGGGATGGCTACGATAGTTTGGCGTTTGGTCTTGGCGTTGGATATGCCTTTGGCCACCACAAAAAAGAAAAGGAATAGTCTTTTTTGAGAGCAACATATTATTGGATTCATTATCTTACGCCTACCTAAAAACCACTATCTATGAGAACCCAATATTTTCCTTTCACCTTCCTGTTTTTTCTCTTTTTTTCCGGCATAATGCTGCAATCCTTTGCTCAGACCACGCTTCAGGACGAAGCCAAAATGATTGAAGAAATCTGGGGCAAAGAGAAGAAAGCCCTTGTAGAGCAGTATATGGAATTTGCACCCGGAGAGGCTGAAGCTTTTTGGCCTGTGTACGATGAATACACTGGAAAAAGTCGAGAGCTTGTGGCTGAGCGAATCCGAGTGCTGAATCACTATGCAAAGAATTACGGCAGCTTCTCGAGTGATGATGCAGATGCCATGGTTAAATCGGTCCTGAACAATCAGAAGGCCACCGCCAAGCTACAGCAGAAGATGTACAACAAGCTGAAAAAGGCAATTAATCCGGTCCGCGCAGCACAATACCTGCAGATGGAACGCTATATGCAATCCTCCATCTGGCAGGCCATCAATGACAATATTCCGTTTATTGGAGAAATGGGGAACAATTAATCAGCTCCCTTCTTCAGGATTTCCGGTTCTACCTGACTGTAATTGATAAAAGCAATTGGATCTGATTTGGATTGGTGTGTCCATTGCAAATTAGAATCACGTCAGCCTTCGAATAGATAGTTTCGAAGTAATCGTCCTATTAGGCTCCCAAAACGAAATAGAAAAATGAAAACATACTGTCTTCTGGCTTTTGCGGTCTTATTTGTAGGGTTACCACAGTTCGGTCAAGCCCAATTGTTTACGATGGGGAAACAATGCCGGGCCCTGTATGACCAAAGCAAGGAAGCCCTTACTTCCAAGTCTTATTCAGAAGCTCTAAGCCTGATTGAGCAATTTCAAGGAGAATGCAAGACTAAAGATGCCAAACGGGTAATTGCAGCTGCCAAGGCGGAGGCCTACAATGGCTTGGGCCAATATGAAAATGCCATTCAGGAAGCAGACCAAGCACTGAAACTGACGAAAAACCGAAGCTTGGCAGGACATTTTCAGAAGGGAATTGCCTTGCACAACCTGGGCGATACGCAAGGTGCTAAAGCAGAATTGGATGAGGTAATTGCCCTAACCGAAAAGAATCAGAACATCAAAGAACGCGCTTCCAATTATGCGCTTATGGCGGCCTATTACGATCGGCAATTCAATGACCGGGACACGGCTTTACTCTACCTGGATAAAGCTATGGAAATGGACCCTTCCAATTCTAGTTTTTGGATTCAAAAGGGCGATATGTTTGTCGCTACTAATGAATTCGATGCGGCATTTCAGGCCTATGATCAGGCAGTGGCTATGGGGCGTACCGATCTGGACATGTACATTATCCGAAGCAATACCGGACTCAAAATGCTGGAACACAAATACGGGACTACCAACGCCAAGGAGCTCCGTGGAAAAATGACCGAGGCCGATAAAAACAGGGTTTGCCCAGACCTCCAAAAAGCAATTGACCTGGGTTGGAATCAGATGGATAAAGACATGTTTGCGGCACTGGTTTGTAAATAAGATTCACTTCTACACCAAAAAAAGACGAATATGAAAAGGATAGCTACAGTTAGCTTTTTAGCCTTGTTGATGCTCGGCTGCGCCTCCTGGAACAAACAGCAAAAAGGTACGGCTTACGGTGCCGGTGCAGGGGCTGCTGCCGGTGCAGCCATCGGAGCAGCTGCCGGTGGGGGAAAAGGCTCCATCATCGGGGCGCTGGTAGGCGCTGCCGTAGGTGGCGTAGCCGGCAATCAGATCGGGAAAGCCATGGACAAACAGGCCCAAGAGCTGGAGCAAGCAGTGCCCACTGCGGAGGTGCAACGGGTAGAAGAAGGTATCAACATGACCTTCGATGCCAGCCTGGCCTTTCAAATTAACTCCGCTGAAATAAGTGACGCATATAAAGAAGATTTGATCGCTGCAGCTGCTGTATTTAAAAAATATACCGATACCAACCTTTTGATCGAAGGCCATACTGATGATTCAGGTTCTGCCGATTACAACATGCAGCTATCCGAGAAAAGAGCTAAAGCCGTTTCTGCCTTCCTGGTCGAACAAGGCATTGACAAATCACGCCTTACTGAAAAATGGTATGGAGAAGAACAACCAAAGTACCCGAATGATGAGGAAAACCGAGCAAAAAACCGACGTGTTGAAATGGCCATCTTCGCCAATGAAGATATGGTGAAAAAAGCAGAGGCCGGGAAGATGTAATACGAAAGGCCAAGTGCTTTTCTCCCTTTTTAAATTAGGTAAATGATGTATCGGGGAACCGGTTTTTTTGTTCTGTGGCTTTTTGCATTTCAAGCTACAGTGTTGGCCCAGAGTGATGTGGGAGAATTGGCGAAGGAACTTGCTAATCCTGTCGCCTCTTTGATTAGTGTCCCTCTACAAAACAATGCCGATTTTGGCATTGGCGAGTGGGAAGGTAGCCGGAATACCATGAATCTGCAACCGGTGGTGCCAATTGCGATAAGTTCGAAAGTAAATTTGATCAACAGAATAATTGTACCTGTCATTTCTCAATATAGTATCACTGGACCAGGAGAACGGCAAGCCGGATTAGGAGATGCTGTACTAAGTGCCTTTTTCAGTCCCTCCAATTCCAAAAACGGTTTTACCTGGGGGGCAGGCCCGGTATTCCTGTTGCCAATTGGTACTGATGACGCTTTTCGAACCCAAAAATTTGGGCTGGGACCTACTGCCGTGGCACTAAAGCAAATAAAGGGATGGACTTTCGGCGCCCTCGCCAATCAAATTTGGACGGTAGGAGATCAACCCAACCTGAGCCAATTGTTCCTGCAACCCTTTTTGGTATACAACTGGCCGAGTGGGGCAGGAGTAGGTGGAAACTTTGAATTAACCCAAAATTGGACCACCAACAATACCTTGTTGTGGTTTAACCCTACAGTAACTGCTGTGACAAGTTTAGGAAAACAAAAGATTCAATTGGTAGCAGGGCCCCGCTTCAATTTGGTAGCTCCGGATGGAGGTGGGGCGAACTGGGGTGTACGGACTGTGTTGGTCTTTTTATTCCCGAAAGGATAGCTAGATAAATTGAAGGAATGGATGTTCAGCACCTATTTTCCAAATCGATTGTGGTAGCTATTTTTCTATTAAAATTCGCAATCGGGTTCAATACAGCACCCCGTCATTTTACCTACTTTTGGCATCGGTTAGGACTTTTGCTTCGGTCCCTGTTCTCGGTGCTAATCTTGGTACCGCTCATAGCTATCACTTTAGTAGAGCTATTGGAGCTGCCATTTGGGGTTTCCGTTACCTTGTTGCTCCTGTCGGCGGCTCCCGATGCACCGCTTACTCCTTACAAAGCGTATAAGGCAGTGGAGAATTACGCTTACGGACTTAGTCTGCAACTATGGCTGGTCGTTATTGGTCGCCGTGTGGGAAGATCCGGATTTTGACCCCGCTCAACGGACCTTTTATTATGCTCGTGTGATCGAGATCCCAACTCCTCGTTGGACGGCCTACGACACCAAATATTTCAATCTTAAAGCAGATCCAAATGTGCCTATGACAACCCAGGAAAGAGCATATACGAGTCCGATCTGGTATACGCCGAGATAAGACTCCATGGCTTTTCGAATGGTAGTTGATCGAAAATGTATAGGATAAGCATTACATTTTTATTCACTAGCCCGAAAAAGCAAAACAAATCTTAGTTTGGTGCTTATTTAATAAAATCTTCAAACAATGAATATACTTAGTAAAGCTTCTTTTTTTCTGGTAGGATTGGTTTTGACTGCAGGGGTATTGCATGCTCAAAAAGTTACAGCCGATTACGACAAATCGGTCGACTTTAGCCAGTACAAGACCTACTATTTTATGGGCTGGGAAAAAGAGTCTGAAAAATTGCTCAATGATTTTGATAAAAGACGCATCCGGGATGCCTTTACTGCCGAATTGACCGCCCGGGGCATGACTGAAGGTGCCGAGGGGAATGCGGATTTAGGTATTACAGGCTTCATCGTCATTGAAAACAAGACCAGTACCACCGCTTACACCACCTACACCGGTGGATATGGTTATCGACCAGCTCGCTGGGGTTGGGGTGCAGGAATGGGTTCTTCTATGACCACTTATTCAGAAGATGATTACACAGAAGGTACTTTGGTAGTAGATATGTATGACAATTCCTCCAAGAATCTGGTATGGCAGGGAGTCATGGTTTCGACGGTTGAAATGAAATCGGAAAAACGGGAAAAGACCATTCCCAAGAAAGTGAAAAAGATGATGAAGAAGTATCCGGTCAAGCCCTTGAAATAAATAAAAGCGCTTTAAGAAGTAAAGCCCACTACTTTAAAGATTAGTTTTTATACCTATTTAAAATCAATACCTCATGAAATCCATTTTCTCCATTTTCTTTGCGGCAGCCCTTTTAGCTGCCCTACCTTTTGCAGGGCAAGCTCAATCCTCCAAAATGGTGGATAAAATGCTAGGCAAGGCAGTGAAATCAACTGCTAAATCCAGTATTTCTATTCCTGGCATGGGTGATGTACTTGGCGAATCTGCCCTTTCCGGCGCTATAAATAAAGCCATGAAAGGTTCTTTAAAAGGAGCCAAAAAGGCCCTCGAATGGACCACCAAGGACTTAAGCCCCTTGCAGTTGACCAAAATTGCTACCTCTGGGAACCCACTATCCACCTTAATGGAAGTTAAGGGGGGGAATATGCGGAAAAACTTTGAAGGCTTGATTAGCGACAACCTGGCCAAAACGGGGGCATTAGATATGTTGGACAAAGTCGGCGGAAGTATTCCTGGTTTTGATTTGGCTAGTCTGGGTGGTAAGGAAGGATTCGTTAGTAAATTGACGGACAATGCCATTGGCGAGGTAGACAAATCGGCTGCCAAGTTGATGGAGAAGATCAATATCTAGGCTTCTCAAGATGTTGCAATCAGTAAGCCTGACGGCTTTTGTCCGGTCGGTTTCCATTCGGTTGCCGTGCCGGGCTTTCAAAGTGTCGTTTTACCCACCTGGTGAACCCTATTGAGCACATAGCATCTGGTGATTAAAGCCCTTTATAATCGTACCCTTATGAATAATATCCTGGCATAAAATACTTTCAGATTTGCAATTAGGGGCCATACTCTTAACCGTAATAATTCACTCAATTTACCTTTAGCCAGTTGAGTATAATCCGAAAATGCCGTGCAATTGCCCTTTAGAATAATCGGGCAAGTGGCTAGTTAAGGAAAGCTAATAGATTGATCGCCTATGGATTAGGTATCGCCCTTATTTTATGTGGTTCACAAAAATATTTATATATATTCGCTTTTAAGGAAATGTTAACAAAAGTTTTTTTGAGTCCTTGATTACTATCATTAAAAAACACCAAATGAAATCCATTTACCTGAGCTGGCCGGCTCGTTTGACTATGTCCGTATTCTTGGTTATTGGCCTCGGTGCCTGTACCAATCCTGAAACCACTTCCGAAGCTACTGATGCTGCCTTTAAAGGAAAAATTAGCCTGGATATCCGAGATTCTGAATCCGATTGGTCCGCCTTTATTCCGAAAAGTGCCCCCGAAGGAGCACCTAATATCCTTTTCATTCTGTATGACGATACCGGCTTAGGAGCCTGGTCTCCTTACGGTGGAAGGATTAATATGCCAACGCTCGACCGTCTGGCCGCCAATGGCTTGATCTATACCCAATGGCATACCACAGCCCTTTGCTCACCTACACGCTCCACTATCCTTACTGGACGCAATCACCATCTCAATGGAATGGCTTCCATAACCGAAACGGCGGATGGATACCCTGGGTCGAATGGTCGTGTTCCGGCCGATTGCGCCCCGTTTGCTAAAATTCTTCGCAACAATGGATGGAGCACCTTCTGGCTTGGTAAAAATCACAATGTACCCGAACAAGATGTGGCCCCAGGAGGAAGTCGGTCCGAGTGGCCGACGTCAATTGGTTTTGACCGTTTTTATGGATTCCTTGGGGGTGAAACCAATAATTGGTTTCCGGACCTGATCGAAGATAATCGTTTCATCGAAGCGCCCTATTCGCCGGAAGAGGGCTATCATTTATCCAAAGACCTGGCCGACAAGGCCATCGAGATGTTGCGCAACCAGAATGCGACCAACCCTTCCAAGCCCTGGTACATGTGGTTCTGCCCGGGTGCGAATCATGCTCCTCATCATTCGCCCAAGGATTACGCTGATAAATACAAAGGGGAGTTTGATGATGGCTATGACGCTTACAGAGAATGGGTAGTTGCCCGAATGAAGGAAAAGGGAATCATCCCGGAAGACACCAAAATGACTCCATTCAACCCGATGCCGGTAGATGCGGCTAATCCAGGAGATTATGTAAGGCCTTGGGATGAACTGAACGAGCAAGAGAAGCGACTTTTTTCCAGAATGGCTGAGGTATATGCTGGGTTTTCGGAATATACGGATGTTCAGATTGGCCGTATAATCGATTATTTGGAACAAACCGACCAGCTTGAGAATACAATCGTATTGTATGCTGCCGACAATGGCGCTTCCGGGGAAGGAAGCCCAAATGGATCTGTCAATGAGAATAAGTTCTTTAATGGCTATCCCGACGAACTGGAAGAAAACCTGAAATACCTGGATGTGCTAGGCGGACCGGATACCTACAACCACTTCCCAACCGGCTGGGCCGCTGCTTTCTCCGCTCCATTCAAGATGTTCAAGCGCTATTCCCAGTACGCAGGAGGCACCAATGACCCGCTCGTGATCCATTGGCCCAAAGGGATTAAAGCCAAAGGAGAAATTCGCCATCAATACCATCACTCCGTGGATATCGTACCGACTCTGCTGGAGTTGTGCGGACTTGAAATGCCCGATGTCTATCAAGGGGTAAAGCAGCAGCCGTTATCCGGAGTATCTATGGCCTACACCTTTGATACGGAGCCCAATGCACCGACTCAAAAAGAAATTCAATATTACTGCATGCTTGGCACTAGAGGCATTTGGAAGGAGGGATGGAAGGCAGCGGCAGTACATGCCCCCATATCCGGGAAAGGAAATTTCGACCAGGATACCTGGGAACTCTACCACGTGGCCGAAGACCGATCGGAATCCAATAACCTGGCGGAGGAGAATCCGGAAAAACTGCAGGAATTGATTGATGCCTGGTTTGTGGAAGCGGAAAAAAACAAAGTGCTACCGCTGGATGATCGGTCTCCTGCTGAATTATTGACGGTAGAACGTCCCACCCAAGAACCCCCTCGGGATCGATATGTATATTTCCCGAATACAGCTCCTGTACCGGAAGGGGTGGCTGTTAATATCCGAGGCAGAAACTATAAAATCTTGGCCAATGTAGACATTCAATCTCCCAATGCACAGGGCGTGATTTTTGCCCATGGTTCCCGATTTGGTGGTCATGCCCTGTTCATCAAGGATCGCAAACTTCATTATGTCTATAATTTCCTGGGCATCCGTCCAGAGCAAGTGTACATATCCGACAAAACGCTGCAACCGGGAAGCTATACATTAGGTATGGAATTCATCCGGGAAGAAGCAGGGGCCTACAATGAGTCCTTAGGCAAGATGAAACTTTACATCGACGAAGAAGTAGTAGCTGAAGGCCCAATGCGAACACAGCCGGCTAAATTCACCCTTTCAGGAGATGGTCTGTGCGTGGGCTACGACAGTGGAGACAATGTCAGCCAGCTTTATCAATCTCCGGGCACTTTTACAGGCGGCGTCATCCAAGGGGTAGGGGTCACTGTTGAAGGTACTCCATATGTCAACCTGGAAGCGGAAGCGAAACGCTTAATGAAAGTACAATAATCGTGCTAGTGCTGTTCTTTTCGGGATTAAAATCCATGATGAGAAACAATCACCCACACAAACCTATTTTGTAATTCCCAAATCCACCACTTCGTATGTGTTTTTTCAACCTCAAATCTGCCCTAACCCTAGTGGCAATTACCCTGCTAGCAGGAAGTTTGACTGCACAGGACCAACCCAACATCCTCGTGATCTGGGGAGATGACATCGGCTACTGGAACATCAGCCACAATAACCATGGCATGATGGGCTACCGGACCCCCAACATCGACCGCATAGCCAAAGAAGGTATCTCCTTTACAGATTATTATGGACAACAGTCTTGTACGGCTGGCCGCGCCGCTTTTTTGAGTGGAAGCGTACCTGTGCGCTCCGGTATGACCAAGGTGGGTATGCCCGCCGCACCGGAAGGCTGGCAAATGAGCGATGTCACTATCGCAACCGTGATGAAAGGGCAAGGATATGCCACTGGCCAATTCGGCAAGAACCACCAGGGCGATCGGGACGAGCATCTGCCCACCATGCACGGGTTCGACGAGTTTTTCGGTAATCTATACCACCTGAATGCAGAAGAAGAGCCCGAGAATGAAGATTATCCAGGGGATATGGTCCTGGCCGACGGGCAAACCTTTCGCGAACGCTTCGGGCCGCGCGGCGTTATCCATAGCTGGGCTGAAGGTGATGGCAAACAGCGCATCGAGGATACCGGACCACTGACCAAAAAGCGCATGGAAACGGTCGATGATGAGACGCTGGCAGAAGCCAAGCGCTGGATTCGCGAACAGGAAGAAGCCGGCAAGCCCTGGTTCTGCTGGTGGAACGGCACTCGTATGCATTTCCGCACCCACGTCAGCGAAGAAAAAATGGCGATGGCCAAGGACAAATATGCCAATGCAGACGAATACACTGCCGGTATGATCGAGCACGACATGCATGTGGGTGAATTGTTGGACCTTTTGGAAGAATTGGGTATTGAAAATGAAACTATTGTCTATTATTCCACGGACAACGGTCCCCACTTCAATACCTGGCCGGATGCAGGAACGACCATGTTTCATGGAGAAAAGAACAGCAGTTGGGAAGGTGCCTTTCGCGTACCGGCCTTCATCAAATGGCCAGGCCAATTTCCCGCCGGAAGCACCCTCAACGGGATTGTTGCGCATGAAGACTGGCTACCAACCTTTGCGGCCATCGCCGGAAATAATAATATCATCGATGAACTTAAAAACGGAACGACTATCAACGGCAGGCGGTACAAAAATTACGTTGATGGAGTGAACCAACTCGATTATCTGACCGGAGAATCAGAAGAGTCCGCTAGGAAAGGATTCATCTATGTAACCGATGGAGGTGAAATTGCAGCTCTACGGTACCTGGATTGGAAGGCGATGTTTATGGAAAACCGAGCCGACCAGCTTCAGATCTGGTTGGAGCCCTTCGTGGAATTGCGAGGTCCTTACCTGTTCAATCTGCGTCGGGACCCATTTGAAAAATCCCTGAAAGGATCCAACACCTACTATGACTGGTATATTGACCGGGCCTACATCCTTGGCGCGATGCAGGTGTATGCGTTCAACTTCCTGTCTACCTTTCAGGATTATCCGCCCAGCCAAACACCGGGCGATTGGAGCCTTAGCAAAGTACAGAAACAGATCGAGCAGATGACCAAGGTTGGAGGGAAGTAACTTGGGATCTGGAGTTTCGAAGATGGATTTCAGAATGATGCATTAGAAATAGACGCTTGCTGAGATCAATCCGTCTTTGAGCGTTTCCATAAAAGAAGGAGCCCGGAAGGTATAGTGCCTCCGGGCTCTTTTCGTATTTGGAAAAACCTATTTTACAGCTTTTAA
>CAZXLD010000049.1:0-36807 GCA_964641965.1 uncultured Saprospiraceae bacterium | reverse complement strand
ACCTTGTCAGGACTTGATAGCCCTGACAATTGCAAAACTTTGCAATTCGTCAGCCCTTTGGGCGGAATATTCGATGAATTTTCCGGGTTAACGTAAAGTAGACGAAAAAGAAGTCGTTTTAAAGTGGCATTTTCATTTTAAAGTGGTTTGAGTTCAGAGTATTTTTTCTACAATTCTAAAGTTGAAGCATTTAGTGATGGGTTGATAGCAGAATACGAGTGAATTGAACACCTTCAAAGGTGAAATGAACCGAGATGGAATGAATTGATAAGGGTTATTGTGGCCTTTATTTCGAATTGATCAGCTCTTAATCATGCGCTTTTACTGACGGCATGAAAAAAAAGCCCTGCAGCTTCCCACAGGACTTTTTTCTTTCCTTTCAGAACGGTTGGAAATCCTAAATAAATTTGGCTAGTTCATGGGTTCCAAATACACAAAGCGTTCCAAACGGGCGAGTTCTTTATCGTCCACGTATTTTCCGATTTCCCGGCGAAACTGCTCCATGCTTTTATACGGCCGGTATTCTTCAAATTCATGCGCCATTTTTTTACCCACCCCGGGAAGGGCTAGAATCTCTTCTTCCGTCGAAGTATTCAATTCGATGGGCACAAAAACGTATTTCTCATAACGGGCGATCTCAGCCTCATCCACATATTTGCCCATCTCTCGACGGAATTGAGCAACTTTTTTGTAGGGCCGGTATTCCTCAAATTCGTGAGCCATCTTGTCCCCTACGCCAGGAACCATCAAAAATTCCTCTTCAGTGGCAGTATTCAAGTTTAAGGGAACGAAACAAGAAGTCAAGAACTCCTCCATTGAACTTTCATCCATAACACCGGCCAACACTTGATGGAAGTCTTTCATATTCAAAAAAGGCCGTCCGTCAAGCACCTGCTGCACTAAACTCTCGTCGATTTGGGATAAAGCGAGTAATTCCTCTTTGGAAGCTAGGTTGGGATTAAGCACTACAGCTTCGTGGGTTTCCATGGTGTTTGATGCTTCCTCGCCGACAGCCGTTAGTTCCTCCCCTGTATTGGCTCCTCCTCCACAATTGAAAGCAAGGCCTGCAATAAGTATCAACCAGATGAAACGTTGCATAATGAATCTGTTTTTGATAAATGATGTGATTGAGAAAGTTGATTTTTCTAGCTAAGGGTATAAGCCCAACCCAACAGTCCAGTAGCGATCATGCTGCCGGGGGCCAACACCGGTGTAGCTCCTTTTAAAGTCTCCCAGACCAGTTCAGCGCCTTTCATAGAGGGGTACATTTCCAACTCAAAGGCCATATTGCCATTATAATGCAGCAATAATCCAACCAGTCCGCTGAGCATGAAAAGCAGCATCAATCCACGAAACGATTGCTTACTTGCAAGGGATTTTACAGACCATAGCCAAAGGAAAGCGAGGAGCCCTATTCCAATGAGTACTACCGGAATAAGCTGCCATCCATCTTGTGTGTGTTCTAGAAGCAACAATTCGGCACCTGTTCCCAGCAGGCTAATTAAAAAGGCTACCAAAAGAAGTCTTTTCATCTTTAGACTAAATCTAAATACGGAAGCGAAGGTAAAATTTTCCTCGAGTCTGGCCTTTGTATAGACCTTATTTATTGAAACTTTAGGAAGTGATTGTACTTCCGTGTTGATAAGGTTTAGCGCATCGAAAGTTTTCACGAGGTAACCTATCTCTCCAGTCCTATCATCTACTGGCTATTTAGCGCCTGCAAGCCATCAAGAAAAAGGGTTCCGGTTTGGTCAAGCCGTCCAGTTTTCTCATATTGATCAGATCGATTAAAAGCCTTCTACCATGTCTACTCGCTTCTGGATGCTGATTTTTCTGACTTGGGTACTGGCCTGTACTTCCCCGGATTCATCAACAAATAATGCAATCGGTGAAGCACCAAATCAAAAAAACTACCAGACCTATTGCAATCCAATCGACCTGGACTACAGTTATATGTCGCATTATCGAGCCCGTAACAATGTCTCTTATCGTTCAGGAGCTGATCCGGCCATCGTCCTTTTCAAAGGGAAATACTATCTGTTTGTAACTCGGTCTCACGGATACTGGGTGTCGGAAGACTTGGGCAACTGGCGTTTTATTCGACCGCAAAGCTGGTATTTCAATGGCAGTAATGCACCGGCTGCCGCTGTTCATGGAGACAAGCTCATATTACTAGGAGACCCCTCCGGTCGAGGAGCCGTAATTGAAACCAGTAATCCTGAAGTGGGGGATTGGACAACCAATTTTGCCGTGATCAATGTGCCGCGCGGGGTGCAAGACCCAGCTCTGTTTGTAGATGATGACGGGCGGGTTTTTCTCTATGAGGAATCTTCCAATAAGTGGCCGATTCATGGTATCGAACTGGATCCCGACAACTATTACATTCCCATAGGTGAACAGGTTGAGTTGTTCAACCTCGATCCTGAAGAACACGGCTGGGAACGATTTGGGCAAGACCATCGCTCCGAACTCAAGCCATTTATTGAGGGCCCCTGGATGATTAAACACGACGGTACTTACTATCTCGAATATGGCGCACCAGGCACCCAGTGGAACGTATACGCAGACGGCGTGTATACCGCCTCCAGTCCGTTGGGGCCGTTTGAATATGCACCTTATAATCCGGTAAGCTATAAGCCCGGCGGTTTTTTGAAAGGGTCTGGTCATGGCAGCACAGTAAAAGGTAGAGAAGGGGATTGGTGGCATTTTGCAACCATGGCAATCTCGGTCAACTTTAAATTTGAGCGGCGCCTTGGTATGTATCCGGCCGGTTTTGAGGAGGACGGCCAAATGTGGGTAAATACCGCTTATGGAGACTACCCGCACTATTTACCGAATGCAGAACAAACAGCCGATCATAAAAACCGTTTCACCGGCTGGATGCTCCTTTCTTATAAGAAGCCCGTTCGGACGAATGCCCCACTGGTGGAAAAAGATATCAATGTAGTAGACGAAAGCGAACAAGGCTACATGCAAGAGCAGATCCGTGAATTCGATATCAGGCAGATCAATGATGAGGAGATTCGGTCCTACTGGGTATCTGCGGTAAATGCAGATTCTATTTTTGTAGAGGTAGACTTGGAAAAGGTAATGGATGTCAAGGCCGTGCAGATTAACTTCCAGGATTTCAACAGTACCATTTTCGGTCGGCCGGATACGCTCAAGCATCAGTTTATACTACAAGCTTCTTCCGATCGGGAAAACTGGAAAACCGTTGTCGATTTTTCAGAATCGCAGGAGGACCGACCCCATGCGTACATGGAACTGGAGCAGCCTGTAGCTGCACGTTATATCCGGTACCAGCATGTTTATTGTCCGCAGGATTATTTATCGATCTCCGAACTTCGGATCTTCGGTAACGGCAGAGAGCCCGCCCCTGCTAAGCCGGCCAACTTCCAAGTGGACCGGCAATCCGACCGCCGTAACGCAGACCTGCGTTGGGATGCGGTGGCAGGGGCGACCGGCTATGTGATTTATTGGGGCATTCAGGAGGATCGCCTCAATTTGTCGGCCTTGCTGTACGGCGAACCGAATTACGAGCTCCGTGCCCTTAACACGGACCAAGGATATTACTACCAGGTGGAGGCTTTCAATGAAAATGGCATTTCGGAACGGAGCGAGATCCTGTTTACGGAATAGAAAAGACACCCCTCAAATATGCGCCTGACGATTTGTGCCCTTTTGCTCTTTCTGTTGGCATGCCAAACTGAACATCCATCGATTAGGCCGGACTACAACACTCTTCAACTTCCAGAACAGCCAAATATCATCTGGATCGTAGCTGAAGACCTCAGCCCATTTATTCCACTCTTTGGTGATTCGACTGTACGGACGCCTGCTATTAGCCGCCTTGCCCGGGAAGGAGTTACTTACACCAACTTTTACTCACCATCCGGTGTCTGCGCTCCCAGTCGGGCTGCCATTGCCACAGGAATGTATCCGATACGGATTGGTGCCCATCATATGCGCACCGGACCCTGGTTTCGATTTACCGTAAAGGATAAGGCCATTGAGAATTTTCCTCGACCGGCCTACGAAGCACTGCCTCCGGCTGGCACCCACATGTTGAGCACTTATTTGCGAAGAGAAGGCTATTATTGCAGCAACAATCCTAAAGAAGACTATCAGTTTCGAAGCGAAATGACCGCCTGGGATGAGAGCAGTTTTCAGGCACACTGGAAGAAGCGCAACCCGGGGCAACCCTTTTTTGCCATTTTCAACATAGACTTAACGCACGAGTCTATGATTTGGCGCAAAGCCAACGATAGCTTGTGGGTTGATCCGAATTTAGACGTTCCTGTAAAGCCTTACTGGCCGGATACCGAGATTGCCCGAAAAGACATTCGGCGCTTGTATTCCAACATTGTGCAAATGGATCGACGGGTAGGTGAGCTCCTGGCCGAACTCGATTCAGCTGGCCTAATGGATAATACCATCCTTTTTTGGTACACCGATCACGGCGGGCCGTTGCCTAGGATGAAACGAACGGTCTATGAATCCGGAATACACGTGCCTATGATTATTCGCTTTCCGGATAAGCAATTCGCTGGGACAGTGGATGATCAACTGCTCAGTTTCATCGATCTGAAGCCGACCCTACTTTCATTAGTTGGTATTGAGCCTCCTGATTATGTAGATGGGAAAGCCTGGCTGGGGCAGCATGCGACTACGGAAGAACGGCAATACCTCTTCGCTGCGGCCGACCGCTTTGATAATGAAACGGATAAAATCCGGGCCGTTTGGGATGATCGTTACAAGCTGATCCGCTACTATAACTTGGACCAGCCCTACTACCTTCCGGTCAAATACCGGGAAACGATGCCAATTATGCAGGAATTGCTCCGCCTGCGCGACGAAGGCAAACTGACCAAAGAGCAGGCGCTCTGGTTTCGACCTACTAAAGATTCCCTGGAGCTGTTCGACACCTGGACCGACCCGAACGAATTCAATAACCTGGCTGAGGAGGAACAATACCAACGCAAGGTCAAAGAACTTCGGCAAGCGCTGGATCAATGGATAACAGATACAGGGGACAAAGGCCAAATGTCGGAGGAAGAATTTGTGGCTAGGCTCTGGCCTGAAGGGAAGCAACCGGTCACAGCCGATCCAATTGCTCAGGTAGAAAAAGGTAAAATTGAATTGACCACACCTACCCAAGGGGCTTCCATTGGTTACCAATGGGCAGATTCGGAGGAGGGCTTGACCAACCGCTGGGAGCTATATTCGGGCCCATTTCCATTAAAAGAAGACAAGGTCCTGTTTGCCAGGGCCCATCGGATTGGTTATCGGCCAAGTGGATTGGTACGGGTGGATGGGTATTAGTCAATAAACCAATATTAATTTTTTATAAAGGAATGTAGATCAGGCAAGTGCAAATCAACATTCTAATATAGAGTGTGTTAGTGCCTAAAAGGCCTAAACATGATCCAAAAACCCATCTTTCTTTGCCTGGCCCTACTCATTTTTACCCTGGCGGCCAGTGCCCAAAAGGCTATGGTAAAGGGGATGGTTATCGACCGGGCAAATGGTGAAGGGATCGAATATGCAAGTGTAGCCGTATATCAATTATCTGACTCTACGTTATTGACTGGGGCGGTCACGGGAGTAGACGGTGCTTTCGAAATACCGTACAACACATCCAAGGAAGTGTACCTCATGGTGCAGTTTATGGGGTACGATACGTACTCATCCAGTCCCATACAAGGTGCGGGGGTGAAAAATATGGGTACTATCCAATTGGGGATCAATGCAGCTTTCTTATCAGAAGTAAAAGTGACTGCCCGAAAGGTGACCTCCATGCACCGCTTGGACCGTCAAGTGTTTAAGGCTGAACAATTCGAAAACGCCCAGGGAGGTAGTGCGGCTGAAATTCTCCGAAACCTGCCTTCGGTTACGATCAATGCGGAGGGAGAGATCACCGTTCGAGGCGCTACTGGTTTTATGTTGATGATCAATGGCAAACCGATCCAAGGCGATCCAGCCAATATTCTTAATCAAATAGCCGCAAATGCCATTGAAGATGTTGAGATTATCACAGCCCCATCAGCTAAGTACGATCCGGATGGGCAGGCTGGTATAATAAATATCAAGACCAGGCAGGGGGCGCTGGATGGCTTTTATTTGATGGCAAATGCCCAGTTGGGACTACCTAGTATTGAACCTTATGGTAATGCCGAACGGCCCCGGCGTTACAATGCGGACTTAACCATCAATTATAAAAAGGGGGACTGGGATATCTCCGCTGGGCTGGACTATCGAAGAAACGACATTTCCGGACGCCGCGTGGGCTATGTAAATACCTATATCGATGAGGTGCTGACCGAGTTTCCATCCAATGGGGAGCGAAGCTTTGATCGGGAAAACTATTCGGCGCGACTATCGGCTATTTACGCACCTTCGGAACGTCAGTCCATTGGGGCCAGCTTTTATGCAGGCAAGCGAACCCAATTCCGAACTGCCGATATTCTGTATGATTTTCAACAGCGTACCCGAGTACCAGGAACTGAATTTCTGGGGCCCGAGGCCTATTGGGATCTCTTTCAACAAACGGGTACCGTTTTTTCTGGTGGAACCCGAATCGATTCACTGACTTATTTCAATGAAAACCTGCGGGTACGTCGCGGAGATTTTTTAATCGGATCGCTCGATTACACCTATGAATTTGCCGATGCGTCCAATCTGAAGGCAACTGTACTCTACGAACACACCCTGTTGGGTGGGCCCACGGACAATATCAACCTGGCTTTTCCAAACCTTAGCGATACGCTTCAATTGCAGTTCAATGATAATGACAATCCATTAGATGGGGTCCGGTTTCAAATCGATTATGCCCGAAAGCTGGGTAGCATTAGCTGGGAAAGTGGCTACCAGTATCGTTTCCTGAAACATCCAGGGGATTTTATTTACCTGGATCGGGATTTTGATTCGGATGAATGGGTGGAGAATCCTGAATTTACCAACAGCATAGATCTTCGAAGGCAAATACATGGGCTGTACACTCAGTTTTCGGGACAAGTGGGTAAGTTATCGTTCACCGCAGGCATTCGGCTGGAATATTTTGATCGGGAAGTAGGGCTCGCGGTACCGGATTCCACCTTCCTGTTAAACCAATTCAACCCTTTCCCTTCCGTTAATTTACAATATGACCTGGGTAATGGTTTGTCTATGAAAGCCAGTTATAGCCGGCGCATCCAACGAACGACCACCTTTAATTTGACCCCTTTTCCTGAACGGGAACATTCCGAAACCCTGGAGCAGGGAGATGCCGAACTATTGCCTGAATTTATTGACCTGGCCGAACTGGGGCTCGTTAAAAATTGGAAAGAAAATTCAGTATTCGCGACAGCCTACTGGCGGAGTGTAGATAATGTGATCAACCGGGTCAATACCATTTACAACGATACGATTCTCAATCGAATCTATACCAATGTTGGTGTGGGAAGGGCAATCGGGGTTGAACTGGGTACCACCCTCTATCCGTTTAAGTGGTGGAAATTGTACCTGGGAGGCAATGTGTACAATTATCGTATAAAAGGCAATTTGTTTGAGGACGAGATCAATACTTCGAGTACCATTTATTCGATTAATGCCAATGCAACCTTTGATGTACTCCCAACCCTGACCACTCAATTGGCTTTCAATTATTTATCGGAACGAATCACTGCCCAGGGGCGAGACTCGCGGTTCTACAACCCCAGCCTGACCGTACGGAAAACCTTTTTGGATGAAAAGCTGGCACTTGCCTTTCAATGGCTTAATATCGATATGGGGTTATTGGAATCAAACGAACAACGTATAACCACCGTCCGGGATGATTTTTTTACCACCACCAACTACATCTATGAGGTCGATATCCTGACACTGGGGGTCTCTTATCAATTGAATCAGCCCTCAAAGAAGATGAAGCTCCTTAAAAGCGAGTTTGGGGATAAGGAGTTTTAAACCCTCTAATGGAATCCTTGTGGACCAATTGATAGGATCAAACACAGCTGTCCTGCTGCAATAAGCTTTTAGCTTATCTTAGGAATTGAACCCAAACAATCCCAAACGCTCCATTCAATCATGAAACTACATTTTAGATTTTTCCAATTCTTTTTGCCCTGCTTCTTTTTCCTTACCCTCCTGAACGCCCAGCCTGAGCTAGCTGCCTATTACGCCAAAATTACCAAGGGTGAAGCTTGGGAATCGCTGTCTCGTACCACCGAGCACCCGGATATCGTCGTACGGGTTAACGGAGGTCAATTGGTCTTTTGGCGTGGGACAAGCTACCTACCCTACTGGGAGACCGATCAAGGGTCCTGGCCGGTGGAAGAAGTCATTACCAGGTCGGGTGATGGTCCTGAGCAGCGGCCGGATGCGACCAATTCCTTTTCCTTTGTGCGCATCATTTCGGCCGGTAAAGAGGAGGTGGTTGTGCATTGGCGGTATCTGCCCATTTTTAAAGCCGGTAATCCCAAAAAGGACATAGACCACCTCACTTTTGTAGATGAATACTTTGTTATTCAAGCCTCCGGAAAGGTAATGCGGACCATTGAGCAGGGAACATCTGCTGTAGAAGCATGGGTGAGCGGCAAGAACCTGATCATCCAGGAATTTCAGTTAGAGGGAAAAGGGATCACTGGGATAATTACCCGAGATAATCCGCCTGACCTGGCTGCTTTGGAACCCAAAAAAGGAAATCCGGTACTAAGTAAATCGCCATTTCCCCCTGTGTTGACCTTTCACCTGGATGAAGGGGCAGGCAAACCGGTAACTGAAGCCATTTCAGGTGAAAAGACGCTTGTAGCCGGGCATAAAGCCTATTGGAAAAGAGGAATTTCCGGAACGGCGCTCGCTTTCGACAGCTATACTTCTCGCATCGATTTTCCGGCAGCAACCGTTCCTCCGCTTACCCAATTCACCCTGGAAGGTTGGGTGGCGGTAGGTGCTTACCCATTCAACTGGGCACCCATCCTGCAACAATCTGATTTTGGGAAAAAAGGCTTTTACCTGGGGGTGGGACCTTCCGGTAAGTTGGGTTTTTATTTAAAAGGCAAAGGATGGGAGGCGGTCACGACCGAGTCCGAATTACCCCTTCGAACCTGGACGCACGTAGCTGCCACTTATGATGGAGCTTCAGCCCGAATCTTCGTAAATGGGGAAGAGATTGCTTCCCAAAATATCAGCGGCAACTTTGTGCAAGCCGAGGCGGATTTGGTGATCGGCTTCAACACACACAAGCAGATTCCCGGTGATCCGGTGCGCCCGGACTGTAAGCATTGTCATACACCTGCCTATTTCGGTTTTGATGGCTTATTGGACGAAATCAAGGTATACGACCTAGCATTAAATCCGAGTCAAATCCGCAAGTCGTATACTGCCTACCAAGCTGCTTTTGACCGGATAGACCAACCGGACCTCCAGGAACGAATCCTGCCAATGGGGCCATCCACCGGAAACTTTGAAGCCCATTACACGCATCTACGGTACTACGACACCTGGGATAACCTCGCTCGCTTTGGCGATCATGCCGATGTAGTGGTTGAAATGGATGACCTGCCAACCCGTTTCATTTTCTGGCGCGGCATGAGCTATGTTCCGCAAATTGTAAATGCGGAAAACCAGTGGTACAACAACCAATTCAACGAATCCTGGGATGCAGGTGGTTCCTGGGGTGAACCCATGAGCGATAAACAGTCAATGCGTAGCCATGTCCGGATCATCGAAAATACTCCTGCCCGCAAGGTGGTCCATTGGCGTTATGCGCAGGTACAAATTGATGGCACCCAGCAGAATTACGATGCGAATACTGGCTGGGGGGATTGGAGTGATTGGTACTATTACATCTACCCGGATGGCGTCGCCTGCAAGCGTATGGTCCATTGGTCGGGCGATAATCCGCTAGAGCACGAATGGCAGGAGTCTATCGGTGTGATGGGGCCCGGACAAACGCCGGAAAGCATTTCGGAAGTGTATGACAAGACCGTCACCTTCGACAACCTCAAGATCACCAAATCTTACGATTGGAGTGATCTGCACCCCGAGATGATGATCCCCGATGTACTGGAAAAAGACTGGGAAAGCAAACCGTTAAACATCCAGGTGGTCAACTACAAATCGGATTTCAAGCCTTTTACCATAGCCGATTTTCGAGGTGGTGAATGCTATGGCGATTTTGATGCCCGGATTGCTCCCTACTCCCAGATGGTAGTGTACATCCACTGGCCTTTGGGGCAGTTGCCTACCGATGGCACGAGGGCTTTCTATCCGGACCGGGGATCCAGCAACGGCTACACCCATTTGATGTTCAAAGGCAGCCATCGGTTGGGCAAGAACTGGGCGGAGCGGGTCATGCTGGAGGGTATGACGGACCTGCCTGCGCCTGAGCTACGTCCCTTGGCTAAATCCTGGTTGACTGCCCCTAAGGTTTCCAAGCTCGAAGGAGCCAGTGGTGGGGATTATGACCAAGCCCAGCGAGCATACGTGTTCGAGTTGGATGAGAAAAGCAAAACCCTTGATTTCAGCATTCAAGCCTCTGAAAAAAGGCCGGTTCAGAACCTGTGTTTTGTTGTGAAAAATTGGGATTCTGACGAAACAGCGTCGCTTCAAATAAATGGACAAATCCAGAGCGCCATTCGCCAAGGGAACACCATCGATACAGATGGAACCAAAACCTTGGTAATTTATGTGGAGTTGGAAACGGAGGAAGACTTATCTTTTGCCATTACCAAGTCATGACCACACCTTAAAAGCAGCCCATAATGAAAGAGTATTGTTTTTTATTGATCCAACCGTTATTTCTATTGGCTTTATGGGGCCCTGCCCTAGGCCAACCAACTATTTCAAATACTTTCTCCGCCACTGGCTCCGTCCAACCTATCGTGCAATTGCTGGAAAACCCCGCTTGGCCGGTCCCGGACGAGCTCTCCCAAGTAGCCGTAGAAGTTACCTTCGATAGGCTGCCCACTAAAATGCGCTTCAGCCTTCCTTGTTATCCGGCGATGGTCACCGAAAACAACATCCACTTTTCCAACGGCTGGACCGAAACCTATGATCCAAAGGCATCCAGCTCCTGCGAACCACTCTGGGATCGGGACAATCGTTATGCAAGGATGTGGATCGAAAGCCAGAACCCTGCCCGGATTATCGTACGAGTGCGGCATGCGATCTGCGACCCGGAGGGCTATGTTTGCCATGACTATATTCCTAGTGGCTCGCCTTACGGCAAAGGGGACTGGACCGATGAGTGGTACTACATCTATCCGGACGGTACTCATACCCGTCATGTACGCATTTACTCCGGTCTAGCCGGACAAAGCCTGTTGGTAACTGATGAACAATTTGATGATGTGCCACCCGTTCGTGAGATTCCACCCAATGTGGTCCATGAATTTCAGGAGGATTTCATTTTTGGCTTAAAAGGGCATCTACCAGGGGATGATATTGAAACAGCACCCTTGACCTTCATCCATTCCGATGGGCGGATGCAAAAAATAGCCTACGATCCTTATCCCGAAGATTATGGTACTGCCTTGAAAGCCAACATTAAACTGGTCAACCTAAAATCGGAATATAAGCCGTTTACCATTTCGCTTCCTTTTGGGATCGAAAACGAACCTTATCCACCTGAAGGGGACCTTCCTTATCAGTTTCAAACCTGGGGCGGGGGAGATGGAGAGGGGTATTCAACCTCTCTGGGCCACACTTTGAATTGGTGGCACTATCGGCGAACCGACCATCTGTTGGAGCAGATCTACTTATCGGGCATGACCGATGCCGATTTTCCAACGCCCGAATTGCTGGCCTGGGAGCGCTCCTGGGTTACCTATCCACGCTTGCAAATGGAAGGGATCACGGATCGTTACCGCCAAACCGCATACGACCCTGCTCAACGCGCGTATATTATTCCGGGAGACCATACCGGAGCAAAGCCAATCGAGTTTTCGTTGGGGTTTGAAGCAGAGGATGCCGAAGAAGCCCCAATTCCGGTCTCCATTGTGAACCCGGTATTTATCCTCAAGAACTGGGGCGAAAAGGCGGTTCAAATGGAAATTGACGGCAAAGCCTTATCGGAAGGAACCGATTATCGAATCGGTTATGAAACGCAGGCCGCAGGGACGGATCTGGTAATTTGGGTAGGAATGAAAGCAAATGCTGAAATTCGGGTAAAGGTCAAGCCTTAAAAGTACACGCACGAGCTTAAAGGAACAGTTGAAGGTGAAGGTTCAGGGAACCCATTGAAATGGAATCTGGCTTAATGGCTACATTGCTCCACAGGTTATTAATTTGTAAGTCAGTAGCTTATGTTGTGTATAATAAGGGCCTGCGACAAGCTACTTATAATTGAATATTGAACGGCAATGTAGCTGAGAAGTAGCCTCTTTTTACGCATCTTGGTGCGAAAGAAAGGATTTGAAAGGCCATCCATTCTCAATTACCAATACTGACCTTGGACCTCCAGCAAATCCGGATAAGCCTCATCTGTATCCTCATACAACTCTTTTAAGCGCTCCAGCTCTGCCTTTAATTCGGTCACAATGTCCGCATAGGTAGGATCGTTGTACACATTGTTCATCTCCATGGGATCCTTTTCCAAATCGAAGAGCTCCCACTCAGGAGGTGTTGGGTCATTGAGGGAGCCGGGTGCACCTAAGCCGAGACCGTAGTAAAAGATCAACTTATAGCGTTGGGTACGCACGCCATAGTGGGCAGCGCCGTTGTAATGGAGGCGATGTAACCAAAACCGGTAGTACATGGATTCCGGCCAATCCTCAGGGGTATTGCCCTGAAACAAGGGCCGCAGGCTACGACCCTGCATTTCCTCGGGAATGGACAGCCCGGCATAATCCAGAAAAGTCTCTGCGAAGTCGACATTGGTAATGATGTCCTCGTTCACGGAACCCGCTTTGATTTCCTTCGGGTAACGCACCAGGAATGGCATCCGAAGCGATTCCTCGTACATAAACCGTTTGTCAAAGAAACCGTGTTCGCCCAGGAAGAAACCCTGATCGGACGAATAAATGACGATGGTGTTTTCAGCCAATCCGTTTTCATCGAGGTAATCCAGTACGCGGCTCAGGTTATCGTCGATGGAGGCTACGCAACGCAGATAGGACTTGATGTAAGCCTGGTAGGAAGCACTCATGCGCTCTTCGTCCGTCATACCTTCTTTTTCCAGAACCGCGTACAGGATCTCTGTTTGTTCTGCTTCGCTTTTATCTTCCAGCTGAGGCTGCAGGGCAGCAAACTGTTCTGGCCTTTCCTCCCGGAAGAACACAAAAAGCGACTCCCCTTTGTCGAGGCGTTGGGTAGCGCGGCGAGAGGCTTCTGCCCTATTGGAAAAATCGTCGTGCAGATTGGCTGGCTCGGGTACATCTTCGTCTGCATATAAGGAAGCGTGTTTCTCGTCGTACTCCCAGGTATCGTGTGGTGCCTTGTGCTGATACATGATCATGAAAGGCTTGTCTTTGGGGCGATTCTCCAGCGTGTTGAGGGTGAAGTCAGTGATGATGTCCGTGACATAACCTTCGTAAATCTTGGGCTCTGCTTCCCAGTTGCGAGTGCTTTCCCGGAATTCCGGATTGAAATAATCGCCTTGACCCGGCAAGACATTGTAGTAATCGAATCCGGTAGGCTGGGTACCCAGGTGCCACTTGCCGATCATAGCGGTATAGTAGCCGGCTTGTTGGAGTAGTTTTGGGAAAGTGGTTTGACTACCATCAAAATTCACATCTAGGGTTAACGAACTATTTTTGTGGCTGTACTTACCGGTCAATACGGTAGCGCGGCTGGGCGTACAGATTGAGTTGGTCACAAAACAATTATCAAAACGCATACCCTCCTCCGCCAATCGGTCGAGGTTGGGCGTTTGGATCAGGCGGTCACTATAAGCACTGATGGCATGGGCAGCATGATCATCGGAGAAAATGAACAGGATATTGGGTTGATCTTTGGTGGTTTCAGTGGCTTCTTTATTTTGACAACCATAGCAGGCAATGGAAAGAAATAGTAAACCCGGTAGGAGGATATTCGAATGCATTAATCTCGTTCTCATAATTTTGGTTTTAATGGATAGCCTAAAGGAAGCCATTGTTCGGATTCACAAATGGAGAAGCAAAAGCTATTCTTCACTTCTCAAGGTAATAGAAAAAACCTTTGTTATGAAAGTTTAGAAAGTTTCTTTGATGAACCGAGACTAGAAGTTACCTAGTCCATTCCCCTCGAATACTCCTGTTCTTGGTACTGCTTTAGTAAAGCCTCCAATTCGTTTACAAGACGCGTGCTGTCCGCCCACAAATTGGTAGTTTCCAAGGGGTCGGTCTTCATATCATATAACTGTCCGGCAGTACCTGGAACGGGAGATTCTTCCTGGTATCCTCCGTGAAGGGCATCGGTAATTAGCTTCCATTGGCCGCTTTGGATAGCGAATACCCCATCTCCACTGTGGAAGATGATATCCTTTCGAATGGGTTGATCCATTGGATTCCCCAGGAAGTAGGGGAGCATATTGTAACTGTCTTCAGCAACTGAATGGCCCAACGAATCGCCAACCAGATCGGCAAAGGTGGCGTAGAGGTCGATCAGGCCAATCTTTTCATCATTTACCCTACCGGCAGGGGTATGCCCCGGCCATTTGATGATCAATGGAATTCGATGGCCACCTTCCCAGATCATACCCTTACTACCTCGGAACTGACCGGCCGGCTGGTGATTGGATGGGTCGGACGGATCATTTGGATTGGGTCCGTTGTCGCTGGCAAAGATGAACAAAGTGTTATCTGAAAGGTCCAGGCTGTCCAGGTAATGGACCAACTGACCAACGATCCAGTCGGCTAGTACTACTTGATCCCCTCGGTTTCCGGCGCCACTAGTGCCTTCTACAAAACCAGGTGGAGCCCAGGGAATATGTGGTACCGAAAGGGGTAAATACAAAAAGAAAGGGGCGTCGGAATTGGACTGGGTATGTTGGTTAATGAAGTCCATCCCTTTATATAGAAGAGTTGTATCCACACGTTCGTGTTCCCAATCGACCCAATTGCGCGTGTCTTCATCGGCTTCAATGGGGCCTAAAATAGTCCCGTTTTCCACATAAAAATTGAAAAAGTCATCCGATGGGCAGCCAGGGGTAGCAAATGAATAATCAAACCCTTGTTGTTGGGGTCCACTTAGCACCGGCTTGGTGAAGTCCACATCTTCAATGATCTGCCAGCCAGGCCCGTCTTGATCCAGCAGTCTAGCCGGGTTGCCAGCTTCATTCTGGAAAACCATACCCAGGTGCCATTTACCGATACAAGCCGTACGATAGCCATGTTGCTGCAAGAGAGCCGGAAGAGCGGTACGCCCTTTTTCGATAATAGGTGTCTGATTACCTTCGATGACGCTGCGTTTCAAGATGCCACGCCAGGCATAGCGGCCTGTGAGGATACCATAGCGGGTAGGAGTGCATACCGCCGATGGCGAATGGGCATTTGTAAACCGGATGCCTTCCTTTGCTAACCGGTCAATATGAGGGGTTTGGATTTGAGAAACTGGGTTGTAGGCGGAAACATCGCCATAGCCAAGGTCGTCGGCCAGGATGAAGACGATGTTTGGGTGGGTGGCTTCGGGTATTGGTTCAGGTGTACTGCATTGAAGGAATAGTGATAAGGCCAGCAGTAGCATTAAAGTCGAGTAGGTTTTCAGAGCGGGCATAGGGTATTCATGCATAAAAGTGAATCTGTCAAAACCAACAAAACGGTTGCTTTCTTCCTTCAATATACTAGAAAAGGGCTTTGTTTTGAAGGGTTAGAAAGTGAATAAAGCATCTGCATTTAAAATGGAAAAAGAGAACCCTGACCATATTGGTCAAGGCTTTAGTACAGAATCGGCTTTTGCCATGAGCTAAAACCGCTCTATAGTGCTACGTATCAGTTGCTTTTAATGATTTTACTGATCTTGATTTCTCCGCGCTTTCCATTTCGAATCCGGATAAAATATATACCTGCAGGTAGATTCGAAATATCCATTTCGATTCGGTTTCCTCGCTGCGATAAGGATCGCAGGCGCTTACCTTGCGCATTCATCACTTCAATCTGGTAAGTACCTACAGGAGCCAGGATGGAAAAACTACCTTGGGTTGGATTGGGGAAAAGTTCGATTTGGCTCTCTGGCAGGTCTATCTCGGTATTGGAAGTTGTTGTACAATCTCCCCCCTGCGGATGCTGGTAGGTCGGCATAGGGCCTTCCACCCGATTGGTTGCCGCTGCCTGAATACAACCGGTAATGGCTTCAAAGTTCGTTTCCTTCGTAAAGTTTACGCAAACCGGGATATTCAGAACTTCATTCTTCCTTTAATAGGTCGTATAGACATAGGATGCTAACCGTTTGTGAAGGTAATGGATTCGTCATTCAAGGGTATAACGACCTTGTTGGAAGAGACCCTACTTTGTTGGTAGAACCTGGTAAAGCGATTTTGGCTCTTTTACTTCAGTTCCCTTGCTGAAGCTCCTCTTGAATTGCCCTTTCACCGGATATGCGGGCGGCTATATCTTTTGCCCAAGTCTGATAGGTTAGCTTGGAAGGATGTACTCCATCACTGAAAAAGTCACTTTTTTGGGTAGCTATTTCGAGCTTTTCCACCCACTCTTGTACAGTAATAATTTCGCCATAGTAATAGACGTCATTATATTCTGCCACCAAGGTTTTCAAGTTTTCACCAAGCATCTCCACTAAATTCCCAATGGTCAATTTGATGAGTGGGGTAAAAGCGGGAAATTCTTTGATAGGCGGCATATTACAAAAAACGATGTATGATTTTGGGTACTTGGTGAGCAGGCATTCGATCAATAAATGCATATCTCGTCGCCATGTCCGTGGGCTATTTAAGGCGAAGGCGTCATTAGCTCCGAGTCCTACAACGATCAGATCCACTTGCTTTTCGCGAATCGTTGGTATTAGCTCTTGGGTCACCCTTTTAGCCGTATAACCACTGCGGGCATATACCTGCCAGGCCACATTGGTTTGGATCAGGTTGGCAAGTTCCTGGGCCAGAGTCCCGGTAAAACCTTCGGCATGTGTATGCACACCAACCCCCGCAATGGTGCTTTCACCCAAGGTGATCAGTTGAATGGTTTTTCCCGATGGGTTCTGGGCAGTGCACAATCCCTTTGGGCCGGCTGCCTCCGGCAATACTGGAATGGACGCTTTGATCTTCTTCCCTTGAAGGTACAGGACCGGTAAAAAGGGGAGCGATAAAAGGACGCCCGCGTAATATTTTACATCTGTGAAATTGAACCTTACTATTCCAGCCATTCGTGTAGCTGTCTGTTTGACTTTTGGAATGTACGCAAAACCCAAATACTGGAGTAGTGACTTACCGGTAGGGGGCTGTTTGGCTGGAGGATCTCCTTACATTTTCGTCAGTTCATGTTCAATTAGTTGTTCAACGTTCCGGGATGGTTCCGAAATGTTGGAATTGATAATCACTCCATCTTGGTCAATGAGTATATACCTTGGTATCAGCTGTACATTGTAGCGTTTGCGATATTCTTTTTTTATACCCTCTGGGATAATCAAATCACCTTTTTGATTTAAATCATCCCTCTTTTCCAGGAAATTTATCCATTTGCTCTTTTTTGAATCCATAGAAATCATCAGAATTTCTACCCTGTCGTCATCAGCATATTTGTTAGCTAATTCGACCACTTTGGGTCGATGGGAAATACAAGGTGCACACCAAGTGGCCCAAGAATCAATAAATACAACCTTTCCCTTGTAATCAGACAACTTTACTTTGGAGCCATCCACCTGCTCTGCCTCGAAATCATAAGCAATTTGACCTTTTTGAGTAGAAAAGAACGCATCAGAGGGGTTGATTAGTAACTTATAATAGGTATTGGTTTTTTCTTTCGCGATAAGTTCCCGCAGATTTTGACTATTCAGGTTTGGTTGATGCTTTCGCCAATACGATGGATGAGCGATAATCTCCGAGATGTATATCACCCGCAAAAAATCAAGTAGGTCAGCATTGTCCGTCTGGCTCGTTACATAATCCAGAAATTCATCCTGATTCTCGATCGAATCATGGACCATCAAATAATTGATTTCATGCTTCCAGAGTATGTTGTGCGGGAGTGTTTTAGCCCAGGGTGCGTTATGGTCTATGTCCGAAATAAATGAAAAATAGGGGTGATTGGGAGGAAATTGTTTGATCAGGCGACCGAAGTAGAACAGAAAGGAATGAATACGAGCGCTATTTTGATAGAGTAAGATTTCTTTTACTGCAGGGGAAAGCCTGGATGAATATTGCTCAATTTTTGATTGTCGTACTGCTTCAAAGTCCTGAAAAAGTTGAACGATAGAATCATAATCAGGAGTAGTAAAAATAAAGTTTTGGTTCTGTTGGATGAAATTGTTGTTGCTATGCCAAATATAATTTAGGAGAGAATCTCCCAATGCATTGGTTTGGATAATGGAATCGGCCTCTATCGTTATTTTCAACTCTTTTTTGGGATAGAGTATAGCTAAATAGCGTTGAGCACCGTCTTTGGTTTCTATAGAGGCAGTTGTCGGTACTTCAATGAGCGCTTCGATCTTTTCAAAGCTTTCATCCTGGACAGCCATTTTGGATAAAATCTCATCCGTAATCGATTCAACGATATACAGACTGTCAATCGAACTATTTTTCGAATCCACCTGGATGGAATAAATAGTTTCGGACTTGCATGACCAAAGCAGTACAACAAACAGGATAGAAATAGTAAATTTCATACGTATCGATTTTTGATAACTGTTATTTGAGATACTGCACATTAGAAGTTTGCGTTTGCAGGAAAAGGACTTCATTCGACCTGCTAGGGTTGCCCTTAAAATGATTGATGGTTCTCCGAGCCTGGGGCATTGTCTGGTCCACCAGCAAGTCGAACCGGGCCTTTCAGATAATCCTACCATTTGGATTGGCTCCCATCTTGCTTTAGAAAGTAACCAAAAAAGGCGGAAATTACTTAATTAAACCATCCATTTATATTCAGAGTAGGCAGGTACTGTGCCTGCGACAAGAAAGGATTCAGTTTGTTTCGATAGCCCGAAGCGTCGGCGCTACCAATTCTTTGGCTAAATCTACGGCTACCTGTAGGTTCGATTCGTCCATTCGGCGCTCATCATTGGGACGAAGCAGCCAGAATGTTTGGGATTGAACTACTTCCAAACCTAATCCTCTTAAAAAGCGTTCAAATCTTTTTTGGGACCGGTGGGTAGACCCTGAGCCCAGGGTAATCGCTACCACCGGGTCTTTGGGTTGCAGGTTCAGTCTTCGAATGGCATTTTTAATCCCCTGATCAGGGGCAAAGTTGTAGGTGTTGGCACAAAAAATATAGACATCAAAAGCTTGGTTTTCAAGCTTATTGACTTTTCGATTTGTGGCTAGGGTGGATGATATACCGTGGTTCTTAAGCTCATCTGCCAGGGCCAAACCTATTTGCTCATCCAGATTATAGATGGGATCGGGGTTATAGAGCAGGAGGGCTGATCGGGTAGCGTTGTCGGCAGGAAAATGTTGGATTTGTTGCTTACCTGCCAGCTCAGCCCAAAAGGTTAGACCAACCCAAATGATCGCAATGGAAGCGATCCCATGTACGAATAGTCGCATCCATTTTTTCATGCTGGTATCCTTGTTAGCATATAAGATGACTTTCTAGGTAGCGCTCCAATTTAAAAATGGTAGCTTTTGACTACTTCCCCTTTCATTGAAGTTCGATCGCACAATATTTCTTCTCCTGAGTCCCTAGATTGACCAGCTCTAGCACATACGTGCCTTTTTTGAATCCTTTTACGTTTATAGACGACCCGATCTGGGAGATAGGGTAATGATCGATCAGGTTTTCATTTCTGTAAAGCCGGATTAGCTTCTCGGGCCCATCCGATTTGATTATTAGCTTTCGTTTGTCGCCGAGATCTACAAGGCCTCGTTGAGCTGTATTTAAATCGGCTTGGAAGTCATTTTGAAACAAATCATACCCGCGTACCGAGAATTCAAGGGGAAAGCTTTCACCGGATGAAGTAAGAGCCAGTACCGTTACTTCATCAATATGTTGATTTATAGCGATTACAAGGTCAACAACTGTTTTTTGATCCTTTCTAAGCAAGATGGAATCCGGCACTGAAATTTGATTATCCGGGCTTTCCAAATAAAGGACCAGGCTTTCTGTCTGACTTTCCCATAACTTGATTTCAAACGGAAAGGTGATGCTTTCCCCTATCCGACCTTCAAGCTGAATAGTGTTTGATTTAATTTCCAATTGAGTATTACCAAGTGCGACAATTAAACTACTATTATATCTTTTCCATAAGCTTGTATAGATGAATTCATCATCGTATCGGCGCAACTGGCCCAATTCCAAGTGATCATCTTCACTAATGATCATTTTTCTAATGAAATCTCCGGATTCGCTGTAGAAAAATATACTATCCACTCCTACGTAAGGGACTTCCTCCTCATCCATTTCTAATCCTCGCATAAACCGGTCTTGTTTGATGAGGTTAGCCTCATGGATAGACCAATAGGTAATGGTTTTAATTTTCCCGGTTTCAAAATATTTAATCGATTTATAGTAGGTTTTTCCATTTTCATCTTCCAGCTCAATAAATCCAGATTTAGGCTGGCCGATCGCAATTAAGGGAAACAGGATAATCAGAATGGAGAAAGCAAATAACTTCATAGCAGTGGAATTTACCAGTCTAAACAAGATGCAAAACGATTGAAACATTTGCAAACTGATAATGCATAAGTTGCTTTTTAAGTAGGGTAATGTGTAAAAAGTCGCATCCACTTTATCCTGGTGCCTTCCTGTAAGGTAATTTACAAATGACCTTGTCGTGAGTATCCCACTAAATTAACAGTACGGTCTGCTACGTGCAATCCTTTCTATGCTATAATCTGGATTAAACGTTTTCCAATACTCGCCCCAGCATGATTTTTACTTCCTGGGCAAAAGGCTTCAATTTGGGATTTGGGATGGGGCCAACCATGATTTCAGGATTTACAATAGAGATATCAGTTTTACCACCTTCCTGCTCCACGACGGTAACGTTGCAAGGTAGCATGATACCAATCTGTTCCTCCGTCTGCAGGGCTTCGTAGGCAAGTTTTGGGTTACACGCTCCTAAGACCTTGTACTTTTTGAAATCCACATTTAGCTTTTCCTTTAGGGTAGACTTCATATCTATTTCGGTGATGATGCCAAAACCTTCTGCTTTGAGGGCATTGGTCACGCGTTCAACGGCCTTGTCGAATGAAGTAGCTACTTGTTTTTGAAGGTAATATTCCATGGTGTTCTTTTTGGCAAAATACTACCTTGACAGAACGCATACAGTGACCTGTGTCACGACTATTGAGTCTTCACAGTTCAAGCTATGCGAAGGTGCTCCAAAAAATCAGATAGAAAGCTCTGATACCCCATTTTGCTCCTTACCGCACCTGTACTTTAAAACTCCAGGCGTGCTGTTCCGCTTGCAGCTCCGGCAAGGTTTCAATGACCAGGTCGTCCCCTTCCATATGCCAGGGAAGCGGCTGTTCGTGGCCCAACAGGTAGACCTCTGACCCTTCCACCGGCTGTACCCCCGCGATAGTAAAGGGAACTTCTGGCACCTGACTGTCTCCATAACCTGCAAATCCAACGGTGGACGGCCATTCATTACCCAACTCAATCGCATACAGGAATTCATCCTTTTCCGTAAAGCGAATCGATCCGGCCCGCCATTCGTCCGTACCGCCTTTCACATAGGGTGCAGGCTTGGCGGCGTAGAGGGCCTCTCGGTTGATCTTCATCCAGGCGCCCAGCTCCTGCAAGCATTTAACCTGGGCTTCAGGGAGGGTGCCATCCGCTTTGGGGGCTACGTTCAGAAGGCTGACGCCGTTCTTACTGATTCGGTCCACGATGCCATCTACGAGCATGTTCACTGGGCGGCAACCCACCCCTTCTGCATAGGCCCAGTAGTTTCCAATGGGTACGTCTTTCTGCCAGCGCTGAGGCTGAGGCTCCGTCATGCCGACCCATTCCCATTTACCACCAGGGAAACTGCCGCCTTCCAGGTCCAGAATGGAACAAGACAAAGGTGCCTCACCATGCTTTTGTGCAATGAAGACCTCCTTCCCCCACTTCTCTGCTTCATTGAAGTAGTAAGCGATAAAAGGCTTCCAGTTCTTCTCCCCATTGTACTTGTCCTCAAACCATAGCTGGTCTGGCCTGTATTTGTCGATCACCTCGTACAACTTCTTGTTCAGCACATCAAAGGAACTGGTCTCATACAGATCCGCATACTGAGGGTCGTTGATGCTGGCATCTTCGGGGCATCTTTTTCTACCCTCATCAAACATCTCAGCGGGAGGCTCATGGAAGGTGGCTACGGTTTTCAGGCCTTGCTTTCGAGCTGCTTCAAACAAATCACCTAGGATGTCCCGTTTGGGCCCTTTGTCCATGGCATTGAATTTGTCGTACTCGCTATCCCATAGTACAAAACCGTCTCCATGTTCGGCAGCGATGCCGGCATAATCAGCTCCGGCTTCCTTGAAGAGCGTGATCCAGGCATCCGGATCCCACTTCTCCGCTGTAAATAGTGGAACAAACTGCTCATACCCAAACTCACAAGGATCCCCATAATTCTCTTTATGGAAATCATAGGTCCCGAAGTTGCGCTGTTCCGCATCGTTGGGAATATACATAGCTCCTCCATACCAGAGTCCGCTGTCTACTTGTTCTTCATCATCATTGAAACGATAGCCGGGTACCGAGTAGACGCCCCAGTGCATGTAGATTCCTAGTACGGACTTTTCAAACCAAGCGGGTACTTCCCATTTAGAAAGGGATTTCCAGTTGGGCTTGTATTTTTCCTGCCCGGAGGCTTGTGGCAGCATTGCCAGCGTGATCAGACCCGTAAGCAGAAGGCTCATCCAAGAGCATAGAAACGGTTGGGTGGTTTTCATGGTTGCTATTTTGAAGACTTTCTAAAGAACCTTAAGTTAGTCAATTTGGAGAGTTTAGCCAATAAGAGGGAGGTGCTGTATGTGGTTTGTTTCTGATAGAAGATTCCTGGTACGTCGTCATTTAAGCTATGCAGTGGATGGTTGTCAGTTTAGAGCAGGACCATGGTCAAAGCCGGAACCGATCAGGGGCCACATCAATCCTGCTCCTTACTACCCAGTGCAAATTACCCATTGCAATCCCAGTCAGTTTTCCAATAATTAGGTTTGCTATTTAGTGTTTTACTTTTCAACTATTTACAGTACCTTTGCCCCCCGATTTTTAATCAATTATGTCTGATCCAATGAAAAATTACGAGGTTACATTCATCGTAGACCCAGTGCTGTCGGGGGACGAAATCAAAGCGACAGCTCAGACATATGTCGATCAGCTCAAGAATGAAGGTTGCGAGATCGTACATGTGGATGAAATGGGCCTGCGTCAGCTGGCGTACCCCATCAAAAGGCGCACCTCTGGTGTGTACTATTGTGTAGAATTTAAAACCGAGACCGGTGAAGTTACGGACAAGGTAGAACTTGCTATGCGCCGCGATGAGCGCATCATGCGTTTTCTCACCGTTACACTCAATAAGTACGGAGTTAAGTACAACGAGGACAAGCGCAACGGTCTGATCGGAAAATCCAAGAAAGAAAAGGCGTCCAAAAACGCTGGTGCTTCCAAGAAGTAATCCTCTCGCCACCTAAAAAATGAAATAATCATGGCATCTCGCGACGATATAAAGTTTTTGAGTAATCCTAAGATTGGGCAAAAGCGCAAGAAATACTGCCGTTTTCGCAAATACGGCATTAAGTACATCGACTATAAGGATTCTGACTTCCTGATCCAATTTGTCAATCAGCAGGGAAAAATTCTTCCACGTCGGATTACCGGTAATTCGCTGAAGTACCAGCGGCAAGTAGCTACAGCTGTCAAGCGTGCCCGGCACTTGGCTTTGTTGCCTTATGTAACCGACTTGCTAAAGTAATTCCCCGAGTCCAAACAAGGGGTATTTGTTAAATAAGAATCCATACAGGAGGTTAAAGAGATAGTACCATGGAAGTTATCCTGTTAAAAGATGTAGATAAGCTCGGCGATAAGCACGAAATCGTTAGCGTTAAGAATGGCTTTGGCCGGAATTATCTAATTCCACAAGGCATTGCCATCTTGGCCAACAAAGACAATCGTGCCAAGTTGAACCAACTTCAGGAGAAGGAAGCCGCTGAATTGGCTGCCCGCAAAGCTGAATTTGTAGCTATTGCCGATCAGTTGAAAGGAAAAGTGCTTAAGATCGGCGCCAAAGCCGGTACCAGCGGGAAAATATTTGGTTCCGTTACACCAATCCAAGTTATTGCAGCCTTAAAAGAGCAGTTTGAGTTGGAGGTTAGTCGTAGAAAGGTAGTCTTGCCAGAGGATGGGGTAAAGGAACTGGGCACCTACACCTTAGGGTTGGATTTGCATCCGGAAGTCGATATCAAGGTCGATTTCGAAGTGATTGCTGAATAATTTCAATCCGCTAGGTCCTGAAAGGCCGATCTCCAGCTTCGGAGGTCGGCCTTTTTTGATTACCACCGAAATTCGACGGTACCAAATACACTGCGCCCTTCAGTGGGAATAATACCCGGACCCGGATAGGCTATCTGCAAGGCGGGTGAAGTAGGCTGTATTAAACAGGTTATTGCAGGATAGCTCAAAGGTGAACCACCGCCAACGGTAGGCGGCGCTTATGTCGACAACTTGGTAGCTGGGAATGATCCCGTTTACGGCGGAAGCCGTACGCCGGGCATTGGTTGCATCCGTGAAATGCTCGGAGGTAAAAGCCCAGCTCCAACTCAATCGGAAGCGGCGGTAAATCCAACTAATCCCGCTTCGCACCATGGCCGGTGGGGCCAGCGCTTCACGCTTGTCTCGAATGCTGCTGTCTTGTGTATTGATGTAACGTACATCTACCAAAGCTGTATTGAGGAAAGCGCTGAGCCGGGAGCTGTTGTCACAGGGAGCAATCCATTGCATGGTATTGAGCTACGACGAGGATTTTTAACGCCGGATTTGCGAAAAAGAAGTCGTTTACATACGTCATTTTCACTTGGACAGGTATCATACCGTAATCTTTTGAAGTTGATCGTTTGTGTGAGGTCGGGTTTAAATTTTGGAAACAATTTTTATTGAAATGTTTCTTATTTCGTGTGCTTTTCTGCTGAAAAATACTCGGATCGGCTTAGAGGGTGGCCTGAGCCTTGATGCTTTGGTGTCGCCTGGCAGTCAGACTCCTCAAGCACCCAGGGTCAAAATAGCCGGTATCAACCCTGGCGTAAACTATTGGAAATTATAATACGGCTTCATTGTCTCATGCTGGAGTACTTTTAGGAATAATCCGGGTTAAATCTGGTCCCAATTTTGTGGAGGTATTACTGGTCAATAATTTATCGCATGCTCCAAACATTACTGACTCCATGTCACGTTGTGCTGCCAGATTTTATGCAAGGAGAGTGGCTCTCCATCTGCATGCTGAATATGTTCGAGTTTTATTTTTTCCGCGAAAGCAATTACCCAAGGTTCAGGGCGGTACGCAAAATCATAGCTATCCGATAACTTTGGATAGTTCTTATTTCCCCTCGGTTTTTTAGCCTTGCTGAAGTCTATTTCGGAAGGATAATAAGTATAATTGATACGTTCGAGACGAATATTGCGTAAAGGCTGCTCCGGGTGGCCGCTTAGCAATACTTTGCCATCGGTTTGAATGACCAAGTCTTGAAAGCTGATATCTTCTATGCGGCCAAACTCATCACTGGGCCTTTTAAGGTCTACATCTACAAAGATCGGATATTGAAAACGGTGCCGAGAGCCATTTTTTATGGTTATATCCGTGAATGTATTGTTTTGAAAGCGCCCTCCTTCCAGCATAAACAAAGCAATGCCATAGCGTGTACTGTCTATATGAATGGATTGAAATCGGCAATCTCTCACCCCTATCTTTGAACTCGTACCAAACTTAATAGCTGCGTCATCACTGATTAATCGGCAATTATTTACATGTATACTTTCGACCCACTCCTGGCTAGACTTCAGACAGATGGCGTCGTCTCCTGTACGGATGGAACAGCCTTCAATCCAAACGTGCCGGCTATCCACCACATCAATCCCATCGGTATTGGGCCCCCGTAGCGGATTCCAGATGGTCACGTTGCTTATCCAAACGCTATCGCAATGCTCAAACCGAAGCGTATGGCTTGGAGAATTCTGAAAACGAATGCCCTCCAGCTGGATGTTCCGGCAATGAGATAACCGTATCCAGGGTGTCGGCCGATCCAGTGGATTGAATTGCTCATCCCAAAAGGCCTTTCCCTGGCCATCGATAATACCCCTCCCGGTGATACTTATATGCTCCAGGCCTTCGCCTACCAAAAAACTGACTTTTGCCAGGGTATCGTAATCGCTTAAGGAAGAACTGGCCTGCCAAATGCTGCCACTGTCTAATCGAATGGAAACATTGGGGCGCAGTTGAATAGTACCGGATTGAAATGTGCCCGTCGGGAAAATGACTGTTCCGCCCCCTTGCTGCTGTGAAAAGTCAATTGCCTCCTGAATGGCTTCAGTATCCAATTGTTGGTCATTTGCTCGGGCACCAAATTCAGTTATATACAATTCATGGGTTATAGGACCTGGCCTGCAGCCCAGGCAAATACTACTGGTGAACAGGATTAAAAAAGCCTTGAAAAATGCAAAGTCAAACCAAATAACTCCTTTGATATGACTTTGTAAAATGAAAATGGTTTTAGGCTTATTGCTTAGTGAGCCGATAAAGCTGCATGGAGTAAAGGCAGGTGTCATGATCTATGGATTTGTGGTTCAAACGATTGTCGGTGGGGGAATCAGTCAGCCTGTAAGTGTGTCCAGAACGGAAATTCATTTCGGTAAGTACAGCTTGTTTCGATCAGAGGAGCCCCGTACGATCAAGTTGGGTGTCAACACGGTTTTATGCGGGATGAAGTTCCCATTGTTGTGTATGGCTTCCAGGAAGGTCTTGGCTGCGAAATGCCCCATTTTTTCGCTCAGTTGATCTACCGAACTCAGGCCCGGCTCCAGGTAAGCCGTCAGGGGTTCGTTGGCAAAACCTACAAGTGCCACCTCATCAGGTATGCGCAGGTTCTTTTCCTTGCATATTTGCATCGCTCCAATGGCGGCGTAGTCACTGGCAGCCAAAACGGCGTCGGGTGGTTGGGGCAGTTGTAGAAAATGTTCCATAGCCTGTCGCCCGTCATCCACTTTTTGATTGCTGGTATGGACCAATTCATCTGAATACAGTAACTGATGGTCCTCTAAAGCATCGCGATATCCGCGCAGGCGGTTCTTATAGATATTGAGATGTGGCGAGCCCGCTATATGGGCAATACGCCTGCAGCCTTGCTCAATGAGATGTTGGGTTGCCTGATGCGCTCCTTGGTAGTCGTCAATTTCCACGGTGCTCGCTCCCGGGATCTCTGTGACCCGATCGAAGAAGATAAGGGGAATACCCTGTCTGACAATCTGATGATAAGCCCGCTGGTCTGCTTGTTCGCGCGCAATGGAAATGATTATGCCATCGACTTGGGCGCGTAGCAAGGCTTCAATGTTTCTTCTCTCCCGGTCGGCACTTTCGTTGGACTGGGTGATGATAACACTGTAACCCGAGCTAAAGGCCAGGTTCTCAATGCAGTTGATCACCGAGGAAAAGAAATTTCGATTGGTGTAGGGAACTACTACGCCGATGGTGTAGGTCTGCCCACTGCGCAGGGCAGCAGCAATGTGATTTTGCTGATAGTTCAACTGCTCAGCAGTTGCCAGGACAGCTGCTTTCGTCTTTGAACTTATTCGGGGATGATCCTGTAAAGCCCGGGAAACCGTAGAAGGAGTGATGTTGAGTTCACGCGCTATATCGTAGATCGTGGGTTTATGTTCAGCCATAAAAAGTACAATCGTTTGCGCAAAGATTATGACATTCTTGGGGGATAGGCCAATATACCGACTATATTCTATTTTTTTGCTCTGGATTCCCACAAAAAAGTGGGTTTATTCGTAAAACTAATATTATATTTTGTGCAACCGATTGCACAAAATTATAAGATATGGATTTTATTTCAGGCCAGCCGTCATGAGGAAGCTTCTTACATTTATAATTCAAGGTTTGGGTTCCGAAGACTGTACAAGAATATGGGCAAAGTAAGTCTCCAATACTGCATAGGCCTTTGTTGCTTACTTTCAAGCTTACCCTTTTATGGGCAGCAGACTGTAGTGAATGTATTGCTGGTGGATTCGATCAGCCAGGAGCCGCTATCTTTTGCCGCCTGGCAGGTTGTTGAGACGACCCAAAGTGGTGCCTCGGCCTTGGAGGGTAATTTCAAAATTGTAGGCTTGGAGCCAGGTGATTACCTGTTAAAAATCAGTTATTTGGGGTACAAAAATTTGGATTTCCCTTTGACTGTAAAGGCTGGGCAAAACAAGGCACTTCGACTGGCCATGTTGCCGGATGCTGTCGAGTTGGATGAAGTGGTTGTCTCAGCTCAACTGGAAGGCCAAAGGGCGGCCATCCAAAAGCAGGTAAATGCAGATGGCATATTGAACGTTATTTCCAAGGATAAGATCAATGAGATCCCCGACCAAAATGCGGCCGAAACCGTGGGGCGCATACCCGGAGTATCCCTCCAGCGAGACGGTGGGGAGGCCACTAAAGTGAGTATTCGGGGGTTATCTCCCCGTTACAACGCCATTACCATTAATGGAGAGCGCATTCCAGCCACCGATGGGGAAGATCGTTCGGTAGACCTGAGCATGGTTTCCACCGATGCGCTGGATGGTATTGAGGTATATAAATCCATTACGCCTGATCAGGACGGAGATGCCGTAGGGGGTACCGTCAATTTCTTAATCAAGAAAGCCAAGAGAGGCTTTCGTGGAGATTTTAGGGGAAGCCTGGGCTTCAATCAACAACAAAGTGAGTTTGGGCAACCCCGCCTCAGCCTTAGCTTGAGCAATCGCTTTTTGAAAAACAAACTGGGTGTCATTGTGACAGGTAACTTCCAGCGGGCTAATCGCAGTTCCGATCTGTTAACGGCTTCCTACATTACGACCGGTGAGGACGGTCAGGGCAATGCCTCCATCCAGGCAGAGGACATCAATCTGGCAGATCGGATCGAAACACGACTACGCTACGGGGGGAGTGTGACCTTAGATTACGAATTGAATCGAGGGGAAATTAGTGTAAGTAGTTTCTTAGGTCGATTAGACCGAGACGAAACCCGCTACCGCACCCGCTACAGGCCGGAATCCTCCCGTAAAGAATACGATCTGCGGCTGCGAAACAGTAGCCAAATGACGTGGAATAACACCCTATCGGGCATCTACAACATTGGGCTATGGAATTCGCAACTCAGTTTCGGCGCTTCTTATGCCATTACCGAAAATAACCTGCCTGACGAACGAACCATACGATTTCGGGAAGATGGTGCCTTTTCCGGAGAAGTTGATGAGACTTCACTGATCTCCATAGTGGCCTCCGCGAATAACAATCTGGAACGAACTGTCTTTCAGCAAGACCGCATCGACAACACTGATGTGAACACTACCAAATACACCGGTAACATTGACTGGAAGATTCCATTTAACCAGGGAAAACTGTCTGGTTTTTTTAAAATGGGCGGCAAATACCGGCGACAGTTTCGCGATCGTACTTCCGAGCGAATTTGGTCAGCCTTTGGCGGTATTGACCAAATTGCGCTGGATTTCCCGGACCGCTTTCAACTTAATAGCGATGACCGTATCACCATCAGTCAGTTTTTTGGTCCGCACGATGTGGGCGAATACCTCAACGATCGCTATCCTTTTCGTTTTGGGCCTACCTTAGATAAGGAAGCGCTTCGTGCTTTCACAGATACCTATAGCGATGCCTATTATGCCGAAGATGAACGTCTGCGCCTCCAAAATTATAGGTCAGCGGAAAGTATCAGCGCAGCCTACATAATGACAAAGATACAGCTGGCTGAGCGCCTGACCATTATTCCTGGAGTACGTGTGGAACGCACCCAGACCAGCTTTGAGGGCCTGTTCGGCCGCTCTTTCGAATTGGAAGGGCAGGTTTTTATAGATGCGCAAGATACTATCGGGTCACAGGATTACACGGAGCTGCTGCCGATGGTACAACTTAAGTACCAAATACTGCTCTGGATGGATGTCCGCTTAGCTGCTACCCGCACTTTGGCGCGACCCAACTTCTTTGATTTAATTCCCTGGCAACAAATAGATGATATCAACCAAGTGGTGCAACGCGGAAATGCGGCCTTACAGCATACTACGGCCTGGAATTACGACTTGGCTTTTTCTTTTTACAATAAATATGGCCTCTTTACAATCGGTGGCTTTCACAAGCGACTTAATAATGTGGACTTCCAGCGCATCAGCCGTGACCTCGATCCCAATTCCGGCACTACGGGCTATCGCTTGGTAACTCGAGATAATTTAGAGACAGAGGTGCTTGTGTTTGGCGCAGAGGTAGATCTACAGACAAATCTAAACTTCCTGCCTAAACCCCTTGATAAACTGATCGTCGGAATCAATTTTACATTTTTAAGATCAGAAACCCTATTTCCCCAATTGGAAGTTCGCCCAGGTGAGCCGCCCTTTTTTATACCTACGGTGGTCGATACGTTTCGGTCAGGAGTCTTACCTGACCAGCCCGACAACGTACTAAACCTGTCGTTGGGGTATGAAGTTAATGGCTTTTCCGCTCGCATATCCCTATTGCGGCAAGGCTCCACCTTGCAATTTGTGGGAGACCGGGAAGAAATAGACGGATATTTCCGCGCATTCAGCCGGTGGGATTTCGCGCTTAGCCAAAAGATCAAAGACAACTGGAGTGTGTTTTACAATTTTAACAATATATCCAATACCCCCGAATTTGTGTTTTTATCCGCTGATCAAGGGTTTCCGATAGAGGAAGAATATTTCGGCTGGACCATGGATATAGGCGTGCGCTACAGGTTCCGAACAGATTAATGGATATTCTAGCAAGCTAATTTTTTAAAATAACTCTTTTCATTATGAGAAATCTCAACTCAATCCTTTGTTTTCTCTTCTTGCTCTTGTCTTTTTGGAGCTACGGTCAAACCACTGTTCCCGTTGCGCCGGGATTAGGTACGCTCAATGATGCCATCTCAAATTATATCGACGAAAATGACTCCACCGACCTGAATGTAGTTTTTGAATTAGAAGATGGCGGCATTTATGTACTTACCGAAACACTGGAGAACGATTTCCCGCTGCGTATCGAAGCCGAAGCGGACGCAATGGTGCGCCCTGCTATCCGACCTAATGTACCCGTAGGAGATGCCTTTCGAGCTTTTCGGGTGAGGAACGATATTATTTTGCGGGGACTGTACATCACCAATGAAGATGCGCTAGGCAATGCAGACGATCAGATTATTCGTATCAGCAGGGACAATGCCCGCATAATCGTCGATAATTGCCACATCGATAAAGCCACCCAGTCTGCATTCCGACTGGATAATAATGACAATAAAATCTACGTCACGAACTCTATCATCAGTAATATTGGCAACCTGAGTAACCCCTCTAATGGGCGAGGTTTTGATGATCGGGGCAACGACATTGACACCCTTTGGGTAGAAAATACCACGTTTTACAATTTGACCGCACGCGTGTTGCGTGATGACGGTGGTGAAATCAACTGGACGCGCTGGGATCATGTGACCACCGTTCATTCCGGTGATCGCTCATTGGATTTGGGTGAGGCCATAAATGTAGAGGTTACCAATTGCCTTTTTGTCAATCCAGCTTTTTTTGGTGATGATGAACCCGGATCTAGTGCCTTCCAAATCGATTCCATGGATGTAGCTCAGACGGTGACCATTACAAACAACAACTATTACTTTGACCCGGCCATACAGGAAGTATATGATAATTTGAATGATGGCGCAGCCGTTGGTGATAGCATCTATCCTCGTGTATTTTTCAATGGGGATGCCCTAAGTTTCATCGCTGCGTCGGCTCAAGACACCAATTTTAATTTGGCAGTGAACTTTGTCAACTCACCCGCACCTCCTACGGATTATCTGGAATCGTTTTTTACTGACCCCAGTAATCCAGACCCCTTGGACGATGGCAACGGCGGTTTAGGCATGGACCAGGATCAATTACCCTTTGATTTCAGCTACGATGAGTCCAGTTTCCTATTCACTGCCGGTACGGATGGCTTGCCACTGGGTGATCTCAATTGGCACGATATAACCGTAAATACATTTGATCCGGGATTGAGAGAACAGATAGAACTGTCCGTATTTCCCAACCCCACTTCTGATTGGGTACAGGTCCGATTCGAGTTGGAGCAGCGAAAGGTCGTGCAATTAATTTTGTTTAATCACCTGGGGCAGCAAGTTGGTCTTGTTCGGGGTGGCCAGTTACCAGCGGGACAGCACCTCATTGATTTGGATTTAGGCGGTATGAGTAGTGGAGTGTATCACTTTCGTTTGCAAGCGGGCTCTAATTTCACCAGTGGTCGCATTGTGAAGCGCTAAGACACCATTCCACATTTGATTTATCGTGCTGGCTGAGGGGGATGCGTCTCATCTCCCTCAGCCGACTTCTACCTATTTTCATGAACCGATCTACTTTCCTCCGCACACTTGGATTCAGCGGCCTCGTCGCATTATTACCTAATCACCTCTTGGCGAGGGAGGAGTCAACGCGCTTTCCCCGAGGTCAAGTAAAAATCACGGATGTCAAGGCCTATCTTTTCAAAAAGGCTTGCTTTATTAAGGTGGAAACGGACGCCGGTATCTCAGGCTGGGGCGAGAGTGACGGGGCTAATAAGAAGCTAACTCCAAGCTACGTTGAAACAGAACTAAAGCATTACTTGCTGGGCCGTGACCCATTCGATAGTGAGGCCATCTGGCATGAAGCCTATTTAAAAGGACTGGAAGCAGGCATTGGAGGTTTACATCCGGGATCCTTTGCCGGAATTGACAACGCTTTATGGGACCTCAAAGGCAAACTCTTGGATATGCCTGCCCACAAGCTTTTGGGCGGAAATGGAAAAAGCAAAATTCGGGTTTACGCCAGCTTTGGGCGGGATAAAGGCAATTACCAGTACATGAGCCCGAACGAAATAGCCGAAGTTGGTGCGGCTTTTTTGGAGCAAGGCTATCAGGCCATCAAAGTGCGCATGCAAATCCGTCAGGAAAACGTAAACCCCTACCCGGATGATATCTTTGAATGTGTGGCGGCATTGCGGAATGCGGTGGGGGATGACACCACACTCTTCGTTGATTTTAACAACGGATATACGCCGGTAAAAGCCATCGAAATGGGCTTGCGGCTCTATGAAAAACTCAATATTGCCGCCTTGGAGGAACCCGTTTTTCAGCAAGACTACCACGGCCTAGGGCAGGTCAGTCAAAGTTTGCCAATACCTGTTATGGCGGGCGAACACGAGTACAACCGTTGGATGATCAAGAACCTGATCGAAATTGGTAAGGTGGAGATCGTCAATGCGGATGTCATCAAATGTGGCGGCATTAGCGAATGCAAAAAGGCAGCAACCCTGGCGCATGCCTACGGCAAACAGATTATGGTACACAACGCCAAACCCACGCTGGCTACTGCCGCCAGCCTGCAACTGCTGGCCTCCATCACAAACGCGGCTACCTTCCAGGAATACGCAGGTAAACGGCTCCACCAAAACTATGGACCTTTGTACGAGTTGTTCGATAATTATTTCACTTTTAATGATGGGTATCTCCACCTTCCGGATGGTCCGGGACTGGGGCTGGCGGTCAACGAAAAGCAAATGGAACGAAATAAATTGAACTAGTGCTCCCGGTATTAGGTCTTCAACGTATCCAACCCCCAGAAGAGGATGGGAAACATGGTGAAAATTCGGGAGTCTCTACACAGTGCATAATGCAGATCGGGGAGAGGCAGCTCGGAAGGCATGTTATTTATAAGTATCCGAGGACCAGCTCAATGCCTTATCTTACCCCAAACATGCGGCCTATGCACATCAGATTATTACCTCTTTTCTTGCTAAACGTCTTATCTGTTGGTCTATCTGCTCAAACCACCGATTCCGACCTGAAAAAGATTGAGGGTCATTTGGCCTCCCAGGCCGAACATTGGAACGCCGGAGATGTGGAAGCCTTTGTACAGACGTACTGGCAATCCGACAGCCTGCTTTTTGGCGGAGCTAGCGGGGTTACTTACGGTTGGCAGGCTACCCTCGACGGGTACAAGCGCCGGTACCCCGACCGCAAAGCCATGGGGAAACTCACCTTTCAAGTTGTGGATCTGCGAAAGTTGGGCGAGGACAGGGCCATGCTCACCGGCTCTTGGAACCTGGAGCGCGAAAGGGATAATCCGGGTGGGCATTTTCTGTTGATCTGGCAAAAGTTTGACGGGGAGTGGAAGATCATTGCCGATCACACCAGCGCGCGTTGTCCCTAGAATTTTGATATGCGACATTAAGATGGGAAGCCTTAAAAGACATAAACTTGGGAAACATTTTCTTTCAACCCTTCAATTAAAAGTTAAATAAGCTCATATTCAGTTGATTTACTGATCTTTATATGGTTATTTTTTTTGTTCATCCACGAATATCTTTACAACTTTTGTTGTAATGTGTTTTACAATTTTACGTCGCATATCAACTTTTTGGGTTTAATGCCGGATTAAAATTCAACACTAACCCTAAAACTCACAGGCCTCCCGATTCTCTTTGAGCCATTTTTCCTGCACTCGATAAGTTGGGCAGGCTTTTTCGACCCAACTCCAAAATCGAGCTGAATGGTTCAGCTCCTTGAGGTGTGCTAATTCATGGATAATGACGTAATCCATGACAGGCTGAGGAGCTAGTAGGAGGCGGGTAGAAAAGTTCAAATTTCCATCGCTTGAGCAACTGCCCCATCGGGAACGGGTGTATTTGAGCCGGATTTGCTTGAAGCTTTCCTGAAAATAGCGGTTGTTCAGCAGTTGTACCCGTTGTTGAAAGTCGGGTAGTTGATCTGCAGCGAGTATCCTGCTAATGACCTGAGTGTATTGCCTGGAATCTACTATTGGATGAGGCCCTCGGATTAGAATAGTTTGCTCATCCAGCAATCGGGCAGCAATGGTTTTTCGGTCTTCTTCGACCAGCTCAAGCACATATGTTTTCTGGGTGGTCCGAATTTCAGTCCCGCTGTGATAAGATTTCGGCTGGAAATCCCGCGCAAAGGCAGGGTTTTTGTTGAATTGTTTTTGCATCCAACGCCTTGCCCAGGAAATGGCCTCTTGCTCTTTTTTTGGGCTAAGGCCATTCGGGATGCGCAACAAAAAGGCCTTCTTACCTTTGGCAATGCGCATGCTGCGCCTGCGTTCCCGAAATAGCCAAACAGGTACAGCTTGTCCGCTTACATCAAGATGGAGGATCTCTTTTCTCGTTTTGGCCATGTATTATCCGTGCGTCCGCTCAAATTCGCGCATAACATCTACCAAAACCTTTACACTATCATATGGCATGGCATTGTAGATTGAGGCTCGGAATCCCCCAACGGACCGGTGTCCTTTCACCCCGACACAACCGGCAGCTACGCAGGCGTCTAGGAAAGGTTTTTCGAGTTCCGGATAGTTGATGCGGAAGGTGGCATTCATCATTGACCGGTCTTCGATACGGGAAATTCCATTGAATAGCTGATTCCGGTCAATTTCCTCGTAGATCAGTCCTGCCTTATCAAAATTGTATTTTTCCAGGTTTTTCAAGCCTCCCTGCTCTTCGATCCAACGTAGCGTGAGCAAGCTGACGTAGATTGGATATACGGGCGGGGTGTTAAAGGTGGACCCCTTTTCGATATGAACCCGGTAATCCAGCATGGATGGGATGCTGCGATCTACCTTGCCGAGCGCTTCTTTGTTTACAATGACAAGGGTGGTACCGGCAGGGCCGAGGTTCTTTTGGGCACCGGCGTAAAGCACCGAATAGCGGGTAACATCAATTGGGCGGCAGAAGATATCGGATGACATGTCCGCAACCAACGGAACAGACGTATCCGGGAGTTGGTGGATTTGGGTTCCGAAAATGGTATTGTTGGTGGTGATATGCAGATAAGCTACCTCATCGTGCACGATGTAGGACTTGGGGATGTGGGTGTAATTGTCTTCTTTGGAGGAGGCAACCACTTCTATCTGTCCAAAGAGTTTGGCTTCTTTAATGGCCTTGGCCGACCAACTGCCTGTATCGAGGTAGGCAGCCTTTCCGTTGGAGGGCAACAAGTTCATGGCTGTCATAAAGAACTGAGCGCTGGCTCCTCCGGTTAAGAAAAGTACTTCGTAGGGTTCGGGTACTTCCAACAAGTCGCGTACCCGTTGTTTGGCTTCCTCCAGAATTGCGGTGAATTCCGGGCTGCGGTGGGAGATTTCCAGCACGGATAATCCGGTACCATTTAAATCCAGGACACCTTTGGCCGCTTGTTCGAAGACGGTTGTCGGCAAGATGGCTGGACCAGCGCTGAAGTTGTGTTTTTTCATTGGATGGTTCGCATTTGGATTGAGGCCGTAAAGCTAATAAATGGATCAGGCTTCGTACAGCTCAATTGTCCGGAACTATTTTTTGTTTTCTCAGGTAAAAAAGGTGAATTCAGTTTTGGATTCTGGGAAGGAATTCTACCTTTGCCATCCCGCCGAACGAAAAACAGTTTTCACCACTGCGGAGCCAAAAAATAATTCTTTTTTCCAAGGTTAATTTTGGCAGTTTCAAATAGTCCTTTATCTTTGCACTCGCTTTACGAGGAAGCGATTATAGGAAGGTGAGACTGGTTCT
>CAZXLD010000048.1:0-38526 GCA_964641965.1 uncultured Saprospiraceae bacterium | reverse complement strand
TAATGGGCTCTTTTAGGGAAGAGGGTAACCAGTTAATGCTTGGTTCTGAAGATAGCAATTGACTCGCCAAAAGGGGCTTCTGGACTCCGAGCAATAAGTTGGTCGAACGGTGGTAGAATGCTTGCCTACAACCGTAAAGTAGAACAGGCTGATTCAAGCTATTACCAAATTTTCCTGCTAAAGGAAAAAGGAAATAAATAATTCAATGATACACGCTTCTGGAAAATCAAAAATGCCAAGTTTGATTTGCATCATTCTTTATTGGATGGGTGCCCTATTGGTTTTGCCTCTACCCCTATCAAGCCAAAAAGTAGGCCAACCACCTAATGTCATATTGATATTAGCTGATGATATGGGGTTGGGAGATCTATCAATACATAACGGAGGAATTAGCAGAACGCCACATTTAGACCAAATGCTGAAAGAAAGCGTCTGGTTTTCAAGAGCATATTCTGGCTCCCCAGTTTGTACGCCATCTCGTGCTGCTTTGCTCACCGGGCGCTATCCACATCGAACAGGAGCTGTTACCTTGAATATGAGGCGGTATCCCGAATTGAGTCGGTTACATCGAGATGAAGTAACTCTTGGGACTATTTTTCAGGAAAATGGATATGCAACCGGGTTAGTTGGCAAATGGCACCTGGGAGACGGACAAGAATATCATCCAATGCAAAGAGGGTTTCAGGAGTTTGCCGGTTTTAAAGGCTTTGACGTGCCGAATGATTATTTCAATTATCAGTTAGATATTCAAGGAGAATACCAACCATTCCAAGGTGAATATTTAACAGATCAACTGACGGAGCGAGCAATCGATTTTATAAACCGACACCAGAAAGAACCTTTCTTTTTGCATTTGGCCCATTATGCTCCACACCGTCCACTGAGTGCCCCTGAAGAATTGATAGCCTCTTATCAATCAGAAGGGTTAGATACTAACACTGCCACTATTTATGCCATGATTGAAATTATGGATAAAGGCATTGGGGCTATCCTAAATACCTTGGACCGCTTAGGGTTAAGGGACCAAACGCTGGTAATTTTTACCAGTGACAATGGACCGGACCCCTTAACAGGAGAGCGATTTAATCTAAATATGAGAGGGACCAAATATACCATATACGAAGGTGGCATCCATGTTCCATTGATGATGTATTGGCCTAGTACCTACCAGCCTGACACATTAGAAGAGGTCATCCATTTTGTAGATGTGTTGCCTACCTTGGCGGATATATGTGGATTAGCACTAAAGAATGGAAGAAAGGTTGACGGTAGCAGTCTGGAAAATCTGCTAAGCGGGAAACCAGGAATACTACCTAAATACCGATTTTGGCAATGGAATAGAGGAAACCCATACTATTCTCATAATGCAGCTTTGATTGAGGGAGATTGGAAACTGATACGACCTTATGTAACAAGGCAGATTCCTACTGGAAAATCCGATATACGATCCGTGCTATACAATATAAATAAAGATCCACTAGAGCAATATGACCTTTCTAAAGAACATCCATTGCAATATCAGATAATGCAGGTGGAATTGGAACGACTGATTCGAGAAATTGAGTTTGACCGAATGAACTCGAACTAGAATGGGTACAAAACCGATCTTGAAGATTGAATATAGTTTCTAACTATATCTATTACGTCCAAATAGTTATTCTGAAAGTTTTCGAATTGGATATCGTACAACGGTTGCCAGAAATATTCGAATCGCATACCCGCATCGTCACCTTCCCCGGTAACGATGTGCGTCCAGGTGTCCGGCAGGAAATGATCCACCTGCAAGTGATAAATATGCCAAAGTTGGTGCTCAGTTTTGATAAACCCATAGGTACCTGCCTGGATGAATAGTTCGTATAGCCCGATCTTTTCTACGATTTGTGCACTACTGATCCCAGACTCCTCTTGCAACTCTCGCAGCACTGCATCCTGAATGGACTCCCTAGGTTCCACCGTGCCTTTGGGGATTTGGAAATCCAGTGTTGGGGGTGGATGCTGAAAAACCAAGATCTTGGGATCGGTTTGCAGGTCCTTTAAGACGCAGGGCACGGCTTTCAAGGTGATGATCATGGAGAAGGGATTTTTGGGTTCCAAAAGAAATCTCGTAACCAGAAATACCTTCGAACAGTTCCGTGGTTTAGCGATTTAGTAGAATCTAATAAAAAAGCTTCTCCTGCCCATTTTACCTGGCTTGGAAACGAAGAAATAAGGATTTATTATTTTGGTTTTAATCTGCATATACAATGGCCTTTCAAAACCTGACTTCTTCTGTCCTTGACCTACTTCGCGAACTGATATCTATTCCGTCCTTTTCCAGGAATGAAGAGAAGACGGCCGAACAGCTTCTGTTTTTCCTTAAGAGTAGAGGTATATCGACCCAACGCAGAGGCAATAACGTGTGGGCATTTTCAAATTTACCACAAGAACGAAAGCCCATGTTGCTCCTCAATTCGCATCACGACACAGTTAAGCCCAATCCAGCCTGGAAACGCGATCCATTTCAACCTGCCCTGGAAAAAGGTAAGCTGTATGGCTTGGGCAGCAATGATGCCGGTGGGGCCCTGGTAAGCCTCCTTGCCACGTTTCTGTACTTCCATGATCGAGATGATTTGCCCTTCCATCTTCTTTTTGCCGCTACGGCAGAAGAAGAGATCAGCGGGCCGAGTGGTATAGCCTCTTGTTTGGAAGAATGGCCGGAGATTTGGGCCGGCATCATAGGGGAACCTACCTCATTAGACCTGGCGGTTTCCGAGCGGGGCCTGATCGTTATTGACGGACTTACCGAGGGGAAAGCTGGTCACGCTGCTCGGGACGAAGGGGAAAATGCGCTTTATCGAGCCATGGAAGATATCCAGCGGTTGAAAGAATTTACTTTTCCCAAAATCTCTAATACGCTTGGTTCGGTCAAGGTGACCGTTACCCAAATCAAAGCGGGCACCCAGCACAATGTTGTTCCTGCCGAATGTTCTTTTGTAGTTGATGTGAGAACCCAAGACCAATATCCCAATGCAGCAATAGTCGAATTACTTCAAGCGGAAATGAAGTGGAGCCAATTGACGGCACGTTCCTTACGATTGAATAGCTCCGGTATCCCCATGGATCATCCTTTGGTGAGGGCTGGACTAAACCTGGGGCTAAGACCTTACGGCTCACCTACGCTATCCGATCAGGCTTTGCTGCCTTTTCCCACCATCAAGCTAGGGCCTGGAGACTCTGCCCGGTCGCATACCGCCGATGAATATATCGAGCTGAAAGAATTGGAAATGGGGGTCCAAACCTATATTCAACTGCTGGAACAATTAAAGAATCTGATGATTGGTTAGTTTTGGTTAACAGTAGGATGTCCATTATACCCTTCATTTGTCAATCCTAAAGCCTGAAACCATGAAAAAACACCTCCTTTTTTTATGCTTACTCATTCTTTCGGGTTTTTATGCCTGTAATTTGCCCGTAGTGGAAGACGGTTTGATGCAGGTTGCCAATCCGGGAACGGCCTGTTTCAATTTTACCTTGGTGGATGAACCTTGTGGCCAGGATTGCCAGGTTGATTTTGATGCCTCCTGTTCAAATGGTGCAGTAACCTATTCCTGGGATTTTGGGGATGGAAATATGGGAACCAGCCAGCGAGTTTCCCACACCTACGCCATCCCCGGCAGCTATACCGTAACCCTGACCATCACGGATGGGCCTGTTACCGATGATACTACCCAAATCGTCACCTTGGCACCATTGGACATTGTCACCTTTGAATTGTTTTCTACTGTGGGTAGCCAGGGTGGGGAGACGACCTATGATCACATCATCGACCAGGATGGAAATTTTGTGGTAAGTGGTTTAAGCGAGGATCTGTTTTCAGAAGGTATTCCATTTGCCTTTAAAGTACTTCGTAGCGGTGCCTTAAACTGGCAGGAATCCTTTAACCCTACCAATTTTCCGAACGATGATTCTCCCTTGACAACGGTTTATGATAATGGAGGAGAGTATATCTTTTTCTCTACAGGCAACCAGATTACAGCACCGGCTTTCAAGACCGACCTTACCGGTAATGTGTTACCCAATTCGGAAACCGGCTTTCCCGCAGCAACTGTCTCTGATCCAACCTTTCGTAACAACCTAATCGTTTTTCACTCCTTCCTATTTGCCAGTTGCTTTCCTGCGGGGCAATGTCCTGACCAGACGGTTTTTGCAGATGATAATGGAAATGTGCTTACACCTTCCGGGATCAATGATTTCAATCGGCCGGTTTACCTGATCAATGACCTTGAATTGGATGCAAATAATAACATTTTAGTAAGCGGACTCAGCTACGAGCGCTTTGATCAAAACGGAGCTTCTTTTGATTCCACTGTAGCTTCCTTCGCCTTGTTAAATGAAGATTCCGATTTTGGAAATATCCTGGTTAATACCAGTTTCAATTTTGCCGGTGGAGAACAGGAGCGTGTAATCGATTCTGAAATCGATGCCGATGGTAATATTTATCACTTGGTATACATTCCGGATGCTCCGAAGAGCATTGGGTTGATCAAGACAGACTCGGAAGGAAATTTCTTGTTTGGCAATACCATGATCGCCTATGGCCAGAATGGATTCACCAGTGATGTCCCAGTTTCCATGGATGTTACGAATGACGGCCACTTGATCATTGCCGGACACACCATTTCTTTTTCTCCCTTGCAAAAAATCTTTTTGTTAAAAGTTGATACAGATGGAAATACGGTATGGAGTCCGGAGTTTAAGTTGTTTGGTGATAACCTGAAAGCCAATGTGGCTATCAAAGTAACGGTAGATCCTTTGGATGGAGGCTATGTCGTATCCGGAACACGTGGAGTAGAAAACTATAATCCGGATTTTCCATCCTTAAATAAAGGTGATTTTTATTTGTTAAAGACAGACCGTGAAGGAGAGATATGAATGTAGAATGTAGAACGGGGAAATGTAGAATAAGTGTGATGAATTGAGAATCGAGCATTAAAAGTTGATAAATGAAGCTATGGGATAAGGGTAAAATGACGGATCGAGCTATCGAGGCTTTTACGGTGGGACAAGACAGGGAGTTGGATTTAAAGTTGGCCTATTGGGATGTATTGGGCTCCATCGCACATACGCGTATGCTGGAGCGTATTGGTCTACTGACTAAGGAGGAGTTGGATACAATACAAATTGGGTTAAAAGAAATCCTGATTGTCATTGAAGAGGGGGAGTTTGAAATAGAAGAAGGGGTAGAGGATGTACATTCTCAGGTTGAATTGATTTTAACCAGGAAATTGGGGGATGCAGGAAAAAAAATCCACAGTGGTCGTTCCAGAAATGACCAGGTACTGGTAGACCTGCGTTTATTCTTCCGGGCGGAACTTACTGAATTGGTCCATCGGATTGAGGCCTTATTCAACGAATTGATCCGACAAGCAGAGCGACATCAAAACGAACTAATGCCAGGGTATACTCATCTGCAGGTGGGCATGGTGTCTTCGTTTGGGCTTTGGTTTAGTGCGTATGCGGAATCGCTGATCGACGATGTCCGCCAATTACAAGCCACCTACGATCTGGTCAATCAGAATCCATTGGGCTCGGCTGCCGGTTATGGCTCCTCGTTTCCGCTGGATCGAAAAAGGACGACCGAGTTGTTGGGCTTTGCAGATTTGGCTTACAATGTGGTTCACGCTCAAATGGGGAGAGGTAAAACAGAGCTATCATTCGCATTTTCACTGGCTTCACTGGGCAGTACGCTAGGGAAACTGGCGATGGATTGCTGCCTGTACAACAGTCAGAACTTTGGGTTCCTCAAATTGCCTGATGAACTCACTACCGGCTCGAGCATTATGCCGCACAAAAAGAATCCGGATGTTTTTGAATTGCTCCGGGGTCGCTCCAATCAGCTATTGAGTTTACCAGCGCAGGTCAGTCAACTTACAGGTAATCTACCATCGGGTTACCATCGCGATTTTCAATTGTTGAAAGAGCAGCTTTTTCCAGCCCTTGAAATGGCTAAGGAGAGTTTAGATTTAATGGCTTATGCCATCAGCCGTATGGAGGTACAAATCCATTTACTAGACGATCCTAAATACGATTACCTGTACAGTGTAGAAGAAGTAAATCGATTGGTCTTAAACGGCGTCCCTTTTCGGGACGCATACCGGCAAGTGGGAACTGAAATTGAAGCCGGAAACTTCCAACCGGATAAAACTATTAACCACACCCATGAAGGAAGCCTGGGTAATTTGTGTTTGCCCGAGATCAGGACAAAAATGGAACACGCATTGAGAGATTTTCCGTTCGAAGCGGTTACCGAAGCGATTTTAAAATGTAAAACGTAGAACGGGAGAAATATAATTATTTTTTATTTGACATTTTTCACTTCCCCAACACCACTACACTTCTCCCCGGCACGAGATAAGAGCTCGAATCAATGATCTCCTCTCCAGGCTCCAGGAAGTCGGAAGGAGCGTTGAAAGCCGTATTGATAATTCGATACCAAGGGCCAGGCTCCTGCAAGCGGAAGTCAATGGGCTGCCACCAGGCGTTGATCATCACATACAAGTCGATATCATTGATCTGGTGCAGCGGGTTTTTCCCGTTTAAAAAATAGGCCAAGGTATGAGAAGCAAATGATCGATCCACCGGACCTTGCGGGCCAAACCAGCGAACGTCTTCCCGCCAAAACCGACTTCTCCCCAAAGTGGAGTGAGCCTTGCGGAAGGCGATGACCTTTTGAAAGAAGCGATGGACCTCCTGGAATGGCTCTAGTCGACTCCAATTCAGCCATACGCTCTCGTCATCCACATTGTACGGATTATCCTGACCAAACTGGGTCTGACAAAACTCTTCTCCTGCACGGATCATCGGCGTACCGTTGGAGCAGAATAGAATAGCTGCATAATTTTTCATAATTTGCTTCCTGAGGCGGAGTATATCGTCAGGGACATTCTCATCGCCCTCCCAGCCCCAATTCCAGGAGCGATTCTCCTTTGCATGCTGCTCGTGGGCCGAGTAAGCCGTACAATCATAAAGGGTATACCCATCGTGCGAGGCTAAATAATTGATGGATTGAAATGCATGATTAGCATAAAACAGGTCGTCGGGGAACAGGTCGTCACTTCCATAAATCCGCGTTTTCAGCGTGTCGACCAAACCTGGATCACCCTTGATAAAACTTTTGACCTGATCGCGGTATTTGCCATTCCATTGGCCCCAATTAAGACCGGGAAAGGATTTTCCTAACAGATAGGCTTCCGGATCCCAGGGTTCAGCAATCAGGATAGCATCCTGCAAGTCCGGATCGGAGGAGATGGAATGGAAAATAGGAGGCTCTTTGAAGTTGAGTGAACCATCGGAATTGCGCGCATAAATGGATGCGATATCAAACCGGAAACCATCTACATGCATTTCATTGTGCCAGTATTTCAGGCTGTCGAGCATAAGCCGTCTAACCTGTTGATTGGCAGCGTGAATCGTATTTCCAGTACCAGTTGTATTCATAAAGTACTGGCGTCCGTCGGATGAAGGATATACCAGGTAATAGGTACTGTTGTCAATTCCTTTATAGCTGAAGTTTGGGCCCAGGTGATTTCCTTCGGTGGTGTGGTTGTAGACTACATCCAGCAAGACGGCAATACCTGCTTTATGAAGCTCCCGGACCATCGTCTTAAACTCAACGATCGCATCGTCGTGGGTTTTTAGACTGGAAAAGTCGTGATGGGGGGCAAAGAAATTGAGGGTCATATATCCCCAGCTACTCCCTTCCTGAGGGTCCCATTGATGGATCGGCATGAGTTTAAGTGCAGTGACTCCTAGTTCTTTCAGGTATGGAATTTTGTCGATGATGCCCTGATAGGTGCCTCGATGCGCCTCTTGCAACTCACTGGATGGAGATTTGGTGAATTGCCTGACATGCATTTCATAGATGACCATTTCGGAGGGCTCCGGATATACATGCTGGTCATCTTCCCAATCGAAGACCTTGGGTGTAGGTAGCACCCCTAAGGGCGCCTTGCCGTCGTTGGGACCGGGACCTGCAGCAGCCCCTCGGTCAAATTTGGGCGGAAAGAAAACAGCTTTGGCATAAGGGTCCAACAAAATCTTTTCTGGATCGAATAGATGGTATTCGTAGCCTGGTCCAGGTGGTGGGCCGCTTACGCGATAGGCATAGTAGGCAGCTCCTTGAGTCTCACTTCGCTGAATCCGACAATGCCAAATCCGTTGCGATTTATGCAGGAGTGGATCAAACGAAAAGCGGAAAACCGGCTCGTGAAAGTTGTCATCGCTATATAAAAGAAGTTCTACCCCAGTGGCATGTTTGGAGTAGAGCGAAAAATTGTAGGTATCATCTTCTGGAAAATAGGTAACGCCTTGCGGGTAAGGCCTCCCCTCGACGGTTCCACGAGGTATCATGGTAGCATAGTATTAGACCGCCCAAAAAATAGGAAGAATTCATATGCGTGGACCTATGATTTGTCACATTGCCCCGAGAATTAATGTTGAGTTTAACTTGGGGGGAATCAGGCTACCCCAATGGGTTGATTTCAGGCCATAGCTATCAACTTATTTTTGGTCCTAGAGATTGAAAATGAGTTCGCTTGGGTAACTGTCTTCCTCGACCGGGATTCCCTTTTCCTGCACTTCTGTCTGAACGCTTTTAGCTTCTTGGTTTTGGGTGTAGAATTGAATGACAAAAAGGCTTCCAAACAGTAATAGAAAACCTGCTGCGACCTGATAGGCCGGTATTGGATAGGTGAGGAGCTGGGTGAGAATGGAGGGCTGATCAGCCTGGACTGGAATAGTAGAAGGCAGCACCTCTATTTCTTGGTCCAGAGTTCTAAAGTTTAAAACCACCGTTTGCATGGCATTATATTCATCCGCATCCATAAACTGATGGACCAGCTCTTTCTCTTGGATAGAAAGATCGGTATACTTTTTGGTAGCTAATAGGTCGAAAAAGGCGCTAGGTAATTGGTCTGGAGTCATGATTCAACAAGTATTATTTTTCTTAAAGATTGAATGGCGTAGAAGAGCCTTGATTTAATTGTTCCTTCCTTACAACTCAGGATTTGGCTGATTTCCTCTATGGTGAAATTACTTGAATACTTCAGCAGAATTACTTCTTTGTGATGATCCGATAGGCGATTGACGGCATGGTAGGTCAGTTCCAAAGTAGCCTGCTCATGCTCCCTCGGATCTGTTCCGGGGAGACTTGATTCAAACCTGGAAAACTGGATTTGATGTTTAAATCGATTTAACGCATTTCTGCGGTTGTTTCGAAGTTGGTTTCTGGCAATAGTAAACAGCCAGACCTTAAAATTCCGGGAAGGGTCAAACAATTCAGGCTTTTCATACACTTTGATCAATACAATTTGGGCAATCTCCTTGGCTGTTACCTGATCTTGAGTCAACCAGGTCACGTATTTTGTTAGTAAGGGAAAATAGCGCTTATAGATAGGCGTGAATAATTCAGCCTTCTGATCAGCAAGGAATAACTCCATCTGCTTTTCATCCGAAAGGTCCTTATGATCCTGCATTGGCATAACGAAAAATGGCTTGTAGCAATTGGTTATTGGTTAAACCAACCAAGAACCTCTTCCTTACGACCGCTGTCTGCCGCAATTTTATAAATCAACTTATCGAAATACTTAACCTTTTCCGAATTCCTGGTTTTTTGGTAATGCTTTTTAAGATGGACCAATCCCGGTAGATAGGTCAGGTTCATTTGCTTTTTGACTACCTCTTGCTCAGGGTGGTTTTGAAAATCCCTAATTAAATAATCGAGGAAATAATTCGTCTCCACATTTCTTATTAAGGCCGCCGTATTATCAAAATCTGTATTGGAGTATTTGAGGACATTGCCTACCAGGTACATCTCCTCTTCCAGGTTATGCTGCCTAAAGAATGCTTTGGGAGTTCCAGAAGAAATGTAGGCCGGGCGTTGGGACCCTTTTAAGAGTGCTGCCGCTAGGTAATCGGTATAAGCCGTATGATTATGGAAATCAGATCTTTGCTTGCTCGGCGGGTCCATCTTTAATAGTTGCCAGATCCGGCTGCGGTATTCGGTATCTCCGCTGAGCATCCATTTATTGACCACCAATACGTCAGGCCGGATATTTTTTCCATATTGAAGCACCCATTTTGGAATCCCGTCCATATCTCCATTTGAAAGGATTACCGCATTTTTTTCCACAGATTGAAGGGCATTGTAATTCCAATACAAATTGGCATTGCTATAGCTATTGTGCTCCAACATTTTAGCTGCTAACTCAGCAAGCTTTTGTTCTTGGAATTCAAAGGCATACCGCACCAGTAACCAACCGTATACTTCCGTTCGGTTTGGGTCAACAGCATAAGCCTTTTGGAACGCCTCCAGGGTTTCGTCTCCCTCGCTATTCAACCCATTTAAATAATAGATCTCGAAGGTATTGGGAATATATTTTTGGGCTTGACTTATAATGGACGCAAGTTCCTGATAGAAAGTAGCCTTTTGATTAAGCCATTGGTCCTGACTTTGCAATTGCTTCCTGGCCCGCTCCGCTAGGTAATACTGTAACCAGGCTTCTGCATTCGAAGGGTCTTCAACAGTCAATTGTTTCCAAAGGGAAGATTGCGTCTGATAATAAGCGATTGACTTATCTTCTTTTGCAATTCCCCGAATTTTTTGGGGTTTTTGAGCAAAAAGTGGGAAAACAGCCATCGAGATAAAGAGGAGCAGAATAAATCTTTTGGTAACCATAACAGGATATTTAGTTGGTTTGGAATCCATATTCTTCCCGGGTACCCTGCTCAAATCGAAAGGTTCAATCTGTAACCCATTTTATATTTTCATAAGGAGTTCAAATTATTGTCGGAAAGTCATCGGAGGCATCGGCAGCCGTGGGTTTGCCTTGCTCCAGTTGGAGACGCTTCATCTCGCCCAAGCTCCTTTCGATCCGCTCCAGGATGGGAGTTGGGAATAGTGTTTTTAGAGTTTCAACCCTGGGATAATCGGCCTTTTTGTACTTAAACGTTTGTTGTACGGATCCGGCTTCGAATTGAACCGTCCATCGGTCATCCAGGGAGAATAAGGTAATCTTTAGGCGAGGGTGGGGGAGGTTTCCAGCGATACGCATATGGATTCATTTGTAAATGCTGTAAGGAGCTAATGGAGTAATGGCTTCCTGAAAGGAGCAACTTCAAATTTCCATTTTCCCCAAAGCATAGTAAGCTATTTATCAAAAAAGGCCAGGTTGTCGAAAAAGAATTCTCCGATACCTGAGGCTAAGATACCAGCATCGCCGGAGGAAAGGCTTCCTTCTTTAATTTCCCGAACGAATTGGTCATTGATGAATAAGAACAGGTGATCTTGCTCTTTCACTATACCTAGGCGATTAAATCCATTTGGTTGGATAGATGAAGATCGACCTGAAAGAATTGGATTAAACCCACTCTCGTCTTTCAACCACAATTTGTATTCCCGTTGGTTATTAATGGTAAAGGCATAATAATGGCCTGTTTGTTTGCTATAACAATAACAAAGGCCAATCCCATTGGTAGAGCTGCCGTCCTCTTTTTGAAGCTGAACTTCCAGGGACATGGGGCTTTGTGCCATATCCCGGTCTCCGATCCAGAGGTAGACAAAACGAATGGCTGTAGAGGAGGTTGTATTAATCAGGGCATACCCCCCGCCTGAATAACGCGCCAACCAGGTTTCTTCCTCATACGACTCAAATATTCCGTCCTTATCCTTGGCATCATTGAAGGACTTCATCCAATAGGGCCGTTTGGCATGCCAGGGAAAATTTCGAGCCGTTTCGCGGTCAATTCGCCGTTCAGTAGGTTCCGGTTTGGGCTGCACGAGATCTTTGGGCTGCATTTGGTCTACCAAATGAAAAAATCCACTTTGAATCTGAGAAAAATTGACCTGATAAACCGCCTGATCGATGATCCCCAGCCGGTATTCCTTTTCCAATAATCGATATCGGCTCTGCAACAAGAGCAAATCGTTGAAAAGAGAAGCTGTCACTTGAAGCTGGGCTTTCATTTGAGCCATAGCCCGGCCCAGATCCTGGATAGATTCCTGCTTAAGATCAATTTGAATCTTCCGGAGCATAAGTCTCGGATTAAAGAATGAAAATCCGAAGATAAAATCAAAATCGGGTTCCACCGGTAAAAAGACAGTAAACGCTGCTATTCCGGGCCCGCCCATTCCTGCCGAATGGCCCGAGTCAGTATCTCGTAAATACCTCGATAATCCGGATGCGCTTCCAGCAAAGCCATGTGCTTTTCAATCGTCTTTAGGTCTTCCCTTCTCGCCGGTCCGGTCTGCATGGAACGGGGATCGTGCTCCTGTACTTTTTGCGCTGTTTCGAGCATTAGCGGGCGAAGCAAATCCAAGGAAGTATTTTCCTCAGCCAATATTTTCTCAGCAATAAGAAATAAAAAATTAGGAAAGTTATTAGCGAAAACAGCTGCCACATGAGCCACAGCCCGCTGTTTGTCGGTTAAATGAAAAACCCGTTGACCAATTGTGGTTCCCCACTTCCTTAATAGTTCCAGATCATGGGATTGACTGGCCTCTATACAAATCGGAATGGTCGAGAAGTCTACGGTTCGATCTTTGGAAAAGGTCTGGAGCGGATAGAATACGCCGAATCGTGTAAAATATGGGGCAAGTAGGGTAGCGGGAGCCGCTCCGGAAGTGTGGGTGCATAAACCAGTGAAGGTCCTATTTTGGCTAATGGTTTGAGCAACCAATGCAATCGCATCGTCCGAAACTGCTACGATCATCCAGTCCACCTGGGGAACAAGAAGATCCAACTGGTCAATGGCAGCGGCCTGGAGTGGAATAGCTAATGCTTGGGCATGATCCAGGGAACGGCTATACACCTGTTTGATTGGAAATCCACAAGCTTTTAATCGGTGACCCAGATGCCAAGCCAGGTTGCCGGAACCAATCAGGGCGACTGCGGGCCGATTCATGCCAGACTGGCTTTTCTTTTCTGGCTCAACCGATGGCCCATACTGATCAACAGTCCAAGTAGCATCAGGATACTTCCAGTCCAGAATAGGTTGATACCAGGAAACTCAATGGCTTCCAGGACAATATAATCGGAGCGTAGCGCATCTGTGGCAATCTCTATGGGAATGGGCTGGTCTTTTTCCTCCTGGAAAGCCACGCGAAGATTGATCGTTTCCGTTTTGGGGTCCAATCCTTCAAAACGGAAGTGCAGACCAAGTTCAGGAAGATGAGATTTGAGGTTGAAGGGTCTGTTCTCTCGAATAAAATAGATGGGCTCTGTCTGTAGTTGGTCAGCACCTGCTGGATCAGTAACCACTATCCGAGCCCCTACGGCGATATCCCCTTCTTGCGCCTGGTATGCACCATGGGTTGGATCTTTGATGAATCCAGTAAACTGCATATCGAATCCCCGGTAAGAAAAGGTTTCTCCAATCTGGAGTTGAAAAGGCTCGTATTCTAGGTTTTCTTCTGGGGTTAGTAGGGCATCCAGCGCCGCTTCCGTAAGCCGAATTCGCGTACTCAACTCATTGATCTGGCTTGGATAGGTATACAAGGCTTGGCCCCGAACCACAATTACAGGCATCGCTTCATATTCCTCCTCTTCATCTGAACGCTCCACCTTCATCCGTAAACCAATGGCTAGGTCTCCCTCCTTAGGAGAATATTCCGGGTGCGTAGGTGCATAATCTACTTCCAGGCCACTAAAGGAAAATTGCCGATACAAAAATGTATCCTGATCTTCCAGGTCAACGGTATCCAGGAAGACAGCGGGATTATCCAGGTCGATCGGGTGCATTTGATAATTCAGGTTCTGCTCCCTTTTTTGTCGTTCCTCCAGATTGATTTCGACGACCGGCAAGCTGGCGATGTGGGTGAAAATGTCCCGCATCAGATAATGCTTGGTGGAGGGGTTGGAGGCCGCTATTTTGGTGAAGCTTTTATCGTATAGTACATTGGGATACAGGTCAAACACCTCGGTAACCTCTCCTTCCGTATTTAAGCGCTCATAATGTACCTTAAAGGTCCGTGTTAGGTTTTCCAGGGTATCGCTTTGATACGTAAGCCGATAATCCCCCATGATCATAGGGGTGTTCTTGAACAGGAGGATATTCTTGCGCAGGCTTTCCGGGTCAGCTCCTTCGATCAGACCATCCATTACAAAGGGGTTATCGGAAATGATCTGCTTGTTCAGCCCTGAGGCGAGGATACCGACGATCATGACACCGAAACCGATATGCGAAAAGTTGGCGCCCGCCATTTTGAGGTTGCCGCGTGCAAAAATGATCAGATAATCAAGATTGGTTATGACCACAAACAAACCGGCAAACAGAAGCAAGGTGTATTGCCAGTTGTACAGGTTGATCCAAAGACCGAGGGCCCAGGTACCCGCCAGGGAAAGCGCCATGGCAAGGGCCATATGCAAGCCGAATTTCGGCAGGTACTTTTTGAAATTTCGTTCCTTGTAACGCAAGAACTGCCCCGCACCGGATAGGAACCCGATAAATACGGCTATCCAAAGTTGGTATTTGTTGTAATGCGGTACCGGATCAGTGATCACGCGGCCTTCAAAGGTTGGGTCGAAGTATTGAACGATCTTATTGAAGACAGGAAGACTAGTAGAGGCGGTGATCAATATGGCTGAAAAAAGTAAAACCAGCGACCCGATGAACATCCAAAACTCTCGGGAAGAAACGGCTTCTTCAGCCTTTTGCCTGGGAATGGATTTGTAATTCCGGGCTAATAGAACAGCGCCCAGCATCAAGGGAAATACATTGAAGGCTACCAGCTGCCACTCCAGCCCCATTTCGGTGAAAGCATGTACGGAGGTTTCTCCCAAGACGCCGCTACGAGTCAAGAAGGTAGAGTACACAATTAGGACAAAGCCCAGGATGTAATAAATATAGGTGCTACCGATCGAGCGACCTGTTGCTCGAGCAATGAGATGAGTGTGTAGGCCCGCAATCAAAATGATCCAGGGCACAAGGGACATATTTTCTACAGGATCCCAAGCCCAGTAGCCTCCAAAGCTTAGCGCTTCATAAGCCCATGCGCCTCCCATCAGGATACCCGTACCGAGTATAGCGGTGCTGAAAAGAGTCCAGGGCAGGGCCGGACGTAGCCAGGCCTTGTGTTCTCCGGTCCAGAGTCCGGCAATGGCAAAGCCGAAGGGTACCACAGTAGAGGCAAACCCTAAAAACAGGGTAGGTGGATGAATGGTCATCCAGTAATTTTGAAGTAGGGGGTTCAGCCCATTCCCTTTGATTAGAGAAAGGTAGTCGGCACTAGAGAAAATAGGCGCATCCATAGTTTCCCGAAGCAGAAGCATAGGGGAACTTCCAATCTTGACCGACCCAAAGAAGTATACCCCCAAGATCATACTGGCAATGAATGCTTGAATGATGGATACTACGGCCAGTACAGGGGATTCCCATTTGCCGGCTGTGATGATGAGGATAATACCCAAGACTACATGCCAAAACATCCAGAGCAGGAAACTACCTTCTTGACCTTCCCAAAAGGCGGAGGCAATATACTTTAGCGGAAGGTCTGCAGAAACATGGGCCCAGACGTACTGGTATTCGTAGTGCTGCTGGATCATGATATAAAAAATGATCCCTATAATGGCAAAAACACTAAGGCCGTGAAGCAGAAACGCCCAACGGCCCAGTTGCTGCCAGGAGGCTGCTTGACTGCCATTGTTTCGATTTTCTACGGCAAAGAAATACGATACTCCGGCCAAAAGCGCTGCCACAAAACTTAGCGTAATGGCTAACTGCCCGATTTGGCCCGGTAGCAGATGTTCGCCTATATATTGCATTTCCTCCATACGGGTGGATTATCCTTTTTCGCTTCGGATATAAATTTCTTCATCCTTATACTTGGATGGGCATTTCATGAGCATATCAGTGGCCACAAATTCTTCCCCTTTCATCACACCAGTAAGCACAATCTGTTCGGATAGCTCGAAATCCTGGGGTTTGGCAGCTAAGAGGACCACCTTGCGCTCTTCTCCATTTGTATCGCGCACATAGAAGCTGAAATAGTTCGGATCGACTTCCGGTTGATACACCATTTCCTTATCCTTGGCCAGCTGGCCGGCGATTTTCACCTTGCCTTTGGAAGAGGTGGCTTGAGAAAAGGTAGCATAGGTGGAAACATCTTTTGCCCCATTGATCAGCAAACCGATGGCTACCACTACCATTAAGCCTGCGATGATATATATCCTTTTCATGATTTTTGTTTTCTAAACATTAAAAGTATAACCAATTCTTTTCCTTCGCAGTCAAAAGGTTGTCAAACCGGATATGGTTTATTGGATGTCCGCAGTTTGGACGGAAATGTTTTCCAGCTCAATCCGAGAGAGTTCTTTCATTTGACCGGCTTGAAACAGACTATCGAAACGGGAAACCTCCCGGTTATCGGGTTCTGGCGCATAATTAACATAATCCTGGAAGCGGATACCGCCCATCGTCCTGGGGTTGATCGCTTTGCGAAAGCGGGCTCCTCCGCCATCGGTCAGATAGTTGTAAGCCAGGAAATCCAGGGTGTGTTTGTCGGCGTGAAACCAATACACAAATTCGTCTTCAAAGTCTTTACCCCCACCTTCTTGCCTGAAGGTGACCAGGAGCTTTTCGTAAGGTTCACCTTGTATGTTGGAGGTGCCGATGAACCGGACCCGGGCTGCAGGATCGGTCAGGTTGTAGGGTAAATAAGCAAAGTAGAGTACGGAATTGACGGAATTGGAGTAAGCAGCGCTGTCTCTTCTGGGAAGGGCGATTTGCTCCCCGTTCAACATCCGGTAAAAACCGGTATTGTGCAACACATCCCGAATGGAATCCCCTCCTTCGATTCGAAAGGCCCGAATGTATTTAAATGTGCCTCCGTTTCGGATGCCTGTATATTGTCGGCCCCGGAACGTGAAATCTACCTGCTGGCCATTGATCAGTTTACTTCCATGCGCTTGAAAGGCCGCGCTGAGAATACGGCTTTCTTCGGTTTCGGTTGGAGGTTTCTGCTGTACTTCCGTTTTGGGAGTACAGGCAGCCAAAAGGATCAAGCAGGCCCCGATAAAGAGTTGTTTCATGGTATGCAGTTGAGCGGCTTAAATGTAATCCTATTTCGAACAACGCAGGTTTGGGGAGGGTTTGACCGGGAGCAGGCTTGCCTTCCATAGGCCCTTTTAGAATAGGTGTCCTCAATCGCTTGAAGGGTAGCCTTGCAGCGCCTAAAAATTGTCACTAGGATGGAAAGACTAAAATAGTAAAGTCATTTTCTGTCTTTGCTAGTTGGCAATTAACGTGTTACAGCCATCAAAAAATCATATACCACCAAAAATGACTTCTCAGCGTAATGCCGCTCATCCAATCGGGCATTAGCCATTTCCAAAAGTCCTTCTTCTTTTTCCATCAGCAGGTAGAGCGTTTTACAGACCTTGACAAAACGGGCTACATCGTGAGCGGGAGAGATATTCGGGGCTAGGGTTTGCTCTAATAATCGCCGGAAAGCCTTAGTTGGGTAGGGCGCATATTGATCTGGATACCGAAAAGCCAACAATAAAAAGATGAATTCATAATCCTCCAAATAATGGCCGGTATCGATCTTTCGTGGATTTGCTTTACGATACAATTCCAGCAGTTCGTCGGTATAGAAGAGAAAACGGGTAGTGCGCCCTTCAATATCTTTTTCTTCGTTGAACAAATCGGCTAGGGCCTGCCGTAAGAAGTCGGGATCTAATGCTGCCAGTTCCAATAGCATGCGCTTGGGTTCCCAATGATCCCGTTTCCAGATCCGCCGCGTGGTCTGGTTTTGAAAACTCTTGTCCAGCATGTTCGGCAAATCGTCCGCTTGCAAGTTCCACTGGCTTTGAAATACCTGCTGGGTTTCCCAATAAGGCAGCCGATCCATGGCGCGTGGCGATTCTAAAAACGACCGGTATTGTCCGAATAATTCCTGGAGCTTTTTGACCTGCACGACTTATTAATGTTGGAGTGATATAATGGGGTAATGTACGGGTTGGGTAAAGAATGGCAACCTTTGGACACAAAGAAGTGATCAGGGAGCTGGATTGGGAATATGCTCCTGGATTTGATCAATCTCTTTCAGGATTTCGGGATTCAATTTAACAGAGATGCTGTCGATATTTTCACTCAATTGTTCCATCGTGGTAGCGCCAATGATATTGCTGGTCACAAATGGGCGGCTGTTAACGAAAGCCAGGGCTAACTGAGCGAGAGTCAGGTTGTGTTGTTTAGCTAAATCCAAGTAGCGGGCAGTTGCATTCCAAGCGGTTTCACTGCTATACCGGGTATACTGTTTAAACTGGTTGATTCGATTTTGGGGCTTATCTGCACCATCATGGTATTTGCCACTCAACATCCCAAAGGCCATAGGGGAATAGGCCAATAGGCCGACCTGCTCCCGAATAGCCATTTCAGCCAGCCCTATTTCGAAGGTGCGGTTGAGGAGGCTATAAGGATTTTGGATACTAACCACCCTTGGAAGCGCATGAAGTTTTGCCAATTCCAGCATGCGGTGAAGGCCCCAGGGGGTTTCATTACTCAGGCCGAAATAGCGAATTTTTCCTTCCCGACGTATGGCATCAAGTGTTTGTAATATTTCCAGGAAATTATCCTGCCAGGCGTCGGTAGTATCGTGCTGGTAGCCCCGCTTACCGAAGTAATTCGTCTTGCGCTCGGGCCAATGCAACTGATACAGGTCTACATAATCGGTCTGCAACCGATGGAGGTTGCCTTCGATCGCTTTACGGATCTGTTGAGAAGAAAAGTTGAGTGGCTTGCGAATATGAGAAAGGCCGGCTGAAGGGCCGGTGATCTTGGTCGCTAAAATGAATTTATCGCGATTCTTGCGCTTTTGGATCCACGATCCGATAATCCGCTCCGTGCTGCCTTGTGTTTCCGACCGGGGTGGAATGGAATACAATTCAGCAGTATCTATAAAATTGATGCCCTGGTCCAGGGCATAATCCAATTGTTGGTGGCCTTCCGCTTCCGTATTTTGTTGGCCGAAAGTCATGGTTCCCAGGCAGATTAGACTGACTTCCAGATCGGTTTGTCCTAGTCGTCGAAATTCCATGTGGTTTTTTGGTTTGAGCCGGTAAAATAAGGGAATGGCCCCATCTTTTGCGTTGCATTTTGTAGCTTAAGGTAGCTGGATGCTAATTCTACCTTTTTTAGTGCCATATGCTTTTACATTGTCCGTCCTGTAATCAGCCTTTAAGTGCTGCTCATGTTGATGTGGAAAACTTCTCCGCCAAGTGTAGCCATTGCTATCAAATCTCCTTTTTCGATCAGGAAAAAAGAAAATCCAGCCAACTGACTTCAAAAAAGCAGGAACTTGATCTTCCCGATGGTATGAGCATCCGAAGCATGCTTTCCCAACTGGAGTTGCGTTATGCTTGGCGGCGCCATTCCAGTGGTTTTCTGATCTTCTTTGGGATTTTCTGGAATCTTATGCTGCTTCCCTTTGTGGCAATCGCCGTGTACCAATCGGAATGGAAGATCTTCCTGGGAACCAGTATTCATTTGTTGGTTGGGGTTGGGTTGTTGTACTACATTTTATCGAGTTTATTCAACGTTACCTACATTTCCGTTACTCCAAAAGAAGTTCAGGTGGAGCACACGCCGTTGCCCAATCCCTTTCGGCCCGGACGCACCTTGTCAGCTAATCAGATGGAACAAGTCTACGTGAAAAAATATGCTTCCGGCAAAACCAATGGGCAACCGAATTGGATGTTTGCGGTGGAGGTGATTTTGAAAAACCAGGCCTCTGTGCGCCTGGTCGGGGGGTTAAAAACGGCTGATTATGGCTTGTTTATCGAACAGGAAATTGAACGCTTTCTGGATATTTCAGACCGAAAAGTGCAGGAGGAATGGCGCGGGAATTATACCTGAGGTATCTTATCGAAAATGTTGGGTAGAGTAGTGGACCTGCTCTATCTTGTCATGGATGTTATTTTTTAGCCTTAAGCGCTAATATCATAACCTACTCTTGCCAAAATAAGATGATATGGGATTTATCAATGACTTGAAAAAAGCCTTTTTTGGAGCCAAATCAGTGGCTCAATCCGCGGGTCGGGAAGCCGTTGAAAAAGGAAAAGAACTCAAGAAAGAGACGGAAGAATGGCTGGATGATTTGAAAAAAGAGGAACCAGTTCCTGCGGAGGAGCCGCTTTCATCCACCGAGCCTTTAGACGAACCCGTTTCTTTTGAACCGTCTAAAGATGTGGAAGCGGACCTTTTCAAAACAGCAGAAGAGGAACTGGAAAAGACGCCGCCGATTCAACCCGGTGCCTTTGATCAGGCTGCTGAAAAGATCCGGGAATTTGCAGAGGATGCCGGTAAGAAACTCCAGGATACAGCCGATGAGATCAGCGAGCGCTTGTTGGACGAAAACCGGGAAGAGGATCCGGAATGGCTCAAAAAGGCCAAGGAGAATACGGAATCAGTAGGTGAAAAGGTGATGGAAACAGGTGAAAAAGCCTGGGATAAAGCCAAAGAACTAGGGAAAGACTTAAAAGGAAAATTTGATGATTTGGTCGATAAAGCCAATTTGGAGGTGGAAAAAGAGAAACTGGAAGAAGAGCTGAAAAAGGTTGAAAAAACAGCAGAAGAGGTTGCGGAGCAAGTAAAAAAAGATACCAAAGACGGCGGTTTACTGAAAAAGCACGAAAGCTTTTTTGACAAGGCGGCCCGCTTTGCGGAAGGAGATTACCGGGCGGAGGGGGAGATGCGCATTGAAAAATCGGATGCCCCCGAAGAGGAAAAGAAAGCGGATAATCGAACGGTCAAAGGTTTTGAAGATTTGGATGGCGACGGTGATGAAATCATTGATGACGCTATTCTGGATAAATAAAAAAAGGAGTCGACCACCGACTCCTTTACCAAAACACTCACTTTAACAATCAACCTAACAACTATAGTAAAATCAGACTTTATTCTTTTTCTTTCGTTCACCTTTTAGACGTCACCCCATTCGAAAGGTCACATCCTACACCAAAAAAAAATGGAAAATTCTGCGGAGCATTGGATTTGTGAACACTCGGAGCCTGGTCCGGACTTGAAAATGTTCAAAGCCCGGTTCGACCATATGCGCAATCCCCGAAATGGAAAATCGGATCGGATGATCATTCTCGAATCTGAAGACTCGGTCAATGTGGTTGCCCTTACCCCGGAAGATCAAATGCTGTTTGTTCGCCAATATCGATTCGGTACCGGCCAAATAACTTTGGAGTTACCGGGTGGGCTGGTCGATCCAGGTGAATTGCAAGAGCATGCCGCTCGACGAGAGCTGTTGGAGGAAACCGGATATGCCGGAGCCCGGTGGGAACATCTGGGGAGTATTGGTTCGAATCCGGTTTTCATGGATAGTTACATCCACCATTGGCTTGTCCTGGATGTGGAGCCTGTCGCCGGTCAGCAATTGGACGACGGTGAGGAGGTTTTTATTGAGTTAATCCCTGTATCAGAAGTGGAGAAGCGCATGTGGGACGGCGATTTTGCCCACCCACACACAGTGAATGCGCTGCTGCGTTTCTTTGCCCAGCGAAATTATCAATTGCCCTGACCGCCTCTTTTACCAATGGGAAGGATAGCAGCCATACTTTTGGTGATCGGGCTTCTGGTTTTTTGGGGCCTACTCAATTATGTTTACGAGCTCAACCCCAAGATTAATCCTGATGACTATCAGGGCCGCTCTCGCCCGCTTTTCATAAGGGCCAATGAGGTGTATGGGCCTTCTGGTTGGGACGACTCCCGGCCCAGAATAAACGGATATGACTTCTTTTATACCTATACCTGGAATGGAGATACGCTTTCGGGCCAAACCTATATCCCTTACAAGCTTGGATATCGATTGTTCACGCGGGTACAAGCCGGCGAATGGGAGCAAATAGAAGTAGGTATCCAAAAAGAACAACCAGCAAAGTCTATTCTTCTGGCCAAATGAATGCCTTCCTGGCCAAGTAAGTGGCTCCAAAGACTAGGAAGTCGGCTAGTACTTTTTCATCTTGGGATCAATGGCATCTGCCCAGGCCAGGATGCCGCCCTTCAGGTTGTACAGGTTGTGATAGCCGTATTTTTCTTGTAACAAGTGAATTGCATTCGCGCTCCGCTTACCACTCCTGCAATGAAGGATTACCGTGCCTTCTTCCTGGATTTCATCGTGGCGACGGTCTATTTCAGCCGGTGGAATGAGCAAGCCATCCAAATCTGCAATGTCTTTTTCATGCGCCTCGCGCACGTCGATCAATTGAAAGTCTGCTTTTTCGTCTATCATTTTGGCCAGCTGTTCGACCGTGATTTCCTTGATTTCCATAGTTGAGTTGGTTCCACAAAAGGTTTCGTAATCAATGAGTGCTCGAATCAGAGGAGCTCTTCCGGATGGAAGCCCAATAATTCGTTGGGTATAGTCCTTGGCGTCAAAATGCAAAAGCTGGTTCACCAATGGTTTGCCAATACCCGTAATTAGCTTTAAGGCTTCATTGGCCTGAAACAGCCCAATCATTCCCGGCAATACGCCCAATACGCCGGCCTCCGCACAGCTGGGTATAGTCCCAGGGTCAGGAGGCTCCGGAAATAGATCCCGGTAATTGGCGCTGCGGGAACCATCATCCAGAGGGACGTTAAAGACCGCTACCTGCCCTTCGAATCGGAAAATGGATCCATAGACCAATGGTTTTCCAGATAAAATGCAGGCATCGTTGATCAGATAGCGGGTTGGGAAGTTGTCACTTCCATCTACCACCAGATCGTAAGGTTCTATCAATTCCAAGGCATTGGCGCTTGAAATTTGTTGGGGAAAAGGATAAATCGTGATTTCGGGATTTAGCTGTTGTAACCGTATAGCGGCAACTTCGGCCTTGAGTCGCCCCAGGTCTTCCATGCTGAACAAGATCTGCCGTTGCAAATTACTTTCATCTACCCGGTCGAAATCGACTATGCCGATCGTACCCACCCCGGCAGCAGCCAGGTATTGGAGTACAGGGCACCCCAGACCACCGGCACCAATCACCAGTATCTTCGCTCCCCAAAGCTTTAGCTGTCCTGCCTTCCCGAGTTCTGGTATAGATAGGTGGCGCGCATAGCGGGCCCAGTTTAGTGCTTTAGATTCGGTAGACTTGTCTGGCTTAATCATTCAAGCGAGGCATTCTTTTCACAAAGAACGACTGGATCGATAAACTGGTTGACGCTGGTTCAGCTCGCTTCCGGATTCAGGATCTGCTCAATTTCAGGCAGCACGGTCCGGTCCTCAATGGTGGAAGGCATGGCATATTCCCTGCCATCTGCAATGGAACGAATAATTTTTCTAAGAATTTTACCGGAACGGGTCTTGGGAAGCCGGTGCACAATATTCACCCGTTTGAAAGAAGCCACTGGACCAATGGTGGAACGAACGCGTTGAATAATCTCTTGCTCGATTAGGCTCGGTTCTTTTTGTATACCCGACTTTAAGACCACCAAACCCATGGGGATTTGCCCTTTCAATACATCCTGGATACCGACCACAGCACACTCTGCTACATCCGGATGGCCGGCTACTACTTCCTCCATTTCGGCTGTACTCAGACGATGCCCAGCTACGTTGATCACATCATCCATCCGACCTGTAATAAATACATAACCCTCTTCGTCCCGATATCCTCCATCCCCCGAAAAATAATATCCTGGAAAATCGGTCAGGTAGGATTGGATAAATCGAGCCGTATTTTTCCAGAGGGTAGGTAGGCAGCCCGGTGGCAAAGGCAGTCGAACGGCAACGGCTCCCTCTGTACCTGGAGCAATCGCCTTCCCTTGTGGATCCAGGATTTGAAGGTCGAAGCCGCAAACCGGTTTACCTGCGGAGCCCGGTTTAATTGGCAGCAACTCCATTCCTGCCGGATTTCCAAGCATTGGCCATCCACTTTCCGTTTGCCACCAATGATCAATGACCGGCACTTGCAGCAAGGATTGGGCCCATTCCAGGGTGGAGATATCGCAGCGTTCACCTGCCAGGAAAAGGTAATTCAGGCTGGAGGTGTCGTATTTTTCTTTTTCCAAGCCATTCGGGTCTTCTTTCCGGATAGCTCGAATAGCGGTGGGGGCAGTAAAAAAGCTTTTGACCCGATATTGCTCCAGGATTCGCCAAAAAGTACCTGCATCGGGCGTTTTGACTGGTTTTCCCTCGAACAATACGGTAGATGCACCCTGGATTAAAGGTGCATAAACAATATAGGAATGACCGACTACCCAGCCTACGTCTGAAGCAGCCCAGAAAGCGTCTCCCGCATGGATATTATAGATCAGGTCCATGCTTAATTTCAGGGCAACGGCATGGCCCCCATTGTCCCGAACTACACCTTTGGGTTTTCCGGTGGTGCCGGAAGTGTAGAGGATGTAGAGCGGGTCAGTAGCTTTTACGGGGACACAAGCTACGGGTTCAGCTTGTTGTTTGAGGGTCTGCCAATCCTCATCCCGGCCGGGCTGCAGCTTGGCAGGGTGTTGGGGGCGCTGGTAAACAATTACGCTCTCTACCGGGAAGGTGGCCTCCTTTAAAGCCTCGTCTACAATGCCCAGGTAGGGGATTATCTTTTGAATCTCAATACCGCAAGAAGCGGTAACGATCACCTTGGGCTCTGCATCATCGATTCGAATGGCTAATTCATGGGGCGCAAAACCACCAAATACGACTGAATGTATCGCTCCTAAGCGAGCACAAGCCAACATGGCAATGGCGGTCTGCGGGATCATAGGCATGTAAATGACCACTCGGTCGCCTTTGACCACACCTTTGTGCTGAAGTACGCCCGCAAACAACTCTACCTCGCGCAATAGCTCGGCGTAGGTAAGGGCATATTGAGTGTCGCTAACCGGAGAATCGTAAAAAATGGCTATCTGTTTGCCTCGCCCTTCTTGCACATGGTGATCAAGCGCTAGATAGGAGGTATTCAAAACCCCATCTGTATACCATCGGTAAAGCCCTTCTTCATTTTTGGATAAGATTTGTTCAGGCTGTGTAAACCAAGCTAGCTTTTGGGCTTGCACTTTCCAAAATTCGACGGGGTCTTGCAGGCTTTTCCGGTAGAATTCCTCGTAGCTCATTGGGCAATAGATCTTTAGTCCGAACTCGATTGGGAGTTCGGTAGGTTCAATGAATTGGGATGGGAATAAGCTGTTGGGAAGTTTAAAATTGGGACCAGATCATACGGCCCCAGCTCCAGTTTTTATTTCTTCCACCACTTCCGGGTTCAACAGCGTGGAAGTATCTCCTAGATTGGACGTATCGCCGGAAGCTACCTTCCGAAGAATGCGACGCATGATCTTTCCCGAACGCGTCTTGGGAAGCCCCGTGACGATCTGGATTTTATCCGGTTTGGCAATTGGTCCAATTTCCTGAGTAACCGTTTGGAGCAATTCCTTGCGGAAACCGTCTTCATCGCCGATTGGAATGGATGTGATCACGTAAGCATAGATCCCCTGCCCCTTAATATCATGTGGATAACCCACCACTGCAGATTCGACTACCATTGGATGTTCGTTGATAGCATTTTCCACTTCGGCAGTGCCCATTCGGTGGCCGCTGACATTGATCACGTCATCTACTCGGCCTACGATCCGGTACATGCCGTCTTCATCCCGACGGGCACCATCTCCTGTGAAGTACAGATTGTCGAACGAGGCAAAATAAGTTTGCCGGCAGCGTTCGTGATCGCCATAGGTAGTCCGTAGAATGGATGGCCAGGGAAACCTGATACATAAAATGCCTTCTACGCCGTTACCCTCAATTTCATTGCCTTCATTATCTACCAAAATGGGTTGAACACCCGGTAAGGGATAGGTGGCAAAAGTGGGTTTTAACGGAGTCATTCCGGGTAGGGGAGAGATCATGATCCCACCCGTTTCCGTTTGCCACCAGGTATCTACAATAGGTGCATTCTTTTTTCCTACTTTTTCATTATACCATTCCCATGCTTCCTCGTTAATGGGCTCGCCAACGGATCCCAATACCTTGATGGAACTCAGGTCGTATTTATCCACCCATTCATCTCCTTGCGCCATGAGCGCCCGGATCGCCGTTGGAGCGGTATAGAATTGATTCACTTTATATTTATCGCATACTTCCCAGAAACGGCCGGGATCCGGATAGGTAGGCACTCCTTCAAACATAATGGATGTAGCCCCGGCGAGTAGTGGTCCATACACAATGTAAGAGTGACCGGTTATCCAGCCGATGTCCGCCGTACACCAATAAATATCTCCGTCCTGGTACTGAAATACATTTTTGAACGTAAAGCAGGTGTACACCATATATCCGCCACAGGTGTGGACCACCCCTTTGGGCTTTCCGGTAGAACCCGAGGTATACAGTATAAACAACATGTCTTCAGCATCCATTTCCTCGGCAGGGCATTCCTTCGATTGCTGGTCTACTTGCTCGTGCCACCAAAGATCCTTAGTGGAATTCCATTCTACTTCGCCTCCGGTATTTCGGTGTACCAATACATGCTCGATACTGTCGCAGCCCATAGCCAAGGCATCGTCGACGACTTTTTTCACCGGGATATTTTTTTTGCCTCGCTGATTGAAATCCGAGCAAATCACCATTTTGGCCTGCGCATCTTTGATTCGATCAGCCAACGCATGGGCTGAAAATCCGGCAAACACGACAGAATGAACGGCTCCGATACGAGCGCAAGCTAGTACGGCAATGGCCAATTGAGGCACCATAGGCATATAAAAGCAGACCCGATCGCCCTTTTGCACCCCGTTTGCTTTTAATGCATTGGCTGTTTGGCAAACAGCTTCCAACAATTCTTTGTAGGTAAAGCTTTGTGCTGGGGCAGTGGGGTCATTCGGTTCCCAGAGTATGGCAACTTGGTCTCCCCGGGTTTCTATGTGACGGTCCAGGCAATTCTCAGTAATATTCAACTTACCTCCCAGAAACCATTTTACATCGGGTTTTCTGAAATCCCAGTCCAATACTTGGTCCCACTTCCGTCGCCAGTAGAAGGTCTCAGCTTGTTCAGCCCAGAAGCCTTCCGGATCCTGAACACTCCGCTCGTAGGCTTCCTGGTATTGGTCGAAAGATTGTATTTGCAGTGTCATGTTTGGTGGTTATTTGGCCAAAACAAATATAGATATTTATATTTATAAATATAGAAAATTTTCCTTGGATTATCCAAACTCCATGACTTCATTTATGGTATCAAGCAGCTCCTGATTGTCGAAAGGTTTGGTAAGATAAACTTCGCCACCGGACTGGTATCCGTCAAAGCGGTCTTTTTGGGTTCCTTTGGCAGATAAAAATACGATACGTACATCCTGAAATTGTTCTTCCTTTCGGATTTGTTTAGCGATCTCATAACCGTTTAAGCCGGGCATCATTACATCCAGGATGATGATATCGGGACGAAAATGGGATAAGGTTTTCATGGCTTCTTCTCCATTTTGTACCGCTCGCGCTTCATACCCTTCCCGCTCTACCAGGAATTGGACAACCGTTAGGATATGGGGTTCGTCATCAATTACAAGAATCTTTCCCTTACTCATGTTCTATGGATATGATGCTATGAAAAATGAAACTCGATATTATTTCCTTCCGGATTTTCCTTCAAAAATTTGCTGACAGTACCTGTAAGGGAAATTTAATTACTTTTCAGGTCATAAAAGAGAATAAGTAAGATTCTTGTTGGAAAGGAGTGTACTTAATGCTCAGGCAAGCAGGGGAGTTCTACCTGAAAGCAGGCTCCCTGGCCCGGATTTCCTTCGACTACCTGTATGTTTCCCTGGTGGTTTTCAATTATCTTTTTACAAATAAACAAACCCAGACCGCTGCCTGGTGGCTTGCCCGTTGATGCAGTAGTGACTTGGGTGAATCTTTGGAAAATCCTTTCCCCTTCCGATTTGGGGATTCCAATACCGTTATCCTGAATAAAGAGTTCCAGGTTATCCCCTTTGCGCAGCATCCTAATTTTGATTCTTCCTCCGTCGGATGGACAAAATTTGATAGCGTTGGAGAGTAGGTTCAGGATTACCTGCGTCAGTCGATCGGTATTCCCCTTTACCCAGATGGTGGAAGGCGCATCGATTGAGCATAGTATCCCCTTTTCTTCCAGGATGGGTTTCAGGCTGTCCGCAGTAGTTTGAAGTAGAGCCCTGAATTCGATTGGACTGAATTTCGGACCTTCTTCTGCTTGGATCTTTTCCAGGTCGAGCACCTGATTGATCAGTCGGGTCAAACGTTCACTTTCACTTTGAACGATATCCAGAAATTCCTCCCTTCTTTGCGGTTCAAGGTCGTCATAGGTTCGGAGGATGCCTGCTATGCCTTTTATGGCTGTGATCGGAGTCCGCAGCTCATGGGTGACTGTGCTGATAAAATCGGCTTTCATTTGGTCCAAATCCTTCAGTTGTTCGTTTGCCACTTTCAATTTCAAGGTCGTCCTTTCCAATTGCCTGGACTTGTCTTCAAGTGCTTTGCTGTATCGAACAACTTCTTGTGTCTGATCCAATATGTTAAGCAGTTCTTCCATGCTGATCGGATCTTCTCGAACGATCGACCGCATTAATACCTTAGCAGATGCCGCACCTAGCGAACCGGATAATTGGACCTCTACAAATTGGATCAATTCTTCACCGGCCATTTTAGACTTTCCGGTAGGTAATAGGCCATCCTTTTGTAGGGTTTGAAGGAGCATTTGGTAGCGACCGACATCCAGAAACCGTTCCATTAGCATTAACAGGTCCGTCGTACGGGCTTTTCGGCGCATAAACTCGGATTCCTGCTGCCAATTGCCGTATTTGTGGTTGTTGACAAAAAAATCGGCTTGAGCAAGTTCGAGTCTCGATGGTTCAGATTGGACCGAAAGGATGACGTACAAGCTGGTATTGACCAATAGACTCCAGAAAGCACACTGGGCCACAGGCGAAAGAGCGGATAAACCGAATAATGCCTGTGGTCGGGTCCATTCCAGGCCCAGTATCCCATTGCTTATCCAGATTTCCCCAAAGGGGGTTTCTCCAATTAAGGTAGGTAGGGCGAGCGAATAGATCCAGATCAAGGAACCGGCCACCAGCCCACCAATGGCGCCGCTTTTAGTGCCGTTCTTCCAGTACAAGCCCCCAATTATAGAAGGAAGGAATTGGGCAATGGCGCAAAAGGAAATAAGTCCAATGGATACCAAGGAAAAAGAGAAGCCAACGGATTTGTAGTATCCCAACGCCAGGAGCATGATTACCAATATGCTCACTCTCCTAATACCCAGAAGTCGTCGATTTAGGGATGGGAAGGGTTCCTCCAGAATACTTTTCGAACGGATCAGAAACGGTAGAACGAGATTATTTCCGATCATAATACTCAAGGCAATGACGGAGACAAGCACCATGGAGGTTGCTGCAGAGAATCCTCCCAAAGCAGCCAGAAGGGCAAGCGTGGAATGCCCTTCCTGTAAGGGCAATCCGATTACATAATTTTCCGGTTGCATCGCATCGCCTGATAAAAGGCCGGCTCCAGCAATCGGCAGGACAAATAGATTAATTAATAACAAATACAAAGGTAAAAGCCAGGCTGCCTGGTTTACTTGTCGTGGGTGCACGTTTTCCACTACAGCCACATGGAATTGCCGCGGCAGGAATAAAATGGCAGAAGCAGAGATCAGCAACAGGAAAAACCAATCCAAACCATTCCAGTCGGCAGCTTCCAGCTGATATAATTGCTTGAATTCAGGCTTCGCTAGTACCTGAGAAAACAGATCTGCCGGGCTGGAAAAAAGGAAGAAGGTAACGAAGATACCTACTGCCAGGAAGGCGATCAATTTAAATAGCGATTCAAATGCAATCGCAAAAACCAAGCCTTCATGCCGTTCATTCGGGTCTAGTCTCCGGGTACCCAGAAAAATAGAAAATGCAGCCAGGGCGAGTGTGATATAAACGGAAACATCGGCCAGAATAGGGGGCTGGCTAGATGGGCTTCCTGCTACCAACAGGTGATAGGTATCTGTGATCGCTTTCAGCTGAATCGAAATGTAGGGTACAATTCCAAAGACACCGACCAAAGTTGCAATCATCCCCAGGGTGGTACTTTTTCCGTATCGGGCAGATATAAAGTCTGCGATTGAGGTCAAGCGCTGGCCTTTGGAAATGCGAATGACTTTTTTCAAGAGGAGTATCCAGACCGGAGCGAAAATAGTAGGCCCAAGATAGATGGGCAGGAACTCAATTCCAGCTTCTGTTGCCCTGCCCACACTTCCAAAGTAGGTCCATGCAGTACAATACACGGCGAGGGACAGTGCGTAAATGAGCGGTTGCCGCACCAAAGAGCCGGTGGTCGACTTTTTTCGTTCGACCCAGTAGGCCAAGCCGAAAAGGAGTAGCAGATATGCGGATGCAGCAATTATGACCACCCAGGCACCCATACCGTTAAGGAAGTTTTTTTACCCTCCGATTAGCCAACCAGGCTGTCAATACAATGATCAATAGCCAACTCGCAAACAAGTAAACGTACAAAATGGGGACCTTTCCAATGGTTTGCCCATTGTTCCAAATGAACAGTAGCGGCGCATTGAAAAGAAGTAATGCAAGACCAGAGACCAGAAGCAGTTTGGTATGTTTTTCGGCTCGGTTCATAAAAAAACTCCCCTCCTTTAAGAAGGGAGCTTAAGTTAATGAAAGCGTAGTGAACGTATAGGTTAATCTTCAGATTTCATCAGCGGATTCTATCCTGCAGGTTGAGCAATCCAGGTTGAAGGATCTTGGTTTTGATAAGCGCCCATAAGAAAAGCAAAGCGAAAAGCCCAAGAGCGATAGATAGCCAAAGATTACCCAACAGCTGAGGTTCAATCCAAAATCGTATGAAAAGGGTAGCTATGATATAGCCAGCTACAATGAAATCTGACCCTTTTTGACTAATTGAATACGGTGTCTTCATGATTTTTCTGTTTTTGCTTGTGGTGATTCGAAATTAATGGGCATGAGCTGCTTCTGCACCTCTTGGAATCCGGATGTCTTCCACAATATCCTGTACTTCCGGCGGAGGAGCCGGGGTAAGCCGAGAGACTACCATGGATACGATTAGGTTGACTGCGCAAGCTACCGTGCCGAAGCCTTCAGGTGATATCCCAAACCACCAGGAAGAAGAGGGAGGGACCTCATCTACAAACCAGCCTAATTTGAATACGGCCATATAGGCAAACATGAGCGTAATACCTACGACCATTCCGGCGATGGCGCCTTCGCGGTTCATGCGTTTATCAAAAATGCCAAGGACAATGGCCGGAAAGAAAGAAGCGGCGGCTAATCCAAAGGCTAATGCCACTGTCGCTGCCACGAATCCCGGTGGATTTATTCCAAAATAGCCGGCTACAAGTACGGCAAATACAGCCCCTATCCGCGCCCATCTCAATTCAGCCCGTTCACTGATATCCGGCTGGATTTGCATCTTGATCAAGTCGCGAGAAATAGCTGTTGAAATAACCAATAACAAGCCGGCTGCCGTAGAAAGTGCCGCTGCTAATCCGCCTGCTGCTACAAGAGCGATCACCCAACTGGGTAGCTGCGCAATCTCCGGATTAGCCAACACCATGATATCCTGGTCAATGATCAATTCATTTACCCCGGGGTCAGCCACATACTGAATCAAACCGTCGCTATTTTTATCGTTAAAGGTGAGCAAGCCGGTCTCCTCCCATTTGGTAAACCATTCCGGCATGGCAGTATATTCTTTTTCAGAAACCGTATTGATCAGATTGGTACGGGCAAATGCAGCAATAGCGGGTGCTGTGGTGTATAAAATGGCTATGAAAAGCAACGCATACCCAGCTGATTTTCGGGCGTCGCTTACTTTGGGTACGGTAAAGAAGCGCACAATCACGTGCGGAAGGCCCGCAGTACCCACCATGAGAGCAAAAGTAATGGCAAATACGTCGATCATGGACTTGGACCCGTCCATGTACTCGGCAAAGCCCAATTCCCGGTTGAGGCCATCCAGTTTATCCAGCAGGGCTGTTCCCGGTTCGGCAGAGAGGTCAGAGATGAAACCGAGTTGAGGGATTGCATTCCCGGTCATTGTCATTGAAATAAAAAAGGCAGGTACCATGTAGGCAAAGATCAGCACACAGTATTGTGCCACCTGAGTATAGGTAATACCCTTCATCCCTCCCAATACCGCATAGAAAAGAACAATGATCATACCGATAACCACGCCCAAATTGATATCCACTTCCAAAAAGCGAGAAAATACGACCCCTACACCACGCATCTGGCCGGCTACATAGGTAAAGGAAACCAGAATGGCACATACTACTGCTACGGTTCTGGCTACATTGGAATAGTAGCGATCGCCGATGAAATCGGGCACGGTAAACTTCCCGAATTTTCGCAAGTAAGGTGCTAGGAGCAGGGCAAGCAGTACATAACCTCCAGTCCAGCCCATAAGGAAGACCCCTCCATCATAACCCATAAAAGAGATCAGGCCGGCCATAGATATAAATGAAGCAGCAGACATCCAGTCGGCCGCAGTAGCCATCCCGTTGGCTACCGGGTGCACCCCGCCTCCGGCAACGTAAAATTCAGAAGTGGATCCGGCCCTCGACCAGATTGCAATACCGATGTACAAGGCAAAGGTGAGTCCCACTATTATAAAAGTCCATATTTGAACACTCATGTTTTTTGTTTTTAGCGGTTAGGTAGGTAACTATTGTTCGTTCACGTCGTATTTCTGATCCAACTTGTTCATCAGCCAGACGTAGACGAAAATCAAGACAACGAAAACATAGATAGAGCCCTGGTGGGCAAACCAGAATCCGAGTTTGGCACCACCGATCCGAACGGTATTGACTTGTTCGACGAAGAAGATGCCCAGGACAAAGGATGCCAGAAACCAGATAGAAAGTAGAATGAGCACATACCGGATGTTTTCTCTCCAGTAGGCCGTTTTGTCAAATTGATTCATGATTGTTGCTTTTTCAATAGAAAAAAGGAGGATTTAGGATCAGAGAAAAATGTGTGCTTGAAGGCGGATCTGTTGTAGGCCGATCGGGTTGCCATCGCTACCCAATGGGGATTCACGCGGATCATTCATAATGCTGTGATACTCCAGAGTGAGCTTGGCATTGTGCCCTTTGATGAAATAATTGATACCTGCATCAAAAGCATTTACATTATCGTTAAAGCCGTCATAGGTAGCCCATTGATATGCCAAGTAGGGCATTAGGGGAAGCTTAAATAGCTTAAAACCAAGCTGGCCATAAAGGACATTTCCAGTACCCGCCCAACGGCTGACGTAGTTTTGGCCATAGTCATAGTGCATGTAGGAGAAATAGGCATTCAGACAGGTACCGTTGTCCTGCTCGCCGATAGGGGTATCTAAAAAGGCGTCGAACGCAAAGTGAAAGGCACTTAGGTGGTCGCCGCCATTGAGTTCATTATCCTGAAAATTGAATAGCCCATTGGGATGCGCAAAAAAACCGGCACCTATAGCCAGGATTCGCTTGGACCCCAAATAGCTTCCAACTGCATATGGCAATTTGACGGATTCCTTGTCCCAGAAGTTGTATCGGAAATAGCCCTCGAAAATAGAATTGCCTACAGGATTCCCATCTTCGTTGGGGATAGAAAATCCGTTGTACACGATCGAGTCGACGGGATTGGTTGCCCGGTCGTTTTGAAGACCGTTTCTGCCTGGGTTGTTCCAGGCTACCCGATAGTCGAAATTTCCGATAGCTCCTTTGGCATAAATGCCCAGGTGACGGGCAAATTGATCGGTGACAGCGAGGGAATGCCAATGGACGAAGGGGCGGGTATTGTCCAGCGTCATGAAATTTAGAGTACTCTGATTGGCAAGTCGGGTCAAGCCTTTCCAATAATGCAGACCGCCTCCAATATAAACTTCTGGGATTACCTTGAATTCTACCCAGGCACCATGTAAAAAGAGTTGGGCTGAATTCCCATTATTGCCCAGGCTGGTCAGGTTGTTTGGGGTCAGCCCATTTAGCCCGAAGTGGGTCAGGATCAAAACTCGGCCCGCAAGTTCGGAATAAGCCAGAAACCTGGAACGCCTGATTAAGGTTGAGACCTGAAGGTCGCCCGGTGCTTTTAGATTGTTGGTTTGTAGCCATTGTTGGTGCCAAATGATAAATCGGATGTAATTGCTACCGGATTTATTGAGTTTGAGCACCAGAGGAAAGTAGGACTTTTCCTCCTCCGGCTGGATTTCCTGACTGTGCACACCTAAAGTCAGGCAGAGCAGCAAGAGAGCGAATAGATAGCGTACGTTTTTTGTTTGCATGATGGCAGGTTAAGGGCGGTTTTTAGTTCGGTTGACTTTTAAGGGAATACGCTCACTGCCAACTAAAGTATATAGTTATGTATATATCTACAAATAAATGGCGAAAATTCTTTCTCGCCCACCAAAATTTGGTGGGGCCCTGAATTCGCAAAACAAGTTTGGGAACAGGGTTATCTAAGCGAGGGAAGGAGGTGCTAGATAACCTGGATTAAGGTTTTGACTATGTCGTGGAAAATATCGGAGCGGAGGTTGTACAGGGAGTTTTTTCCATCGCGCTTCACTTGTACGACCTCCTTATTTTTGAGAATACGAAGGTGATGGGAAGCAATAGCCTGTTCTATTTGCAATTTGGTATAGATATCCGTAACATTCATTTCCCCGTTAGTAAACAATAAATCGATAATAGCTAAGCGGATGGGGTGAGCAATGGCCCGAAGGGTTTCTGTACTGTTCTCTAGAAAATCTTCATTAAAATGGGACTTCATTGCTGCGACTTTTTATCTATTGATAAATGTAACTATCTATACGTACTAATAAGTTCCTGGCCCATAAAAATACAATGAGTAATATCATTCCAATGCGGATTGCGGATTTTCTTGGCCGTTTTCCACCTTTCAACCTCATCGGAGAGGTAGAACTGCTTAGGCTGGCCAGGCATGCAGAAGTCCGGTATTTGCCCAAAGGAGAGGTGCTTTTCCGCAAAGGAGGCCAACCTGGAGATCGAATCTTTGTCGTTCGAGAGGGAGCCATCCACCTGTTTGATGGCCAATTAGGGGGAAAGGTGCTTGTGGATCAATATGATGAAGGTGATCTGTTTGGACTTCGGCCGTTGTTGGTGGGGGAGCCGTATGCGCTTACAGCGGAAGCAGCAGAGGATTCCTTGGTCTATGCTTTAAAGGTAGAGCAGCTCAAGAAATTGGCGGTAGAGCAGGCGGGAATCGGTCTTTTTCTTGCCGGTTCGCTGGCGACCCATCCAACCACAAAGCTGGGACTCGGCAAAGCGGAGGGACATGCTTTTCACCCTTCGACAGGAGGCGCTTTTACCGACCTGGGTGAAATACAATTGATAGAGCATTCTAAGGCACCGGTTACCTGTACCCAACAAAATACCCTTCAGCAAGCCGCTCAAATCATGGTATCTGAAAATGTAGGCTCTATTATTGTGACCAATCAACAACACCATCCGGTAGGCATAATTACCGATAAAGATTTTCGTCGGGGGGTGGTAACCGGGCAGCTTCCGATTACGGCACCGGTGTCTGAGCTGATGAGTAGCCCGGTTATCACCTTGCAAACAGGACTCACGGCTGCAGAGGCTCAGATAGCCATGGTAAAATACCAGATTCATCATCTTTGCCTAACCCAGGATGGAACCGATCAGAGTGCAGTGGTGGGTATCATATCGGAACACGATCTTCTCCTACTCCAAGGTAACCACCCTGCTATCTTTATTCGGGAGATAAAACGCGCTACAAGTACAGACCAGCTCAGGGAAATCCGAATAAGAAGTGAGTCCTTGCTGCATAATTACCTGGAACAAGAGGTTACCATTCCGTATATCGCTACCATCATTACCTCCATTACGGATGCAATAACCCGCCGCTGTATCGAACTTGCGTTGGAACAGTTGGCCAATCGTGGCCAAACTCCTCCGGATGTACCCTTTTGCTGGTTAGCTCTTGGCAGTCAGGGAAGGGGAGAGCAGCTCCTGCGCACCGACCAGGATAACGCACTTATCTTTGACACCCGGTTCAAGGGAGAAGAACTGGAACAAGAACGAGATCAATTCCTACCTTTTACCAGATTGGTGAATCAATTCCTGGACGAAGCCGGATTCGAATATTGTCCGGCCGAGATGATGGCCGGCAATCCCAATTGGTGTCTATCTGTACAGGAATGGAAGCGTCAATTTAGCCAATGGATATTGGAACCTACCCCAAAAGCCATATTGCATAGCACGATCTTTTTTGATTTTCGTTCAGTCTACGGGGACAGCTATTTGGCTATGCAATTAAGTAACCACATTTCCGAACTCTTGCAGCAAGAAAGCCGATTTCTGTCTTATTTGGCTAAGAATGCCATGGAGAACCCGCCTCCACTAACTTTTTTCCGAAATTTTATGGTGGAACGCACAGGCGAGCACAAGGACCAATTTGATATCAAAGCCCGAGCTATGATGCCCCTGACGGATGCAGCCCGATTGCTTTCTTTACAACACGATTTGAAGGGAATAACCAATACGTTTCGAAGGTTTGAAGCACTGAAATCAAAGGAATCCAATTATGGAGAGTTGATGGAACAGGCCGGCGAGGCCTATGAGATTTTAATGCGATACCGAACGTGGCGTGGGCTACAACAGGGAGATAGCGGGCGCTTTTTTAATCCTGCAGACCTTTCCAAAATGGAACGCTTAAACTTGAGAAATGCGTTTCGGCCCATTCGTGAATTACAATCCTTACTGTCAACCCGATTTCAATTAGCACTACTGGGATGATTTTTAAAGGATCAAAAAAAGGAGCTAAGTCGAGCCAAAGTCCTGCCTTTTGGTCGGACTATGTGTACGCCTGGAATGGCAATCCTCCTGGAAATGCGCTCTTGTCAGAATTGGAATGGGTGATCCTGGATACTGAGACGACAGGACTGAATCCCCAGAGAGATCGCATCTTATCGATTGGAGCCGTACTGGTGAAGCACCGTACTATTTATGTAGAGCACGGTCTTGAGCTATATATCGCGAACAAGGGCGCTGTTTCCGAAGAATCAATTGCCATCCATGAATTGTTGCCAAATAAGGATCATGGGGGGGCATCAGAAGGACCTGTGCTGGAACAACTCCTGGGCTTCATTCAATCCAGGCCTGTAGTTGGCCATCATATTCGCTTCGACCAGACTATCCTGAATGCGCATTTGAAGCGATTGGGAGCAGGAAAGCTTAAGAATCCAGTCCTGGACACCGCTACTATAGCTAAACGAGTAAGTTCTGCTGGGGCCTCTTCTTTAAGTCTCGACAATCTGTGTAATCAATATCGGATTACCCCTTTCGACCGGCACACGGCTTGCGGAGATGCTTTTATTACCGCTTTGTTATGGATCAAATTGTTGGGTAAGCTTGAAAAGAGGGGAATTTGTAAATGGGGGCAGCTTCGTTCCTCTTTCTGGTCGCTATTCCACTGAATTATTGTTTTTCTTTGTGTATAGATACTGGATCCTTCCTTGTTCGGATTTGTTTCGTTCATCCCTAAAGAAACCCGATGAAAATTGCTATCTACTTATTTGGAATATTGACTCTGATATGGAGCTGCAGTCCAAACGGAATACAACCTGATCCATTGGTCTTTACCCGTGATTCCATCGTAGCTCAATCCGATGCATGTGGTCGGGACTCTGCTTTTTGTACCACCGCGAGCCTGTTACTTCCGGTTGCCTATGGGGGCCGGGCTGGCGCAAGTGACCGGATTAATGATACATTGGAATACTATTCCAGTCAGCTTATTGGGTTTGGAGAGAAAGGAACAGATCTGGTCGATCCTCGCTTGGCAGTCAACCAATTCGTAGCGGAGTACGATACTTTTTTGAAGGCTTCAACCGAGGAATATACGGTTTCCTGGTATTGTAAGCAGGTCGGTGAACTATTGTATGAAGGAGATAGCCTGGTCAGTGTTCGAATAAACAACGATTCTTACTCGGGGGGAGCTCATGGCAACTCCGTAACTGTATTGTTTACTTTTAGGGTTCGGGATGGCCGTGCTCTTACGTACAAAGATATCCTGCAAGACACAGTCACCTTCACTCAAATTGCCGAGCGCCATTTTCGAATGTCCCGCGGACTGCTTACGACCAAGGATCTTTATGAAGCTGGATTCTTTTGGGAGGGTAAATTTGAATTGCCTAAGAATTTTGCCTGTACCCAAGATGGCATCTTACTGCATTACAATGCCTATGAAGTGGCTCCCTACGCGTTGGGCCCAACTGAGTTTACCATCCCGTATCAGGAATTACAGGGGGTTTTCAAAGATTCGAATTGGTTTCCAAAGAGTTGACGATAGCCAGGGCTTGATGGTGATACAAGCTACTCGATACGAACACTCGGCACTCGCCACTCGTCATTCGATGTTCGCTTCGCGATACTAGCGCCAAAGGGGGCGATGCTCGATGGACGGTGCACGGTAGACGGTAGACGGTGCACGGTGGACGGTAGACGATGCACGGTGGACGATGGACGGACAACCTATATCAGGGACGTATACCATCTGCCATTTGCCACTCAAAAC
>CAZXLD010000047.1:0-38647 GCA_964641965.1 uncultured Saprospiraceae bacterium | reverse complement strand
TCAAAATTTGGCGGATTCATCGCCACCATTTCAGGTTTCTATTGCATGATTTGGGTTTATTGGTTTTGCTCGAACACAACACTGAGCAAAGCCCAGTCCGCTTGGCCTTACAAAAACCTCAAATGTATCTGCTCCCAATGCGCTTTACAATACAAATAACTAAGTAAGCCTAGAGCGCGTAGCCGGTGGAGCTTACTGCTTGTTAATGATAGGCCTTAATATAAATATTTTTTCATTTGTCCCTGAGTTTCTCTATAACTTGGGCGTCTACCCAAAAGATGTTGACTTTTCCTTCGCCTAAGTAGGTATGAAAGAATAAATATTTCCCGTCTGGTGTCACACTCCCATATATATCTTCGCGTTCTGTGTTTATGTCTTCTCCCAGGTTAATTGCTGATCCCCATGAACCATCTTCCTGACGAAAACTGACGTACAAATCCGAATCACCGTACCCTCCTTCTCGTTCACTATCCCAAATCAAATAGCTTTCATCTGGAGCGATGAAGGGGTGTGCTATCCATTTTCCCGTATTGATTGCTTCGCCGAATGACTTTGGGGCTTCACGCTTGCCATCTATCAATCGAGAATATCGAATAGTGCCGATTTCTTCTCGTTCATCAAAAACATAGGTGCCATTGGAAGAAGCCGTAAGACGCATGATGGGAATGTCTCTGAAAGGTGCTCCAAGACTTTTTACGGCCGACCAACCGGAATCGGTTCGCTCCATATACCTTGAACCCAAATAAATGATAGTACCATCAGGAGAAATGGATGGTTCTCCTACTGAGGCTTCAGCTGGTGAAACAACCGACTCGACCCATCGATCATTCTTGTATTGAATGACAACCAAGGTAGATTTTTTATACTTCCCACCTTTTCTCTTGAAATAAAACTCTTTTAAATCAGGTGTAAAGCTGCCGAAAAATTCCGCGTATTCTGTTGTTACGATCCCAGGTGCAAAGATTTCAGGAATTAAACCTGGTGGTTTTTGTCCGAGATATAAATCCTCTTTAAGAGGAGATTCTCCATCCTTTAAATCCTGTTTTTTGGAATCGCACGCGATTAAAAAGGTTGTAATGACAAACGTTAAAAACAGGAAGCAGAAAGTTTTCATTGGTTAATAGCATGTTGAGGTTAAATACATGCGTACGAATTCGGTAGTCAGTCCATTACCTTAAGGTGAAACAAAGCAAGAGGTTATAGGCGCTCAATGGCGTAGGCTTTCTGACTCCCAGTAGAAAGGTATTAAAGAATTCCTTCCGATTCAACGCAAGCGGAAGTATGACTTGCAGGCTTATCTCGACAGGCTGTTCTGGCTTCTGCGTAAAGGAGCCCAGTGGCGGAACATGGAAAGCCGTTTTCCTCCCCGGACGGTGGTGGCTTAACCCTTTCGCCGCTGGTCAAGGAACGGTCTGCTGAAATAGGTCCACGGAAAACTAAATAGGTAGGAGCACCGGAAGTTTGACCAGTAGCCTTCATTTTTATTGCTGATAATTGATAGTCAGCATGTTAAGGCTACTTCTTTTACGAATCTTGGCCTGCGTTGGGATGCTAATAAAAAGGTTAATGGTCGAAAGCGGCATGTTTTGGCGGATGCCCTGGCCAATTTAATCTTTTCCTGAGCCTATAATTGGTGGAGGATTCCGAATCCGTCTGCGTTACCTGACAACCTGATAAAATGGAGAAAGGCAACAGTACTGGTAAGAACCGGTGAAAGAAATAGTGCCCCTTGTTTTGGAAGGATTTATGGGGTTGGAAAAAATGGATAATGAATGTGAGTATGGCGATATCAGGTTAATCGTCAATGGGGTATTGATACTCCTTAGCTTTCTGATCGTAGTAGGCCTTCAGGGTGAAAAAAGCCAGTTTTTTCTGCCCTTTATCGCTGATCAGTCCCTTTCGATTCCACTGGTCCTGGACCAAGGGTAGGTTGCGCCTGGGAGAGCGGAAATCTACCAGTATCCAAGGCGTGACTCCTCGAAAAGAAGGAACCTTGTCTAGCATTTGCAGGGTTTCGCGGAACATCCAATCCTGGTAATCTTCGGTCCAGCGTGTTAGGCTGTCGCCCCGGAGATTATATTTAGCTCCAGCCCCAAATTCGCTAATAAAAAAAGGTTTGCTATGTGGGCTTAAGTCCCATTTCATTTTGGGAATACGTTCCGGAGTCGAGCCGTACCATCCAATATACTCGTTGGCCGCCACGATATCGCTCTCCAAAGCAAATGGATCGGTAATCGTGACCGAATAAGCCGCTTTGTCCTCTGTGCGGTCCAATGCGGCCGACACTAGCCGAGTTCGATCTAGCTGCTCCACCTCAGCTTTCATTTGTTGCAGAAATCGGAGTCGTTCAGGATCCTCTCTTGGAGTCTCATTGGCAACCGACCAGATAATAACGCCTGCCCGATTTTTGTCCCGGTGGACCAACGCACGAATTTGACTGGCGGCTTGGTTATAGCTGTCCGGATTGGTGTAGTTAATGCCCCAGTAAACCGGTACCTCTTCCCAGAGCAATAAGCCCATTTCATCTGCAACCCGAGGCATGTTTTCATGGTGTGGATAGTGGGCAAGACGAACGAAATTGGCATTTAATTCCTTGGCCCAGCCAAATAGCATTTTGGCCTCCGCCTGGCTGTTGGGGCGGCCTGCGATAAAGGGGTTTTCCTCGTGCAGGCAGATACCCCGCAGAAAGACTTTTTTCCCATTGAGCAAGATGTCCTGGCCTTTTACTTCTATGGTTCGAAATCCGATCCGGTCCCGGATGTGATCTGCGCCGGCAGATAGTAAAATATCGTACAATTTGGGCCGTTCGGGATACCAGCGTAGTAAATCTTGAGCGGAGAAGGTCAGCTCGGCGCGACCGGAAGCATTCGTTTCCACATTGGTTTGAAAATTGATCTCGGGAATACGCAGTGTTACCTGCATTTGAGCTGGCTGATTCAATTGAAGGTACCCTTTCACCTGGTCGGGCTGCTGTGGATCTAATTGAATGAAATAATCCTGAATAAAGGTAGTCGGCAATTCGATCAATTTGACCGACCGGGTAAGCCCCCCATAATTCCACCAATCAAATGTCAGGCCGGGTACCCGATTGGCATCTCTTCGGTTATCTACCCGAATGATGATCCAATTGGAACCGGGCTTCAGATAATTCGTCACATCAAAGTTAAAAGGGTTGAACCCACCCTCGTGAAACCCTACCTTTTTCCCATTCATATAAATATCGGCCCGGTAATTGGCAGCTCCTATATACAGAAAAACTTTTTTGCCCCGACTAGCCTCGTATTGGAAGTCGCGCTGATACCAAACTGTTCCCTCGTAGTACAGGAGTTCTTCCCGTTGATGGTTCCAGTCTCCAGGAACTTCCAGGGTAGGAGCATGGTCAAAATCATATTCCTGCCGGTCTGACCGGTGCTGGGTAGCACGATTGTTCCAATAGGGTTTGGCGGAGGCTTTAGTATTATTAAAACTGTCGAATGGCTTCCAGTTGCGATGATTTCGATAGCCGGTTTCATAAGGATCAACAATGTATTTCCATTGGCCATCCAGCGTTACCCCAGGACGGTGGAACGCATTTTGGATCAGGGGAGCGGCTTCTTGCCCATACATTAGAATAGGAGTTAGAAGCAAGAGAATCAGGTAAAGCCATTTCATAGGGTTTGTCCTTTCCGATTCAACGTAAGCAAGAGTAGCTCACCCTTAAATCGGGCGACCTGTCTGAGCATGGAGGCGTACGAATAATGAGGTGGCTTGGACTGAAGCTGAGAATGTCCAATTCGTTAAACTGTAGTTAAGCGAAAACAGGAAAGGTGTTTGGTTTGAGGTAGGCACCAGAGCGCATGTTTGCGATCAGTTTCTGTTAACCCAAAGACGAGTAGGGCAGGGCCAGAAATGCAAATTCACTGGTCCTCATCTATTGCCTCTTTCGTGTTGCAATGCAATGGATTTTTCATACTGGATCAGTGATTTTAAAAGATTTATTGGTGTTATTCCATGCTTTACCACTTTTCTTCTCTTTTTTTTAACAATTGAAGATGATTTGATTGAATTCTTTTCACCTTTTTTTATTTTCATGCAAACGTTTGCACATAAATAATGGCAAAAGGAAAACATACAATCAAGGATATTGCTAAAAAACTTGGGGTTTCTCCGGCAACTGTTTCTCGAGCATTGAATGATGATCCCCGGATCAGCCAGAAAACCATCGATGCCATAAAGGCAACGGCTACCCAGATGCGATATCGGCAAAATCGTATGGCAGCTGGACTTCGAAACGGTCAATCAAAAATGATCGGAGTAATTATTCCGACTGCTAATCGAAATTTTTTTGGAAATGTACTTAGGGGAATTGAACAAGTGGCTAATCAGAAAGGGTATGCGGTCCTGATTACCCAGTCTAATGATGATGAAAGCCTGGAACGAAAAAATATCAATTTACTCCTTCAGGCCAATGTGGACGGTATTATAATGTCTGTTGCTAGAACCACCCGAAACTCGGATCACTTTAAGCGAATCCAAGAAGCGGATGTCCCTTTGGTGCTTTTTGATCGTATCCGAGAGGACATTCCATCCAATGCGGTAGTAATCGACGACTACCAAATATCCTATCAGGCAACTAAACATTTGATCGATCAAGGTTATAAATGGATCGCCCATTTTACCGGTCCCAGTTATATCAATATTTATCGGCAACGATTGCGAGGCTATCGGGATGCGCTTGCGGACCATGGCCTTTCGGCTGACGATCGCCTGCTAAAGCGCAGTCGCTTCCTTGGTCGGGACGAAGGACGCCAACTTATGCGGTCTTTACTCGAAGGAGAAGTTCCTGTCGACGCCGTGTTTTCGGCCAGTGATTTTTCTGCCGTTGGCGCCATGCAAATCTGCAAGGAGAAACAGGTGGCCATACCGGAGGAAATCGGCTTCGTAGGTTTTGCAAACGAACCTTTTACCAACTTGATTGAGCCCTGCCTATCCAGCATTGATCAGAAACCGGAGCGGATGGGACGAATGGCTGCCCAGATTTTTTTTGAGGAGATCGAAGCGCCGGAGGATTTTATCATTCGTAAAACGGAACTGAATTCTGAATTGATCATTCGTGCTTCCAGCTTAAAAACGAAAAAAACCTGACCTGATGATATCCAATGTAATCCAAGCAAAGCATGCAGCGAGTAAACAAAATAACGCAACTCGTCTGCAGCAAGAAGATGAAGATTTGATCCGACGGATCAAGGAGAAAGACGATTATGCTGCTTTTGGGGATCTTTTTAAGAAATACTATTCCTATCTATGCATGCAATCGTTTGCATTAAGTAGGTGCGAACAGAAATCGGAGGAAATAGTCTCCGATTTATTCTACAAGATTTGGAAAAACCGGAAAAGTCTGGCGATTGCCTCCAATGTCAAGCACTACCTCAATCGGTCGGCGCGCAATAAAACTATTGATCACCTTCGAAAGTACCGCCATGAAAAGAATTTCTCCGATGTAGTGCTCCCGGTATATTTATCCAAAGATCCTGATCCGGAACACTATACCATTGGAGAGGATTGCAAAGCTCGAATCCAAAAGGCTATTGACCAGCTACCACCCAAAGCCCGCAAAGTGTTTTTGATGAGCCGGGAAGAGGGTAAAAAATACCAGGAAATAGCGGATGAGTTAAATTTGTCGATTAAAACCATAGAAACCCATATGCGAAGAGCCCTGATTTTCCTGCGGGGCGAGTTATTCGAGTAGGCCCGTGCTGGCCATTCGATCAAGTCGGATGACGATATTGCAATTAAGGTTGGATATTCATTCCACATAGCAGCTATCATTCTACTATATTGGTCAATCAGAAGAGCGGTTTGGACTTGCCTAAGATCAGTTGAGGCAATACAGTAAGGGTTGGAGATCAATCCAGGAGTCCTATGTTGGAAATACATAGATGAAAATGGAATCTGATCACCCTGTCCTTTTAATTGTCAGGTTTTTGAATAAGACGATAAAGCCTGTTGAATGGGAAGTACTGATGGGATGGGTCTGGGAGTCTGTAGAAAACGAAATAGCTTTTTATCAATATGTTGAGGTGTGGGCTGCGATAAGTGCACCTAATTCCGGTTTTTCCGTTTTTCCAGCAATGAAACGGCTTACCTCTCGGATCAAGTATGAAAGTTAGAACTAATGGATGTTCACAAAAAAGTTATAGCTATAACTGGAGGAGGAGGCGTACTCGGCGGGGCCATGGCCCAAGGCCTTGCGGAAGCGGGAGCTGAAGTCATTTTGATTGGGCGAACTCAAGGGAAACTGGACCAACGGGCTGCTCAAATACAAGCTACGGGAGCGAAAGCTCAGACCTTTGCATGTGATGTACTGGCCCCGGACCAAGTTCAAAGCTGCTGGAAATGGATCCTAGGACAGCATGGAAGACTCGATGTTCTAATTAATGCTGCCGGTGGTAATCTGCCTGCCGCCACTATTGGGCCGGATCAGGAATTCCACCAGGTAAATATCGATGCACTCGATGCGGTATTCAAACTCAATTTGCAGGGAACGATTATTCCCAGTATGGAATACTCGAAGATCCTCACCCAGCAAGGAAAAGGTTCTATCCTAAATATCTCGTCTATGGCTGCGCAAGATCCCCTCACCCGGGTAGTTGGATATTCTGCGGCTAAAGCAGGGGTAGACAACTTCACACGTTGGCTGGCTGTAGAGTTGGCCACTAAGCACGGTGAAGGAATTCGTGTAAATGCTATTGCACCCGGTTTTTTTATTGGAGAACAAAATCGTGCCCTACTTTTGAAAGAAGATGGGACTCTTACCGCTCGGGGAAAACAAATCATCGATCATACGCCCTTAAAACGCTTTGGTAAGCCGGAGGAACTGGTCGGGATAACTCGTTGGCTTTGTAGTGACTCCGCATCTTTCGTTACAGGAGCTATTTTTCCGGTAGACGGAGGCTTCGGGGCCTGGCGTGGGGTCTAAAATTGAAAGTGGTGGAGTCTAGGGAAATAGCGTCAACCAAGGTTTGTCAGAAAAATGGTTGCCGAACGCGAAAATCCGGCGCCGAAAGGACAATTGGCAGCCTGAAGTCTGCCTGCCGGCTAGGTAGGGATATCCTCCAGATGCATCCTAAATTTCGGGGATGATTTCTTTGGAGAACCGTATGCTTTATTCTAGTAGAAGTAGAACCAAAGCACAACCGGAAATGAATAAGAGGTCTGTTTATGGCAATTCTTGTATCTGAAAGACCATAGAGGCTTGTCTGTTATACCGCTTGACCATATACTTTCAGAAGTTTGATTTGCGCTGTAAAGGCGATTGCTTGGTCGAATTAAACGGAATTCCCTGTGCTAAGCCCCAAACCTTAAACCAGCTTGTAAAAACGATTTGAATTGTGAAACGATTAACCCAATCCTTCCGTTGGTATGGCCCTCAAGACCCCGTAAGTCTGGAAGATATCCGGGAATGCGGGGCTACCGATATTGTAACGGCTTTGCATCACCTGCCCAACGGAGCGATTTGGCCACTGGAGGAAATTCAAAATCGCCAGGAAGAGATAGATCGGGCAGGGTTAACCTGGTCGGTAGTAGAGAGTTTACCGGTAACTGAGGCGATCAAAACCAGGACTGGCGATTTCCAAAAACATTTGGACCACTATCGGACCTCTCTCCGGCATTTAGCCCAGGCGGGGATTCGAACCATTACTTATAACTTCATGCCGGTCCTGGACTGGACGCGTACTCATTTGGATTATCCCCTTCCTGCAGGTTACAGGACCCTTCGGTTCGATCGCCTGGAAACCATTGCCTTCGATTTGTTTATGCTCCAACGCGAAGGAGCAGAAGCAAACTATACTGCGGAAGAGCGGGCCGAAGCGGAGCATCTGAAGGACAAAATGAAACCCGAAGATTGGGAAAGGCTGACTGTCAATATTATCAAAGGGCTTCCTGGATCTGAAGAAGGCTACACCCTGGAGGAATTCCGGTCGGCCATTGCCCGCTATCGTGGACTAGACCATGGGTCGCTACGGCAAAACTTACTGGCTTTTGTCGAAGCCGTTCTTCCTACGGTGGAAGCGGGTGGTCAGGTATTAGCTATCCATCCGGACGATCCGCCCTTTGACCTCTTTGGGTTGCCGCGCATTGTAAGTACGGAAGCAGATCTGCGTTTTCTCTTTGAAACTATTCCTTCCAATGCTAATGGACTTTGTTTCTGCACTGGATCATTAGGTGTGAGGCCGGATAATGATCTTGCCAAGGTATTCAAGGCTTTCGCAGACCGCGTGCACTTCTTGCATCTCAGAAGTACTACCCGAGATGAAAAAGGGAACTTTTTCGAAGCGGATCACCTGGCCGGTGATGCCGGTATTCCGGAACTAATGCCTTTGTTCATTGCGGAAAATCAGAAGAGAATGCATTCGATCCCTTTCAGGCCAGATCACGGGTACACCATGTTAAACGACCATCATGTCCAAACGCAACCCGGGTATAGCTGTATTGGACGAATGAAAGGGTTGGCAGAGATCCGGGGATTAGAAGAAGGCATGCTCACCCTATTGAAAAATCAAGTCTGAATTTGAAGCAAGGGCGAAAAACAAAACCCTCTAGAAGTTGGTCGGTGCCAATCTATGGCTTGCTTTATTCCTGTAATTTAAGAACTGCCTGAGGTAGGTTTGACCAGGTGGATTGACTCAATGTGTTGGTATTTGAAAGTGAAGACCCAGGGTGGAAAGATTTCACTCAAATAGAACGCTCTAACATTCCAATACCAACTATCGGTTCCTTGACCATTTCCGGCATATGTTTAACTGACGCCCAGCTGATTGCCGTTTAATATAATTTCACAGGGGTCAATAGGTTTTTAAATGGCACAACAAGGAGGGCCAACCACGTATAATCTGTTGATTACGGGGTCTTGAGCGGAAGAACATTCTTCTTCTGTTCATTGCTAACCCGGCCGGGTGAACCGGAGTGGGTTCCTCTAATTGACAGGTAATGGCCTGATTTTTTAATCAGCATTCAGCTTGTGATAGGGTCCGGGTAAAAGAACTCCTACTCAATTTGTCCTATGGTGACTTTTCCGGTATCCTTGTCAGGTTGAATCCCAGTTCTAATCGTCTTTTGGAAAGAGCCTTAAAACCACTAGAACCCTGGAGTCTAAAACGTTGAGAACATGTCTACAACTACGGACAAACAATATCGGACCAAGCCCTTTCTGGGGGATAACTTCCTCTTGGAATACCCTGCCTCGGAACAATTATATCACGAGTTTGCCAAGGAGATGCCCATTATTGATTTCCATTGTCATCTTCCTCCGGATCAGATTGCCAATAATCATCGCTTTGCCAACCTAACCCGAATCTGGCTCGAGGGGGATCATTATAAATGGCGTGCCATGCGGACGCTAGGGGTCGATGAGCGTTTTATAACGGGCGAGGCGGACGATTGGACCAAATTTGAGCAGTGGGCTGCAACTGTACCTTTTACAATTCGAAATCCATTGTTCCACTGGACGCATCTGGAGTTACGACGCTACTTTGAGGTGGACGAGCTACTGCGCCCTGAAAATGCCCGTTCCATCTACGATCATTGCTCAGAACGCTTACAGCAACCGGATTATCAAGTGCAACTTCTGTTGCAAAAAATGAAGGTCGAGCTTGTTTGTACTACCGATGACCCCAAGGACTCGTTAGATGCCCATCGCAAGATCGCGGCCGACGCCCTCGATATTCGGGTACTTCCTGCATTCCGTCCGGATAAATCCATCTTAATAGCGCATCCGGCATTTCCGGATTATCTGCAACAGTTAGGAGGAGTTGCCGATCAAGAGATTCATTCTTTTGGGGATTTGGTAGAGGTATTGACAAAACGGGCAGACTTCTTTCACCAGCAGGGATGCCGCCTGGCAGATCACGGCTTGGAAAGCCTCTATGCGAAGCCTTTTACGGATAGAGAAGCAGATCTAATCTTAAAAAAACGACTTCGTGGAACACAGGTTGATGAACAGGAAGCAGAACTTTACCAGTCGGCTGTCTTATATCAGCTCGCACGAATTTATCACGAAAGGGGTTGGGTCCAGCAATTTCATCTGGGAGCTTTTCGCAACAGTAGTAGTCGGATGCTACAGTTGCTGGGCCCCGATACCGGTTTTGACAGCATGGGCGATTTTCAGCAAGGACAGGCATTAGCCGCATTTCTAGACCGTCTGGATCAAGATAAAATTCTGTCCAAGACCATCGTATACAACATTAATCCAACGGATAATGAATTAATAGCAACCATGCTGGGGAATTTTAATGACGGTTCTACACGTGGCAAAATGCAATTTGGATCAGCCTGGTGGTTTTTGGATCAAAAAGATGGGATGGAGAAACAGATGAACGCATTGTCCAATATGGGATTGCTCAGTTGCTTTGTGGGTATGCTCACCGACAGCAGAAGTTTCCTCTCCTATCCCAGGCATGAATACTTTCGCCGAATCCTCTGTAATCTCATTGGAAAAGACGTACATCACGGCGAGCTACCAAATGATATGGACTGGTTAGGTGGGATCGTCCAAGATATCTGTTATCACAACGCGAAGGCCTACTTTGACTTTTAACTTACCGGGCTTTGGCGAACTAATCCTGATTGTTAACTATCATTTTCGAAAATCCAACTTGAACATGAAAAAAGTAGTCACTTTCGGAGAAATTATGCTTCGTTTAGCCCCAACAGGGTTCAAACGCTTTTCGCAGGCGAGTTCCTTTGAAGTGATTTATGGTGGGGGTGAAAGCAATGTGGCTGTTTCGCTTGCCAACTATGGTGTACCGGTCGATTTTGTGAGTCGAATTCCTAAGAACGATATCGGGGAATGTGCATTGATGGAAATGCGGAAGCGGGGAGTAGGTACAGATAGCATTTTGCGAGGTGGAGAGCGGCTGGGGATCTATTTCCTTGAGATGGGGGCTGTCAGCCGGGGCAGTAAAGTGATTTATGATCGGGCGCATTCGAGTATGTCGACCCTTCAAAAGGGAATGATTGATTGGGAAGCAGTGTTGCAAGATGCTCAGTGGTTCCACTGGACCGGAATTACCCCTGCTATTGCTCAAGGGGCTGCGGATGTTTGCCTGGAGGCCATACAAGTAGCCAATCGAATGGGGATTACCGTTTCAACAGATCTAAATTACCGGAAGAAGCTGTGGAAGTATGGAAAAAGCCCGGAAGAAGTCATGCCGGAGCTGGTATCGGGATGTGACATAATCCTGGGAAATGAAGAAGATGCAGAAAAACATTTTCATATCCATCCGGAGGGCGTAGACGTAACTCAAGGCGATTCAGTGGATGCCAAAGCCTACATCTCTGTTTGCCAGCAGTTAATGGAAAAGTTTCCACGCTGCAAGAAAGTGATCATCACTCTCCGAGGCTCTATTAGCGCCTCCCACAACAGCTGGTCCGGGGTGCTTTATGACGGTAAACAGCTATTTGAAGCGCCTACCTATCAAATTACGCACATCGTAGATCGGGTTGGTGGAGGCGATAGCTTTATGGGTGGGCTTATTTATGGGTTGCTTCACTTCTCTGGAGATGATCAAAAGGCCTTAAAATTTGCAGTTGCAGCCTCCTGCCTGAAGCATACTATCTATGGCGATGCCAACCTGGCCACTATAGGTGAAGTGGAAAAACTAATGAGCGGTGATGCCAGCGGCAGGGTGAGCCGGTGATGGATGACTTGATGTGGAGATGATTTAAGAATAAAGCTTGAACTTTAGAAATGGCGAAATATACTCGATTGCAGGTGGCTCAGTTGATGATAGAGCAAGGGATAGTGCCTCTCTTCTATCATGCTGATGCCGATCTGGGGAAAGAAGTTTTGAAAGCCTGTTATGCCGGAGGGGGGCGACTATTGGAGTTTACCAATCGGGGGGATTTTGCCCATGAAGTATTTGGTATCCTAAACCGGTTTGCCCAACGCGAACTACCGGGTATGGTACTAGGAGTCGGTTCTATAACTGATACGGGTACGGCAAGCCTTTACTTACAATTGGGAGCCAATTTTGTAGTTACCCCTTCCTTGAGAGAGGATATAGCTGTGGTTTGCAATCGTCGGAAGGTGCTTTGGTCCCCGGGTTGCGGTAGCCTCAGTGAGATCGGGAAGGCCGAAGAACTAGGAGCAGAAATCGTAAAATTATTTCCAGGTAGTCTGTATGGTCCGGCTTTTATCAAAGCCATTAAAGGACCTCAACCCTGGACAAGCATTATGCCAACGGGCGGAGTTGCTCCTACCGAAGAAAACCTAAAAGCCTGGTTTAATGCCGGCGCTGTTTGTGTAGGTATGGGGTCCAAGCTTATTTCCAAAGAGCTGTTAGCTAAGCGGGATATGGATACGTTGGAAGGCAGGGTGCGAGGAACCTTAGACCTTATTCAAAGCATAAGAAGTGTTTGATATGGTGAGAATCGGTTTTTTTCTGGGGTTGTTTTCTTTGATGTTCTTGCTGTCTTGCCAGGAGCAATCGGGGGTTACCCGACTCAAATTGGGGCATGGATTGGACGTCAATCATCCGGTTCATCAGGCCATGGAGTATATGGCTCAGCGGATCCATGAGAAATCGAAGGGGAAGATGCAGATGGAGATTTACCCAAGTGCACAATTGGGTTCGGAACGCCAATGCCTCGAACTGTTGCAGATCGGGAGCCTGGATGTGACCAAGGTGTCGGTTGCCGTAATCGAAAACTTTGCTCCCAAATTGATGGTGTTCAGTCTTCCTTATGTGTTTCGAGATAGACCGCACACGTATTCAGTTCAGGATGGGCCAATTGGGCAGAAATTGTTGTTGCAAGGAGAGAAGTACTGGTTGCGTGGGTTAACTTATTTTGACGCTGGCTATCGCTCATTCTATTCTAAAGAGAAGCCCATTTCCGAACCTGATGACTTGAAGGGGTTGAAGATCCGTGTGCAAGAAAGCCTTACTTCCATGAATATGGTCCGGGCTATGGGAGGATCTCCCACTCCGATCTCGTGGGGTGAACTCTACACCGCCCTGCAGCAAGGCGTAGTAGACGGAGCCGAGAATAATCCTCCTAGTTTCTACACCTCTCGCCATTATGAGGTTTGTCGATACTATGCTTTAAATGAACATACGGCCGTGCCGGATATTCTGGTGGTTGGAACGATTGCCTGGAAGCGGCTGAATCCGAAAGAGCAAAAGTGGCTACAGGAAGCTGCGGATGAGGCGAAGCGATTTCAAAGGAAGGTTTGGCAAAAAGCAGAGCAAACCGCTTTGCAAGCAGTTCGAGAAGCTGGTGTAGAGGTAATCTATCCGGACAAAAAGGCTTTTGCCGAGTCGGTTGCCCCGCTATTGGCCGAATACCGCGCCGATCCGGAAATTTACCAGCTGATTCAGGAGATCCAGGCCGTTCAGGATACTGCAGCAATTTCAGAAATACCAGTTGAGCATGAGGGCGACTATTGATAAAACCCTGGGAGGCGTCCTGGCATTCCTGTTGGCTGTTATGACGCTAGACGTACTTTGGCAGGTGATATCCCGGTATATTCTTCGGGCCCCTAGTCCCTACACGGATGAGCTTGCCCGATTCCTGTTGATCTGGATCGGTATTCTGGGAGCTGCTTATGTGGCCGGAAAGGGCAAGCATTTAGCCATCGATTTACTGCCTGGCAAGCTATCCCCAGCTGGGAACCGGTGGCTCAATATCTTCATCAGCAGCCTCATCTTTCTGTTTGCTGCTTTAGTTATGGTGATTGGAGGAATGCGGCTGGTATACGTAACCCTTTACTTGGGGCAGACTTCGTCAGCCTTGCAAATCCCATTGGGTTGGGTATACGCGGTAGTACCCCTTAGCGGACTAATTGTAATGTATTACAAAGTGGGAGCTATCGTTCAAACTCTAAAAAGCGAATGAGGTGTTATGGATTTTGTTGAATTATTGATTTTGGTATTGAGCTTTGTTATTTTGCTCGGTTTGGGGGTGCCCGTGGCTTGGAGCATTGGTTTGTCCACCTGCCTGACTATGTTAATCAATATTCCAGCCATACCCGCTTTTACTACGGTAGCTCAACGGATGGCTACCGGCTTGGATAGCTTCGCCTTGCTTGCCATACCCTTTTTTATTTTGGCCGGTCAGTTAATGAATCAAGGGGGGATAGCCAGTCGTTTAATCCGATTTGCAAAAACGCTCGTAGGCTCCCTGCCGGGAGGGCTAGCGCATGTGAATATTATTGCGGCCATGCTGTTTGGTGCTATTGCCGGTTCGGCTGCTGCGGCGGCCTCTGCGATCGGTGCCTCCATGGGACCGGAAATGGAAAAGTCAGGTTACTCAAAGGAGTTTGGGGCAGCCGTCAATATTACGTCTTCTACCACAGGATTGGTCATACCTCCTAGCAACATCCTCATTGTTTATTCCCTGGCCAGTGGGGGCGTTTCTATCGCCGCTCTCTTTCTGGCAGGCTATCTTCCGGGCATTCTGACAGGTTTATTCCTAATGGGAGTTACTTCGGCCTGGGCTATCTATAAAGGATTTCCAGTAGGTAATCGGACAAGCATTTCGGAACTGTGGCGTGCCTTTATAGATGCTTTACCTTCCTTGTTGCTCTTATTTATTGTAATTGGGGGGATCGTAGCAGGTGTTTTTACAGCCACGGAGGCTTCGGCCATCGCAGTACTGTACTGCTTGATCCTTGGGTTTATTTATCGCGAAATCTCATGGACCGGTTTACCTGATATTTTGCGGTCTTCTGTAGAAACGACTGCTATTGTAGCGCTTCTGATCGGCACTTCCATTAGTATGTCCTGGGTGATGTCTTACGAAAATATACCCCAAAATTTTACAGAAACACTATTAACCATCAGCGATAATAAAGTAGTTATCCTGCTGATTATAAATTTGATATTACTATTTGTAGGGATCTTTATGGATATGACCCCTGCCGTATTGATTTTTACGCCGATTTTTCTGCCAGTAGTTTCTGAATTGGGGATGAACCCGATTCACTTTGGTGTGGTAATGGTACTCAATTTGTGTATCGGGATTTGTACCCCACCTGTTGGCTCGGTTCTTTTCATCGGAGTTGGCGTAGCAAATACAACGATTCAAAAGGTATTACGACCATTGATTCCCTTGTTTTTGGCTATGGTTGTAGCGCTTATCCTAGTTACGTATATACCAGCATTAAGCCTTTGGCTACCCGGCTTGTTTGGTTATTTATCGTCTTAATTGCGGAGGGAATTTTTATGAAAAAAAATAAGATACTTCAAGTTCACCCAAAGGACAATGTAGTTGTGGCGCTGGATACACTGCTGGCCGGAGACAAAATCACGATTGGAGGAGAAGAAGTTGAGCTATTAGAGGAAGTACCTGTTAAACATAAATTTGCACTTAAACAGTTGGGAACATCTGAGCCGGTGGTTATGTATGGCGTACGGGTCGGAAAAGCCAGGTCGGCCATTCGGGCAGGAGCTCGGATCAGCGTGGATAATGTAGCTCACGAAGCAAGTCGGTATCAATTGGGGCATCGGTATTTGAAATGGACCAAACCCAATACAGCACATTTTGAAGGTCGTTCTTTTCTGGGCTTTCACCGCAAAGATAATCAGGTGGGCACCCGAAACTTTTGGCTAGTGATACCCTTGGTGTTTTGTGAGAACCGCAATCTTCGGGTGATCCGGGAAGCTATGGTAGAACAGTTGGGCTACCCATCCCCGAAGGATTTCTCCGTAAATATCCAAAGTCTTATCCGGCAATACCGACAAGGGGTAAGCCCGGAGCAAATGTTGAAAACGGATATTCTTCAACCCTCTCTAGACGCAGAGCTGGATCGCGTTTTTCCCAATGTAGACGGCATAAAGTTTCTGGAGCATGAAGGTGGCTGCGGAGGTATTCGCCAAGATAGTGAGGCTTTATGTGGCTTGTTGGCCGGCTATATCTCCAACCCGAATGTCGCTGGAGCAACTATCCTAAGTCTGGGTTGCCAAAATGCACAGATTCCTGTGTTGCAGGCTGCCCTCCGGCATCGAGATCCTGGCCAATCCAAACCGGTATTTTTTCTGGAGCAACAGCAAAGTCGTTCTGAACGGGCCTTTATTGCAGAGGCTGTCAAATCGACTTTTGTGGGTTTAATGCAAGCTAACCAACTCCTTCGAAAGCCGGCTGGCTTGGATAAGCTGGCCCTTGGTCTAGAATGTGGCGGCTCCGATGGTTTCTCGGGAATTTCGGCCAATCCAGTATTGGGGGAGGTTTCGGATTTGTTGGTAGCCCTGGGAGGAAAGGTGATCCTGTCCGAGTTTCCAGAGCTCAATGGGGTAGAACAGGAATTGGTAAATCGATGCGTTGATGATGCCACTGCCCTGAAGTTTGTTAGTTTGATGGAGGCTTACGCCAAACGAGCAGAGCAAGCCGGCTCGGGATTTCATATGAATCCTTCTCCGGGCAACATTAAGGATGGTCTGATCACTGATGCAATGAAATCTGCCGGAGCGGCAAAAAAAGGAGGAACCTCGCCTATCCAGGATGTGTTGGATTACACCGAGCCAGCCCGAAAAGCCGGGCTTAATCTGCTCTGTACTCCAGGTAACGATGTGGAGTCGACCACCGGACTGGCGGGCTCATGGGCCAATATGATCCTCTTTACCACCGGCCTGGGCACACCCACCGGCAATCCGGTTGCACCAACCCTGAAAATTTCCAGTAATACCGACCTGGCTCAACGGATGCCCGACCTCATCGATTTTGACGCCGGCTCGATCATCCGAGGGGAGGCCAACGTACACTCCTTGGGCGAAAAGCTATTGGAAATGGTAATCCGGGTCGCCAGTGGAGAGATACATACAAAAGCCGAATTACTCCAGCAAGACGATTTTATTCCCTGGAAACGTGGGATTTCACTCTAACCGTTATGGATTTACCTCAACTTGATCGCAACCTGAAACCCAGTGCTGCTTTACCTACGCGCATCCTTCAATTTGGGGAGGGAAATTTTCTGCGAGCCTTTGCCGACTGGATGGTTCAGGAGATGAATACAAAACTCAATTTTCAGGCAGGTGTTACGGTCATTCAGCCTATCGATCACGGCATGGTGGATAAGTTGAACCAACAGCAAGGTCTCTATACGGTCCTGCTTACTGGGATATTAGAGGGTCAGGCAATACGCAAACAAACCCTGGTTGAATGTATTCAGGAGGGCATTAATCCCTATACCGATTTCCAGCACTTTTTAGAAAAAGCCCATGATCCTGCCTACCAATTGGTGTTGTCCAATACAACGGAAGCCGGGATTGTTTTTGAAGCCAAGGATAACTTTCAGGATACTCCTCCCAGTAGTTTTCCGGCCAAGCTCTGCCGCTGGTTGTACGAAAGATATCTTCATTTCCAGGGAGATACGGCTAGGGGATTGATTTTCCTGCCTTGTGAATTGATCGACCAAAATGGATCCAAGTTATACGACTGCTTGAACGCCTACATTGCGCATTGGAAACTCCCCATGGCATTTGCCCAATGGTTGGATGAAGCATGTACGTTCTGTAATACGCTAGTGGATCGTATCGTTCCGGGTTTTCCTAAAGACCAGATCCGGGATATCCAGAACGACTTGGGCTATCGAGATGATCTGGTAACCGAGGGCGAGCGCTTTCATTTGTGGGTAATCGAAGGTCCGAAACAGGTAGCTACTGAATTTCCAGCTCCAGCAGCCGGATTGAATGTGTTGTTTACAAAGGATCTGTCCCCCTACAGAACTCGTAAAGTTCGGATCCTCAATGGAGCTCATACTGCAATGGTTCCGCTAAGCTACCTATATGGCCTGCGTACCGTACAAGAAACAGTGGAGCATAAGCTCTTGGGGCAATGGGTCAGGACGCTGGTCTTTGAAGAAGTAATTCCCACATTGGATCTACCTCAGGAAGAGCTTAATTCCTATGCCGAGCAGGTATTGGAACGGTTCCGTAATCCCTACATTAAGCACCATCTTATTAGTATCGCCCTAAATTCAATTTCCAAATTTAAGACTCGAGTGTTACCCTCCCTATTGGGCTTTACCAAACGAAAAGGCAAACTGCCAAAACGCTTGGTATGGGCTCTGGCTGCCTTAATTCAATTTTATAAGGGAGTAGATATGCAGGGAAACAATTTCCCACTCCGGGACGATCCCGATACACTAGTTTTTTTTCAGGAGGTATGGAAAGAGCACGAACAGGATTTGGAAATGCTTGTTCGTCGGGTACTGGGCCGCCAGGATTTCTGGGACCAGGATTTAAACCAAATCCCGGAGCTAAGGCACCAACTGAAAAAATGTCTGGAGGTAATTGAGGAAGGTGTATTCACTGAGGTTTTTCGTTCTTGAATTGACGCCCTTCGCAAAAATATTTTCCCTTTTCGTGTTGTATCGAAGTCTTCAGGTAGCAGATCTCTAGCTGTATTGAAAATGGAATTAGGATCTTTTTGTCCTCCCAAATGGTATAAAGATTTCAACACGAATCTCCCCCTCTCTCCTCCAATTCAAGAATTAGCGGTTTTCCTCCTGTTATTCCAGCCTTTTTCCTTTCAATTTGAGGGGCGTATTTGAAATCACCCAAAACACCAAATGATGAATTGGAAGAACACCCTATTGCTGGTAAGTCTCCTGGTTTCTACCTTATTGTTCAGCGTCGACGGATGTACCAACCCAGAGGAAACGTTCGATTGTACAACCTGCTACGCCGATTATCCGGATGGCAGCTCCGATCAACAAGCCGCCTGCAATGCTTCCGAAGAGGAGTCGTTCAAAGAGGAACATAAAGATGCGGTAGTAATTTGCTATTGAGTCTGTTGTTATCCCGCCGGTGCGCCGGCGGGATTTTTGTTTTTTATCCAAATAGGAAGAGCCGAACAAAGGACCATCTCCGGCTTCCGTATAGCCAATCCAAATACCTGCCCCTGGAAAGTTGACACTTGCTACCCTGCGCTCTGCATTCGAAACTCGTCCCTCGGCGCTGGAAACTCCACAATTCCTTGAATTAATTATCTGGTGGTTTTCCCCCTATTCTACCGCGCCATTTACGCCCAATTTTGTGTCATATAAAACAATCACCCTATTAAAACCATGTTGAAAATGACCCGACTGTTTTTCTTGCTCCTCTTAGCAAGTATTCCCCTCGGCCCCTTGGCAGGCCAAATCCCGATTCTGGTTTCAGAATCAGCAGGGTTTGACCGTGTTAATGAGCCGGTCACCCTCGGCGTACCTTTCCCGCAAGGTCAGATCAAAGAGCTGACCGGCCTGGGGATTCGCAGCCCACAAAACCAAATTGAGGACGCCCAATTTGACGTCATGTCGCGCTGGCGCGACGGTTCCATTCGATGGTTGAAGGTAGATTTTCAGGCCGATGTGCCCGCCTTTACTACCGAGACCTATCAACTGGAACTCAGCACCCCCTCCCTTGGCATCGGTGGGATTGAGGTATTCGAAGATGCCAACCAGATCGCTGTCAATACCGGCCGCATCCTGTTTTCGGTCAGTAAGCAAGCCTTTAACCTGTTTGATGAAGTATTCTTGGACCTAGACCGCAATGGAAATTATGAATCGAACGAGCAGATCGTGGTCCCAAAAAGCTCGGCGGGTCCGGTAGCGGTTCAGGATGGAATCGAATATCTGGCTTCTACCCGGGAACCCGAACGGATCGTAGTGGAGGAGGCAGGTGGCCAGCGCGTAGTGATCAAGGTGGAGGGACGGCACTGGACCCCTTCCGGAGAATTCTTCCTCAAGTACGAGACCAGAATCTACGCCTATGCCGGCCAGCCTTTTGTACGCGTTCGGCACAGCTATGCCAATGGTCGATCGGTCGACAACCTGGGCAATTCCGGTTCCGAAGAATTTCGCGAACAAATTGACTTGTACGAACTGGACGTCCAGCTGAATTTAAATGATGATCCAACCTTGTACACGGCGATCGATGGCAGTTTTTTGATTAGCCCACTGGTGGGTACCGGAGGTCAGGTGATCCAGGAAGATAGGCCTATTGTGGATACCCCATTCCAGGCCGTGGTCACCAATGCTGGATTAGAAATTCAAACCGGAGCCCGTGCTGATGGCTGGGCAGGTGTATCCGATGGGCAAAAAGGCATGATGGTGGCAGCGCGCCACTTTTGGGAAAAGTATCCCAAAGGTTTTCGTTTTGACCTGGATGGCCGGGTGGCTGTACAACCCATACCGGAAGGCTCCGAGGAGCACCTCTGGCTATCCATGGGTACCGGAGACGAATTCCTGTTTTACTTTTTTCATGACGATGAAACGGCTGATCTGGCAGACTTTGCGGCTATGCACAGCCGGCAGCCTCTTCTGGTTCGCACTACACCGGAACAATATATTGAAAGCGAGGCGTTCTACGCGCTCGACAACTGCTATCCTGAAGAATGGCCAGCTATGGATGCCTACACCAACCAGGTCACCAATAACCATTTAGCCAATCGGGAAGATCTGGACTTGTACGGTAATATCCACTTCGGTGACGTGCCTCGGGATCAGTTTGAACTAGCTCCGGCCAGGGGCTTGAGTACCTGGGGAAACAATTATTACGATTGCATACTGACCAGTGCCCGGCTGTTTACCCAAACCAGCGATCAGCGCTTTTTTGATATCATGCTGCCCATGGCCTGGCATTTCATGGAAACCCAGACCTATCAGACCTACGACCCGGACAACTGGATGAATGGGTATAGTCCGGCCTATTCGCAACATCACCGATCCGTGGATCACTATAACCAGCATTATGGAGAGGGGATTTGGTACTACTATTACCTGACGGGGGATGAACGGGCTAAAGAAATAGGCCTGCGCGGGGCGCGCAGCATCCGGGACCGCCACGTTTGGGGGTTGGATAATCCCAATGCACGATTAGCTTACCAAAACGCATCGGCTTTATTGGAAGCCTGGAAGGCTACCGGTGATGTATCCTTCCTCGAGGTAGCACGAACGTATATTCTGGATCGCATCCTGGCTACCCAAAATCAATATGGGATGATCGGTGCGTTTGTGACGGAAGGCGGGCCGCGTTTTGATGGGGAGCAGACCTTCATGATGGCCTTATTTTCAGATACCGTCTGGAAGTACTTGCGCGAATTTCCGGAAGATGAAGCTACTCGACAACAGCTGTTGTTGTTAGCTGATTTTGTCCATCAATATGCTCGGGTAGAACCCAGCGGAGAAGATTATTACAATTTCTGGTTTTCACCCTCCAACCCGGGTGAACCCGAACCCATTCTGCTGGATGCAGGCGATGATTTCGTCTTCTGGAATGGTAAGGGACTGATTGCAGGTCTTTACGCCTATGCTTTCGATCAAAGCCAAGATGAACGTTACCTGGTCCTGGCGCAAAACACCATTGACTATCTCTGGGGAGCAGGCTATGGCAATGCGTTCGGACAGTTTGCCTGGGGTAAGGCCTCTGCTCAGGCGATGAAAAATGTGATTCATGCAGCCGGCATCATTTGTGCGGCTGAGGTAACAGATATAGGCGATGTACCCGAAACACAAGAAGGATCTATCAGCCTGTTTCCCAATCCGGCATATGACCTGATCACGGTCCAGGAGGATTCAGGCTTGCCGGGCCAATACCAGATTTTTAACGGTTTGGGACAGCTGGTACTTCGGGGAGATACACAGGGGAACAGTACGTCCATCAACATTACCGAATTATCGGCCGGGGCTTACTTCCTGCGGTTAGGTAACCAAATGAAATCCTTTGTGAAAAACTAAAAAGTCTTTTTCTGCCAGGAAAAGCCTGCTTATAGCCTATTCACGAACAACGATTTAACAAGCTTAAGAAACCAAATATTATGTCCCTACGACTTGGAGAAATGGCCCCTGATTTTACTGCGCAGACCACAGAAGGTGAAATTCATTTTCATCAGTGGTTGGGCGATAGCTGGGGCGTACTGTATTCTCATCCCGCTGATTTTACTCCTGTTTGTACTACCGAATTGGGACGTACAGCCACATTGAAGGAATCTTTTGCGCTTCGGAATACTAAGGTAATTGCCTTGAGTGTAGACGCACTATCCAGCCACATGGAATGGATTAAAGACATCAAAGAGACCCAAAAGGTCAAGATGAACTTTCCCATTATTGCTGATGAGGATCGATCCATTGCCCAACGCTACGATATGATCCATCCGGAGGCTGCCGAGAAGTTCACCGTACGGTCGGTTTTTATCATTGACCCGAATAAAAAAATCCGACTGACCCTTACCTATCCGCCTGCTACAGGGAGAAATTTTCAGGAAATCATTCGAGTCCTGGATTCACTCCAACTCACCGACAGTTACAGCGTAGCTACTCCTGTGGATTGGAAACAAGTTCAGGAGGTGGTGATATCGCCGGCTCTTTCAGATAGCGAGGCAGACCGGAAATTCCCTGGAGGGTATCGAAAGGAAAAATCTTATTTGCGATTGACGGCTCAGCCGGAATCCTCTTTACGAATCTAGAATTTTCTCATCCCTTCTGTATTGTGTTTATGTGGGCCGGTCTAAAGGCCGGCTCCTTTTCAAAAAGAAGGGTGTCGGGTAAAACAGATACCCAAAAATCAAAAGCAATGAATCGGATTTTGAATCTGGGGAGGCAAGAGCAACAGGTAGGAAAGCCTGTCCCAGATCCTCAACTGTATCACCCTGTTATTCGATTCCTGATTGCAACAGCCTGTATGGGATTTTTCCCTGCCACCTACTGTATTGGTAGGTGGGTAATGTTCTGGTCAGGCTAAAAACGGTAACAATGAACCCAAAATGGATAAAAGATCCTGATAACAAAAAACCAAATGAAATGAAAACTGAATCCATTTTTTTAATCCGGTTCCTACTGACAGGAATGGTGCTTGTGGGGCTGACCAGCTGTGGAATATTTTGGGATGAAGATGATGATGCCAGTGTAGACCCAGTTTGTGGCCAATGCACAGCTACTTTTGAAAATGGTAATGAAATAAAAGAACCCATCTGCTCAACAGAGGAAAAAGATGACTTTTATTTCGACTACGAAGACCATGCCAAAATTGAATGTGTGTTTTAATGATGATGGTTTTTCCCGGGCCTGAGTTTTTCAGGCTCGGGTATTTTTGACAGAATGGAGCCGGCTATGTAATTTGTCGAGTATGTTTTTTCGAATGGTAGTTGGGTTGGTTTGCCTTTTGGTACTATTGCCGCAGATGTTATCGGGGCAATTTCCCATTTCCGGTTGCGGTTTCATTGACAAAGAAGATGAACGTTCCCTGGATTGCGTATTAGATAAAGCATTTCAACTCTTTGAGAAAGGATATCCGGATTCGGCCTTACAAATTACCAGGCAATTACAACCCTTAGCGCAACGCGGTAGCGCTATCGAAGCCCGAAGATTGTACATCAATAGCCTTATCTACCATGGGCTTTCCCAATTTGATTCCAGCCAATACGTCGGTTTACGAGCGGCCGAACAGTATCAGAACTTAGGCCAGCTTCAACAAGCTTCCAAAGCATTAAATGCTATAGGGAATGCACTGCGCGACGATGGGCAGCTTTTGCCTTCCACGGAATACTATTTTAAGTCCATCGATATGGCCAGTCAGGCAGGAGCGGACTCTTTAAATGCAGCCACCTTTTCCAACCTGTCGATTGTTTTTCTTTATCTCGACGATCAGGAAAAGTACGAAGGATTTATTAAAAAAGCGTACTACAACGCCAAGCAATACAACAATCTCTCCATCTTGGGAAGGGCTGCCATGGGCTTGTGTCAGGCATATCGGGATAAAGCCCAAATTGACTCGGCGGAATTTTACGCCAAAGAAGCCTTGACCTATTCGCTGGAGTTGAACCAACCTTTATTAACGGCTTATGCCTATGTGAACCTGGCCTACGTAGAAAAGGATAAAGGCAACTGGGAAATTGGAGATCAATACTTTAGGCAAATCATTGAAGATGAACGAATACCCAGTCTGGACCGGGGCCGGTTCCTATATTTTTTCGGGGATTATGAACTCGAACGACAACGACCTCGAGAGGCGGCCTCTATTTTTGAACAAGGGATGGAAGAAGCTCGAAGCGCAAATGCCATTAACCTCCAACACACCATTGCATCTCGCCTATATCCCTTGTACGACGAGCTACAAAACTATCCGAAAGCCTATCAAATGGCACTGGAGTTTATTCATTTAACCGATACGATCTACCAAAAAGAATCCGTAGAGCAAATCCGGGAACTGAATGCGAAATACGAGACTGTTGAAAAAGAAAAGGCATTACAAGCTACTGAAATTGAGGTAATCAAACGGACCAACCAGCGAAATTTATTACTTGGCCTGGCTGGGGGCTTACTGCTCTTGGGGATAATCGGGTATTTTGGGTTGCGCCGACGAGCAAGGCTAAATCAATTACTGCATGAGCAGGAAAACCAGATTGTCCAACAGCAAATTCAGCAGATGCAGCAGGAACAGAAGTTGTTGGCCATTCAGTCAATGGTAGCAGGGGAGGAGGCTGAACGGAGTCGGCTAGCTCAGGAGTTGCATGACGGTCTTGGAGGCATGCTATCCAACTTGAAATTGACTTTAGGAAAGGTTGCCGAGTCCAACCCCAATCCGGATCGGGATCCCATTGATATGGTTGATAAAGCCAGTAAAGAGCTTCGCCGGATTGCCCAGAATATGATGCCTGAATCGTTGGTTCGCTTTGGATTGATCCAGGCTCTGGAAGATCTGGTTTCCGATATCCAGACCCATGCGGATTTTGCCATCGATCTTCAATATTTCAATGTTCGGGAGCCGCTTCCACAGCAGATCTTGCTTCCGATGTACCGGATCGTGCAGGAGCTGTTGCACAATGTGATCAAACACGCTCAGGCAACTGAAGTATTGGTCCAATTGATTCAACGGGAAAGCGTGCTCTATTTGACCGTAGAAGACGATGGGGTAGGCCTGCACTGGGATCAATCCGTGGAGGGAACAGGAAGGGGACTGAAAAATATCAAATCCAGACTTACCTTTTTAAAAGGGCAGGTCCAGGCGGAAAGCCAACAGGGAAAAGGCACTACCATCAATATTGAAATACCAATACCCTAGGAAAATGGTTCGATTACTAATTGTCGACGATCATCCAGTGGTGATCAATGGAATCATGAAGGCTTTTCAGGACCATGAAGAAATTGAACTGGTCGGCTCCGTTTTGAATGGAGATGATGCACTGAACTGGTTGGAAGATCAGGAAGCTGACGTGGTTTTGTTGGATGTCAATCTTCCGGGAAAAGATGGAATTGAGCTATGTAAGATCATGCGAAGGCAGTATCCGGAGCTGAAAATCATTGGGTTGACCACCTTCAGTCAGGCCAGCTTTATTGCAGGTATGCTCCGCAATGGCGCGAATGGCTATTTATTTAAAAATGCTTCAGAGGAAGAGTTAACGGAGGCTATTTTGACGGTCTACCAAGGCAAACGTTATTTGTCGGAGGAGGTAAACGATAAGCTCATCAGCAAAGCAACCCAACAATCCGTGGGTAGGGGAAGCTTTATTCCCAAATTGACTCGACGGGAAAAAGAAGTACTCGAGCTGATTGTGGAAGAATGCACCACCCAGGAAATCGCGGATCGCCTCTTTCTGTCAGTGAGTACCGTGGAGACCCACCGCATGAACCTGATCGCCAAGCTTAACGCCAAAAATGTAGCCGGCTTGGTTAAGAATGCCATCAAGTTTGGTCTGGTGTGACACCACAAATACAGGCCGGGGCCACCTACCAACTAGCGGTTTACCACCAGTTTTACCTTTCCCAGCTATCCTCGATTCGCCTGTTTTCTTTTCCGGATAACTTGGGGAAAAACCGAAAAGCCAATGCGTAACCTACATTTTCTTATCCTCTGGGCGGCAATCCTCCTAGTGGCGAATAGCTGCACGGATGATCCTGACGGTGAGGGTACTCTTGTAGATCTGGATCCTACAGAACAGCAGTTGTTACAGCCGGCGTATCTGCTGCCTGAGCAATCCTACAGTTTTGGTGCGGTATCCTCCAGTGGAGCGGCTAGTCTACTGTATCAGGCATCGCTGATCAACGGTGCGCTGGTTACTACGGGCACCTTACGAGAGACCGGCCAGGGGTTGCAATATATGCCCCAGCCCAACGACCAATTTGTATATCAAGATAATAACGGGGAGGTCATCGGGCGATTCTGGTATCAGCGGGTCGAGGGCGATCTGACTGGGGATGACCAAAATTTTCTGAATAGCGATCATTTATTTGAATTCCGGGTGGAGGCTCCCGGGCAGGGAGATATGCAATTTGTGTCTGCTAAGACTGGCACCCGGCGAGCGTTAACCATGGAGGGTACCATTATCTATGAAGGTGCTGAATATCAGGTGGATCTGGTCGTAGATGGGACCTACTTTTTCACCGTAGATAATTTCGGTTCGGAATTGGATATTGATGCCCAGTATACAGGCACTATAAGGGGTCAGGGGCTGCAAGAGAATGTGAATGAACGCTGGCAATACGAGAGCGTGTTAGCTACCGGCCAAGGTGGCTTTTTTGCGGAAAATGCCATCCGAACCTTCAACACCTCCTGGAGCATAGGGGATAATGAGTTTCGATACCAGGATGGGGGGATTCAAAGTGTATTTCGGGATGGTCGACCTACCGAATGGGATGTAAATAACTCGCCCTGGAGTGCTCAGGGCACCTTACTGCTCAATGGGCGACCTTTAGGCCAATTGGTTATGGGAGAAGAGGGCGGTTCTATTAAAGTGTGGCTCCAGCTGAATGACCAGCGAGTGGAGATGACTAGCTGGCGAAGATAAACCGACTCGGTATTAATCGAGTTGTTGGCGGACGGTCTCCAGGTAGGACTGGCACTGCTGTCGAGCAAAGGAGGTGTAGTGCAGATTTTGAGGAAGCTCTTCGATCAGCTCCTCCGCCCTTTCTAATAGGTGTACTACCTGTTCCAAGCCTTGATCTGAGGCTCCATTTTTCTGATGCTGATTGTACAAGACTACGCTTTGGTTGATCAGCGTACTTACGTAAAGCTCCAATTGCCAATCATATAATTGGTGAGTTAGGGCCTGGGCTTGTTCGCACCCGTAGAGAATAGAGTCCTGAAGCTGAATTAAGGCCCTGTTTTGACCGGAAGCCATTAAGGGTTCGGTCCGGTCGGATAGGCTTGCTGCCCAATCCATGTATTGGTGACCAAGTTCATCCCGGTTTTTTGGGGTGGGATGGTATAGCCACGTGTCCAGGGCGGTTGCCAGTCTTTGATTGGGCTGGTTGAGTTGCAACCAGGCGTCAATACTGTCTTGAAAATGGATACAGGCTTCAGCAGAATCAGCTAATCGGCTTGGATTGACGTTGCTTGCCTTGAATGCATCCGGTTGAATGGGGCAATCCAGGAGTTGCCACATCGGAACGGCCGGCAGGTGATCTTGTATAAATTCCGTTGGTGGACTCAAGAAGTAGGTAGCCCTGTTTGGCTGTGCAAAAGCATTGCTCTGTTGCAGAAGGCTAGCATCCCAGGTTATGTCCATAAGGTACCAGTTTGCACCTATCTGAACGGCATTCCAGGCGTGATCGGGTTCGTCCAGCTGGGGCTTGGCCGTTCGGGTATGCTTGCTGTAGCCGGGTATAATGACTGCCCGTATACCGGCTAGTTGGCACATTTCGGCAAAAAGGCTGGCATAGCCGTAGCATATCGCTTTCCTGCGCCTCAAAATATCTTTCAGCGATTGATTGATGCGTACCCGCTCATCTTGTTTCGCTTCCTGATCGTAGGCAATGTTCTCCGTTAGCCAGGCATAAAAGGCTCGTATCCGATGCAGGTCCTCAGTAGCTGGCTCAATCAGGTAGTTGGTCAGGCTTTCTACATCCATGGTTACATCAGCAGGTGCCTGACGGGCATGGCGGTCGATTTTGGAGAAGGATGAATTGGATTGAGCAAAAAGTGGCAGGGTAGGCCCCCAGAAAAGGAGAAAAAGAATGATTTGGGTAGACTTCCGAAAATACGATTCGACCATTTTTTAAAGATAAGCGTATTTGATTCATCTGCCTATCGTGGCTGTAGGAAGCGTATTTGGTCGATCTCTTTGATACAGGTGGCCATATCGGCGGCTCCGCCATGGACAGGTTGCTCCTGCGTTGACATGCTCTGACGTTGTCGGTCAAGATCTTGATCGGATTATCAGGGCTTGCTTAGTCAGTATCAGCTGCCGGAGTTTGTTTTGATCCAGGCGGTTGAAGCTGCTGGAACGAGGGGTGTCTCCCGGCGGGTAAAGCCGCCGGAACTTGGTTGCCGTTTCGTACCTTTCGCGCAGAACGGAAAAACCATCTCATGAAAGACGTGCGGGAACTGCTGCAATTGTTGGAGCTCGAAACGATCGATCGCAATTTGTTTCGAGGTGAAAGTCATTCGATTGGCAGCCCGATTGTTTTCGGTGGCCAGGTGGCTGCTCAATCCGTTAAAGCAGCCATGTATACTGTTCCTGAGGATCGACCTATTCATTCCCTGCACGGTTATTTCATTCTGCCCGGTGACTTAAACCATCCAATCCTTTTTCAGGTAGAAACAATTCGTGATGGGGGTAGCTTCACCACTCGCCGGGTGAAAGCAATTCAGCATGGGGAAGTCATCTTTCTGATGGCTGCCTCCTTCCAACTCCAGCAAGAAGGGTTTGACCATCAAATCGATATGCCTGCTGTAAAACCGCCGGAAGAGTTGGTCAGCTGGGATCAGATCCGGGAGCAATTTGGAAATTCCTTGCCATCCGGTATTCGCAAGTTTCTGGAAATAGATCGGCCAATTGAATTTCGCCCAGTGGAACTCACTACGCCTGCCATGGGCAAAAGTAAACCACTTCGCCACGTATGGATGAAGACGAAAGGGGATTTGCCGGCAGACCAGAAAGCCCATAGCTGCGTGCTCACCTACGCCTCCGATTACAATCTGTTGGCTACGGCATTGCTGCCTCACGGGCCTGATGCAGAGGTATCTAAGGTCAAGATTGCCAGTCTGGACCACGCCATGTGGTTTCACCGGCCGTTCCGGATGGATGATTGGCTCCTGTATGCAATCGACAGCCCTAGCGCCAGCTCGGCCAGAGGATTCACGCGGGGCATGATCTTTGATCGAAACGGGGTGCTGGTGGCTTCCGTTACCCAGGAGGGATTGATGCGACCCAGAAGTTGATGTGTTAATTGGTTAATGGGCTGATTTGCCAATGTCCTATTGCTAGAGGATTACCGCATTGTCGAATTACTCCATTACCGGCTAGATAGGATTATCAAATTTGCGATTTAAGTCGTTCCTTTGCAGAATGTTACCCAAAAAGCTAACCATTGGAATTTAAGGAATTCGGATTCGTAGACGAGTTGAATGACGGACTAGAGGCCATGCAATTCCTTCATCCAACCCCCATTCAAGAACAGGCGATACCCAAGATACTGGAAGGACGGGATCTGCTTTGCTGTGCACAAACCGGCACCGGTAAAACAGCAGCCTTCCTTTTACCCATCATTAACCGGCTGACCCAAGAGCCTTCGGATAAGGTAGATACCCTGATCATCGTGCCTACCCGCGAACTAGCTGTTCAGATCGACCAGGCGCTGGAAGGATTTTCTTACTTCACTCCGGTAGGAGCCATGTCTATTTACGGCGGCCGAGATGGGAAAGCCATGGAGCAGGAAAAGAAAGCGCTCAAGCAAGGCGCGGAGATGATCATTGCCACCCCCGGCCGTGTGAAATCCCATATTGATTTGGGGTTTGTTGATTTCAGTCAACTCAAAATTTTTGTGCTGGATGGGGCCGACCGGATGCAGGATATGGGCTTTGCTCCAGATATTATGCATATTGTAAATGCCTTACCCAAGGAGCGTCAAACCTTACTTTTTTCTGCCACCATGCCCAATGAGATCCGGAAGTTTGGGAAACAACTGCTCAAGGATCCGGAAGAGATCACTATTGCGGTTTCCAAACCGGCTGAAAACATTATGCAGGCGGCCTATGAAGTAAGTGATGAAGGGAAAGTACCCTTGACCCAATATTTGCTGGAAGGCAAAAAGAACCTCAGCCGGGTAATCATATTTGCCGGTTCCAAAATGCGGGTAAAGGAATTGGCCAGCGGGCTCCAGCGATGCGGGCTGCAGGCAGAGGCGATCTCATCGGATCTGGAACAGGATCAACGGGAAGATCGATTGAGGCGATTTCGCTCCGGATCGTTACCCATTGTAGTGGCTACGGATGTATTGTCGCGTGGTATCGATATCAAAGGAATAGACCTGGTGATCAATGCGGATGTGCCGGGTGATGCGGAGGACTATGTGCACCGCATTGGCCGTACGGCTCGGGCTAAAGCCTCCGGTATTGCGCTTACGTTTATCAACGGCAAAGATAAAGGTCGCTTCCGCCGAATCGAAAACCTGATTGATATAGAGGTGCGTCGGCTACCCTTACCCGAATCGCTTCAGGAATATGTACCGGCCAGGTATACAGGTGGAAACTCGCGCCGGGGAGGAAGTTCCAGAAAATCGGGCCGTCGGGGTAATCCTCTAAAGTCCAGAAATGCCAATCAAAGAAATAGCCGCAAAGGTTAGGGTGTTTTCACCTTTCCTAGATCTGGGGATCTAGCAGAACCTGGGAGCGCACCTGTTGAAAAGTGGCATTATTCATCGGTTTATCTGCCCATAGTCTCAGGAAAATCAGTACTTCCCCCCGCTTGACTACCTGTATGAAGTGCGGCTTGCCTCTATTTTCAAAGCTGATCTCCAGCATATCTTTGTTGGGTTGGCGGATGCGCGGTTTAACTTCAGCAAACTGATCGAGCAACTCTTCTTCCTCTAACTGCTGAATTTCTTTCAGGGTCCAGTTCGTGACATTATAGACTGCAGAAACCTGGAGTTGCAGACCCATTTGCTCATTGGTAAATAGAGCCCCGTCTTCATTGGCTGTCTCCTGAACTTCCTGAAAGGGAGGACTGGGGTAGTCCACGCAATAGTTAAATCGGGAGGTGCAATACCGGTTTATCGATTGAGCCAGACTTGCATTGGGCGGACCAATAAACAGCCCAATCAGCAGTAGAAAAATGGCAATGGATGCAGGAAATGTTTTGAAAGCTGGCATAGGATACAAGTATTAAAAATAGGGTATACAAATTGCAATTTTTTTCGAGACCGAGGAGTTCGTTTTTGGGCACAGATTTCTGCTCCCGGCTTCCAGGCTCAGCGGAAAAAAAATGGCAATCGGGTATTTCATTTTTTAGCATTTTGGCAGAGGTGGGCCATTTTTCTACTTGCCTGACCTTAAAATTTGGGTTTATTTTAAACTTCTTTAATTCCCCCAAGAACTGTTTGGAGATTTTGGCATTATGTTTTTGTCAAATATTTCTGAAAAAAATGAAAACATGTTATGAAAGGTTTTTTTACTAACCTTTTTCTCTATCGGATGGAGCAAGTAGGTAACAACGATTTGATGCTCATCAAGGATTTAGGTCCCGGGATATTCGAGACGCGCGATTTGAAACGGGCCCTGGTAGACATGAAAAAACGGGAAAAAGAAGTAGAAGAGATCCGAATGCGGATTTATCGGATTGGTGCGTGCAGCGCTGTTTTTCTGTTTATGAGTTATGTAGCCAGAGCTTTTGGGGCTTCTTATTTGAGTCTGGTGTTGCTTTTATTGTTTCCTGCTTTGATCGTCGTTTTCAGTATTGGTCAGATTTATTTAAGACGGAAGTATCCTGCCTATATCTATTACAACCCCCTGCGTGAATCCATTCAACAGGAATTAGACTTTCGTAAGGAGGAGTCATCTATTTTCTGATGGGTGTTGGCGACCACTGACGGAGGCTATCGCCTTTTCAGCACAAGTTCGTCGCGATGCTCGATGCTACTTCGTGATACTATTGCTGCTCGCTTTGCTGATGCTAGCGACCACTGACGGAGGCTATCGCCTTATTAGCACAAGTTCGTCGCGATGTTTGATGCTAAGAAGCTATTGGATCATATGGTGCAATGGGTTCTTTTAGACTGTTGTGTTCACGTTGTAGGGCATGAAGAAAGTTATTAAGCTTTATCCCTAATTTAATCATTCTCGTTCTGAGGTCATTATCAGTCAATTCACTTTTTAATGAACCTGTTTCGAAAAGTAATTCCAAATGGTAAATACTCTCATCATTGGAAGCCAAAGCATAGATGATAAATCGGATAAAGTCTTTTTTGTAGTATTTTCTTCCGTATCCTTCCACAATATTAGCCCCTACTGATTTGGTAGACCTTCTGATTTGCCTGCCTTGTTCATAGTGTTCAAAAGTCGGCAATTGAAGAGTCTTGGAGTGTAAGCCAATAGCTAGTTGTTTCGCCATCTGCCAGATTTCCAGTTTCTGATAACTCATCTTCTTTTTTAGGAAGAGCATGAAAAAACAGAATTTCCACACCCTTTTATTTTTTTATTGTCCAATCCTCTACAGCCCCAGCTTCTACAACCACAGTATCCACAGTAACCGCAGCATCCACAGCTTTTAAAGCATCTATAGCCTCCACAACATCCACCTGAATTCCTTACCTTGATCCATACGCAGCCTGGATCAATAAATTGCTTTTGATAAACTGTTCGAATGGGTAGTCATTTAAGCTTTAGTCGGTTAGCCAATTTTTTGTTGGTTATTGTCTTGCTGGGTTATCTGCTTTACATCGGCCAGTTTATCCTTGCTCCCCTGGCCTTCAGCATTCTTTTCGCTTTTATGTTGAAGCCCTTAAGCGTATTTTGGGAAAACCGACTCCGCTCCCAACCGATAGCCATTTTGCTTGCTTTTCTGATCGCCTTATTACCCATTTTGATCTTGCTCTCCATCTTCTCCTATCAATTGGCGGTCGTTTTTAGGGATATTGAAAATATTGGGGCTCGATTAGCTAGGGGGGTAGAGGGAGTGTTGAAGTTTGTGGAGTCTTTCTTTTCGGTTGATCTGGATCAATTGTTGGAGGGAGAGGATTTTTCGATCACGACGCTGGTGGACGGAGGAATCGGGATTTTAAGAACCAGCCTGTCTTCTTCGTCCATTGTATTAGCAGGCATTGTACTGGTGGCCATCTTCACTTTTTTCATTCTCTTGTACCGAAAATCGTTCAAAAATTTTATTCTGATTCAATTCGAACCTGCGGCCAGAGATGGGGTCCGTTCCATATTGGAGACAGTCCAGGAAATGACCCGGCAATACCTGTACGGGATGCTGTTGGTGATGGGCATTCTCGGCATTTTGAATACCCTGGGTTTATGGTTGATTGGAATTGACTATCCTGTATTCTGGGGGTTTCTGGCGGCTTTTCTGGCTATTATTCCTTATGTGGGGACTACTCTGGGTGGGACGCTTCCCTTCCTGTATGCCCTCGCCACAACCGGAACGTGGTGGCAACCGGCAGCGGTAGTGGCCTTTTATTTCACCGTTCAAAACATTGAAGGCAATTTCATTACACCCAAAGTCGTAGGCGGTAAGGTAGACATCAATCCTCTGGCGGCTATTATTAGTCTGTTGATCGGAGGGATGCTCTGGGGGATCAGCGGACTGATCCTGGCATTACCGGTACTTGCTTCCTTGAAAGTAACCATGCAACATATTCCACCCCTGGAGCCCATAGCTCAACTGCTGGACAGGAATATCTATGCAGAGCAAGATCGTTTTTTCAATCAATTTGACGCGGAAAGGTATCGTTTGAGTAGACTTTTCCGTAAGAAAGATCATTGAGCCGAAACCCTATTTTTTATACCTTCTTCGGTAGTACGGTTTTCGTTTAGGACAAGTTGGATTCGAATTCCTGGTCCTAAAAGAGAACAAATGCGAATTTTATAGTTTTCAATAAGTAAAAATCCATACTAACATGTCAAACAATAGTGATCGCGCAGGACTGGCCTTCGGACTAGGTCTTTTTCTAGGTGGAGTAGCCGGTTATTTTCTAGCATCGGACCGAGGTCGGGAACTGACCAGTGAAGCCGGCCGTAAATTGCAACAGATAGGAGACGATGTACAACATAAGGCCTCGAATGAATTGGCTCATCTATCGGGCAAAATTGATCAGCTTTTGGAGCAAAGCAAAGTAGTGGCCGACCACGTGGAAGAGTCTGTAAAAAAGGGGACCCATGATACGGCTGACCGAATCGATTCGGTTGTGGAAAAGTCGGTCAGCAGCTTTAAAAAGGGAGTTGACAAAGCACGTGGAAACATAGAAGCAGGAAAAGAATCCTAGCGGCTGCAAAGTATTACTCTTATGGAGCAAGAAAAACTCTTGGAAGACCTTGGTGAGTCCTATGGTTATCTGAAAGCTTATGTCGAAAAACGTATTGAATTGGCTCGCTTGGAAGCCTTGGAAAAGTATGCCATGGGCCTTTCTTTTGCAGTTACCTTAATACTCCTGGTAACGATTGGCGGGTTTGTGCTTGGACTGTTAACCCTTGCCTTTGGTTTTTATTTGGGTCGGCAACTGGGGTCCTATTCCGAAGCATTCTTGATCTTGGCCGGGCTCTATACTTTTATCGGATTGGTTATTCTCGCTTTTCGAAAACCACTGATTCAGAATCCGTTGTTGAGTAACGCTATCCGATCTCTTGATGAATAGAATGGACCTATGAATGCATTTCAAGAATTACAGGAGCGGAAAGCGGAATTAAAAAAAGAGATTCATTTAGTAGAAGGGCAGCTACAGCGCAGTCTTCAACATTTTGAGCGTTATCGGCCGCATCAACTTATTGCCAAAGCTGGATTAGGTTTGTTGAAAGGAGTTGCTTTGCGGTCTGGCCAAACTTTTCTGGCCGGGCTGCTCAATGGAAGGACCAGCAGTTCTGCTTTGTCCGCCACTTCCAACAGCAGTCAATCCAACTTTTGGCGTCGCATGAGTCACCAAGGATTAGATATGCTCCTGGATTATATCAATACCCCTAAGGAAAAAGCTACTGAACCACTTCCGGTGGACCAGGATTAGACTCTATTGTTTATGAAGGGTTGCTGAGGACGTTTTTCGGCCCAGAAAAGGACACTTCTGTTTTTGTTTAATTGCCTTTCCAGTTCCAAACGGATATTGCGCTGCCAATCACGTTGGGTGAGCATTTGTTCTAAATAGCTGGACAGGCTTTCTTCATTTCTAGAGCATAAATCCCGCAACCTAGATGCATCCTGGCGGCTGATAGCCTCTTCTGCCGCTTTCCAATGCAGGCTCAAGTAATTGTTTCGATTCGAAGAAGGTTGCCTGCCGTGAGCGGGGAAATGTTGAAGCTTTTCCAGAGTGCTGCTGGCCAGCTCTTCCCGATAAGTAGTTAAGTTCTCGAGATAAAAACCAAGTCCAGCTGAAGGAGGTAGGCGCTTGGTGATTTCTCTGTATTGTTGAGCTGATAGGCGGTGCCTGAAGTAAAGATTATTAAGGAGGGTTATTACATTTTCTTGGATCATGGGTACGCTTTTTTCTTGGAGGTGTAGAAAAGACAACCAAATCAGGAAAAGCCGATCCTTATCGAAATTCAATGGAGGCATTGTATTCAAATCCGGTGACCCACTTCTGCAACTCTCTAAATTGGTCTTCTAGCTGAGCGCGATCCGTTGGAGATAAGTTTTCCCCTTGTTGTAAAACGGTCTGGTATTTTTTTATCAATTCCCATTGGAGTTGTTGGCAGCTATGTAAAGCGGAGCGTACTGAAGGGGGAACAGCGCTATCAGAAGAACTCGAAGACAGAGCAGCTTCGGCATGGGAAGCATCGGTGGAGGAAGCGTCGCCCAGGCGTTCGGCATTTACCTGATGAAATTGAATGAGATGGTCCATCAGGCCACAGCAGAAAGATTTGGTCGGAGCTTGTTGGGCAAATCTGGAAATAGCAGCCCCTACGCGGAGATTTTCAAGCGCGAGATGGTGAAGCGTTTGTGTGTTCATGGTGGATGCTGGTTACAATTTTGGAACAAGGAGCAGGCTAGGTCCACACAGAAACACTAGAAAACCGGTTTCGAGTATTTTGTAAATAGCTAACTCCTTGATCTTAAAAGGAAAATATCAAAAGTTTTCTCTGCTGTCAACAGTTGAGGCACTTTTTGTTTAACTATTTTAACCTAACAAAGCTCCTGCAACAAAAAATGGCCGTCATCTTACCGATGCGGCCATTTTCTTGATGAAGTAAAGTCCTGGGTTAGGCGGCGGTCGCCTGGGGTGGCGTGCTCTCTATGAACTTTTTACCATCCCACTTACCCAGCCATTCTATATCCTTACCTACCTTCTTGTAGTGTTGATAGGTTTCAATAGCCTGATCCCGGGACTTTCTATACATCGTTATATTGTTCGGCGCTGCTTTCACAGTGAAATAATACTTGCCTTTACCCGGTGTAAAATTTTTTTTAGATGCCATAATCACAAATTCAATTAAACGAACAGAAATGAATGTCCAACCAGTTGGTATCAGGTCGTGCACTCTTTTCGCTTGATAAGCATTTTGTACTGCCCATGCAGGCAATGGTCTTTAGAAAAAACAAAAAAGCAAGCTGAGCCTAATAGCCAGGATAGGCCTGGTAGCAAACCAGTTATCCAGCTTGGAGAAACAATTAACAAATTTGGACTTGTTTGGAAAATGCCCACAATATCATGATCCTCAAACTGGAAGGAAAGGCTAAAGGTAGCGCGTTGCTTTCATACAAGACCGTAAGTCGAACCTACAAATCTTATTGTAAAACGCAATATAATGAAATGTGTAAAAAAAGTATACTATTCTGCATGGCAAGCAGAGAAATACCGCCTATAAAATGGGTATTTCTCAAACTTTAACGATTTGTAAAGAGTTTTGGGTGGGTGAATGATAATTGGAAAAAGCAGAAGTTGAATGCGTTATCGAATGCCTATCCATCAGGATTTATTTTTGCCGGATTGGCGAATAGAATCTCAGATCCGGTACCTACACCAATCACTGTTCGCATAGCGGCCTCCGGTTTTACGTCTACATATTGGACCTGATCCGGTTTCACATGAAAGATAAAGCCATTGGTCGGGTTGGGGCCGGTGGGTACAAAAACTGTCAGATAAGTATCCGATTCAGCGGCTACAAATCCGGTCATTAAGGTCTCGCTATTGAACAGCTGTATCAGCACCACTTTGCTGAAAGGCGTCCTATTTTTGCTGAAAAGTTGTTGTACCGTATCTCGGATCAGGGTGTAGAAGGGTAGGGGCCCCAGCAGTCGATTTTCCAGGTATAATATGAGTTGGTTGCCCAATCGGGTTTGTATCACGAGTCCTATCAGAAAGAAGGCTGTCAGCACTAATCCAAGGGCGATCAGGTCGATCAGGAAATTGTGAATCCCTGGAAAATCAATAAGTTGTTTGATGGGGTCAAGTAGAATACTGACCAGGTCAAAGGAATACTTGACTACTAGCAAGAATAAGGTGGCGGGCAAAACAACGACTAGTCCACCCAGCACAGTGGTTTGGATAAACCGGTTAATTCTTTTCCAAGGGGTAATGAGCTTGGGGGAAGTGCTTTGGTTCATATGCTTCACTCGTTTGACAGAAAGAAATCCTGTGGCCAAAATAAGGCAAAGAAAAAGGCCGCGACCATTGGCCACGACCTCTACATTGGATTAGTATGAAAACAATGCTCTTTGGTTCGTTGAAACGGGTTAGGATGCCACATTAAATGCCGCCGGATCATATTCTGCAAAGGTTCGATCTGCGTAACACCAAAGCCAGTATTCGCCTGGTTCGGCGGAGGCAATAACAGGGTGTTGGTGACTATGGAAATGCTGGGTGGCATGCTTGTTGGGAGAAGAGTCGCAACATAGGGTGATGCCGCATTCCTGGCAAGTGCGAAGGTGTACCCAGCGGTCCCCACTTTTAACGCATGCTGCACATTCGTAGGCGTTGGCCTTCCTCAGGGTGCTTACTGCTTCTAAATGAGAACAGGACTTTATATTTAGGGCCATGTAGGGTGATTTGTACAAATAATTTACGACCGATTCCACAGATAATTAACTGGACATATCCAATTTTAGTTTGGGCAAAGCCAGGAATTAGGTGTTGAAATACGCCGAAAAAGCGTTATTTTTGCATTCGCTCTTAAAAAATGGGTGAGAAAATCGATTGGAGGGAGTGCATGGGTGGTTAGCTCAGTTGGTTTAGAGCGCATGTTTGACAGACATGAGGTCGGCGGTTCGAATCCGCCACTACCCACTAGCCGACGGAGTCGGCAGTTTTGAGTTAATAGTTTTGAATGCTTAGTTGTTGGCACCTCCTATGTTTTATTTCTCAACTAAGAACGAATACCTCACGACTAAAAACTGCTGCCAGAGGCAGCTTACGGGATGTAGCTCAGCCCGGTTAGAGTGCACGTCTGGGGGGCGTGAGGTCGCTGGTTCGAATCCAGTCATCCCGACCCAATCAAAAGCCTTCTCGGCTTCGCCGAGCGGGCTTTTTTTAGGGCTTGGCTGAGCCCGCTCAAAGACAAGTCAGAAAAAAGCCCGACTGCCATAGGCAAAGGCTTTGATTGGCGCCCCCCCCCTTCTGGATCAGTGACCGAAGGGAGCGAATCCAGTCATCCCGACTTATTTTAGTTTTATCTATTCGTAAGTGATTGAAAAACAGTGATTTAGAAGCCTTGATTTTTGATCGTTTACAAATCGTTTACAAAAAGCGGCTTTTGGGCCGCTTTTTTTATTCCAGCCTGTAAATAGTCGTCCCTGAAAAAGCCTTTTTTAGGCCATTCGGAGGTATAAAAAG
>CAZXLD010000046.1:0-39353 GCA_964641965.1 uncultured Saprospiraceae bacterium | reverse complement strand
TTGAGCAGATTCCGCGCAATCACGATGTGCTGGATCTCGGAAGTGCCCTCATAGATCTGGGTGATCTTGGCATCCCGCATCAGTCGCTCTACATGGTACTCTTTTACAAAGCCATACCCTCCATGTACCTGGACGGCTTCTACCGTATGTTTCATAGCCACTTCGCTGGCAAATAGCTTTGCCATGGAACTAGCTGAATCATAAGGCATCCCTTGGTCTTTTAGCCAGGCTGAGCGGTAGACCATCATTTTGGCCGCTTCAATATCGGTGGCCATTTTAGCCAGCTTGAAGGCCACGGCCTGGTGCTGGGAGATGGGCTTGCCAAATGCTTCTCTTTCTTTTGAATAAGCAACCGCCAGTTCATAAGCACCACCAGCAATGCCCAAGGCCTGGGCAGCAATACCAATGCGTCCTCCGGAGAGTACTTTCATGGCAAACTTGAAACCAAAGCCATCTTCACCGATGCGGTTTTCCTTGGGTACTTTCACGTCGGTGTACATGATGGTGTGTGTATCCGAGGATCGGATACCCAGCTTATCTTCCTTCGCACCCACTGTTACACCGTCCCAGGCAGTCTCTACTATGAAGACATTGATGCCCCGATGTCCTTTTTCAGGATCTGTTTGGGCGATCACGAGATGGACGCTGGAAGAACCTCCATTGGTGATCCAGTTTTTGGTGCCATTGAGCAAATAGTGGTCGCCCATGTCGACGGCTGTCGTTCGCTGGCTGGTCGCATCGCTTCCGGCTTCGGGCTCGCTCAGGCAAAAAGCACCAATCCATTCGCCGGAAGCCAATTTGGGAAGGTATTTAGCTTTCTGGGTTTCCGTACCAAAGGTTTCCAGCCCCCAGCATACCAGGGAATTATTGACCGACATCAGTACAGAACAGGAATTATCCACTTTGGAGATCTCCTCCATGGCCAGCACATAGGACATGGTATCCATACCGCCACCACCATACTCCGGAGAGACCATCATGCCCAGAAACCCCAGTTCGGCCATCTGCCTTACTTGATCCTTTGGAAAGGACATATGGGTATCGCGTTCGATCACGCCAGGTTTTAATTCTTTTTGAGCAAATTCTCTGGCAGCCTCCTTTACGGCAATGTGTTCTTCAGAAAGTGAAAAATCCATGGTTTGATATCTTTGTCGAGTTTAAAACTCGTGGTTAGGATTCAAAAGAAAGGTATCTGAATATTTAGCGAATTTACGCTAATTTCCGTTTTTCTGGGTAAGAAACAACCTGGCAAAACTTGTCAAATATCTGTCAGCCCAATCCGCCCGCATTGCTTAGTGCAAGCATCGAATAAGCTATGCCGCAAGACTTTATCACTAGGAAAGTATTGGAGGAAATTAAGAGCCTACCTGGATTCCCCAAGCTGAGAATCGTAGATCTTAGTTGTGGAGAAGGCGAGATTCTTTCCATATTATCCAGCCAGGGTTGCGATGTAATTGGGACCCATTTTAGAGAAGGAGATTATATAATAGAGCAGCGGAAACACCTCGAAGGGCTAACCATCATTGATGAAGTCGACTTACATAAAACACTTCCGTTTACAAGCGGTAGCTTTGATGTGGTCTTACTGACGGAAGTTATTGAACACCTGGAATCCTATCATTCCGTAATTCGGGAGGCTGGTCGTATTCTCAAACCCAACGGTTATCTGGTTTTAACTACTCCGAATACCTACCGCATGCATTCCCGATTGCAATTTTTATTGCGAGGTCATCACAAATTGATTCAGCGAAGATTGAGTTGGGACCTCCAAAAGGAAGATTTGTATGCAAACCATATCAGCATGGTCAATTTTCCTTTATTACACACGCTGCTTTATCAGGGTAGACTTCAAATCGATCATTTGTTTACCACCCGGGTTAAGGTACAGCATCTTTATATTGCCCCTTTATATCCTGTTCAGTGGCTGATTACACGGCTTGGTGGCGTTCGCAAGCGAAAGAGGTCCCTCGAAGCAATACGAGGTTATCGGGATCAAAATAAATGGATGACTCAGCCGGCTATGGCATTTAGCGAACAATTAGCCTTGGTTGCACAAAAGCGGACCTAAGATTATTCCGGGGTAAACATTAACCTGGCCTTGACAGGAAAATGATCGGATAGATATCTTCCCTCTACCAATGGTGCAGGGGTAGAGTAGGTTTCCACGGAAAAATGAGGTGACACCAGCAGGTAATCGATCCGATCACCGGGTTCTTCGGCTGGTTTAAACCCATTCCAGGTCCCAACAGGGCCGGATTTGATCTTTGCAATAGTATAGCTATCTCTTAGCTTGGTTAGAAGAGTTTTGATAACGTTCGAATGGGAAGGTGCATTCAAGTCTCCCATGAGAATAACCGGATAGTCAAGTTTCTCGTTTTTTAGTGCAATTGTTTCCAAGATCAACTCAGCACTCTTTAGTCTGGCTTGCTTCCCTCTGTGATCGAAATGGGTGTTGAAAACCCAAAAAAAAGAGTTGGTTTCCAGGTCTTTCAACCTGGCCCAGGTACAGATCCGCTCCAGGGCTGCATCCCAACCCACGGAAACCTGCTCGGGAGTCTACGAAAGCCAAAAGGTACCTTGCTGGATCACAGAAAATCGCTCCCTTCGAAAGAAAAGAGCAGTAAATTCTCCCTTTTCAAACCCATCATCTCGCCCAACACCTATTCGAGTAAAATCGGTCAGCCGTTGATCTAAAAATTGGACCTGGTGGATTAGCCCTTCTTGAATCCCAACCATATCCAGTTCTTCTGCCTGGATTTGGGTGGCCAAATCAGCTTTGCGATTGTCCCATCGATTTTCGCCATCGTTCGGATTATCGTACCATATATTATAGGTCATCACAGTAATTCCCTGAGCCCGGGCCTGTAAAACCAGAGCAAGCATGGGTAGGAGCACAACGATTACAGGGAGGGAGAATTTTTGCATCTATTGTTGACTTATTCAAGTACTTCCATGAGGGTTCGGAATGCTACATAATGCGGTTCAAACCGGTTTTTATGGGCTTCTTGAAGTCCTTGGGCAGGCCCTTCCTGGTAAGCTTGAAAATCAGCTAACGAGTTGGCGAAATATTGAAACGCGTAGGTGACACCATCTTCTTCATTATGGAGCAACCGGCATATTCTGTATTCTACAAAGTGTCCGGTGTTCATTACTTCCGGAATATGGATTTCTTGCATCCAGGCAAGCCAATCGTCATGTTGTTGGGTAGTGATCTTTACTGTGACGTTATAGAGGATCAAGGATTGATTTCATTGTTCGTGATTAAAGATAAGGTTCTTGCTGAGGAAAACAGGGGAAGTTGAAAAGTGGTAAGCATCTGGAGGCTTGGGAATAGCAGGGTAGTTGATTAAAGTCGTTTCCCTACTCCTACAGCAATGGTCCAGGTATTGTATGCATTGAATCGATTATCATAAAATAGAGTGGGAAAAATATCCCAATTATGATGAAGGTGCATTTCATATTCCAGGCCCAACTGCAATAACCAAAAGCCTTTGTGGGGTTCAAATTCATAACCTCCACCAAGTTCCAGTACGAGGCCTTTCCATGGATTATATAGACCGTCCAAGCTGACTACCAAAGGGTAATCTCTAACCAAATCTTCCTCCGAATCGGAGGATTTAAGGACAAAGGTTTGTAGTTCAAGATCTGTGTGAAGCCCAAGCCCCCATTTTTGGTTGAACCAATATTCGTAATCAAATCCCCAGGAAGGAATAAGCAAGCCTTTACCCTGGTCGCTCGATTTGATTTTGGTGTGACCCAGCAAAACGGCCAGACGATGATGGCGGAATTTTGGTTTTTTTTTTGCTCTTCAGGAAGGCTGGATCTACCAGCTGCATGTTGCCCGAATATGGGAAAAAAGGAGAGGATGAAAATCCAAATTAACAGAGCCCGTATCATGTTGCCTGATGCTTTGAAGCAAAAGTAACCAGTGGGATGGTTGGATTTTGGTGCTTGAAATCACACTCGGCGAATGTTGGCTCCCAAGGCATTTAACCGTTCGTCGATCCGCTCGTATCCACGATCAATTTGATGAATATTGCGGATTGTGCTGGTGCCTTTAGCTGAGAGGGCTGCGATGAGTAGGGCAACACCGGCTCGGATATCTGGGGAGGTCATTTCGATCCCCCGTAGTGGGAAACGGCGGTCCAGGCCAATTACGGTTGCCCGGTGTGGATCGCACAAAATGATCTGGGCCCCCATGTCGATCAATTTATCCACGAAAAAAAGTCGGCTTTCAAACATTTTCTGATGGACGAGAATGCTGCCTTTTGCTTGGGTTGCAACCACTAGAACGATACTCATAAGATCTGGAGTAAATCCAGGCCAAGGAGCATCGTATATCGTAAGGATAGAACCGTCTATGAAGGTTTGAATCTGGTAGTGTTCTTGAGCTGGAATAAAGAGCTCGTTTGCTTTAAATTCCATATCAATTCCCAGTTTCTCAAAATTTCTGGGGATGATTCCCAATTCCTCCCGGTTGGCGTCCTTTATGGTAAGCGCTGATCCAGTCATGGCGGCCAATCCAATGAAAGACCCAATTTCAATCATATCAGGTAAAACCCGATGCTCTGCTCCATGTAGCTGATCGACACCGGTGACACGCAGCAGATTGGAACCTATTCCTTCGATCCTTGCTCCCATGCGATTAAGCAAACGGCATAATTGTTGGACATATGGCTCACAAGCTGCATTATAGATTTCGGTGGTTCCTTCGGCTCGAACCGCAGAAAGGAGTACGTTGGCAGTACCGGTAACCGATATTTCATCCATCAGAATGCTTCTCCCTTTTAGCTGTGTGGCATCTACGAGATAGGAGTGACCATCGGCATCGAAATCAAAACGGGCACCAAGTTGTTGAAGGCCGGTGAAATGCGTATCCAACCGCCGTCTACCTATTTTGTCACCTCCGGGCTTGGGAAGAAAAGCCCTGCCAAAACGAGCTAACAGAGGACCAATTAACATGACAGAACCTCGTATGCTCCGTGCATGTCGTTGAAAATCTTGGGATTGAAAGAATTCCAGATCTATTTCAGCGGCTCGAAACGTGTAGGTATTCGGGTCGTGTTGAATTACCTCAACTCCGAGACCTTTAATTAGGGCGATCAATTTTACCACATCCCGAATAGCCGGGACATTTGATAGGGTAACGGGCTCAGAGGTAAGTAAGGTGGCACAGAGTACCTGCAGCGCTTCATTCTTGGCACCTTGTGGAGTGATAGTACCACTAAGGGTATTCCCTCCTTCCACAATAAAAGTGTCGAGATCCTGATCCATGAATAGGGTTTAACCGGACAAGCATTAACAGGAGCTAAAGTAATGCCATTTCAGCAACCAGAACAAATATGCTTCTATCAGAAGGGCAATGTAAATGCGAACAAAAGGGAGGAAAGCTAGTTTTTACGACGCCGTCCCTTACTATAATTCTTGCCTCCCCGGCCCCCATTTTTACCCCTCTGGCCGGATTTGCGCCTTTTGTTGCTGTTGTTGGAAGATTGGCTAAGGTTGTCAATTTGAGTCTCTTCAGCGAGAACCAGTTGCCCGTCAGAAATGGCTTTTAGGTCGGATTTTATCGTTTCGTCACTCACATAGTGTTCCTTATTCCAGGTTTTGTAAGCCAGCTTCATGTAGGCGGCAATCACCTGGGTAAACTCGGTTTTCTTTGTTGAGTCCTCCATGGCCATTGCCTTATCGATCAGCTGTTGAACCAAGTGGCCATAGTGTCGGAATTTTGCCTGGGACCCTGGATAGTGCAACTGATCCGGTTTGACCTCCTTATCCGGCTTGCCAGGCGTTTCACCATTTGGCGGAGTCACCTGGATATCATAATCGGCAATCCGAAAAAAATGCTTCCAAAGCTTGTCTTGATAATCCTCCATGTTTCGACTCTGGGGATTCATTTGCATCATGAGCCTAACGATAAGCTCTGCAAGCGCTTGACGTTCTTCTTCCTTTTCCAGCGTCTTACAATAATCTATAAGTTTTTGTACGTGGCGGCCATATTCCGGGATCGTCAATTCCTCGCGTTGAGAATTATATTCCATGTAGTATTACAATTGAGAATTAGCGGTAACTACTAAAGATACCGCTAATAAGGTAGAAAATAGTTTAATCGTTGTAGATCTAATGCTCCTTTGTCGGGAAAGCTTATTATTCTACGGTTACAGACTTTGCTAGGTTCCTAGGCTGATCCACATTACATCCTCTCATAACCGCAATGTGGTATGAAAGTAACTGTAACGGTACTACGGATAATAATGGAGATAATGGTTCTGCAATTGAAGGTATTTCAATGCTGTAGTCTGCAATTTTACGAATGATGGTATCACCTTCAGGGACTATAGCAATTACCCTCCCTTTGCGTGCCTTCACCTCCTGTATATTGCTAACGATCTTCTCATAGGCGCTTTGATTGTTAGCGATTACGATGACCGGCATTTGTTCATCAATGAGGGCAATAGGACCATGCTTCATTTCAGCAGCGGGGTAGCCTTCGGCATGGATGTAGGAGATTTCCTTTAGTTTGAGTGCCCCTTCCAGCGCAACTGGGAAATTATATCCACGGCCCAGATACAATGCATTCTGGTGATCTTTGATCTCTGAAGCAATGTACTCGATCTGGGCATTGTGCTCCAATACCTTTTCCACCATTTTTGGTACTGCTGCCAAATCTTTTATTAATTGGTTGCGATAAGATTCAGAAATAGTACCTCGTTCTTGGGCCAGGTTAAGCGCCATTAAGGCTAACAGGGTCACCTGTCCGGTAAAAGCTTTGGTAGAAGCCACTCCAATTTCAGGGCCTGCATGAATATACGAACCACAATGAGTGGTTCTGGCGATGGATGAACCTACCACATTAACCAAGCCATAAAGGAGGGCACCCTTCTCTTTCGCTAATTCAAGTGCCGCCAGCGTATCTGCAGTCTCTCCGGATTGAGAGATGGCAATTACGATATCTTCGGAAGTAATAATCGGGTTTCGGTACCTAAATTCAGAAGCATATTCCACCTCTACAGGAATACGTGCCAAATCCTCAAGGAGATATTCTCCTATCAAACCAGCATGCCAGGAAGTACCACATCCAACAATGATTATTCGTTTGGCAGAGGCTACTCTTTGAATATGGTCTGCCATGCCACCAAGAATAGCCCATCCTTCTTCCACATTAAACCTGCCCCTCATCGCATCTGCAATGGTATTGGGCTGCTCGTGAATTTCTTTGAGCATGAAATAATCAAAACCACCTTTTTCAAGCATTTCAATCTTGAGGTCCAACTCTTGAATAAATGGGGTTTGGACTTCGTTTTTAATGGTTTTGATCTGAAGATCACCCTCTCGGGTAATTACAGCAATTTCTTCGTCGTTCAGATAAACAACCTTATTCGTATGCTCTACAATGGGAGTAGCATCTGAGGCAACAAAGTATTCCCCTTCACCAATACCAATAACTAAAGGACTCTGTTTTCGTGCAGCCACCAATTTGCCGGGCTCCCTTCGATCCAAAACCACGATAGCATATGCACCAACAACCCGGGTCAGGGCAATTCGGACTGCTTCCTCAAGGGAAAGTTCTTCTCTTTCCAGGATTTCTTCGATGAGATGTACCAGTACCTCCGTATCGGTATCACTCTGGAACTCATGTCCCTCTTTCTCCAGTGCAACTCGAAGGACATCATAATTTTCAATAATTCCATTATGGACCAAAGCCAACCGACCGTTACCAGACTGATGAGGGTGAGCGTTGGTGTCATTAGGCTCACCATGGGTAGCCCAGCGGGTGTGACCCACACCGATTGAGCTGGAATGAATCTTGTCAGCAGCATAATTGACGAGCTCTTGAACTTTACCTTTTTTCTTGTAAACTTCAATATCCCCATTCATCAATGCAATTCCAGCACTGTCATATCCTCGATATTCCAAGCGTTGAAGCCCTTTTATTAAGATGGGATAAGCATCCTTTGGACCGATATAACCAACGATTCCGCACATAGGGTTAGAATTAATGATTAAAATTCAGTATACCTGTTCATGGAGGTCGGAAGAGAGGAGGGTACTTATTTGGTAAGGACTCTAATGAAACCTAGAGTGGCGGGGAGTTGTTTTATTCGCCGCTGTAAAAATGACAATTTATTTCTTCCCAAAAAAACATTAAAGGTTTTTTTATTCGATTCGAGTAATGGCCAATAATAGCTTCGGAGCAAATTCAGAATCTCCAGGACCATAAAAAACAACCCTTTCAGGCGTTTGATTTTTTGGATTGAGGCTCAAAAAAAATTCCCCTGTACCACCCCTGTCGATGAATCCTTGCATGTGGGAAGTCAGGTTGATCCGATAAAAATCAGGTGTCCCATCTAACCCAGCTTCAATCTGACCGCCAAAAGTGTTCCTGGGCAGTAATTCACTCAGGATCAAAGACTGATCGAAAGCTAAAGGGTCGTTTAAATTTGGAGCAAGAGATGCAAATTGGATATCGTCAACTACGATCAAGGTACCTTCCTCGTTTCGTTCTGAAACGATTAATTGGTCCACTGGGGGGTATGTATCGGGATCATCGCCAGGAAGGCTGGCAATATTAAGAATTAACTCTGCTTTATTGACAATGACATTATCCAGGGTTGCTAATTCCGGGATAGATATTCTAATCATTGGCCCGGCAAGTCCTTGCAGGAAAGCCAACGAATCCAGGGAAGTGTCGATGAATGCTTCGCTTGGGGACCCAACAAAGTCGTGCTCATAGCGGGCTGTCCGGACAGATGGTGTAGAATAGGTAAACTGATAGGTTGTGGCTAAGGTGTCGTCTCGCCTGTAATGAACAAATATACCTCCTGTTCCTGCGCTAAGATCAAAGTCAAGCATCCCGCTGGTCAATTGAGTAGGATTGAGTTCTAACCCTTTGAAAAACAATTGAAACAGTGAATCGGAAGTGTAAGTGAGGCTGTCAGCATTCAATACTTCTTCTCCGAAAGTATTGTCTAAGGGAATCCGTAAATGTCTGAAAGACAAAGTATCTGCTATTCCGTTAAGAAAATTTATGCGTTGAGCAGAATCCAGATTTGGGATAAACTGATCGTTATAAAGAGGCATGGGTAGGGTCGCTAACCGAGTATCTGTAAAATAGTCTTGCTCTGGATTCAAGTTTTCATCCAAGCGCTTTACCTCCATACCGAATGCTTCTTCGCCCACAGGTCCATAACCGTCTCCATCTGCATATGGGAGAATCAAAATGATGGAGTCCAATACCGCAGTATCTGCGAAAAAAGGAGTAATTGGAAAACCAAAGTTATCTTTTGGCAGTCTGAATTGTAAGATCAAATTAGAGGTAGCCTGACCAAACAAGGGGTCTTGCATAGCACCGAATGGCCCACGTGATAGAATAATCAGGTCGTCATTGGGCGAGGAGTAGGTTCTGACTGGTTCTGTAGATATGGTAGCCAGTCGTACTGCAAATGAATCCGTAATAGCTACCTGGACGATATCTTCTTCAATGATCTCTTGACCTAGCTCAATGGGGTCGGCACACGATACCATTAAAGCCAGGAGAAGAATTCCCAGCTGGTATTGTTGGGGAATAAATTTCATGTTTGGTTCTTTACGCATTCTCTTCCCAAATGTCGTTACCGCATCGGAAAGAATTGACTCGGTTAGAAGGAAATGCCGTCTAAGAGACTTCTTCGGCGAGCAAAGCGTTGTAAAACTCCAGAATGGTTTCAAAAAAATCTTCCTCCCCTTGATAGGTCAAGAGCGACTTATCGGTCGATTCTAGGAGCGCATTTAGGTTCTCCCCTTCCAGATCAACATTTTTCGTTACTGCATCCGAAAAATTGATCGCACCCTCGTGTAGGGTTATTCCTAAATCGTTGTGGTAAGCCTCAAGGTTTTCTTCAGAGAGGTTATTGATAGAAGCCTTACCGAGGAAGGAGTTTGAAAAATGATTGGAGAACTGATCCTTGTAGATAGAGTATATCACCTTCGCATTCTGGAAGATGGGTTCAGTTTTATAAGCCGTTTTAAGGTACAAAGGGATTAGGGAGGTCATCCAGCCGTGGCAGTGTATAATGTCTGGGGCCCAACCGAATTTTTTAACGGTTTCAAGCACGCCTTTGCAGAAAAATACCATTCGGTCTGCATTATCCTCATGCGCCTTACCATTGGCATCTTCAAACAAGCTCTTACGCTTGAAAAAATCATCGTTATCCAAGAAATAAACCTGCATACGAGCTTCTGGAAGAGAGGCTACTTTGATGATCAATGGATAATCATCGTCATCAACAATGATATTCATGCCGGATAGCCGAACGACTTCATGCAAGCGGTGGCGACGTTCATTAATAGAACCGAAACGAGGCATCAATACCCTGATTTCCATTCCATTTTCCTGAAGATATTGAGGTAATTTTCGAGCTAATTGAGAAATTTCCTTAGCCGCTGTGTAGGGTTGCATCTCCTGGGTTACGATCAGCACTTTCTTTTTGCTCATAAATCCATCCTACATTTGTGAACTGAAGCAGAAAACCAAATACAGGTCTTTATTTGACGTGCAAAGTTAACAAAATTGCCATATTATTCTGCCATGCAATGGAGATATGGTAGTACAATTGCGAAAACAGCTTTATTGCCAACCTTCAATACTTTAAGTAATTGCGGATCTTTAAACAAGGTGATTCCCTTCAAAAACACTTAGAATCCATCCGACATTCTACCGGGCAAATAAGTTTTGTCCCAACCATGGGGGCGTTGCATAGGGGGCACTTGGCGCTTGTTGAAAAATCAATGCAGATAGGTGATGCGACTGTGGTCAGCATTTTTGTTAATCCGACTCAATTCAATCAAGCAGCTGACTTAGCTGCCTATCCCCGTCAGCCCGAGCAAGATATTCTGGCGCTTAGTTCAATTGGTGAATCGATCGTGTTCATGCCCAGTGTAGAAGAGGTTTATCCATCGGGATCATCTTTTGACTTGCCTCTTGATCTTGGGCATCTTGGAAAGGTCATGGAGGGCAAGTTCAGACCGGGGCACTTTGAAGGGGTAGCTCAGGTAGTCAAGCGTCTGTTGGATTTAGTACAACCTGACTTTTTGGTCATGGGACAGAAAGATTTACAACAGATAAGGGTGGTCGAACATTTGCTCCGTACTTTCAAATTATCTGTCGAATTGATTCCATTCCCCACCGTCCGGGAGCCAAATGGATTGGCAATGAGTTCTCGGAATCAGCGCCTTTCAGAATCGGATCGGCAAAAAGCAGGCTTTATTTATCGAGTATTGAAAACAGCTCATGACCGTTACTTGCAAGGCCTATCTTCGTCTAAAGTAGCAGAAGGCGGAAGAAAAGAGTTAAGTGGGGCAGGTTTTGAGGTTGAATATTTTGATCTGGTAGATGCAAAGACACTCCTGGAAATGGACAAAAATAACACCCCTGTTGAGGTTGCTATATGTACAGCTGTATGGCTTAGCGGTATCCGGCTGATTGATAATATTTTGGTCAAACCATAATATTATTTGGCTTGTTCTTAAAATTGCTCAGGTGAGTTCAATTTAATTTTTTCTGAATTACATCTCCCAATCGAAGTTTGGCAGGGTTATTGGGAGTTACAACTATAAAATCATGTTTATTCACCGTTTCAAATCAAAAATTCATAGGGCTACTGTTACGGAAGCTGATCTAAATTATATCGGCAGTATTACCATTGATGAAGCTTTAATGGAAGCTGCCAATCTTATTGAAGGAGAAAAGGTGCAAATCGTCAACAACAATAACGGGGAGCGTTTGGAAACGTACGTTATTAAGGGCGAGCGGCATTCAGGAGTTATCTGTTTGAACGGTGCTGCTGCCAGGAAGGCACAAGTTGGGGATACGATAATCATTATCGCTTATGCGTGGATGAGTCCCGAAGAAGCCCAAAGGTTTGAGCCAAAAGTTGTCTTCCCTAACTCAAGAAATCAAATTCCGGCAGTATTGGAGGCGACCCCATAAAAATGGGATTGTAAACCATAGACTAGGATTGCTACTTTTACCATTCTTTTTATTTCTAAAATAACAAAGTAGTAATCCCTTGAAAAAGTCCGTCTTAAACGCTCTGAAGTTTTTGGTCTTTCTTGGCCTTGGAGTCGGAATCCTATACCTTGTTTATCAAAGTCAAAATAAGGCTTATCAAGAAGAGTGCGCCCAGAAGGGGATATCTACTGTTGACTGCAGTTTACTGGATAAGGTACTGTACGACTTTACCCAGGTCAATTACTTTTGGATCATCTTGGTCATCTTAGCCTTTTTCTTGAGTAACATTAGCCGCGCCCTGCGTTGGAAAATGCTATTCAAACCCCTCGGATATAATCCCACCTTTCAAAATTCGTTTCTGACAATCATGCTTGGATACTTTGCGAATCTGGGGTTACCCCGGATGGGTGAGGTAGTTCGGGCTGGGTCCTTGGCTCAATACGAGCATATACCGGTAGAGAAAGTAATGGGTACAGTGGTGGTAGATCGAATTGTGGATGTACTATCTATTCTATTGGTTACTGCCACAGCCGTTATTCTGGAAAGAGAGAAAATTCTGGCCTTTGCTGACCAATACGTTGACCTGGGCGAAAAATTTGGGAATTCGGGTAATCTGCTTTTAATTGTCCTGGCCACATTTGCCGCTGCCTTTGGACTGTTTTTCTTCTTTCGAAGAAGGTTGGAGGGGTGGAGTTTGTATCAGCGAATTGCCAAAATCGTTCAAGGGTTTGCCGACGGGGTTAAATCTATATTTAAATTAGATAATCCACCATTATTTCTTTTCCACAGTCTTTTTATCTGGGTGATGTACTATTCCATGACCTACCTCTGCTTTTTCTCTTTTGAACCAACTGCTCACCTCGGGCCTATGGCTGGATTATTGGTTTTTGTTTTTGGATCTTGGGGAGTGGTTATTCCCAGCCCGGGAGGAATGGGTACTTATCATTTTCTCGCCCAGGCAGGTTTGGCTATTTATGGCATAAGTGGGGATGATGGGTTTTCCTGGGCCAATATTGCTTTTTTCTCCATTAGTATTGGAGGAAGCGTTCTTTTTGGGATTCTGGCCCTGATTTTATTGCCTATCTTAAACCGGAATTATCATCCCCAGCCCGTGCTGGAAAGCTGATGTCCAAAACCCTTAAATCAATCCGGTATAAGATAATGAACTGGGAGCAAGCCCGACAAGCGGTCGGTTCCTGGAAATCTGATGGAGAACGGGTCGTATTTACCAATGGGTGTTTTGACCTATTGCATTATGGGCACTATCATTATTTGGCTGCTGCTGCAGATCTTGGCGACCGGCTGGTTATTGGCTTGAATAGCTCTGAATCCGTTACCCGTTTGAAAGGTCCGAACCGCCCAATTCAGGATGAAAATACACGTCAAACAGCCCTGGCTGCACTGGCTTTTGTGGATGCAGTAGTCTCTTTTGAAGAAGATACCCCGCAGCAATTAATTACTCATCTGCTACCTGACTTCCTTGTCAAAGGAGGGGACTATAAGCCCGATGCAATCGCAGGTGCCAAAGAAGTCAAACAAGCCGGCGGACAGGTTATCATTCTCGATTTCATTCCCGGTTATTCCACTACGAAGATTGAAGAGAAAATCCGAAATGCCAAGCCCTCTTCCGCATGAAAATTTTTCAAATCACTCGATATCTTGAACGAATTGCCCCCATTCCCTACCAGGAATCCTATGATAATGCCGGCTTAATTACCGGTGCCTCCGATTGGGAGTGCACAGGTGTCATTACTTGCTTGGATTCAACCGAGGCGGTAATAAGGGAAGCTATTCAAGAGAACTGTAATTTAATCATAGCGCATCATCCCATTTTGTTTCGCGGATTGAAGCGACTCACCGGCAGCAATTATGTAGAGCGGACACTCATTTTAGCGATCCAAAACAAGATTGCTATTTATGCAATTCATACCAATCTGGATAACGTTCTAAAGCATGGTGTCAATGCTCGAATAGGAGAACGGTTAGGCCTTCAAAATACCAGGATACTTAAGCCAAAATATAGTGGATTCCAGTTCAGTATATCTACCATGGGCCATGCTGTAGAAAAGTTGGTGCTTCAATTGAAAGGGATCGGGGCAAAAGAGGTGTCCAGTTTTCAACAGGCTTCAGGCGAATCTGTCATAATTGGCGAAATGCACCCTGGAATTCTTGCTATGGCTCAGGCCACATTGCCTGAACATGAGTTTACTATTCTGAATGTTGATGGAGATGCTGTCCAAGACGTTGGGGCTGGATTGATTGGAGAATTGGATCAGCCTCTTGAAGCTTTGGACTTTTTGAATTTCGTAGGGAAACACATGAAAACCCGTTGTATAAGACATACTCGTTTACCCGAAAAGCCTATTCAACGAGTTGCTGTATGTGGTGGTGCAGGAGGTTTTTTACTTGATCAGGCCATCGCCGCAAGGGCTGATGCATTTTTAACCGCTGATTATAAATATCATGAATTTTTTGATGCAGATGGCCAACTTTTGCTGGCTGATATAGGGCATTTTGAAAGTGAGCAATTTACAATTGAGTTACTTTTTGAAGTCTTATCCTCCAAATTCCCTAATTTCGCGGTTCGGATGACATCGATAACAACCAATCCGGTTCAATATCTGTATCCAAGAGTATAAAATGCAATTCATAACTCATGGCGGAAAAGACTGTAGAAGCAAAATTGAAAGAGCTTTTCAGGTTGCAAGAGATCGACTCAGAGGTTGACCAAATTGAAATCCTGAAAGGAGAACTTCCAATGGAGGTTAGCGATTTAGAGGACGATATAGCTGGGCTGTCCACCCGAGTGCAACGATTGGAGGGTACGGTAGATGAACTTCAAAAAGAGGTAGCTCGGTATCAAGGTGGGATTAAGGAGGCGCAAGCAAATATTGAACGTTATACAGTTCAATTGGACGATGTCAAGAACAACAGGGAATTCGAGGCTTTGAATAAGGAACTTGAAATGCAGCGCCTGGATATTCAGCTCTTTGAAAAGAAAGAAAGGCAAGCCAACGTAGCAATTCAAGAAAAAGAGGAAACCCTGGCTGCTGCCCGTGAGCGCCTCGACAAGAAGCGTGGCGATCTTGAATCAAAGAAGGTGGAGCTCAACGAGATCATCGAAAAAACGGATAAAGAAGAAAAAAAGCTTCGCAAAGAATCAGAAAAAGCACGTGAAAATATCGAACCTCGCCTATTGAAAGCATATGATCGGGTTCGGAATAATTATCGCAACGGCCTAGCCGTTGTTACGGTTGAACGCGACTCCTGCGGTGGGTGTTTTAACCGCATCCCTCCGCAAGTTCAACTAGAGATATCCATGCGGAAGAAAATCATTGCTTGTGAGCATTGTGGACGTATTTTGGTAGATGGAGAAATTGCAGGCATTAACAAGGACGAAGAAGTGAAATCTTAACAACTTCTGGTTACCTTCCCCAATTAAAATAGCCCTTGGGATAAATGTCTCCAAGGGCTATTTTTCTTTAATTATGATCTGGGTACGGCACAAATGAATCTCCGTTTTTATTAAACCAATTTTGACGCCTCTTGATGGATCTGAAAGGCTTCTTTTTTGGTAAAAAAGTAATACCAGCCCCCACCGATAATGGCAGGAATGAAGAATAAGATGAAGAGAAGTGGCTCAAAATCACTGGATAAATGAAGATCGGGTAGAATGAACTTGAAAAAGCCAACCCAAACCATTAAATAAAGTGTACTACTGCCCAGGTAAATTAGGCGGATAGAGCTTTTAAGTAGAACCCCTCCAATGAGGGCACTTAGGAGTTGTAGAAGTCCGAGGTGAAATAGTCCAATCAGAAAGAAGGGGGGAACGATAATCATCATCAAAGTAGGCCAAAACACAATACTTTGAAGGATCATATCTGCTTGACGGAATTTCAATTGATGAGCATGCTTGATCATAGGCGTTTTACATTAAAAACAGATAAGCAGAAATTATAGTTCAAAACTTTCAGAATAAATTGAAATGTATTTTCTGTACCAGTCGACTCTTTTTAGCCCACACGGGTTGATTTCTACATTTTTCATAATAATACCGGCAACCTTGCCTGAATTTTAGTCAAATCAAAGTGAAACTTCCTTGAATTTGACAATATCCCATTTTCATTTAGCTTTGCGCAATTGCAAGAAACCAGAGGCTTCACCGTTTTGCGGGAAGCCTGTTTATTTTCAACGAAAAACTAATGGACTAATTATGGGTCAGACAATTGCTTATGCTATCCCGGTCTTTGGGGTCGTGGCCTTGTTGTTCACCTTTATCCGGTCTGCCTGGGTGAACAAGCAGGAGATAGGCACAGATAAGATGGCGAGAATAGCCGAAAATATTGCAGATGGGGCTATGGCCTTTTTAAAAGCAGAATACCGGGTATTGGCCATTTTTGTCATTGCTGTCGCCATTTTATTGGGGGTGAGTGCCGACTCTGAAAATAGCTCCCCTTTGATTGCAGCTTCTTTTGTGATTGGTGCTATTTGTTCCGGTTTAGCCGGGTTTATTGGAATGCGGGTGGCCACCAAGGCTAATGTCCGGACGACAAATGCAGCTAGAACCAGCTTGGGCCGAGCTCTTGAAGTTGCCTTTAGTGGGGGATCTGTAATGGGACTCGGGGTAGTTGGATTAGGAGTACTCGGATTGGGTACTTTGTTCCTGTTATACAGTAATTTTGGCTGGGATATAAACAGAGTAATTACTGTCATCACCGGATTTTCATTCGGAGCTTCTTCAATAGCCTTGTTTGCTCGTGTTGGTGGCGGAATTTACACCAAGGCCGCAGATGTTGGAGCCGACTTGGTAGGGAAGGTGGAAGCCGGTATTCCGGAAGATCATCCGTTGAACCCCGCTACTATTGCAGATAATGTGGGTGATAACGTGGGAGACGTTGCCGGTATGGGCGCCGACCTTTTTGAATCATACGTGGGCTCCATTATCGGCACTATGGTATTGGGGGCCACGTTTATAGGAGTTACCGGATTTGAGAATTCTAATGAATTTGGAGGTCTAAATGCTGTCCTGCTTCCCTTGATTTTGGCAGGAGTTGGTATCGTTACTTCTATTATCGGTACCTTTTTCGTAAGAGTTAAAGAAGGTGGAAATCCACAGAAAGCGCTGAATGCCGGTGAATTAATTGCATCTGTTTTGATGTTGGCAGCTACCTACCTAATTGTTTCCTGGGTACTGCCCGCTTCCTGGTCACTAGAGGGCTTCCAGTATTCAAGTAATGGGGTTTTCTTCGCGGTGATTCTCGGCTTGTTGGCTGGATTGGGGATCGGATATGTTACAGAATACTATACCGGTACCGGCACTCGGCCTGTAAAAAGTATTACCGATCAATCTCTCACCGGAGCTGCGACCAATATTATTGCGGGTTTGGGAGTAGGTATGCAATCCACAGCTATTCCTATTTTAATCTTGGCAATAGCCATTATTGGGTCCTATTCATTTGCCGGGTTGTATGGAATCGCAATTGCCGCAGTAGGTATGCTCTCAAATACCGGTATCCAGTTAGCGGTTGATGCTTATGGTCCTATTTCTGACAATGCAGGTGGAATAGCTGAAATGGCTGAATTGCCAAAGGAAGTGCGTGGAAGAACCGACAAACTGGATGCTGTTGGCAATACGACTGCAGCGATTGGTAAAGGTTTTGCCATCGGATCGGCTGCACTGACGGCACTGGCTTTGTTTGCTGCATTCATCACCGCTTATAATTTTAGCCATCCGGATGCTCGATTGACCAGCATAAACATCCTGAGTCCGTATGTCACTGCTGCCTTATTGGTAGGAGCGATGCTGCCTTTCTTATTCTCTGCCCTTTCTATGGGGGCAGTAGGACGAGCCGCCATGGATATGATCCAGGAAGTAAGGCGACAGTTTAAAAATATCCCGGAGTTGAAATCCGCTCTGGAGGTAATGAAGCGGAATGACGGTATAGAGCAGGAGGAATGGAGCGAGGCTGATAAAGCTACTTTCGAGGCTGCAGATGGTAAAGCAGAGTACGGGAAGTGTGTGGAAATTTCAACTGCTGCTTCCATTCGGGAGATGATTCGTCCTGGCTTACTTGCGGTTCTAGTGCCTGTAGTAGTTGGCATTACCCCCGGTTTAGTCGGATTGGGTAGTCAGCTGGGGGCTGAAATGTTGGGTGGCCTGTTGGCTGGAGTGACAGTGAGTGGCGTACTGATGGCCATCTTTCAATCGAATGCAGGCGGCGCCTGGGATAACGCTAAAAAGATGTTTGAGGAAGGTGTCGATATTCAAGGACAAAAATATTACAAGGGGTCAGACCCACATAAGGCAGCAGTGGTAGGCGATACGGTGGGGGACCCTTTTAAAGATACTTCTGGCCCCTCTCTAAATATCTTGTTGAAATTGATGTCAGTTGTAGCTTTGGTTATCGCACCTTTGCTATAAGAAAAAGAGTACTAAAATAGACTTGGATACCGCCTTTTCAGGATATTTCTGAAAAGGCGGTACCTTTTTTGTTAGACTTACGTTAAATTGAAGGACTTAGGCAGCATATACCAAACAATTACCCGCCTGAATTCTATTTTTATTAGTGCAATTTGGTTACCCTTCGCTGCAAAATTTGATGACGTCCAATTGAGGAAATATGATGAAGTCCTATAAACCAGTTTTTCTTTCGTTTTTAGTTGCGATCTTCTTGTTCGCGGCTGTCTATCCTGCCCAACTAGGGAATTCGGAAAAAGAAACCGTGTTGATGCGGACGTTGATCACTTTTATGGATCAACTCCATTTTAATCCTAAGTCTATAGATGACTCTTTTTCGGAGGAGTTTTTCAATAGCTACATGTCGCAACTTGATTACGACAAGCGCTTATTCACCCAGGAGGAAGTAAATGAACTGGAGGCATTCAAAAATCAACTGGATGAAGAGATCCTGAATGGGACCTATGCCTTTTTTGATCGCGCCCAGGAACTGTATTGGTCTGGATTGGAGCGGACCGAGGTTTACTACAAGGAGATCCTTTCCAAGCCTTTTGATTTTGAGATTAATGAGGATTATGAGCTGGATGCGGACAAGCGATCCTATAATACCGATACAGAGCGTTTAAAGGACCAATGGAGGAAGCTACTGAAGTACCGCACCCTGGTCCGCTTGCACAATATGGTAGGAGCCCAGGAAAAGAAGGATACCACTGCAGTTAAGTCTTTCGAAGAACTTGAAGTTAGTGCTCGCGAGAAAGAGTTGGAGCGCATGGATGATATCTACAACCGATGGAAGAAAATTCGGCGGGAGCATCATTTATCTGCCTATCTAAGGACATTGGCAAATTTATACGATCCCCACTCTACCTATTTTGAGCCTAAGGATAAAGAGGATTTTGATATTGGTATGTCTGGCCAACTAGAGGGAATTGGAGCTACCTTGTCTAACGACGGTGAATACGTAAAAGTAGAGCGTATTGTAGCCGGTGGTCCTGCCTGGAAGCAGAAAGAATTGGAAGTAGGTGATTATATCCTCAAGGTCAAACAGGAAAATACCGGGGAAGAAGTCGAAATCATTGGTATGTTGGTCCAGGACGCCGTACAATACATACGAGGTAGCAAAGGGACTGATGTAACCTTGACTATCCAAAAGGTGGACGGAAAGCAGAAGGACATCACCATAACGCGTGATGTTGTGATCATTGAAGAGAACTTTGCCAAATCCCTCATTTTGGAAGGTGAAAATGGCGAACGGATCGGGTTTATCCATCTACCTAGTTTCTACTCTGATTTTCAAAATCCAAAAGGACGATCTTGTACAGAGGATGTAGCCAAGGAGTTGGAAAAACTGAAGAAGGAAAATGTTGATGGCGTAATTTTAGACATTCGCTATAATGGTGGCGGTGCATTGTATGAAGTGGTGAAAATGACTGGTCTTTTCATTGAGTCCGGTCCAATTGTCCAGGTCAAAGACAGAATACGTAAAGCTGAAGTGCTATCAGATAAAGACCCTAGGGTTCAGTATGACGGCCCTCTGGCCATTATGGTAAATTCGTATAGTGCATCTGCTTCAGAAATTTTAGCTGCTGCGCTCCAGGATTATGGCCGGGCTGTAATTGTTGGTGGTCAGTCTACCTTTGGAAAGGGTACGGTTCAACAGCTAATGGATCTCGATCGAATTCGTGGATATGCTGAACTTAAACCGCTAGGTGCTGCCAAAATCACTATTCAGAAGTTTTACCGGGTAAATGGAGGCTCTGTTCAGCTCAAAGGGGTAGAGCCCGATATCGTATTGCCTGATAATTTCTTTTTCCTCGAAACGGGTGAGAAAGAAGAAGAGAATGCGATTCCCTGGACTCAAATCGATCCAGTTGATTACGAACAAGGGGTATTCGACCTGGACGACTTGAAAAAGGTGCAACACCTCAGTGAAAAGCGAGTCAAGAAAAGCGAAACTTTCCAGGAAGTCCTTGAAAATGCTCAACGGTTGAAAAAATTGCGTAATACGACCCTAGTCCCGCTGGAATGGGATTCGTATTCCCAGCAACAGGAATTGGAGAAAAAGGAAGCAGACCAATATTCCAACTTGTTTAAAGAGGGGATCAACGAAAGCATTTACAACTTGAAGGCTGACAATGAGAAGATCAACTTGGATGAAAGTCGTAAAGCTAGAAACGAGGATTGGATCAAGCAGGTTTCCAAAGATGTTTATATCCATGAAACGATGAAAGTGTTGCATGATCTGATCCAATTAAATGGATAATCGCTTTTTTGTGGTACTAAAGGCCCAGAGGCGTGCATGTCTCCGGGCCTTTTTATATTGACTCAGGTGCAAAACAAGTATACATCGTGAATCTGCTCATCTTAGAGGAAGTAAGTAAGACCTATGGTGAAAAGGTTCTTTTTGACCGAATCTCCTTGCAGGTAAACCAGGGAGAAAAAATAGGACTGGTGGCGCGCAATGGCACTGGCAAGTCGACCCTTTTGCGTGTAATGGCAGGACTTGAACCCCCGGAAGGAGAGAAGGCCAAGGTTCATCTTCATCGCGAAACACGGCTACAATATCTGGGGCAGGAGCCGGATCTAAAAGGTGACCATTATATCCTGGAAGCTATCTTGGATAGTGATGACCTTTTAATTAAGGCAGTTGCAGCTTATGAAGAAGCTTTGCTCCTCAAACGATCAGACCAGGAAATTCAAGCTGCTACCATGCAGATGGATGACCTAAAAGCCTGGGATACCGAAGCCCGTATCCAGGAGGTACTAAGTCGGTTACGCGTGGATGATCTTGCAAAAAAAGTTAGCCAGCTTTCAGGAGGCGAGCGGAAAAGGCTTGCCCTTGCCAAGATGATTGTTGAAGATGGAGACTTTTTAATCCTGGATGAGCCCACCAACCATCTGGACCTCGATATGATTGAGTGGTTGGAGGGATACCTGGCGCAGCCCGCTAAGACATTGGTGATGGTGACGCACGATCGGTATTTCCTCGAACGGGTTTGTGACCATATTTACGAATTAGAAGGTGGGCAGTTATACCGCTATTCTGGTAATTATTCGGATTATCTGGAAAAGAAGTCTATTCGTAAAGAGACTGAGAAAAGTGAATGGGAAAAGGACCGGAAGATGCTCAAAAAAGAGCTGGAATGGGTCCGCCGAATGCCAAAAGCACGTGGCACTAAAGCGAAATCCAGAGTTGGTGCTGCTGAAAAGCTACAACAGAAAGTAGAGGATTTCAGCCATGAGCAGGAGCTGCAAATAGATTTAAAAGGGCAGCGGCTGGGTAAGAAAATTCTGGAAGCCCATAACATAAGTAAATCCTACGGGGATCGGGTTTTAATCAAAAATTTCAACTACAAATTTCGAAAGGGAGAACGGGCAGGGATTGTTGGTCCGAACGGATCGGGCAAATCTACGTTTCTAAGTATGCTTACGAAAGGACTGCGGCCCGACACTGGAAAGGTAGTTATTGGCGATAATACCGTGTTTGGATACTATACCCAGCAAGGGATAGAAGGAAGCGATCACAAACGGGTTATTGATGTGATCCGGGAAGTGGCGGAATATATTCCCTTGGAAAAGGGGCAGAAGTTGACTGCGGAGCAATTGCTTGAACGATTTCTATTTAGCCGAAAACAACAACAGGTTCGGGTAAGCGAGCTGTCTGGTGGAGAACGCAGGCGACTTTATCTGCTTAGTATCCTGATGCAGAACCCAAACTTCCTGATACTAGACGAGCCTACGAATGACTTGGATATCATTACACTAAATATTCTGGAAGAGTTTTTATTGGATTTTCCCGGGTGTATTTTGATCGTTTCACACGACCGCTACTTCATGGATAAAATTGTCGAGCATCTTTTCGTATTCGAAGGAGAAGGTGTGATACGCGATTTTCCAGGGGGCTATACGACCTATCGGGAAGTGCGAAAAATAGAAGAAAAAGAGTTAAAAAAAGCCGAGCGTGCCCATGAAATTGAATTGCCAATATCTAAACCGGAGAAGCCAGGCTTAAGTAAAGATCAACAGAAGGAACTCAAGCGGTTAGAAAAGGAAATCAAGCGGCTGGAAGAAAAGAAACAGGTAATTCATCAAAAATTCCTGGAAGGTGTTGCAAATACGGGAGAGATAGAAGAGCTCTCCAAAGCGCTCAAACAGCTAGAGCAGACCATTGAAGAAAAAGAAGAACAATGGATGACCTTGGCAGAATTAGCATGAAATAATGTTTCTCTAGAGGTTAAAAGGACATGCACACGATTATGGCCACAGTTAAAGGTTAAGGATAGATGCATTTTTCAAATGATTAAAAGAATGCAGGAAGGGGTACAGCTGAGACTAAAAATTTATGAGAAGTTCTTTGCGCATTGCTAAGTTATTTGGTATACCAGTAGAAATTCATTGGACATTTCTACTGCTATTGGTCTGGGTTTTTTTTGCTGGTGGCGGCACCATCAGTCAGTGGAAGGAGATATTGATCTGGCTGCTTACGATAGTAGCTCTTTTCACCTGTGTTGTATTGCACGAATTTGGTCATGCGCTCACCGCCAAGAGATTTGGAATCCGTACCCGAGACATCATTCTGTCACCGATCGGAGGCGTAGCTCGACTCGAAGGGCTTCCCGAAAAACCGATTCAGGAATTCTGGGTGGCAATTGCGGGGCCCTTGGTCAATGTTGGGATCATTGCCTTGCTACTGCCGGTTCAATTTTTGTTTCCAAGTACTTTCACTCATTTTCTAGGACTCTTTAGTGAAGAAAGCAATACTTTCTTATGGGAAATGTTTCGACTGGAATACATGATCCCGTTCCTTATTTCCATCAATATAATGTTGGTGCTGTTCAATTTGCTTCCCGCTTTTCCAATGGATGGTGGTCGGGTTCTTCGGGCTTTGCTTGCCATGCGCATGGACCGAGTTAGCGCAACGAGGTGGGCTGCCCGAATCGGGCAGGCCTTGGCCATTTTGCTCTGCGCCTGGGGGCTGTATCAAATGAACCTGGTCTTATCCTTTATTGGCCTTTTTGTATTCATGGCTGCAGGAGCGGAGTATCGGTATGTTCGAACGGAAGGTATTTTAATAGCTACACGAATTGGTGACATCCTACCAGCAGATCTACCGGCTGGACTTCGATTGGATGATTCTCTGCACGATGCAAATGAGGCCTTAAAAAATGGGAAGGGCCCTCACTTTCCGGTTTTCAATGCGGAAGGGAAGTTGGAAGGCTTGCTGTACGAAGACGAAATAAATGCGTTCATTAAATCCCCGCCAATGTATCCGGTACAGGTGCGAGAACGGATGCATACCCCCTCCACTGCCTTATTTACCAACATGACCTTAAAAGAGGCTTATGCCATGTTAAGTAAATTAGATCCGGTATTACCGGTCTACGCCGGCACTCATCTGGCAGGGCTTGTCAGTATAAGCCAGCTGAATCAATATATCCAGAATACAGAAAAGAGCGGTTCCCTGTTCCGATTTAAGAAGCCTACCTGATGACTTGTTGTTTTGTGGCCTATTGGTAAAATGCCGTATGACGGTATACGAATATTTCAAAACAAATTGTTGATTTATAAAACAATTTGTTTTATTTTGTGGGAAATAGAACCGTTTTCCAGCATGATCAATTGGGCACTCTATCGGCTTTGGCGTTTCTCGAAGACCCAATGGATGCGCCGAGCAGCATACTACGCATGGTTAAAACGAAATTGGTGGACCGTCAGCGTCATTCTCGCTTTTGGTTGGGTTGGGCTACATAAAGACACTCAGATCGATGTAGGCTTCTTACAACCGGATACCCCGTTCTCCTTGCTTTCTGAAGGGTTGGGTGAAATCAATATTCCCATTTTTTGGAAAAAATCAAACGTTGAACGAGAAGTTCCGGTAAACACCTCCCAATTGTCCGAAGTGGATTATTATGGGGTGGAAGATGCAAATTCTTTTTCCAATATGGAATGGGCACAAAGGCCAGGTGAAACAGCGAAACAACGAGAAGCTCGTTTAAGAAGGCGAAAGAAGAGGATAAACTATGTTAATAAGTATGCCGGAATTGCTCAGAAGGAGATGGACCTGTATGGGATTCCAGCCAGTATTACCTTGGCTCAAGGGCTACTGGAAAGCAATGCAGGAGAAAGCCGGCTAGCCGTGAAAAATAAAAATCACTTTGGAATCAAATGTTTTTCCAGAAGATGTAAGAAAGGGCACTGTAGCAATTTTAATGATGATCATCACAAAGATTTCTTTCGGATTTATCCCTCTGTATTGGAGAGCTATCGAGCCCACAGTAAGTTCTTGCAAGCCAGCAGATACCAAAAGCTTTTTAAGTTGAAGCAGACTGACTACAAGGGATGGGCACACGGGTTGAAAAAAGCAGGATATGCTACAGACCCGCGTTATGGCTATAAATTAATCAGCCTAATTGAGGATCTTAAGCTACATCAATTTGATAAATAACGGATGTGACGCAATGTCTTTTCCATTTGAAAGTGTGGCTTTGACTTTTGGCATCCCATCAACATGGAATTGGCGTAAGGCCGGTAAATAATTAGGAGTTCTACTTTTTGAGAACCCGTAAGGTTCGCCATCGGTTTTCAGCTCTTATTTGAAGAAGATAGGTCCCGGCAGGCCTGAGCGAAAGGTCCCAGCTGGCATCTTCAGGTAGGATACCCGAGTCGATAATTTTACCTTCTGGACTGATCAATCTAAAACTATCACAGGCCACTTTTTGGATGAGTTGAAATGGTCCTTCTGTAGGGTTTGGGTAAACTGAAAGGAGAAAAAAAGCCCTTGGAGGTGGTGAAACAGCAGTTGTTACTGTTCGTTGGAGTACAATCGGGTCCAAGGAATTCAAATAGGAAGTGAGTCCTGTTTCTAAAGTGCCAGCAAATTGACCTCCAGCCAATGAGGTACTTCTATGTTGCAATACGGTCTCCAAAAAAACGGTCTGATCAGATCGTATGGCATCTAATTGTTCAATCGTGAATGGATCAGTCCCCCATATGGCAATAAATCCAGATTGTTGTCCGGAAGATTCAACGATTTGATCCTCAATTGATAATTGTTGAGTAAATGCTCCAACAGCCAGGATCCGATCCGAATAAGCCGTAAGATCCAGCAAACGAACATTACCTGGACCACCAAAAGAACTACCCGAAAGGAGATTGCCTTGTGGTCCAATTTGGAGTAAGAAAGCGTCAGGCTGGGTCGAGCTACTTTGCAGGGAAAGCCCAGAATCAAATTCGAGTAACCCGCTGAAGAACCCACCCACTAACAGCGTGTTCTCATTGATTTGTTCTAGAGCTGAAATTTCCTCATCCAAGACTCCTCCTCCCCAAATAGACCATGCAACGCCACTGTCTGGGATGAACCGAAGTACAAAGAGATCATAGTCTCCCGGGATGGCCGCCGCCAATGTATCCGAGTCGAGCTCTAAAGTATCATCTAAAATTCCAGCAAGAATCAGACCTCCAAAATCGTCCTTAAGTAAAGCTCTGGCTCGGTTATTTCCAGATCCCCCCCAAGTGTATCCCGTTTGAAGTTGTCCTTCGCGTGAAAAAGCAAACAGGAAAACATCCGTATTTCCCTTACTGAAAAATCGATTGTCACCTAAAACCAGGCTATCTCCAAAAAAACCGTTTGCCCAAAGCATGCCGTCATTTGCCCAAGCCAGTTCGCCTCCGTCTTTTAATCCTCTGCTATCCATACTGATGGCCCATCCATCCGGTGAGCTTGGCGACCAGACACGTATAAACAGGGACCGATTACCTCCTGGACTGATTAAACTAGTGTCGCCCAATTGAATATCGTTTCTGTAACTGCCCAGTAAAGCCATGCGATTTTGAACAGAATCCCATTGAAAGTCATCGATGTCAATGGACTGAGTAGAATGGAAAAAATGCTGATTTAAGAGTTCATTTTCCCGATTGTAAATACCAACGAACAAATCCTGATCACCACGAGAAGTATACCAGATTCCGTTCCAATTTAGAGAGTCTGAAAAAGTACCTGCAATAGCAAAACGGTCGTCATCGAGGCTGATTATCTTTTTTACGCCATCCAAGCCTGGCCCGCTGAGATCTAAAATCGGGTCCCAATTGACTTGCCCATACAGATATAGGCCATTTAACATCACCAAGCAGGCAGATAACAGAAATCGATACTTTTTTCGTTTACAATTACGCATTCGGCCATTTATATTTTTGCGAAATGAAATTCATTATATCATTTAGTATTGCATGGGTTGTAGGTTCTATGGCATTGTCCTGTCAATCAGACCAACCCGATTCGTCCTTACCAGAACCTTTGGCAGAAATGAACTTGGCTATTCAGTCCGGTCCGGAAAATACAGACTTATACAAAACCCGAGCAGCTTGGTACCTTGAAAACGGTGATTTCGAAAAAGCCATTGCAGATTGGGAAAAGGTTCTCCAGCTAGATTCCAATCAATTGGAGCATTTTCATCTATTGGCTCAAGGGTTCCAACAAGATGATCAGGGTAAGAAAGCCATTCGCACTCTACAGCGGGCTCAGAAATACTTTCCGGATTCCCTTTCTACAGGATTAAAGCTGGCATACTATCAATACTTGAATGACCAGAATGCTGCTGCTTTATTTACCCTGGAAGAATTGCAAAAAAAGCATCCAAAAAATGCAGACATTCTCTATTTAAAGGCAATCAATCAACTTGAACAAGGAGATACTGCTTTGTCCATCAAAGAACTAGAGAAAGGTGCTTTGATCGACCCCAGTATACAGGCTGGTGAAATGCTGCTCTTACTTGCCGAACTCTACAGCAGAAGCGGAAATGGTAAAGCACTTGCACTTTATGATCAGGTCATAGCTTTATATCCTGAACGATGGGATGCCTACCTGGGCAAAGGTGATTACTTCGCTTCTGAAGGAGTCATGGATAAAGCACTTCAAGCCTATCGCACCCTAATCCTAAGAAATCCTCAATTTTCTGAAGCCTATTTGCGGAGTGGTTTAATTTATCTTCAAATGGATTCCTTGGCGCAGGCCGCGCGTCAAATAAGTTTGGCTATTCAGACGGACCCGGTTTCCGTGGATGCCTACTATTGGAGTGGGGTGGTATCGGAGGCTCAGGGGAAGGTTACTTTGGCCATCCAACAGTATCAGCAAGTATTACAACTCAATCCGGCATCCAATCGTGCTTCCCAGGCGCTAGAGCGTTTGTCTTCTGACCAATAAGGAGATAGAGGCAGGTTGCCAAAAATTTATAATTTTCGTGCAACCTGTCGCAAACCGCACTGTCCTTTAGGTTGAGAACTTACTCATGAAAGCCGACAATGCAAGCAGCAGTGGAACTTGATTTCCAACCGTTGAGGAAACCAAAAAAATTGGAGTACGCCGACACCCATCGGGCTATCGTAGAGCAATGCCAGCAAGGAAAACGACAAGCTCAGTTTGAGCTTTATCGCTTGTATTCTCGCGCGATGTACAATATTTGCCTTCGGATGGTGCGCGATGAGATGGATGCAGAGGACCTGTTGCAGCGATCCTTCATGGATGTTTTCCAAAACTTAAAGTCCTTCAAGTATCAGTCCTCCATAGGGGCCTGGATCAAGCGAATAGTGGTAAATAACTGTATCAATCACCTGAAGAAGAACAGATTGCAAATTGAAGAGCTTAAAAGCTATCATAGCGACCGGGCGGAAGAGGAGTTCGATTTGAATAATTATCAATACAGTGTAGAAGAGGTAAAGTTGGCTTTAAATAACCTGCCGGATGGATATCGGGTAGTATTCAGCCTCTACCTTTTGGAAGGTTATGATCACAAAGAAATTGCAGAAATTTTGAGCATTTCAGAGGCGACTTCCAAATCGCAATTTAGCAGGGCAAAGAAGAAACTAAAAGACATGCTCCTTGAAAACGGGAGTCTTCAACAGAACTACTAAGTAAAGTAGAGCCATGAAAAGAGATTCATTAGAACAATTTATCCAACAAAACCGAGCGGCATTTGACGATGCGACTCCCAGCCTCAAGGTTTGGGCAGAGCTTGATCGCCAGCTTCAGAAAGAGCCTGAAGAACAAGCTCCTCGGCTACATACCCAATGGGTTAGGCTAGCCAGCATTGCTGCTTCGGTTGCGATCCTAATCGCTTTCGGAATGGGTATGGGTTATTATTTATCCCAGACTACAGCCCAGGATTCGGTTTCGCTTGCCAGTGTCAGTCCCGAATATGCCGAAATGGAGAAGTACCTCACCAATTCAATTGATGATCGGATGGCGAGACTGGCAAACTACGAACACGAAGAAGGAATCATCAACGACCTTGAGCAAATTGATGAGGTAATGGCCGAGTTACAAGAGGAACTTCGGAATTGCCCCAAAGGTGGGGAGGAGAAAATTGTAGAAAATCTTATCCGGACCTATCAGGCTAAAATAGCCATCCTGGAACGGGTCTTAAATCGCATGGAATTAAATCAGCCAGTAGAAAACCGAACCGAAAATGAAATCAGTATATAATCGCATTACATGGGTGCTGCCCCTAACACTCCTGTTTTTTGTCACCCAAGGGTTTGGTTTCGCAAGGTCATTCGATGACGTATACGACAAGCGAGAATTCTCGAAGGTTATCAAGAAAGAATTTGATATTTCTGCGAATGGAACTACTGCACTTACCAATAAGTATGGTGCTGTCAATGTCCAAACCTGGGATCGTAATCGGGTCAAAATAAGCGTTACTATCCTAGTAAATGCGAAGAATGAATCTACGGCAGAAGAAGTATTTAAAAGAATTAATGTCCAGTTCTCAAACTCGGCTGATTATGTAGGTGCCGAAACGTCCATCGAGTCTAAGAAAAGCAGTTGGTTTGGAGGTTGGTCAAGTTCAGATAATTCAGATTTCAGTATTAATTATGAGGTTTTTATTCCAGCTACAAACAACCTGGACCTTTCTAATAAATATGGAAATGCAACCGTCGATGCCATTGAGGGCAAAGGAGATATTAGTGTGAAGTACGGAAACTTCGAAATTGCAGGGCTAGGGGAGGATTCAAAGATATACCTGGGATATGGTAAGGGAAGTCTTCAAAAGGGAGGGGATGTAAAATCAGTGGTTAGCTACTCCCAATTGACGATGCAAGATGTGAAGGATGTTCAGATGGAGAGCAAATATTCAAATATCACCATTAATAATGCTGGTGATGTAGAAGCAGACTCTAAGTACGATAATTACAAACTGGGGGAGATTCGCGATTTTATTAATGAAGGCAAATACGACAACATTGAAATTCAACTGGCAGATAAGGTAGAGGTAAGTAGTAAGTACACGAATGTGGTTGTAGGCCAGCTCAACCGAACTATGGATCTGGATATGCATTATGGGGGAGGAAGGGTTAATGAGGTCAGCGCTGGTTTTGCCGAGATCCTTCTGGAAGGGCATCATTCTGATTTCAAGATCTATCTCGATTCAGATTGTAAATACAGAATGGATGCATCATCCTCCTATGCCGGTATAAATTACCCTTCGGATATGGAAGTAGAATACGAAGTGGAAAAGGGGACCAGCCACCAGGTAAAAGGCCGGAACAACGGCTCAGGCGGATTGATTAAAGCCAGGCTAACGTATGGAGGCTTGAAGGTGTCAAAAAAATAAATATCTAGAGGTATTACCCGACTTTATTTAAAGCCGCGGAATCCTGCACAGGGTTACGCGGCTTTTTTTTATTTTCTTGGGATCATTTCAGACCTAATCCACTTTCATGAAAATCAAGTTTTGTGGGGCCGCCCAAGAAGTTACCGGGAGCGCTCACCTGGTTACTTTAGACGACGGATACCAAATTCTTTTAGATTGCGGCTTGTATCAAGGCCGTGATAAGGATATGGAAGATTTCAATCGAAACTGGCTTTTTGATCCTTCCGCTGTAGATTGCCTAGTCCTCTCTCACGCTCATATTGATCATAGCGGACGAATTCCTAGATTAGTCAAGGATGGTTTCACGGGTTGTATTCACTCCACTCATGCTACTCGAAGCCTGTGCTCAATAATGCTGTTGGATAGTGCCAATATCCAACAACGAGATGCCGAATACCACAATAAACGGATGGCGCGAAAAGGCAGGCATGACGAGATGATTGAACCCCTATACGAGAAGCATCATGTGCAAAAGACAATGGAATTGTTTACCAGCTATGGTTATAATCGATGGTTTTCTATTCGAGATGGGATTGAAGTCATGTTTCGAGATGCCGGGCATATTCTGGGTAGTGCATCCGTAACCTTGAAAATTCAGGCGGGCGGTAAAACGACCTTTCTAGGGTTCTCGGGGGATATTGGGCGTCCACATCGTCCGATTTTAAGAGATCCACAGACTATGCCTGAAGTGGATTATTTGATATGTGAATCCACTTATGGGGATCGTTTGCACGATGAAGCGCCACGAGAGACGAAACGATTTTTAGCTATTATTCGGGAAACCTGCGTAGAGAATCGAGGAAAGTTAATTATCCCGGCTTTTAGTGTAGGCCGTACCCAAGAATTGGTTTATTTGTTGGATAAAATGGCCAATGAGGAATTGCTCCCCAGGATACCTGTTTTTGTAGATAGTCCATTAGCCGTCAATGCAACAATGATCTTTGGGTCTCACCCCGAATGCTTTGACAGTGAACTAAATGAATATATGCTGGTTGATCCGGACCCTTTCGGTTTCAATGGGTTGAAATACATTCGAAAGGTAGAGGATTCCAAGGCCCTTAACCATTTGAAGGAGCCCTGCATTATTATCAGTTCAGCGGGTATGATCAATGCTGGCCGGATAAAGCATCATGTTTCCAATAGCATTGAAAATGCCAAGAATACCATTTTGATCGTAGGGTATTGTGCACCCTATACCCCTGGTGGGGCCTTGCGCGAAGGCAAAGAGGTAATTAAACTATTTGGAGAAGAAAAACAGGTTCGTGCCAGAGTAGAGGTCATGGATTCGTTTAGTGCCCATGCTGATAAACTGGAACTCCTGGAGTTTGTCAAAAATCAACGCAACAGGGTCAAGGAAATATTCCTGGTCCACGGTACACTAGATCGACAACGACCTTTCTCCGAAATGCTGAACGACTACGGGTTCGAAAAAGTCAGTATTCCAAGTTTGGGCGAGTCCTTTGACCTTTAGTTCTTTAAGGCAAAAGCAACTTTACCTATTGAGCATTCTGTGCCTGGATCTTGTTCAGAAGCAGGGCTGCTTTCATCATGAAATCGTCATGATATTGCTCATATTCCTGATGCACCATTAACAAACGCGCTGCATCGTAAGCAGCTGATTTAGGCACGATTTGGCGAGCTGCGATCGGATGCAACCAAAACTCCTGATTGTTTGATCTTAAATAAGACCTATCGTGATCAAAGTTGATAACAACTGCAAGTTTGTTTAAAGAGAATAGGTAGTCCGTTTCCTTATTCAATTCTTTTTGCAGATCCACAATATTGTAGCGGTCGAATTTAGCACCTGAACGTTCGCAAAGGAATACATCTCGTCTGCCATCGAAGGTTACGATACTACGGAAGCGATATTTTTTAAGATTGCGAACTAAAAATGATCGAATAGGGGCTTTAGAAGGCCGGAGCCGTTGGAAGATCTCACCCAATTCAGCTTCTTCTAATCGATAGTCTTCTTTGTAGACTTTTCTGCGTCGGGTACGCATGTTCATAACCTCTTTCATTCTGCCAATGGTATGTCCAAGCTCGTTCACTTTGGAGAACACATTAACGATGTCTACATCTGCATTATTGATCCAGCTTTCCAGAAAGATTTTTCGAGAGTCGGGTTCAAAAACGAGAAGGGCTATTTCACTGATTGCATAGAAGTTGGGGTACCCGCCGTAGATATTGCCATACTTCAATTCTAAAAAGGCGATGTTGTTCACGGTTTACAGGTTGTGTTTTTTGCGTGTAGTGCTTCGTTTTTTATTAAATGCTATGGGTTAGGCAAGTTAATGAGAAATTCCCTTTCCCGCGTACTTTCAGGGCATCGAATGGGTCAGATGAGGAAATTGCCGTCCGCATATATTTTAATATCATCTGCAAAGATTTCTCCCCCTTTCCGCATGTCCGCAATCATGTCCCAATGAATAGAAGATTCGTTTTTTCCGCCAGCTTGCGGGTAGCTTTGGCCGATCGCCATATGAACGGTGCCCCCAATTTTTTCGTCGAATAGTATGTTTTTGGTAAACTGCCTAATGCTATAATTCGTGCCAATCGCAGCTTCTCCAAAACGCCTTGCCCCTGGTAGAGCGAAAACCTCCTCCAGGAAATCATATCCCCGTTCGGCTTCCCATTTTTTTATCTCGCCTTGCTCCACCCATAGGGTTACACCCTCCACTTCTTTGCCCATGTAAATGGCAGGATAGCTAAAATGGATAGTCCCATTGACAGAATCCTCAATTGGAGAAGTGAATACCTCTCCCGAAGGCATATTCGTGCGTCCATCCGAATTGATCCAGGTCCTACCTGCACAAGAAAAGGAGATGTCGATACCAGGGCCTCGAAAATGGACTTTACGGGATTTGTTCAATACATCGACATAGGTTTGCTGAGTCTTTCGAACTTCTAGCCAGGCCTGGGTAGGATTCTCTTGATCTAGATGACAAGCCTGAAAAACAAACCGGCTGTAATCTTCGGTTGACATTCCGGCCTCTTGGGCTTGAGCGGCAGTAGGATACAAACACAAACTGCGTTTCATTTTCCCTGCTGCAGTCCGCTTAAAATAGTTTTGCCGATGGGGCAAAAGTGCCTTTTGGCGCATTGATCTGCGTTCCGGATTGACTTCGTTTTGTTCTCTGAGATTAAATGGGGCCATGATATAGAGGAAAGCCTCAAATTCATTCATTGCCCTATTGTATAGGGTGGGAACAAATTGCAATTGATCATCGGCACCCTCTTGCAATAGGATTTTCCCTTGCTCTCGAAAATCAAGCTGTACTTCTGGTAAAGCACCTAGTCGAAGAGCTTCCCGATACACCTCACGCACAAGGGGTTCAGCAAGGGTGGTGCTTTGGATAAAGAGCTTTTCGCCAGGTTCAAGCGCAAGACAGTATTGGGTGAGTAGTTGAGCGTATTTGTTTTCAATAGTTAGAAGGTTAGATGACATGGGTAAGGCGATAAAGGATTTAGGGTATATAGCGGATGAATTGAAATCAGCTCCACTGTTTGGCTCGGTAGGGATATCGTTTGTGATATTCTTTCTGAATCATTTGGGAAAGGATTTGACGTAATTCGTCTATCCCTTCTTTAGTCTGGGCGGAAATAAAGACATTTTCAAAATCAAATAAATAGCGAAGGCTTCCTTGCAATCCTTCTTCTATTTCAATACGTGCCTCTTCGTCAATAAAATCATCGTAATGCAGTTGTCGGTATAGGTCAATTTTATTGAAAACCAGCAAGGTTTGTTTTTCCTGGGCATTAAGATCCTTGAGGGTTTCCATTACCGTTCGGATATGATCTTCGTGCATGGGATGAGCCAAATCTACCACGTGAAGCAAAATATCGCTTTCACGAACCTCATCGAGGGTACTTTTGAAACTCTCGATCAGGTGGGTAGGTAATTTTCGGATAAAACCAACCGTGTCGGAAAGCAGGAAAGGTACCTGGTCCCATACTACCTTTCTTACGATAGTGTCTAGGGTAGCAAACAACTTATCTTCAGCAAATACATCCGCTTTACTCAGTACATTCATCAATGTACTTTTCCCAACATTTGTATAGCCGACCAAAGCTACCCGAACAAGTTCGCCCCGCTGCTTTCTCCGGGTCATATTCTGTTGATCGATCTTCTCCAGTTTTTTCTTGAGGCGACTGATCTTATCCCTTACAATCCGGCGGTCAGTTTCAATTTCTTGTTCACCAGGACCACGCATTCCAATACCTCCTCGCTGCCGTTCCAAGTGGGTCCAGAGTCCGCGAAGACGTGGTAACAGGTATTGCATCTGGGCTAATTCCACTTGGGTTTTGGCTTGTGCAGTCTGGGCTCTACTTGCAAAAATATCAAGTATCAAGCTGGAGCGGTCAATTATTTTAACCTTCAGATATTCCTCTAGGATACTGACTTGTTTGCCAGTCAGGTCATCATCGAAAATGACCATATTGATTTCTTCCCGACGGTCGATAAATGCCTTGATTTCTTCCAGTTTTCCTCGTCCGATAAAGGTTTTGGCATCGGGATGTGGCAATTTTTGGATAAACCGCTTGGCTGTCTTGGCACCGGCAGTAAGTGCAAGAAACTCAAGCTCATCCAGATATTCCTGAACTTGTTCTTCAGTTTGTAATTTATGAACCAGGCCGATCAGCACAGCATATTCTTCCTCTTGTCTGGTTCCAAGCTTCTTTTTTTCTCCTATGTTCCAATCATTCCGCATGCAATCATTCCCGCTTTACTATGGTTTTACCCACTTTAATAAGTCTACTATTAATAAAAAAATAAGGATAGTTAGTTCCAACCTACCTAGACCTTATCCATTGCTTAGGATTCATACGCCTTTTTTCCTCCCAGAGTTCAAAATGGACTTCCGGTTGATCATGGCTCACCCTCCCAATAATCTGCCCACCTTTTATATTATCTCCCCGGCTGATAGATACAACTTCTAGGTTGGAGTACACACTGTAGTAGTTGCCATGCCGCAGTATAATTGTATTTCGGTAACCAGGTATATAAGAGGAGCTGACTACTTTTCCTGAAAAAACTGCGAATACTTTGGCGCCAGGGTCTGTGCGGATGTCAATGCCATTATTGGTAATCTTTACGCCTTTAAGCTTGGGGTGGTCTTGTGTACCATAGGGTTTGCTGACTCTACCCCGGGAAACCGGCCAAGGGAGTGCGCCCCGATTCTGAGCAAAATCTTTTGACAACCTTACCAGTGCGGTATTCATTTCCCGATTGGCAGCCGTCAGTGATTTGGATTCCATCTCCTTTCGAATGACCGCAGCGATGGTTTCCTTAAGCTCTCGCTCTGCTTTTTGCTGCTCTTCAAGCTGATTGGCTAATTGCTTCTCATCTTTTCGCAACCCTTTCAGCAATTTGTTCTTTTCTGATAGCTCAGACCCCAACTTTGTCCGCTGCCCCTTTTGCACGGAGAGTAGGCGTTCTTTTTCTACTTTTCGCTCTGCCAGATCTGTCATTTTATTGGATAGAGTCTGCTGGGTAATCTCAATGAGATTTGCCTGGCGCCTACGATAGCGCTCATATTGTCGAATATATTGCCAGCGCTGAATGACTTCGTTTAAGGTACTGGCAGAGAAAAGAAAGATGAGTAGGCTGTGATTCATCTTCACGCGATAAGCCACGCGAAGTGTATTGGCGTATTCCTTTTTGAGATCTGTAATATCGTGTTGCAAAGCTTCAACTGCAAGCCCGGTACGTTCCACGCTTTGATCGATCAAATCCAATTCTGATCTTAGCGTCTCGATCAATTGTTCTCGATTCTGTACCTGATTGCGCAGATAGATATATCTGGATAAGGTCTGCTTTTTGTCCTTTTGGGTATTTTTTAGTTGAGCTGCAGTTTGATCTATTTGTTTAAGCAGCGCCTTCCTTTTTTCTTCCAGTGCATTTCGGGATTGCCCCAGGAGTACAAAGGATAATAGGACCAACGTGAGGGTTAGTGTATAGTGTTTTCTAGCGTACACGTGTATAGCGTTCCGGTATTACAAACCTGACTTCAGCAGGATTATCAATCTCAATCTGAGAAAATCGGAGCTCCATTTCCAGGAGACTGCCAATTTTCTCTTTTAAATTTATCTTTCTAAAATACGAAAAATTCTGCTTGTCAGGCAAAACATCGTATTCATCGAGTTTAACCTGTAAGATACGGTCGGTTTTTAACTCCCGCAATATCATTTCTGAAAGTAGAAAATCTGGATTGGAAATCAGATACGTACCTGGCATTTCATCGTCAGGAATTTTTATTAAGATGTCTTCTTGTGATTCTTTAAGCTCAAACCCGTCAATGCTAAACAACACCGGATGGCCCAGCATGAGGGATTGCAGCATGGAAAAATTGACCGGAGCCTGGTAAGTCCTGTCCAGGTAATCCAGCTCCTCAGCTATATATTGATTGTTGAGCCGGTCAATTACGAAAATGGAATCGGGGGTTATTTTTACCCGGGCAACCTCAAAACCCAGCTTTCGGACGTTCATCCAAATTAGACTGTCATATCGAAGATGTAGATTGCCATTGGCCTTTACACTTTGTTCTGCATCCGAATAGGAAAAGCGGATTTTGGCTGAAAACCAATCGGCGTCCAATTGATTCTCGATCATTTTTTGAAATAAGGCAGACGGAGTTTCTTCTATTAGCTTAGGCTTGGTCGTGACCGTCTTTTTACTGGCACATCCATTAAAAAATGTGATTAGGGTCAGGAATAGGAATATTCCCCAAAATCTAAATCCTGGTATTTTATTCATAGAGCTTCCTATCGGCAATTTTTCGTTCCAGCAACCTGGATTCTGAACCGGCCAGGCGCGCCTGTTCCCACAGGTTGATGGCCTCCTCTTGACGTCCCTGTTGAAAATAGACATCTCCAAGTTGTTCTAGGAGCATTGGATTCGGGCTTTTCAACATAGCATTGGCATCATTGAGCCATTTTGCTGCTTCGGCATATTTTTTTTGCTTGTAAAAATGCCATCCTTTAGCCTGGAGCCCAGGAGGAAAGCGCGGATCGGCCTTTAGGCTAAGTTCAGCCATTTGCAAGGCTTCTTTCGGTCGGGAGCCGCTCTCAGAGAGTAATAAGCTGAAGCCACTAAGTACCAATGGAGCGTTGGGTTGAATCTCGAGGGCATCCTGAAAAGCCTTTTCCGCTGCCTCCCAATCTTCAGTTAGCGTGTAGGCAACCCCCATCCAGTAATAGATCTCCAGCAGGGAAGCCGGATTACCGGAACTCATCAAGGTAGCTTGATCAAAGGAGGAAAGGGCGCTTTTCGGTTGCCCTGTTTGAATGTCCGCCATGCCACTCCATACGTAGAGCCTGGCTTTGTTGGGAAAAATTTCCATGGCTTCATCTGCACCTGATTTTAACTCCTTCAACTTTCCTTCGGAAGCATAAATGGTAAGTATTTGCTCCCAAACCGAAAAGATGGTGTCGTCAAATTCAAGGGAGGCTAAATACGCCTGTAAGGCTTCTTCTGTCCTTCCGGTATGGTAGAGTAGATCGCCTGAAGCTGCAAAAGGAATGGCCTCGCCAGGGTGGACCTCCTTCAAGATTTCCATCTGTTCTAACAGCGCCTTGGCTAATGCTTCATCCTGCGTTGAAGCCACCTCTTGAATCAGTGGGATCACTCGCTTAACTTTCGGCTCCAGTCCAAGGTCAGCTTGCCGAAAAATGGGCTCCAACGAACGAACAAATTCTATTTGGTCTGAATTGCGAGTACTTGAACCTGCCAGTCGCAGTTTGGCTTTGGGATCATTCGGGTCGAGCTCTAGAATTTGAGTATACACAGCTCTCGCTTTTTCAGGCTCCTCTATTTGTTCGTAGAACTCTGCCAGCAGATAGCGATATTCATTTTGGCTTGGGTAGGCGTCAATTAAACGATTCAGTTCGGCCGCCGCTTTTTTTCTGTTGCCTACACCTAAATAAAGGGTATGTTTCCTCCTTACAATATCCTGGTTCGTGCCGTTTGTCTTCTCCAGCCGATCATACACCTTGATCGCATCCATAGGTTTTTCATCGCGAATCAATGCTTTTGCCCATCGATGATAAAACTCCACGCGATCCGGGTCAAGGGCAACAAGGCCTTTATAACAATCAGCAGCTTTAGAAAACTTTCCCACCTTTTCCAATACCTCCGCCTTGAACAATAAGTACCAGGCATTTTCTGGAGCGAGGTCAAGCGCTTTTTCAATATTACGCAGGGCCCTTTCAGGACGGTCATTCTTAAAATCTAATCGGGCAATCTTAAACCAGGCAGCATGGTTGGAAGGGTCATCTTTAAGCACCTGCTCAAATAAGTCAATGGCTGACTCATCATTGCCAAGTGACATTTCCCGGTTGCCATCTATAAAAATCCGTTGAAGAATAACCTCAGCTTCACTGATTTGCTGTGCCGAAACCGTTCCAAAAATGCCAACAGGCAGAAGGAAAAATAAATATGCGCGAATAATCTTTATCATAAATACTGTATTTCGGCTCACCGCATAAATCGGTTGCTTCAATAAAAGCTTACCCAGATGAATGCGCTTTAATTCTAGTGAATTTGGCGTTTTCCTGTTAGCCACCGAATGCTATACCAACGCAACCAATCTCCCAACTGTTTTACCAATTGGAATAGTTTGCAGGTTTAGGAGCCTAACACAAATTTAGCAAGATAAAAGCCATTAAACCTTGCTTTACAGCCATTACGGCTTTTCCTGCTTTGGCTATTGATAATTTGATTGGGCTTATTCGACAATTGTAATCTTCAGCATATTGGTGCGAAGCCGTCGGTGTAATGGCATCGTACCCGTATTCACGATCGTATCTCCTTTTTCGAGGCGACCGGCTCCTTTTAGAATGTCAGTCACATCCTGTATGGTTTCATCGGTGGTGGTAAAGCGATCGTAGTAAAAGGTCCGCACCCCCCATACCAGGTTTAGAGTTGCCAACATATTTAATTGGTCGGAGAAGATATAGATACTTGCCTGAGGGCGGAAACTTGATACTTTAAAAGCGGTATAACCCGAGGAAGTCATTCCGATAATGGACTTGGCACCGATCTCTTCGGCTGTTTTAGCTGCATTAAAACAAATCACATCAGATAAGAAGGTCCTGGATTTATCGCTCGGAATGGGTCGAGACAAGCTGTCATGGAAAAAATGGTGCTGCTCAGCCTGATCAATAATCCGATTCATTGCCTCTACCACCAACACCGGATGCCTGCCTACAGAGGTTTCTCCACTAAGCATCACAGCATCTGCTCCGTCCATTACGGCATTTG
>CAZXLD010000045.1:0-40517 GCA_964641965.1 uncultured Saprospiraceae bacterium | reverse complement strand
GGTATTTTAGCGCCTCATCCAGATCGCCCTTATCAGAGTAGATCAAGCCGATATTACCCAGGATATAACCAAGGTACTCGGTGTTTTCTTCTGCTTGGGCTAATTGCAAAGCTTTCTTATACAAACGCGCCGCCTCTTCTACTTTTGAGATTTTATAGGCTGCATAAGCTGCCCGGAAAGCTTTCTTCATCCTTCTCGTCCTTGAGCGGCCGAATATTTTTCCAGCCTCCTGCTTCCATTCCCGAAGGGCTTCCTCATATTCAACCCGTTCTTGGGGTTTCTCACCAGTCGGAAGAAAATCATCAGCTATCTGAACAGCCTGATCCTGATAACAGAAAGAATAAGAGGCAGCGGAAATGAGGTCGTAAGCAAAAGACTGGATTTTGTCAAAGAGGGCCTCCGAGACAATTGCAACGAGCTTAAAGTCGGATCGGAAAATGTGATCCCTGTAAAACAAAATTTGGGACGCCACTTTTTCCAGTTGATCTTCCTCCGTTTTCCAAAGATTGAGCACCAGGTAACTCCCTTGAGGCTTGGAGAAGATCTTTTCAAAGTCGTCTCCATATTTGGGTTGATCAAACCGATGGGCATCCGGCCATTTGTCAATCACACATTCCAAAAGCATTTCACAAAGAGTAACTGAATCCCCACCGACTAAAGCCAGAAAGGGTATATCCTTCTCCGCCATCTCCAGGCTGGCAAGGAGCATCTGAAGTTCCAGACTTCCCTTAACGGATAAGTGGTTTTGAATACTCATTGACTAGATCTCTTCATCTTCCTGTTGTTCAGCCCTGAACCGTTCTGCATACAATTTCACCGTATCTTCAATCAAAGGATTAAGGGCATACCAGGTTTTTCCGTTTTGATAAATAAACACTTGGTTGGACAACAGGCATTCCCTGAACAGAGCAGGGTCGTCCGACCCGGCTGGAACAGCATTTCTTCGGATATAATCCAATAATTTAATCTTATCACTCGAGATCAGGGAGCGCTCTAGGTCTCGACGGACTACCTTAGCCCCATCCATAGCATCCGAAAGCGAAATATGCTCTCCTCTGAGGGTACGAACTTTTCTTGCAGCATAATATAAAATAGAAACCAGTTGGCGAACATTACCCCCAGATTGGTCAATGGCAAATTCAAGTGCTTCCGAGGATAGAATGCCTCCTTTCTCAGCAATTCGCTTTGTAACAACAGATCGCAGCAGATCTCGATTTTTATTTGAAAGTTCGTTATTCTCCTCATCATCTTCCAGTGGGCTGTGTCTGGTTTTAAGGCCAAGGAAACGGGGCTTGGGGTTAGGATTAAAGCTTGGATCAGGTTCCAGAGATACTGGGATGGTAATTACCTTTCTCGCCTTGATACCCTCGAGATAAAAACGGTTCCTGACAAAAAGCTTATTTATGTTTTCAAGGTCCTTTATGTGATTGAGCTCATGAAAAACCAACAACAATTGTTTCTTCCCAGTTGGATCTTTTTTTTCCAAAAACTTTTCAATGACCTCATTAGTCAGTTCGAGAAGATCGGTGATGCTTGGGGTAAATACTTCTCTAACCAGGCGGCGCTTTTCGTAATTCAGCTTGTAGTCTGCGAAAGCATTGGCTTCTACTCCAATGATATTGAAGAATGCGGCAAATGGGTTACCCCTCAGCCATCCTTTAATCCCGACTCCTTTACTGGTTTGCTCGTCTTCTTGCTTGGTTGCAACTTCTTGATATCGTCCCTGCAAGGTCTTGACGATCCGGTTCAATTTCTCTGAAAACAGCTTTTGCAATTCCGGATAGTCTCTAACCAGCGTATTACTTAGCAATAAAAGTATATCAACTATCTCCAGGTCCTCCAAATCAAAGAGGTCTGCACCATATAGCAACTCAACGATGAATTCTTCTTCTAATTCTGCATCCGGAAGAAAATTTAGGGCAGTGGTCTTTCCGCTTCCCGGTTGTCCGGATACATAAATAGTTACGTTTGGAGTACTTAACTCCTCCAGTTCCAGTCTGATCTCAGCTGTTATCTGATCATAAATGGACACATAGAAATCCTTGTCCTCCATTTTCAGATAAGTGCCGGGATTCATGATCCGGAAGAATTCCCTGAGATCGGTTGCAGGTTTCATCATGTTGTTGAGACCAGTATAGATTATGTATAATTGATTGAATGTAGCGAAAAAACAACGAGAATATTAAATAGGATCATTTTGAGCATCCTTCGTCCAGGCATCCCGATCCACACTCATGGCCCAGGCAGAACCTCCGTTTTCAATACTGTTGAATAAGGGTACCCAGTCGGTTGGCCCCTGGGATAAGGTCAGGATCTCGTACCGCCGCATCTTCAAAATCGGGTCGAGCGGGTTGATCAATACGGGGCAGGCCTCCACACAGGCATTGCAGGTCGTACAGGCGTGCAGTTCCTCCGAACTGATGTAATCGAACAAGGATTTTCCGTCGTCGTAATTACCGGCTGATAGCGGTTGATGCTGATCCTTGGCAAATTCCAGGTTTTTGCTATCCAGATTTTGACCGATCTCCGTCGCCCGGTCCCGAACATCCATCAAAATCTTGCGAGGACTCAATTTCTTACCCGTCAAATTGGCGGGACAAACAGCCGTGCAGCGGCCACATTCGGTACAGCTGTAGGCATCCAGTATGTTTTTCCAGCTCAATCCAAATACGTCGTTTGCTCCGAATTCGGGCAGCTCTTCCTCCATGGCCAGGTCCGCTTCCCCATTTCCATCGCCTAGCCCCATCATACTTTTCACCTCCTGCATGATTTCCGGCATGTTGTCCATTTCGCCTCTGGATTTTTGCCGGGCGAAGTAAGTATTCGGAAAGGCCAGGATTATGTGCAAGTGCTTGGATATGGGCAGGTAGTTTAGAAAGGCAAACACGACTAGGATGTGCCCCCACCAACCCGTACGCTCCAATAGATGGAGGGTGGATTCCGACTCAATACCGCCAAAGAGCAAGGGCCCTAACCAACTGCTGATTAAAAAACCGAAGGAGCCGGATTGTCCTTCCGTGCCCACTGCATGCGATTGGCCTCGGTTGTACAGCACCTCATCGGCTCCATTCATAGTAAAGATGCAAAGGATGAGCACGACCTCCAGGTATAGAATGATATTGGCATCGCGGGCCGGCCAACCTTTCATTTCGGGTTTGCGGAAGCGGGGAATATACAGGAGATTCCGTCGAATCAAAAAGGCCAGGGTTGCCACAAAAGCCAGGAGGGAAAGCAGTTCGATGAAACTGATGACGAAGGTGTAAAACCCACTCAAGTAAGGACGAAATACCCGGTGTATTCCAGTCAATCCATCAACAAAAATCTCAATCAACTCGATTTGGGTCACCAGGAAGGCAGCATAAATGGTAAAGTGCAAAAAAGCAGGTAGCCAGCGCTTAAACATCTTTTGTTGCCCAAACGCAACCAATACTACATTTCTCCAACGCTGTGCCGTTTCTCCTTTCAAGATTTCCGGCTTACCTAGAAGGATGTTGCGTCGAATTTTGGAAAATTGCCAGGCAGCCAAACCAAAGGCTACCAAGCTTAAAAGCAGGAATGCGAGTTGTGATACCATAAATGCAGATAATAAATTCAGCGAATTTTCGCTAAAATACAATTTTAAAGAAACCTGTTCAAGCAAGTTAAAGGTAATCCGTTGAAAGACCGTTGCTACTATTGGCATATTAGATTGAACTGGAAATCCTATCTTGAGAATGCATAAAAAACCCTCCTGATGAAGCTCCTTGGGCCGGACCAGATCCGAAAAAAAATAATGCGGCTCTCTTATGAAATTGCTGAAAACAATTACGAGGAGCCGGAATTAATAGTGGCTGGGATCAACAACCGGGGGATGGAATTCGCCCGGCTTTTGGTGACCGAACTGGAAAAAATTGGTAAAATGCCATTGGTGCTTGCCCATCTTCGATTGAGCCCGGCAAGCCCTATCGATAATTCCATCACCATTGATACGCCAGTGGAACGCCTTCGGGATAAAGCGATCCTGATCGTAGATGACGTAGCCAATACCGGCCGCACGTTGTTTTATGCCTGCAAGCCGTTAATGGAGGTGGTGCCGAAAAAGGTGGAAATAGCTGTCCTGGTAGACCGCAAACACAAGTCCTTTCCGATTCGGGTAGATTATGTTGGGCTTTCCCTGGCTACTACCTTGCAAGAAAATATCGATGTCCAATTTGAGGAAGGCCGGCAGGTATCAGTATTTATTGATTGAGTTCCCTTGCTCGCTGCTCTATCCGAGCCAATAAATCAGGCATCCTGGCTTTGGTCGTTTCGTACCCAAGCTGATGTATTTCCCGATAGCGATTCAGGCTAAACATATTGTAGTTTCGCAAGCCCGCAGGTTCGATCACAAAATCAGCCTGCGCCATGCTCGGGCGCGAAGAGGCGATCACGGATAACTCAAACGTTCGGGTACCCACCTGGAAGACATTGGTCAAATCCTGCTGGGGTAAAATGACGTCGGGCATCACATTGATTGCTAAGACAAAATCGGCTTTGCCTTGGAGCGCATCCACCGGCAAGTTGTTGATTACTCCTCCGTCTACATATAAATGGTCTTCTATTTTAACGGGCTTGAATAGCATTGGAATGGCAGAGGAAGCCATTACCGGTTTGGACAGGGTTCCGGATTGGAAAAAATCACAACGGCCTGAATTTAAATTGGAAGTAGCGACAATGAGCGGAATGCGAAGCGCTTCAAACCTATCTTCAGGCACCACCTCGAGCAAACGTTCCTTTAGGTACGTCAGCGAAATCAGGCCGGAATACGGTAGATGAGGCCTGATCATTTTGAGCAGACTGGTTTGCTTGACAAACTCCAACATTTGGGAAGGGGCCCAACCAGCCCCTAGTAAGACACCGGCGATAGCCCCTGCACTGGTACCAGAGATAAAGGACGGTTGAATCCCTTCTTCCGCCAAGGCCTGAAATACACCCAGGTGCGCTACTCCTCTGGCTCCGCCTCCTGACAAAGCAATCCCGATCCTGAGTTTTTTTTCCATTTGTTCAATCTATACTCAATTTTTTTAAGCCTCTTGCAAGTCTGGTAACAAAATTCAAAAAAATTGAAAGCAAATGTTAAAAGACTGTTAGGCGCATAGCCTAACAAAGTGATGTAAAAAGGGGGAAAAGCAAGAACAAAATTCGGCAAAGAAAACAGTATTTCAAATCTAGTCCTCAAGCAAACAGTTGTTCATCCCTTCGCTTTATGGCTAAGTTAAGCTTCTCTGATTGACTTAAAATTTCCTTAAAACCCAAGGGATACCTTGATGGCGATTTACATCACTCATTAAACGATTTACCATGAAACTTAAGTCACTACGTCAGGTAGGGGCAACTGGTTTGTTATGCTTGTTCGTAGGGTTTCTCTTCGGGCAAGGATCTACAACAGCCTCTATCAATGGACGCATCACCGACACCAACGGTGAACCCCTAATTGGCGCCAATGTACTTGCCGAACACACGCAATCTGGTTCTATCTACGGCAACACTACCGATGTAGACGGTTTTTTCCGGATCCCGGGCATGCGCGTAGGTGGTCCTTACAAGGTCACTTTATCTTACACTGGTTTCAAAGATCAAGTTTTCGAAGGGATATTCCTGGAATTGGGACAAACCCTGAAACTCGATTCGAAACTGGATGAAACAGCCACGGAGCTGCAAGCTGTCGAGGTAGTAGCTTCCAGCAGTGAAATCTTCGATGGGAACCGTACCGGACAGGAAACCGTCATCAATGAAAAAAGTATTAATACACTACCGACCACCACGCGAAGTATTGCAGACTTTGCTCGTCTAAACCCATTAGTACGGGTTGACAACAATAATTCGGATGGCTTTTCCCTAAGTATTGCCGGGCAAAACAATCGGTTCAACGCGATCTATATAGATGGAATCGTAAACAACGATGTATTTGGGTTAGCTGGTTCTGGTACCAATGGTGGACAAACTGGGGCTGGCCCGGTTAGTATTGACGCCATCGAACAATTTCAGGTTTCAGTTGCCCCCTACGACGTTCGTCTCAGCGGCTTTGCCGGTGGGTCTGTGAATGCCGTTACCAGAAGCGGGACTAACGATTTCGAAGGATCTGCTTATTGGTTTTTCCGCAACGAAAAAACAACCGGTAGAACACCGGATTTTCAACCGGATAATGAAAATTTCACCCGCCAGCGATTGGCTCCCTTCACCGCACAAACCTTTGGTGCCCGACTGGGGGGCCCAATCATAAAGAATAAGTTATTCTTTTTCGTAAACGCGGAATTCCAGCGCGACCGGACTCCAGAGCCCTTTGAGAATTTTGAAGAACGCTATCAGGGGGATTCTGACCGTAGCGATATCAATAGCTTGGTCAACAAGCTTCAGGGTGAATTTGGTTTTGATCCGGGGACCTTTGAAAACAATGAGTCGACCTTGGATCGGAATTTCTTCTTGGCGAAGCTGGACTACAATCTGAATCAGGATCACAAACTGAGCTTCCGTTATTCTTTCAACGATATCGAAAACCTGGAAGCAAGAAACTCCAGTACGACCCGGATAAACTTTGAAAATGGATCTGAATTCTTTCCTTCCACGACTCATACTGCCGGAGCAGAATGGAATGGTGTGTTTGGCTCCAAGTTATCCAACAATTTGAAATTTGGATACACCCGTGTACGGGATGATCGGAACGGATTCGGCGATCCCTTTCCCAATGTGCGTATCGAAGATGGCGAAGGCCGTATCGAATTTGGAACCGAGCGATTCTCTACTGCCAACCGCCTGGATCAGGATATTTTCACCATCTCCAATGATTTCCAGGTATTTCAGAAACGACACACCCTAACATTTGGAGTCAACTTTGAATACTATAACGTAGGTAACCTGTTTATCCGGGAAAACTTTGGGGCTTACCAATACGACAGCCTGAGCCAATTTCTGGATGATGTAGCCGCTACCCAGTACGATCGCAGTTTTTCTCAGGTGGATAATGTAACCGGTGACCAGTCGGCGGCTATTGCCTCCTTCACGGGTTCACAGTTTGGCATTTATGCGCAGGATGAATGGCAGGCTTCTGACAACTTCAAGCTGACCTTCGGTCTGCGATTGGATATTCCAATCTTTGCTGATGATGTACCCGTCAACCCTGGATTCAACGATACGACCACTGCCAAGATAGTTGCTGCACAAGCCAATACATCCTTTACTAACTCCAGAGGCACCTTCAACTACTTTGATGGAGATCCCCTGCAAGGTGCTGCTACCGGGCAGTTTATCAGCACCCAGTTGTTGTTTTCACCTAGGATTGGATTCAACTGGGATATCGGAGGCAATAAGACCACACAGCTACGTGGTGGAGCCGGAATCTTCACCAGCCGTATTCCGCTGGTATGGTTTGGCGGAGCTTACAACAACTACGGCTTGAACATTGGTGGAACCCGTCTCAATGACCGGTTGGTCTTTATCCCCGAGTTTGATCAACAGCCTGTAGGGGTTGATGGAAGTGACAACCTGATTTTTGAGGTGGATCCAAATAATCCTACCCCTTCAGGTCAGATTGACCTTTTTGCTGAAGATTTCAGGTTGCCTCAAGTATTTAAGGCAAATATCGCAGTAGATCAAAAATTAGGATTCTGGGGCTTAATCGGAACCTTTGAATTCCTCTACACCAAGTATATCAATTATGTCTATTATCAGAACTTGAATTTGCGGGCTCCTGAAGAAGGACTCACCGGCACTCCGGATGACCGTCCGATCTTTAATGTATTTGATGAGGTGGATGATACTTACACGGGTATTTTCCTGGCTACCAATACGAACAGGGGGTATGGCTACAATTTTGCAGCCACCATTACCAAGCCGTTTTCTAATGGATTTAACGGTACAATTGGCTATTCTTTTGGCGATTCCTACACCGTCAACGATGGTACCAGTTCACAAAATAACTCCCAATGGCGAGGCTACCAGAACATCAACGGATTGAACAACCTAGGTGAAGTGCAACGATCCGACTTTGCACCCTTGCACCGGGTATTTGCCTCCTTGTCTTACCGGATTGAATATGCTGGATTTCTTGGTACGCAGTTATCCATCTTTTATAATGGTTCTTCCGGAAACAACTTCTCGTACACCCTCAATGACGATGGTTTTGGTGGGTTGATCAACGATGGAGCATTTAACGACAACAACCTGGTTTACATTCCACGTGACCAAAGTGAGATTAACTTCGTAGCAACAACGGTAGACGGGCAAACATTCTCTCCTCAGGATCAATGGAATGCATTGAATCAATTTATAGAGGATAATCGTGAATTACGCGAGAATCGGGGGGAATATGCAGAGCGCAACTCTGCTCGCAACCCATTCGTCAATATGGTTGACCTTAAACTGATCCAGGATTTCTTCATAGAAACCGGAAATGGCAAACGCCACAATCTGCAATTCACCCTGGATATCTTCAACTTTGGCGCCATGGTTGGAAACTGGTTTGATCGTTCCTGGGGTCGGATCAACGATGCCGGTGCTTTTGGAAACTTCACCTTGTATAATGTAGAGGGTACAGAAGAAGGAACAAATACACCGCAATACACCCTGAATAGCCGCATTCTGAGAGGCCAAGAGCCCTGGACGGATGACTTCATTGACACAGGGCGGGTACGTTCTTCTCGCTGGTCGATGCAAATCGGCTTGCGTTACCTGTTTAATTAAACCGGGAAAACCCCGATAGTAAAAGCTATTTCATAGAGATGCCTGCTCAAAGTGAGCAGGCATCTTTTGTGGATGACTCGCATAAAGTGGGGAAAAAAAATACGTAAGCATATGGTTAATCTGTTGTTTGATCAAAACTTAAAACCCTAATTACACTTTACTTACATTGTTAATATTTTGCTAGCATAACTGGCATACATTGAATGCTTAGATGATGCGGTTTAAACAGACTATATATCGACTGACAAACCCTGTTTTTCTATCCATCCTGCTGATATCCGGGTGCCAGAAAGCAGGTGGGCCAGACTTCCGGTTGGATTTGGGAGCTACCGACTTGCCTACCTTTCTGGATTTCACTTCCGAACGGCTTCCGTTGGTGAGTGCGCATCGAGGTGGACGAGGTTTGGCCGGCTTTCCGGAGAATGCACTTGAAACCTTCCAGCAGGTTGCCCCTCAAACACCTGGACTTATTGAGTGCGATGTAAATATGACCAAGGATAGCATCTTGATCCTGCTGCACGATGATGACCTGGACCGAACGACTACGGGCAAGGGGCCGGTTCTGCAAAAAACCTGGCAAGACCTGCAGACCTTGAGACTAGTGGATGATTTCGGGAAGCGGACTCGCTTTCAAATTCCGCTCTTTGAAGCAATTTTGGATTGGTCTTCAGGCGCATGCCTTTTGGCGGTGGATGTCAAACAAGAGGTTCCTTTTGAAAGGGTGGTCCAAGTGATTCAGCGCAAAAATGCACAGTCTTTTGCGACGGTGATTGCCTACACCCTGGAGGATGCGCAGCTGATCAATCGCCTGGATCCGTATTTGATGATCTCCGTGACCATCGAATCAATTAAGGATCTGCAAACTTATCTGGAAGCTGGCCTTCCGGCCAATCGGCTGATGGCTTTCACGGGTTTAGGAGATCCCAATCCAAATCTATATGAGGCGCTTCATGCCTATGGAATACCGGTTACACTGGCTACTTTTTCTACCGTCGATGATCAGCCCAAACACCAACGGAAAAAAAGCTATGCAGATCTGCTTAAGACCGGGGTGGATATAATTGCTACGGATCGACCCTTGGAAGTAGGAGCACTCGTGCTGGAGCGCTGGGAGAATCAAGATTTTGAAAAAAAGCAATTTTATAAAGCTATTCAGGCTTCTGCGCATTAATCATTTCCTAGGCAAAAACACTTCCGTCATCATACACCGGGCGCTTCCTCCGCCCAATCGCTCTATGGTGTGCAAGGGTATGTCCAGTAGGCGGGCATGCTGTCCCAATAGATCTACCTGCGCCTGCGTGAGTGCCTTTCGCGCTTGTTCGGACATTACCAGCACTTTCTCTCCCTCCCCATTTTTCAGCAAAAGCATATTGCCGGCAAAGGAGGCCATTTGGTCCAGTGAAATGGGAATGATCTCTTTATGCGTATATCGAAAACTGGAAGCCAAAACCGCTTTTTCATCCGGATCCGGTAATGCCTCCAGGCAAATCACTACAAAGGCATCCCCCATAGCCATGACAACATTGGTGTGGTAGACCGGAATGTCTTGGCTATCTACTGCATGGAAAAAGATAGGTTGATAATCGAAACGATCACAGAAGGAATGGACCAATTCGGGATTGGTCCGCGGACTCTGGCAAGCATACGCGATGCGATTCAAGCGGTCCAATACCATACTGCCGGTACCTTCCAGGAATTGGTCATCAGCTTCATGGGATTCCAGATGGATTCGTTGACCAATTTCAAAGTCCTGCCCGATCTGCTGAACCAAGTCTTCCCGGCGTTCAGACCGCCTGCTTGGGGTAGCCATCGGATAGGTAATGACGGCTCCGGTTTGGTGAAAACTAATCCAGTTGTTTGGAAATACGGCGCTGGGTTTGGCCGGGTCTGGAGTGTCTTCCCCGACCACCACCTGTATACCTGCCGCTCTGAGTTGCTGCACCATGCCGTCAAATTCTGCTAGCGCCACTGATTGACTATTCCCTGCCTCAGCTGGATCAGGCCGTTGCTGAAACGCATTGCTCGTTGCTGTTTCTTCGTCGAATCCGAACTGAGCCGGACGCACCATGAATACCGTATCCGCTATCATCCAATCGCTTTTTAGAAGCTGTAATAAAAGGAAATTACCCTAGATTATTGGGAAATACCGGGCTGAAGCAAACCCTTCTTGGAGCCTGGACGTTAGACCAACAAAACGGGTTAGGTTCAGCCAAAGACGCAATCGAACAGATAATCGTGTGTAAGCTGATACCTTTGCCCCTCCAAAATGGAAATGACGGTATGGCAAAATTTTCTATCAATCTTAAAGAAGGCAACCTCAACAAGGATAGTGAAGTTATCGTGGGTATTGATCTGGGAACTACTAATAGTCTGGTTGCCTATATTAAAGATGGAAAGCCGGTAGCTGTAAAAGGGGCAGACGGGAAAAACACATTAGTACCTTCCGTCCTGCATTTTGCCGGCCCTCGGCAGATAATCGTTGGGGAGGAAGCGCGACAAAAACTGGAAACGGACCCTCGCAATACCATTTATTCGGTTAAACGCTTGATGGGTAAATCCTTTGGCGATGTCAAGGGTTTTGAGCATTACTTTGGATATACCATCCTGGATGAGGATAGCGAAAGCCTGGTTAAAATACGTGTCCAGGATGCCTATTTTAGTCCGATTGAGCTTTCAGCAGAGATTCTTAAAGCGCTCAAACACCGGATCGAAGCCGAACTGGAAGCCACCGTTAGCAAAGCTGTTATTACAGTCCCCGCTTATTTCAACGATACCCAACGGCAGGCTACCCGGGATGCAGGTAAGCTGGCCGGTTTGGAAGTACTCCGAATCGTGAATGAACCCACCGCCGCCAGCCTGGCTTATGGAATCGGCCTGGATCCGGGCGATAACCAGACTATCGCGGTATATGATCTGGGTGGGGGCACTTTTGATATTTCCATTCTGGAAATCCATGATGGAATCTTCGAGGTGTTGTCTACCAATGGAGATACCTTTCTGGGTGGGGATGACCTGGATAAAGCCATTATGGATCATTGGTTGAAAGAAATGGAAATTCCTACTGATCGGCTTACCACGGATAAAGAATGGGCCCAATCGTTCCGCCTTTTGGCCGAACGAGCGAAAAAGACCTTGAGTAAGGAGGAAGTCTTCACCGATGAGTTGGAAGGGGTTTCTTTTTCCCTGGATCGAGGCGCCTTCAACACAATTATTCAACCCCTGGTAGATCGAACCCTGGAGGCCTGCCGAAGTGCATTGGCAGATGCGGACAAACAAACTAGTGCTATTGATCAGGTGGTAATGGTTGGCGGATCTACCCGGGTACCGCTGATCCAGGAACAGGTCTCCACCTTTTTTGGCCGGAAGGTACATGCCGAACTGGACCCGGACGAGGTTGTGGCTCTGGGCGCAGCTATCCAGGCTGATGTGTTGGCGGGTAAGCAAAAGGATATTTTGCTGTTGGATGTGACTCCCCTCTCCCTGGGGATTGAGACGGTTGGGGGATTGATGGACGTGATCCTTCCGCGCAACTCCAAGGTGCCGTCGAGGGTAGGCCGGCGATATACTACCTCTGTGGATGGCCAGAAAAACCTCAAAGTCGCTGTTTACCAGGGGGAACGAGATTTAGTTGAACACAACCGAAAGCTGGGTGCGTTTATTCTGAAGGGCATCCCTCCGATGGCTGCCGGATTACCCAAAATTGAAATTCAATTCATCCTGGATGCAGATGGGATATTAAAAGTAAAAGCGAAAGAGCTGCGCTCAGAAGTGGAGCAGGAAATTGAGATCCGTTCTCAATATGGCATAAGCGAAGAGGAAATGGCCAAAATGTTGTTGGATAGCATCGCCCATGCTGAAGGCGATATGCAACAGCGGGCTTTGCTGGAAGCTCGAAATGAAGGGCGTAATATTGTATTATCAACCGATCGGTTCCTAAAACAAAACGAATCTGTTTTGTCTGATGAGCAGAAGGAAACCCTAACTCAATTAAATAAAGCGCTTTCGGATTCTATTGAAGGGGAGGATAAAGATGCGATCAACCAGGCGATGGAGCGCATCAATACTTTTGCGAGTCCATTGGCGCACGAGGTAATGGATTACGTGATTGCCACCGCCATGAAAGGAAAAAAAGTAGACCATGAGTAAAAAAGGAAAAAAAGGCCGATCCGGTGTGGTATTTTCCACCAATCCGGATTTCGAATATCAATACCAACAAGAAGAAGAACAGGAAGCCCTTCCTCCACAACAACAAAAATTAAGGGTTCTGATCGATCGCAAACATCGCAAAGGCAAAGAGGTCACCCTGGTAACGGGCTTTGTTGGCCCGGAGGACGATCTAAAGGAATTGGGCAAATACCTGAAGTCCAAATGTGGAGTCGGTGGCTCGGCCAAAGATGGGGAAATCCTCATTCAGGGCAACCAACGGGATAAAGTGGTAACGCTCCTCAAAGAAAAGGGCTATTCACAGACGAAGGCCTCCGGGGGTTAATTGATTCGCCAGGGCGGTTTCAACCGATTCTCACCGGCATAATAAAAGATGAGTTGATTGCCATCCGGGTCTTTTAATCGCGCTTCCCGCCACAGCCAGCGTTTGTCTTCCGGTGGTTCGTCCAGTTGAATTCCTTGGTAGACCAATTGCTGTACTTTTTCATCCAGGTTGTCACATTCAAAATAGACATAAATCCCTTCCCCTTTCGGAAGTTCGTCCGCCAGGTGAACGGAAAATGTAGCATTACCTTCCGGGCAGGCGAAGCGCGCATAATGCGGGAGCGCTTCTACGATCAATTGAAGTCCAAGAGTTTGATAGAATGCAATGGATCGCTGTACATCCAGGGAAGGGACGGTGATTTGATTTAGATCCATCTGATTTTTCTTTTCCTGAAAACTTAAAATAGAAGAGAATCCAAGTTATTTAGTTGCGTACAAAGTGTTCTAGCAACAACACTACATTCCCTCGTTTACGTCCTTGGTCTACATACCGGTGGGCTTCTACGATTTCCTCAAAGGGGTAAATTTTATCAACAACAGGCACTATATCTCTTTGCTCCAACCGCTCCTTGAGCCATTCCAAATCTTTTAGTCGCTCTTTGGGAGGCCGAATTCCAGTAGCCGCAATTTTGATTTTTTTCTTTTCAAAGAGGGATGACCAGATTACCTGGGGAACGATACTCAGAGTTATGCCAGCTTCCAGAAATACCCCGTTTGGCGTTAGCACCTTCTTCGCTTTGGCAAAAGTGGTTTTGCCTACGGCATCAAAAACGATATTATAGGATTGCCCGGAGCTCGTATAGTCCTCCTGGGTATAATCGATTACCTGATGGGCTCCAATAGACTGGACCAGCTCCAGGTTGCGTGTACTGCAAACACCGGTTACCTCGGCTCCGAGATACCGAGCGATCTGCACTGCCGCTGCACCTACACTGCCGGAAGCGCCATAGATAAGCACTCGTTGCCCGGCCTGGAGCTGGCCGACATCCCGCAGAAAGGGTAAGGCTGTCAGGACTCCGTCTACAGAAGCGGCGGCCTCACCAAATGAAAGGTTGGCGGGTTTAGGGGCCAAGACTCCATCTTCCGGGGTGCACAGGTACTCGGCATTAGCCCCGAATTTCGGTCCGGCGGTACCAAAAACGGTATCACCAGGCTTAAACTGGGTTACCTCATCTCCTATTGCTTCTACTACTCCAGCCAGTTCTTCGCCCAGCCGGTTGATTTTAGGTTTGGTCAATCCGGTGAATAAACGAGTGATGAAGGGCCTTCCTTTCCGAAAATAGCATTCGGTGGTGGTTACGGTAGTAGCGTGAATCCGGATCAGCAGCTCCTTCGCTTTAGGTTGGGGTATGTTTACCTCCTGGATTTGGAGCACCTCGGGAGGGCCGTATTGGGTGTATGTTGCAGCTTTCATGGTCTTAGGATTAAGCTATACCTGGTTAAGTTAGCCGGTAACTGGGAATTACCAGGTAACTATCGTCACTGGGATTGAGGTCGAATGTGGGTAGTTACCAAATCGATCAATTCGTCTACCCGATTGGTCGCCCCCTGAGCACCTCTTTCTTGAGCCATGATTTTATGCTCCAAGCTATTGGAGCCGGAGTAAATAAAAAAGGGCGTATCCTTGTCGGCTTGCCGGACTTCTTTTAACAGCACATAGCCTTCCTGTGGGCCAGCTGCCCTGCCCATATCTGAAATGATAGCTGCATAAGACTTGGTCTGAAACAATTCTAGCGCTTCAGCAGTAGTAGCTGCCAAGTCAAAGGTAAAGCCCAACGCTTGAAAGGCTTCCCGTTCAAACAATTGATTGTTTGGATGATCATCTACCCAGAGGATTGCATGCAGTCGATTTTCAACCGTATTTAAATAATTGGTAGCGCTGATCATCTTGGCAGCAGCCCGAGAGAAATCCGGCCCTTTTGCATCGTCGGATTGAGCAGCCTTGGCGTTTGCCAGGGATTTGATCCCATCAATAATTTGCTCCAGGGAAAGCCCCTGCTTGTTATTTTGTTGACTAGATTTAGGAGCCGCCAACTGCTTTACTCGCTCAATCAAAACGGACCAAGGTCGCTTTTGAGCAGTAAAGTCCAGGTATTGCAATACCTTAATTCTGGGATGCAGCTCACAGGTTTCCAACAATACCGGGATGACCGGCTTACCATTACCAAGCGCAAAGGCCCATTCGTAAGTTACGTAGGAGGAAGCTGCTGCGTTTTGATTTAATAATACGATTAAGGCTTCCGCGTTTAACAATCCATAGTCGATCTCATTTCGCCACTCCTCCCCTGCTGCAATTTCGTGGATATCCCGCCATACTTCAATGCCGGCATCCTCCAGCTTCATTTTCATAAGCTCGGCAATGTCGCCGTCTTTGGAAGAATAGCTGATGAATACCTTTGGCTGGTCCATACTTATCGTTCAAAATTCTTACTGGTCAAGGTAGATGGAAAATGGGATAGATTGAAACGATACGAATCTAATCCTTCTCTCGTTTCCCCAATTCTTCCTTGATTTCGGCCGTGGTAAAGGTGCTTACATCTGCCCAATAGCTGTAAAGCGCATACTGTTTTTGGTCCGATCGGACATACGTATAGCCAAAGCCATTATCCAATACCCTATTCCAGGTAGCTCCATCGGCATAAAGATCCAGGAGGTATTTGTATTTCTGTTCGGTTAGTTGTTCATCCTGAAAATAGATCCAATAGATCACCTGATGTACCTTCCCTTGCCATTCCGTAAGGATGATGTGCCCCAAGTCAATTTCAAAGGTATGTTGCTGAGCAAAGGCATAGGACTCGTCGCGCTCGGATTCAACAGGCTCCCCGAATCGTTCCAATGCTTCATCGAAGTCGGAATGCAAGCCGACAATGGGGATCATTTGAATGGAATCCGGGTTTTGATTTTGCTCCGATTGGCTAGAACCAACGAAAGGAAGAACAAGGAAGGGGAGGCTCAACAGGGCGATAAAGCGAATCATAGGCAAACCGAATTAGGGTGAATTGGATTGCTGTAGGCACTATAAAGATAACCGTTGACACTCCACAACGGGCGAAAAAAATTAAATATTAGAATCCATTAGAACTTCCCAGGTACCTTCCGCATTCTTTTGCCAGACCAGAAGGTATTTGCCACCATAGCTCCCTGAACATTGGCCAACCTCATAGGCTAATGATTCATGCACGGATTCCACAAAAAGTGGATCTAGTTGCAAGGAATATTCCTCCTGGTTCATGTATTGGTACGCATTGGTGATTGCTTCTCGGCCCACCAGTATCGGTTTGTGATTGTAATAGATGGAATTGGCGGAATATAACTGTTGCACCAGGTTTTGGGCATTGTGGTTGTTGCACAATTCCATCCAGGCCGCTCTACGGAGGTCCAGGAGGTCTTTATAAGGTTTGGTGTTTGTGGCTGGTGCAATAAACTCCAATTCCCGGAGTGCTTTGCCATTGTTCAGCTTCCAAACTACCAATTGCCTGTAGGCTTGCTGATCGGAAGTAGTGAACCCCCCGACTTCATACAGGTAACTACTGTCCCTCGCTGCTAGGGTTTGAAATAAGGTATAGACCGTATCAATTTGAAGTCCATTAGCCCGGATGGTCTTCAAAATAGGATGAGGCCGTTGAGTTACCTGCCCCTCCTCAGAAATGCTTATAGCGGTCGGTAAATAGATGACGTCAAGCTTATTGGTATCGGTGTTTATAGCCGTTTTCCATTGGTCGTAATTCAAGTCTACAGCAATTGAGGGGGCAACAGCTACGAGCTTGTTGGCTGATTGATCTGTGTTTGGTGCTGTTGCCGGTTGACAGGAGAAAAGAATACCTCCAATACCGGCAATTGTACAGGCAACTGGAAATGACCAACGAGAAATAGGCATGAATCTCCACATCTGGTATAACTAATTTTATTATCCAATTGCAGCATTACCAAAATACATCTATCAACTTCTCCTTGTCTGCTTCCAGGCTTTCACCAACATGAGCACCCGATTATAATTGGCAATCCCTTCCTCGATTCCTTGAGCCTTAAGATACGAGCTGTAGGCAGCATGGCGCACTTTGGGCATCAGATCCGGATATTTGAGCAAATACCGGTTAATGGTATTCAGGTCATGTTGAATTCCATCGGGTAGCGATGCTCGAAACGCCCGGTAGCGGTCCGGATCATAGCGCCTGCAGTTGACGGCCAGAGTTCGCCAGTAATTGAGTTGGCCAGCATAGCGGAGGTAGGGGTCATCTGTGTTTAGACAACCCACATAAGCTAAAAAATTGCAGGTACCTTCGTCGCCGAATCCAAAGCCATGCCCTAATTCATGTGCCATGACCGGAGCAATCTGTAGGGAATGCAAACCAGCGTCTACATAACCCTCCCCGGAGAAAGGGAAGTACATGCCCGCAGAACTAAAGCGTAAAAATCCACCTTTGGGGTAAAGCAATCGGCCCCGTACACGACCAGGGGCCGGAAATCCATTTTCTTGTAGCCACCGCCCTACCCCATCTCGCAGCGCGGTCTCTGTCTGAGCCCGATCCAGCGTCGGGGCTATGGAATCCATATCAACACTCGGTATATCAGTTCGAAGTTGGACCAGGATGTGAGTTTCTTCTTCCAGATTTTGCCAGAGTTCCTCCTCGGATAGTGGAGTCATGTCGAAGGCCAGCTGAACCTCCAGCGGTTGGCGTATGTAATTATATCCCCATAGGAATAAAAAGAAAAAATAGCTTCCCCCCAGCACAGCCAGAAATCGAAGCCCTGTGGTGGATAAGCGTTGTGGCCAGCTCAAATTTCCTTGCCCCAATGGAAAAAATGAACGCACCAATAATACCAGGATCAACAAAGTGATCAGATAGATCCAGGGCACAGGGAACAAACCAATGGTATAGTCCAGGATGGATCGGATGCCCGGGAATAACCATCTACTATACCAGCGCTCCACCCATTCGGGTTTGGAAACTAATAATGATCGTACCAAAAAACTGACGGCTCCCAAGCCTATCCAGAGCCAGGGTGAGCTTATCAGTCGGGATATCGGGTGAAAAAATTTCATTCGGTTCATTTCTCGTACTACGACCATTCTTGGGTGGGTCCGCACCCGTTGAAGGTGACCAGCTTATCTATAAGGCATTATTTAGCCAACAAGTTTAGCTAGGAAAACGATTTGGGCAGACTTTAAGGTATGATGCCAGAGGGACAATCCTTAGATTTACCCCTGCAAAACAAGCGTTGGTTCCAAAACGTCCTTGCCGGGACAACAACAAGAGAACCTTGGACTCGGTTCCAGCGTTATTTTTATCGTTAATTGTTGAATCTTCAAAATAAGTTGCAATGGCTTTCGAATTCACAGATACGAATTTCCAGGAGACAGCTATGGACAGAAACGGTGTTTCTGTTGTAGATTTTTGGGCGGAATGGTGTGGTCCTTGCCGTATGGTTGGGCCCATCATCGAGGAACTATCCAACGATTATGATGGTAAGGTGCTGATAGGTAAGGTTAATGTGGACGAGAACCCTGAAGTTTCTATGAAGTTCGGGATTCGATCCATTCCTACGATCCTTATCCTGAAGGATGGGCAGGTAGTAGATAAACAAGTTGGAGCTACCAGCAAGCAAGTTCTGCTCGATAAAATTGAAGCGCAGCTTCAGTAAGCTGTTCACCGGAAATTACATCAACCCCATGCTGGTCAACCAGTATGGGGTTTTGTCGTTTATCCAAGTGATAGCCTCCTAGCCAATCATCTATCCACCAATAGTCTTAGAATCTGATTACCTTATCTCCATGAATTTTTTTGATCAACACGAGGTACGCGACCTCTCCAATCTTGAGTTGCTCGCCAGGCAGGTGGTAGAGGGATTTATTATCGGCTTACATAAAAGCCCGTTTCATGGATTTTCGGTCGAATTTGCAGAGCATCGATTATACAATCCCGGTGAATCGACGCGCAATATCGATTGGAAGGTGTATGCCCGAACCGATAAGCTGTTTTCCAAGCGGTTTGAAGAGGAAACCAATTTGCGCTGTCAAATTGTGATCGATACTTCCTCTTCGATGTATTTTCCGGAAGCAGACAATCGAAAGCCGTATATCAATAAATTGCGTTTTTCATCCCTTGCAGCAGCTGCCCTTATGAATTTACTACAGCGGCAACGGGATGCCTTTGGGTTGAGTTTGTTTGACGAGGAGGTAAACACACATACCAATTGCAAATCCAGCACTTCTCACTACCGTTTATTGCTTACCTACCTGGAACAGCTCATCCAAAATCCGGAACGAAACCGGAAAACCAGTGCGACGGAAGCTTTACACCAGATCGCCGATAGCATTCATAAGCGCTCGCTGGTCATCTTGTTTAGTGATATGTTTGAACAGAATGAGGAGCAAGATCGCTTATTTTCAGCCCTACAACACCTGCGGTACAATAAGCACGAGGTCGTTTTATTCCACGTGGTAGATAAATCCCGGGAACTGGATTTTGAATTCAACAATCGACCCCATGTATTTGTGGATATGGAAACCGGGGATCGAGTGAAACTGCAGCCAAAAGAGGTAAAGGCTTTTTACCAGGAACAGGTGGCCAACTATTTGAGCGACCTAAAAATGAAATGCCTTCAATACCGGATCGACTTTATTGAGGCCGATATTCAAAAAGGATTTCGGGAAATTCTGCAAGCCTATCTCGTAAAACGGAGTCGAATGCGCGTTTGATGGATTAGGTGGTTTGAGGTTAGTCTATTGGATTTTTGGATACTTTCATGGTAACGGTCTTCTGCTACTAGACGAAGGTCGTAGATGAATAAGTGTGTGCGTTTAAATGAAAAAAATACGAATTGACAAATGGCTTTGGAGTGTGCGAATTTTTAAAACCCGTACTCAAGCAACGGATGCCTGTAAATCGGGGCGAATCCGAATTGGCGAAGCCACGGTGAAACCCTCTTATCTGGTCAGCGAAGGAGAAACCATCCAGGTCCGCAAAGATGGGTTCCACTTGACCTTTTTGGTTAAAAAGCTCATCGCCAAGCGGGTCGGTGCCCCAATTGCAAGGGAGTGTTATGAGAATCTCACCTCGGAAGAAGAGTTAATGAAATATCAGGACTGGTATGTCGGTAAGGGGCGCCCCGAAATACGCGCTAAAGGAGAAGGCCGCCCCACTAAAAAAGACCGCCGGGTCTTGGAGGATTTCAAAGGTTTTTTTTGGGAAGATGATGATGAATAGAACAGAAGAATGCAGCAGAAGCGTCTAAACAGAATCCTTGATTTACCTTCTACAGGTATCATTTTACGTTTTCATTCACCTCCGAATTTCGTTCGATAAAATCAATCATAACCTTCCGGGTCTGACTGTTTGGAGCTCTCGATATATTCCGCCACAAACCTCCATGACCTAAATGGAGCACGTGTAAGATTTGACAATTGCGATAATCGGATTCCCAAATTTGCTGCTCAAACGATTGGGTGTATTCAAACAAAGCACCTTCCGAAATGAGCAGCATGGGCATCTCTAGACTATCCAGGTAGGTAGCAGGCGAAGCTGCAACAAAACCGTCTTCAGGTCCAAAAACATCCTTAACATGGGTGTCCGCATAGGTTTGAATCTCGGGATTCTCATGGGTAACAAATACGTCATAATAGGCTGGAATATCGTAAGTTCCTGCTACTGGTAACATACCTCGGATACTGCTGGTCTGAAGCTTGTATTTAGCCAGATAGCGTTCATCCATGGCGAGCAAAGCCGTCAAGTGAGCCCCGGACGAAAAACCGCCCACGAAAATGTTTTCCGGATCATAGCCAAACTTATCTGCCTGCTCAACCAACCAATAAAATGCAGCCGCCAAGTCCTCGATATGAGCTGGGTGTTGCACTCCTTCTGCCTTACCTTTTTCCGAAAACGTTCCCTTGCTAAGTCGGTGCCCAACAGAGGCAACAGCGATACCTGCCCGAGCAAACTTTCGGGCCAGGTCCATCTCCTGATGACGGTTCACAAAGGACCAGGCTCCGCCACCCACCCAAACTAACAAAGGCGGTGATTCAACACCATTCGGTATCAACAGATTTAGTCGTTGCAAACTGTCCACTTCCATCTGTTCAAGTGGTAAATAGGCCAGATTGGATTGGATGGAATAGGTTAGTGTATCCTGGAGTTGTGCCTTTAAACCGGCTGCCATCAAGCAACCTACAGCTAAAAGAAGAGCTAGTTTATTCATGTGGTTTGCAATTTCAGGTAAGGCTGGCTAGTTAGCCTACATCATTTAAAAATCAATTTTTCCAACAAAGAAAAGGGTAATGGCCCTTGCTTCAAAAGATCTAAATGAAACGACTTTAAATTAAAGCCGGGCCTGGCTTCCAATTGTTTTTTCCAACTCAATATTTGAGCTGCTCCATATTTATAGGTAATTACCTGGCATGGCCAACGCTTAATCCGATCTATTTCTCGATAGCCGATAGCATCCTGGTCCTGAATATGTTCTTTCCAAAAGGCAATTGCCTTCTCGTCGGTCCAGCCATAGTAATTGATGCCAACATCCAGTGAGACCCGCACAGACCGGATCAGATCCCATTCCCACTTCCCCAATGCATCGTAAACATCGCGGTAAGCGCCAATTTCATCTCCTATTTCCTCTATGTAGGCCGCCCATCCTTCGCTAAAACCAGGATTATTGAAGAGCAATTGAGTAGGCAGCAGATCCAGATTTTGCCGAAAATGATATTCGTAATGATGTCCCGGAACGGCTTCATGCAAGTAGATCCAGGCCACTTGGCGCTTATTGAAGGGCTCGTCAAAGAAATTGTAATAAAAGGTATTATTTGAATAGTAAGCCGGGACTTTCGCTAATCGAGGTATAGTGCCTGGTTGAATAAATACTTCCGGCAGGCTGCTTATTCCTTCGAAGTACGTTGGCAGTACGTTTGCAACTTGATTTGCATATTCCTCAAACGCCTGCTGCACTTCTGGTTGGGAAGTATGATAAAAGATAGCACTTTCAATATGATGTTGAAAAGCTGGTTGATCAAAACCACTAGCCGCTTGGATGCTATTGATTTGGATTTTTACCTTTTCTATTTCGGCCAACCCAAAAGCGTAGAGGCTATCCGGCTCTACGGAAAGGTCTATCCATCGCCTCAGGAAATAACGATACCAGGCCTTTCCGTTGGGTACTTCCAATAACCCACCTGATGGAGCCAATTGCAAGCCAGATTGTACCCACTGAGTCTCCAATCCGATGCGTATTTCATTCAGGGCAAAGAAACAATGAAGTAGGTCCAATTCGAGCTTTTCTCTAGCCGATAATTCCGTTACCTCAAAATGGCTCAAGCCCTTTTTTAATGCATCAAATAGTTGCGCCTGTTGTAGTATTGAATTGGAATCCTGGATACTGTTCAGGTTATCGGCAAATTCTATTCTTAAAGGTGGAATCTGTAGCGCTCGATATTGACGATTGAAAGCCTCCACCATAGTGGTCCAATTCTCAGTAGGCAACTGACTCCAACAAAGGTTCCAGGACCCTACAAGGAGAAATAGTAAGGGGAAGAGTCTGATGCTACCGCTTGGATTCATAAGCGGTAAGATCAAGTCTTACCCTCAAAGGGATTTGTAAAATGTTGCATAAACTTTCGGCTTAGGACTGTTGGTCTTTTCGAAAATCAGAGGGGGCCTGTCCATAGTATTTTTTGAACTGATTGGAAAAAGCAGCCAGATCCGAATAACCCAATTCAATTGCTACTTCGGTGAGCGAGCACTGGCTTCTTTGGATCATTTCTTGTGCTTTGCCCATCCGCAACTCCACCTGCAATTGTTGAGGTGACTGCTGGAAGCAAATACGGAATAAACGAATCAGTCGATATTTAGATACTCCTACCAGACGGGATAAGAATTCCAATCTCAGGGGTTCGGAATGGTGTTGATGGATATAATCATACACCTTGAATAATGCAGCAAGTAGGTGCTTTTGGGTATCCAATTTTTTAGCCTCTGGTTGAATCCGTTCCTGTAAAGGAATGATTTGTGCCGCAAAAAGGGAAAGCTCGGTCTTAAATTGGTGAAACAGAAGCTCAAAAGGATCAACCCCCGCACCAAAAGAGCTAGTGCTATTGGTAAGTTTATCAAAGGTTTGACCTATGGGACTAAAGTAATTGCATTGAAAAGGCAATTCAAACAGGATTTCCCATCTCAACAATTCCGGAATATGACTCAATATAAAGTCTGAATCCAGATCGATACAAACTCCATTCGTATTGGAATAGGAGGATTTTGATCGGGCATGGTAGGATTCTTGGTCTCGTAAAAGAATAAATTGGCCTTTGGATACACTTATCAAGTCTCCATGCACCGCATAATCTTCCCGTCCCTCTTGAACATATTTGATTGCGATACCACTGGTTACACCATGAAAATTCGCCTTTGACATCGCTTGCGAAAACTTCACGGCACCAAATGGCCCGGAATAGGCGTGATGAACCTCAAACATCCTTTATCAGTGAGCCCCTACTGAACACCCAAAAGCATCCCAACAGCTGCGTTAGGTTGGATAATCCGACCTGTTTCCTTAGGGGTATTCGTTGTGCTTCCGGTTTTGTGGACGATCCGGTAAAACTCCTCACTGGTCAACTTTGGACGGAGGCTTTTCATCAAACCGGCCAATCCAGCTACATAAGGCGTCGCCATAGAGGTCCCGTTATAGGTTTCGTATTGGCTGCCAGGGATTGTAGAATAAATCCCAACACCAGGGGCCGCCAGACCCATATCCAGGTCTTGAACCGTATTGGAGAAAACGGCTTTCTGCCGGTCTTCCCCTATGGCGGCTACTGTAATTGCTCCTCTAGCATTAGCCGGAGCAAAATACTTGGCGTTTCGGTTGGAATTACCGGCGGCTACTACTACGATAGCACCTTTTTTCTTAGCGTATTTAATGGCTTTCTCATAAGCGCGCTGTTTGGAGTCGCTCGACGGGCCACCCAAGGAAAGGGACAACACATCCGCTTTGCGATCGGCAGCTTCCAGAATGCCGTTTACAATGGTGCGCTGCGTACCCATACCAAAGCCATTTAGCACTTTGATACTGGTAATCTGGACAAACCCATTGTCGGGAGCCAAAGAAGCTACGCCCACCCCGTTGTTGCTCACAGCGCCGGCAATTCCGGCACAGTGTGTACCGTGACCTCGAGGGTCATCATCGTATTTGGTTTGGGTAGAGGTGTAATTAGCCTTAAGATCTTCATGTTGGCCATCTACCCCCGTATCCAAAATGGCAATTACTGCTTTCTTCTTGGGCTTCAGTTTACTATCTCGAATCCGGCGATAAATCTGATCCACTTTCATGGCCTCAAATCCCCATAATTGCTCCAGGCCTGGATCATTAATACCGTAGGCCTTGCGGTTAATTCGATTGGGCAGGGTGACTGGCTGAGGGTCCAGTTGGATCAATTCATTGTCTTCGACCCATTCTACTGCCGGGTGTGCCGATAATTCGGATTTGATCTGGTCCAGTTGGCGAGCATAGTCGGTAGGCACATTCACGACCAGGTAATTATCCAATAGGGTCTGTTCTGTATCCTCCATTGCGAAGGCGGTCTCCCCACTCAGATCATAACGCTTGACCAGCCCCTCCAAATCGGTAAAAACGGAACCTTCTTTCAGCTCTACCAGCAACTCTCCGTTTTCATCCAACGCTTGGGGAAATGGAGAATTGGTCGCCTGGTAGGCATGCTGCATAGCAGGGCGGTATGCAAACCAAAGTGCGGAAAGGATAAGGGCAGTGCCCACCCAAAACCATCCCTTCTTGGAAGGAAGCAACTGAAATAAAAAACCGGTACCCGCCAGGATCAATAGATCCCGAGCGGCAATTTTAGACACATTCAGCCAGGATTGGTCGGCAAAAAGCAGGCCGCTCAAAAAAAGCCCAAGCCCAAGTAGTAAAGCCGGAAGGAATACTTTCCGCTTGGAACTGTCCGTCCGGTAACCAAACCACAATCCTAAAGCAGTTACAGCCACAAAATAACCCAGCACATATAAACTCATAATTCCTCAGTTTGTAGAATACTATGAAAAAAACGAATAACTGACAAGCTTTATTCGACCAAGGGTAGAGGTAATCCGTTTTAATGCCCGATACATCTTCGGTAATTCGGATCACCCTTCCGGGCCGGATTATCTTGTTAAATTTACCGATCAAAACCAACGATCCTTCATTAAACAAAATTTAACCCATGGCAGATCAACCCGAAAAGGTACTCTGTTTAATTATAGGTTCCGGGCCTGCCGGATATACGGCTGCTGTATATGCCGCACGTGCCGGTCTGAACCCCGTTTTATACACGGGGAAAGAGCCTGGTGGACAGTTAATGATTACGACAGACGTGGAAAACTATCCGGGCTACCCGGATGGGATAATGGGCCCGCAGATGATGGAAGATTTTCGCAAACAGGCAGAACGCTTTGGGACCGATGTTCGATACGAACTTATTGACAAAGTCGACTTATCCGGACCCGTCCACAAAGCCTGGAGCGACAGTGGTCATGAAATTCACGCCAACTCGATCATTATATCAACCGGAGCTAGCGCCAAATGGCTGGGCCTGGAATCCGAGCAACGATTGGCCAACAAGGGGGTTTCCGCATGCGCCGTTTGCGATGGTTTTTTCTTCAAGGGCCAGGAAGTAGCTGTGGTAGGTGGTGGAGATACTGCTGCCGAGGAGGCCATGTACCTCTCTAAATTGTGCCCCAAGGTGCATTTATTGGTCCGTAGAGATGAAATGCGGGCTTCCAAGATCATGCAGGATCGGGTGATGCAAACCGAAAATATTCATATCCACTGGAATACGGAAGCGCTCGAAATATTGGGCGATGAGGAAGTAACCGGGGTTCGGGTCATCAACAATCAAACCCAAGAGGAAACCGAAATTTCAGTTTCAGGCTTTTTTGTAGCCATTGGCCACAAACCCAATACCGATATCTTCAGGGATTGGCTGAAAACGGATGAAACCGGTTATCTGATTACCGAGGGTAAGTCGTCGAAAACCAACATAGAAGGCGTATTCGCCAGCGGGGATGCCCAGGATAATATCTATCGCCAAGCCGTAACAGCTGCTGGGACAGGTTGTATGGCAGCCCTGGATGCCGAGCGGTATCTGGGGGAAAAAGGGATTGTTTGATCTCAACACTCAAAAGGATAAAAAAGGCTCGGTTCAACCTAAAGTTGGATCGAGTATTTCTTTCTACCCTACTCCTTTACCCAGATCCGAAGCGAAGTCGGCTCCATACCTATCCGGATGGATTGGCCACCTGTTAAGGAGGATAATTCCTCCCGATCCCGGACTCCGTTCACATGATCTATCTCCTTGGTATTGGCTATCAGTTTCCAGTTCCCTTCCGGCAGCTTGATATTGGTAAAGGTGTTCGCTTTTTCTTCCGCATTTAGCAAAACCAGGATTTGCTCATCCACCATATAACCCAACAGAGCTTCATTGGCTGGAGTAATCCATTGGAAGTACCCTTTCGGCACGCGCTCCGCCACCCGAAACACCTTCCCATAATCGGATAAGCGAAACGCATTCAACCCTTTCCAGAATGCGTACATATTGCGGTAGTCGTTTGCATTCGTATCATTGGGTTCCTGCCCCACTGTTTCCCAATCAAATTGATTGGCGGTTCGATGATTATAAGTGTCCCGGTATCCGTGCATATATACTTTATAGCCTGCTTGGGTCTCTTTCACCACCTCGCCTAAAGGTGCGTGCGCTTTACTCCGCATGATCTCCGAACCGCCGTGGGTGACAATCGGTCCCAAGGAAGTGTACAAGAGAGTAACCGCTATTTTGTAGATATCCTGATCAACGGACAAACGCCCATCAAAATTTTTGCTCCCGAACTGATCTGCCAGCGCAAAATTATCGTGAATATCCAGGTAGTTGATGCCGCTGAGCGGGGTTTTATCCTCGGGGAAATGATTGGCCAGGCCTTTCATTACGCGCTCCCGTTCATCAAACTTTCCGCCGGGCCAGCCCCTGTCGTTCTGCTTACTGTTTAATTCAAAGACAGGACCTTTGAACGCATTACGTGCATCATCCTGAAAAAAGGTAATGGGCGAGTCTTCCTTGTACCAGTCCCAATCCGGATTGTTCTCATAATTCGGATCGTTGGATCCAATCCAGGGCTCTCCGTACAAGATTTTATCCTGCCCAATAGCTTCCTTTAAGGCGAGTAAGGTTTGCTGATCAATTTGACCTGCTAAATCAATTCGAAATCCATCGATACCAAATTCATTAATAAAATGTAGACACTGGTCGATAATCCAGCGTTGCACCATTGGTCGGTCCTCGGTTTTTACTTCATTGCCATAAGCACCAATGTGCTCAAAATCCTTGGTGCGATAGTAATACAATTTGTCAATGGCGTTGAAATTGAAAAACCAATTGTTGCCATCCATGTTTTCGGCCGTGTGGTTAGGTACGATGTCTATGATCACGGCAATACCTTTATCGTGGAATGCCTGCACCAAATCCCGGAATTCTTCCCGTTCTGCCCCTGGCTCTTTACCGAGCGACCGGTAGCGCGACTCTACCGCCATTGCGTGCGAGGTGCGATACCCCCATTGATAATTCTCTTCACTAACCCCCTGGCTGATCATATAAGGATCGTCTTGGAAGGAAGCTTTCCAGTCGTCGGTAGGGAAATGGACGTATTCCTGCACAGGCATGAGATGTACGACATTGATGCCCAAGTCGACCAGGTAGTCAAACCCGATCTTTTCTCCCCGGCTGTTGGTTAAGCCAGGCTCAATCATGGCCGGGAATCTCCCTTTCAACTCCTCTCCTACCGGTAGACGGTCCGTAAAGTCCTGGACGTGTACTTCATAGGCGATGACATCTTCCAACTTGGGAATGCCCCCTTTCAGCGGGGTTGCCGGTTCCGTCTGGCGCCAGATACGGGCTTTGCCCCAGGTATCGTCGCTAACGCGCGCATAGGGATCGGTGACATGGACGGGATTGGTTTCATAAAAATGGTTGCCCGGCTCATCCGGTCCGTAGAGGGTAAAATCATAATAAGTACCGTGCAAATCTACAGCAAAGGCAATTTCCCATACCCCTTGGGTATCTGGTACCATCACCCAGGAACCGTAGGGCTCTTGGTCATCGCGCTCATGGTATCTATGTAACCAAACGCTCTCTGCTCGCGGTGCGAATAGTCGAAGGGTAGTAATCCCATTCTCTATGTTGGCTCCTAATGCTTTGGTTGAATAAACTTCCCGAAACCAGCCATCGAAGGAACAGTGAACTTTTAAATCCTGGTCCGGAATTTCCAAAAAGTAGACCCGCTTAAGGTCTATCGGCTCTTCGGGCCGGACCAGGACCGTGTGCCCTTCATGTGGCAACACACCTGCAATGGGGAGTTCATTTCCAGCAGCGTCTGTCAATCGATATGCCTCTGGGAGCAAAGGACGGTTGGGATGCACCTCTGCCCAAATCAAATAGGGATTTCTGAGTTCGGCGCGTAGACTGGGCACTTCAAAGCCTTGTAAAAAGACCAGATTGCCTCCCGACTGGTTAACCGCTTGCATGGGTGGATCCATCCATTCCCCATTATCGATGCGAAACTTGAAATGGGTAGCCGGTGGGATTAGCTCAAAGTTTGGATTATCCACGGTAAGTACCCAGTAGAAATCCTTCTTTTCCAGCTGCCATCGCTCCTCCTCCATGTTTTGGTCCCAATTTCGAAAGGCTCCTGTCACCACTACCCGACCCGGACTCACTTCGTACATTTCTTCCGAAAACAAAAAGGTGAGCTGGTCATCGGAATGGGCATACCCTTGCAGAAATTGATCTTCCGAGAAGGGTTGACTTTGTAATAAACTGGAGAACAAAACAAGTGGAATTAAGAATGGAAAGATTTTCATGATCACAAATTCGGTTAGCTGGATCAGATAAAGCCTTTGGATTTTAATGTAAGGAGATTACCCAAAAAGGATGATTCAGACACGTACCAATTTAAGTGGCACTTTCTTTTAAAGCATTGTTCACCCTTCATTGTACACATACGGCAGTTGCTCATCGTTGGGCCAGCGTGGGATGATTACCCAAAAACCAAAACGGGAAAGATCGGGAAGGATCGCAAAAAACTGCCAAAAATCCTCAATGGGCTCCCCATCAATGGGATTGTTGTCCGGTAGCTCGATCGGCAGGAATTCCAGAGTAGCCTTTTGCAGGTATATCCGGACTTGTTGACTGACCGCCTCCCGGTATTGCCTGAGCGTCTCAAAGTGCTCGGGCTTGATGTCTGCCGCGTGTTTGGCGGCGGTTTGGTTGAATACGGACCGGGGTTCCACGTAATCATGCAGGATGGAATTCAGGGTTTGCCGGACCAAGCTGGGTGCATTTCTCCAATCGGGCCCAAATTGCTGTGCCTGAGCGCGGTATTCCCGTTCCGAAAAAATCAGATTCAGCTCAGGTGAATTGAATTCCCGGGCCTTGACCCGCTCTAAAACTTCTTCAACCGTCTCTCCTTCCGGAATAAAACCATCGTTCCAGCCAAATTCTCCATTTTGATCATCTCTGGGCACATTGATGAGTACCCGTATGTGGGTTTTCTCTGGCATTTCCAGACCAAAGATCCAGTCCTGAGCAAACCAGAAGGAGAACATATCCGGAATAGGGAAAGCGGCTGTGCCCCGCTCGGTTTGCTTGCGATAATCCATGGGGATCAGGTGTAAGGTCCCGGTATTGACGTATTCCTGGATATACTCATTTAAATGGCGTTCCGGATCCGGCCAGATTTCATCCCGGATAAAATCTCGAAAAGATAAGCTGCTTTCTCCATTGTAGATGCCGGTATGCATGGCTGAAAACAGACCATTCCCGAAGTTTTGATTGGATTGCAATTCCAACTGACGCTCCACCTCTTCAGCATTAATTTGCCATCTAAGGCCAGGCAGGTTTGTAAAACGTTTCAGAACCGCCTCGATCCGTTCTTCCAAGGCAGGTTTTGTGGAAATATAACCCCGACTGGACTGAATGTTTTGCGCCCGGGAGACTTGAGCAGAAAACAGTACCGGTTCAAATTCGGGAATACGCAATACGAAAAGCCAATTGGAATCCAGGTCGAATTCGGGTGGCAGGTCGACGGGTAGGGATGCTGTTGTTGGTACCAGATAAAGCGTCCCACGGTCCAGGTAGGATTTCAAGAGTTGTTCCGGAGTGGGTCCCAAAACTACATCAAACGCTTGGCGGTTAACGAAGGCAGCCAGGCTCAATTGTCCAATATTTCGAGTCAGGAATGCATCTAGTGCGCCTCGAAAAGCAGATTCAAATAAGCGGGGAAAACCCAGGGCTTCTTGTTTTTTGGCCTCCTCTTCGGCTATTTCCCACTGGAGATTCTTTAGTTGGTACTCCTCTCGAAGGATTCGGCCAATCCGCTGTTGAAATCCGGAATCACTGCTTAGCTGCAACCGCCTTCCCAACCATTCCCGAGCCTCGGGGGTGAGGCTCCTGTTTTCCAGAATGTACCACAAGGTTCTGCGCTCCGTATCGGTTATTCGACGACCGTCTTCGGCGCTTTGGTATAGTTCTTGGACAGCTAGTTGGGAAAGCCGGTTGTTCTCCGCTGCCAGGATGCTTTCTTCGGCCTGGGCGATCAGGTCGCGGGCGTAGCGAACCCCGTTAATATACTGGTAGTAGGTCATGATCAACAGGTTTGTATCCGAAAGGTAGGCTGATTCCCAGCACGACGGTAGTTCAACCCTTTGAAAAGTTAAGGACCCCTATCGAGAAGGGGTAGGGTCACTCCTCTTTGGTTTCTATTTGGGTTATTTTTTTGATGGTGCCTGGAATCGGCGATACACTTACCTCTTTTTCGCCGGGTTCAATAAAAAAAACATATTGACTATTATTCCCGATCAGGAGCACTTCCAGCTGTTCGTTATCTCGGAAAGTAAGTACGTGGTCCACTTCAATTTTTCCGCTTTCAACTTGGTCCTGTAAGCGAACCCCTCTTCCTAGTGCATATCCGATGTATGCGGATAAAATGATAAAGGCAGGCGCAATTATCTTAAGGATTCCTGGACTCAGGCGTAAAGATTGGCGGGTGCCCAAATTTTGGTTAGAGCGCTTCCCTTTTTTCCGATTCTGTTTGATTTGATAATTGGTTAAAAGAACCGTGGCCAGTGGAATAACCAAGATGATGACGGCAAAAAGCGGCCCTTTAGTTAAATAGGCAACGGGACTAAGCAAGATGTCTAAGATGGTGGAATAATCGACAATATTGATTCCCACATAACTGTACAGTATGGAATCGCTAATGATTTCAAGGACTAACAAGTATAAATAGCCAATTGATAAATAGTCCTGAAGGCTCTGGCGCAATTCCGGGGCCGTTTCTGTGGTTGGGTTTGTTGGTTCTTGTGCCAATGGAATGGAATTTTAGATTTGGGTTTTTCGAATACAATTAGCTTTACCTGCTACGGGGACCAATTCACTCATTAATGGAACATATCAATCGTGAAATCCAATAATTCAATGCCTCCAGGTTTTCCATGACCAGGCACTACCCTACTCAAGTTTGGAAAGGCTCCTTTAATGTTGGCCACGGTTTTAGACCATTGCTTTACATCTGCATCTGCCAGGTTACCCTTACCGGCCCCAACAGATTTGATTAAACACCCGCCAAAGAGCAACTCGTCTGGTTCATAATACACGATCACATTGTCTTGGGTATGGCCGGCTCCAAAATGCTTGCAGAGGACTTTATGTTCTCCGAGCTGGAATTTCTTGTTGGAGGAAAAGGATTTTTGGGGCACTTCCGCTCCGTTGCCTTTTGCCAGTCTTACTGTTTGCTTTAGTCCGTAAGATGGAATTCCTTGCTTATGAAATTCGGAAAGTCCACCCAGGCAATCGATATGAAAATGGGTAGGCACCACGGCAATGATAGAAGCCTTCAATTCAGTTTTTATCCAATTGATTAGAGCTGCCGAAGCAGAGTCCGATACAGGGGTATCCAATACAATAGCTTCCCCATTATCTACCAATACGACTCCATTGCAGGGTACCTTGCCGTATAGAGCCCCTCCATCCAAGTAGGAAATATGTAGATAGGTACTTGGTGTAAGCTGATTGATTTTTAATAAGTTAGTATCAACTACCTGACTAAAGCTTGCAAGGGGCAGTACTGTAGCGGCAAGGTATAGAAGAAAATACGGGCGAAGGGATGTTTCCATAAAAGATAGGTGTAGGGAAAGGATCTCAAATGCAAGAAAAGAGGGCTAAAAGCTACCCAGAACTTCATTAGTGGTCTTAATTTCAGCAAACTCCTCCTGAAGACTGGCTAATGCGGTCCGATGGATCAGATCCGCCTCGTAATGCTCGCCATCTATACCCACTCGATCAAAGGTGGCGGTAGCATCAGAAAGAAGCAGTACCTCATATCCCAGATTGGCAGCCATACGAACGGAAGTGGATATGCAATGATTGGTGGTCATGCCAGCAATGACCAGGCTTTTTATATCTGCCTTATCCAATCGCTCTTGCAGGTCTGTCCCAATAAAGGCGCTGTTGACTTCCTTCACGATCACGGGTTCCATCCCAACCGGCTTAACTTCCTCTTTCAGTTCGAATCCCGGATGCGAACGGTGCAATCTGGATGCCGGATTTTGAGAGCTGTGCTGCACATGAAAGATAGGCCAGCCTAGGGCTCGCCACCGGTGAAGTAAACGCGCCATTTTGGATTCCGCATCCTTGTTGTTACGGTTGCCACCCCAGTAAGCCTCATCCTCAAAGCCCTTCTGCACATCAATGAGAACCAGGGCTGGTTTTTTCTCTAGTAATTCCATGTCCTTAATACATTAATCATGGTCTAGCACTTCCTGGACTTTCTCTTTCAGCTTCGGTACCAAATCCGACTCAAACCAAGGATTTTTCCGAATCCATATATTATTTCGAGGGGAAGGATGCGGCAATACAAAAATGGAAGGCAGGTAGTCGGAAAATGCTCGGACCGTTTCAGTAAGGGTTCGTTTTCGACGATCTTTTAGGTATTGTTTTTGGGCATAAGCACCGATCAATAGTGTGAGTGCAGGCTGTTCGATCGTAGTTAAAATTCGCTCATGCCATTGTGGGGCGCATTCCGGGCGGGGTGGCAGGTCGCCCGATTTACCGCGGCCCGGATAACAAAAGCCCATTGGTACGATGGCCATATTATCGGGCTTGTAAAAAACGGCTCTGCTTACGCCCAACCATTCCCTAAGCCGGTTCCCGCTCGGGTCATCCCAATACATGCCACTGTTATGCGCCTTGATCCCTGGTGCCTGGCTGATGATGATTATTCTTGATTTTCGGGAGAATCCGAAAATGGGTTTTGGACCCAGTGGAAGGTAATTCTGACAAATGGTACAAGCTTTGATCTCATCTCTGAGTTCCATAATCAAATATATGCTTTACTCAGCATGGAAGTTTGTTTTTTTAGATTGCTTAAGGTCAACCCCTATTTCTAGCGAATTACCATTTAACAAGACCTTTCTCAGGCTAGTACCCATAAGGATTGTAGGCGGCTGAAGCCATAATCCCGATCAGATATATAAAGGTCATGAAAACCCCTACCGCCAGTGCCGCCCAGGCCCAACCACTTCCTTTGAGTTTTCCATTGGATTGATTGATCCGGATCAGGCCCCAAATGCCAAGTCCGATTCCTAACACAGGAATGAAAAACCCCAAAATGAGACCTACAATCCCCATCCAATCGGTTTGCGAAGAAGAAGCTTGTTGTGGCCTGGGGGGAGCCTGGAATGCTGTTTGCGCTTGCGGTGTTTGAGGACGGGCTTGTGGTCGAGTTCGGGGATTGGCACTCGATTGAATTCGAGGTTCCTTTTTTTCTATGGGAGAACTGATTTGAGAGTATGCGGGCCCAGCTTGCAGGATTTCCTCAATTTGTTCGGCAATCCTATGGTAAAGCTCATCCCTCCGTTTAAACCTACCAAGAAGCTCATATACATCTTTAGCTTCGTCTTTATTCTTCAGGCGTTCTTTGAGTTTTAACAAAATAGCACTCTGATCCTCAAAGCTCAGCACCTTACTGGTTTCAATTTCTTTTTTGATGTTACCCAGATACGAAATGGGCACCTCGGGCGGTACGGGCAATGGGTCGGGCATGGGTTGAGCCGGGGGAAGCGCATTGAGGGATTTGACCAGGGAAATTAATGAATTACGGTCCTTATCCCGGTAGTCTACATAATGGATGGTGGTAAGGGCTGGAGGTAGTAAATTGGTACTGATATCATCTACCAGAATGGGAAGGATTCGTTTATTCAGTTGGTGCGCATAATTGTACTCGCGACTGCAGGCAGCCGAATTCGTTGACTTTCTGGACAAGACAAACACAAAAAGATCACTTTGGCGAATCTGATTCAAGATCCGATCCCACCAGGATTGTCCACCACTCAACTCCTTGTCAAACCAAACATCATAGCCCAGGGACTTGAAGTCCTGGACCAGCTGTTTCACGATTTCTTCATCGCTCCTACTATAGCTAATAAAAAAGTTCATCATGAAGGCTCCTGCTTTATGGGCCGGATATGGAGACCCATGTGCTAATCAAATAGAAATATACAAGGTTTTTTGATTTCGGGAGGAGCCTTTCACGAGGTGTGACCTTGGTAGGGTTATTGAGTTTTACACCAGGCAAGCATCTCCGGATAGAGGTCTTCAACCTTCTTTCCTTTGGGCAAGTTTTCAAATAGCTCCAGGAGCTTGTCGTTGAATGTCTTGAAATTTTTAAATCCTCGGAAGGCCGCCATTTGCATGACCACCCGGTCATTAACTTCCTTAAAGGTCTTCTCATCGTATCGGTCCATCGCATAACAAGAGAAAACGGCCCAGGTCATATATTCATTAAAAACCGCATACGGGCTGCTGTATCCACCGGTAAATGGACCTTCCGTTACCCATTTGGCCCGGTCGCCCATGGCCTCGTTTATATCGTCTAAATAAATGTCCGATACGGGATTCACATAGTTGTGGTCAATTTCGGTGAACACCATACGCGTAGTAAGGCCTTCTGCCACCGCATCGCTATATGTGTAATTCTGACGGGGACCTCCAGTAAACATGACGGTCTGTTTGAAATCTTCTGTTTCAAAGCGATTGGTCGAATGTGAGCCAAAAACTAAAGGGGAGAAGGTGATACGGTAATGGTCATATCGGCTGGAAAATTGCTTTTCCAACCAATCCCATTGCTGATGCACGGGAGACTGCTTTTCCATTTGCGTAATTAACTCCCTGTAATGCGCTTGATGCGATTCAAAAAAGGCTCTAAAATTAGATGCTTTGGCGATTGCTTCCAGGTAGGGCAAATAGGGTTCAACCAGATTACGCCGACCCCAATTCAAACGATCATAGTTGGGGTCTTTCTTTATCGCCTCTCCTTCAAAAAAGAAGCCGCAGGCATCCATCTTGATACGAGCATACTGTCCATTGGCCAGGGCTTTATCCAGTTCTTCAACAATGGGATGCTCTTTCAAAGAACCAAAATGGTCCATCACCTCCTTGTAATAATCGCCCGTATGGTTGATCATGTTGAAGTCGCCAATCCCGGTAGGGGTGATAGCCATTAGGATATGCACCAGCTCCTGGACCTCCGGAATTTCTATGCTGTATTTTCCTTTGTTTTCTTTCACACAAGACTTTGAGAATTGGGCTGCCGGCACGTCCGGAAAAACGGCTATCCGAGTCCAACAACTGTCTTTTCCATGAAGCAGGATGATAAAGTCTTCTGAATCCCCAGGCTTAAGCGTATAACTTATAGAATCTATATCGGTGATAAAGGAAATGGTTTTTTCTCCTTTAGCGACGGTTTCGTATGTATCCGGCTTTGCTTCAGGCACCAGACGCCAAGCCTTGGGACGATATTCTTTGCCATCCCGTATGTCGATCTGATCCGTTTGGGTTTGGATTACCGGCAATTGGGCGGAGGTATAGCCCAGACCAAGAAAAAAGGTTGATAAACACAGCAACAGGCGCGTGTACATAAGAATTGCTTTTTGTTGGATATTCGAAAACTGACACCAACCTACAGATTAACCAAAACCAGTGGTACCGCCTTCAGACAGATCAGCCAATTTTTTGGATCAACAGCCGATAAGCTGCAATCTTTTGACACTTCAGATCGCAATTCAAATCAGATTCCCCTAATGGATAGAAATAAAGTAACCACTGAATAGCGTTTCCGCTGTCAAAAGCTCCTCTTGGCCTACTGGTTACCACTTATTGGAATTGAGCATCTTTCGATAAAACCAGTACCTTAAATCCGCTCAATCATTCCTTTAAGCAGCAATCAAAATCGAAACCCATGTCTCAAGTAATTGCAACCATTGACCGTTCCACCTTCCAGACTACGATTAAGGCTCAACATCATCAGGTCCTTGCCGACGAGCCCATTCCCATTGGGACCGATCTAGGCCCCACTCCTTATGATTATCTGTTGGCAGCTTTAGGTAGTTGTGTGGCTATTACCCTGCGTATGTATGCTGACCGAAAGAAATGGCCCCTCGAGGAGGTAGAAGTTCAACTGAGTCAGCAAAGAATTCACGCAGAAGATTGCGAGCATTGCGAATCGGAGGAAGGATATGTGCATGTGATTGAAAAGAAGCTCGTGTTTAAAGGCGATTTAACGGATGAGCAACGGAAACGCTTGTTGGAGATATCCGATAAATGCCCGGTCAACAAGACACTCACCCATGAAATTGTGATCAAGACCGGGATGGTGGAAGGGTGATTCACCAAATTTCTGACCAATCTAGCCAACTGTATACTTAATAGGAGTTCCAATCGTTTTTCTTGAGCGAGGCAATTAGACCGGGTAACCATCGAAGCGCTTTACAAACCAAAGGTCTAATCTTACATCCGATGAATAACTGGATACGCACACTTGCGATCATCCTACTTTGTAGTGCAGGTACTCCATGGATGCTGCCTGCTATAGATCTCCCCCCCGAATTTGAAGATGTTTTAGTTATTGACAACTTGCTTGACCCGGCAAGCATGGCCTTTGCTCCAGACGGCAGGCTGTTTATCGGAGAGCGGATCAGCGGCAATTTACGCGTAGTTTCATTCAACCCCCAAACCGACCAATGGGAACTACAACCTACCCCCTTCTACACCTTTGATGTACCTCAGGAAAGACATCGTTCTTCCGGCCTTCGAGGGTTTGCTTTTGATCCCGATTTCAACTCCAATGGGTACATCTACGCCTTTTACATGAAAAACAACCCAAGGCACAATCGGGTAGTCCGTATCCAGGCCGACCCGGCCCAACCCAACCAGGCCTTGGCCGGAAGTGAAACCCTCCTCCTGGAAATCCCGTTTAGTCCCACTTCCTCCTCCGGCAGTCACAATGGAGGCGATATGCTGGTTGGTTTGGATGACAAATTGTATTTCACCACCGGAGATGGTTGGAATGGCGGAGACGATGTGCAAAGCCTATCGACCTTTACCGGCAAACTGTTTCGGATCAATACCGATGGGAGTATTCCTTCCGATAATCCCTTTTTCAACGAAACCACCGGGAATTACCGGGCCATCTATGCCTTGGGTATGCGCAACCCATATACCATGGCTATGAATGATGAAACGGGAATACTTTTTGTAAATGATGCTCGCGGAAACAACAAAGGGAATATTTATCGGATTCAGGCGGGTGCCAATTATGGCCATGACGGTTTTGACGGTATTGGGTTGGCGAATGGAGTTTGGGCAAATGCCGCTGATGCTGGCGGCAAACTCGTGACCGGAGGTGCTTGGTATCCAAGCAGCGGCTATTGGCCAGAGGAATATCGAGGCAACTATTTTACTGCGCTTTGGGGTGGCAACGGCTCCAGTACAGATGGCCGGATCAGCCGAATTGCCTTACCCAATGGCACTCCTTCCGTTCAAACCTTCGCTACGGATGTGTATCAAAATCCGGGCCGCAACAAGCCGGTCATGCTGAAAATAGGGCCGGATCAAAACCTCTATTATTTACTTACCGATTATGAGACAGGTACTGGACAGGTTCGCCAAATTCAATATACCGGTATTGCATCGGCCAAAGCCCCTGAATTCACTCCCTTTCCTGGGCAATACGATGACCCCGTCCAGGTGTCGCTATTCTCCCCCACCCCTGGCGCAACTATGTACTTTACGACTGATGGTTCGGATCCCGATGAGGCTGATTTTCGATATCAAGGTCCTATTAGGATCAATACCACCCAAACGGTGAAGGCTATTGCTATCGCGCCAGGTCTGGCTCCCAGCTCAGTAAGCGGTGGTGAATACCGCATTGGCCCGGTTCCGAATGTTGCTCCTGTGGCGGATGCCGGTCCCGACCTGATCGCCCAGGTGGGTACCAAGATTACCTTAAATGGTACTGCATCGTATGACCCTGATGGTAGTCCATTGGAAATGGTGGAAGATTGGATCCAGCTCGAAGGCCCTGCCGTCAACATAGAAGATGCAGATGAAACCGTGGCTAATTTTACACCTACTCAGACAGGCACTTACCGGTTTCGTATTACCATTACAGATATTCAGGGCGCCACAGACGAGGATGAAACGCAAATTACCGTGGTAGCAGATATTCCGGATAAACTGGACGGTCTGGTAGCCCGCTGGCGTATGGAGGCGGGCGCGGGGAATACCTTACAAGACTTCTCGCCCAATTCCAATCCCGGGCAAATTGAAGGAGCCTCCTGGGATGCCGACACCCCAGATGATAGTGACTTTGCCCTGCGCTTTGACGGCCAGGATGATTGGGTGGATATCGGAAATTTGGACCTCAGCAGCTCGGCCATGTCGATCACCTTCTGGTTTAAGGCCGACAACTTCAATACGAGTGATGCCCGATTTATCTCCAAGGCAAGCGGATCAGGCGATCAGGATCAATACTGGATGGTGAGCACCTTGAATGAGACCAGTCTTCGTTTTCGCTTGCGTACAGAGGGGAATACGACCACTCTGGTCACAGTGGCCGACGTAATCCAGCCGGATGAATGGATACATATAGCCGCGGTATATGACGGCTCGCAAATGCGTATCTATTTGGATGGAAATGAGGTCGCCTCAACACCGAAAACAGGGCAGATCGACTCGGACCCACAAGTAGATGTAGCCCTAGGGAATCAACCCTCCAATGCTTCCGGAGGTACTCGTCCGTTTGCCGGTTGGATGGATGAAGTACGGATTTATGGGGTCGGATTGACACCGGAAGAAGTCGAATTGGTGCGGATGGCATCAAGTACAATTGTCAACACTACAGCTTCCATTCCAGTCAAAGATCTAAGCCTGTATCCTTTGCCGGCCAAAGACCGGATCTGGGTGCAAGGCGCCAGCCTGACGGAAAAACGCTCTACCTATCAATTGTGGGACAATCTTGGCCAATTAGTACAATCCGGTCGACTGGATGCTCTGGAAACCAGTCAGAGTATTTCCCTGGCTGGATTGCCGGCCGGTATTTATTATTTTAAGGTGGAGGACATTCCGAATGCGTATCGGGTACTGAAACAGTGACAGGTGAAATGAAAAAATTACAATAATACTTTTAAAAGGAGATTTGCTCTACATAGGTATAACAACAAGAGCCTTATATTTTAAGTTAAGGCGCTTACATTCTACCTTCAAAGGGTTCTAATGTCTTTAATCTACATCACTTTTTTTATCCTGTTTCCGAATAGCCGATTTTGGCCGAAATGCGTGTATCACTTCCTCATTAACTTCCAAGTAAGGCCCCCCAATTAAATCAATACAATACGGGATAGCGGGAAAAACAGCATCCAGGCATTCGCGAATAGCCTTTGGTTTACCCGGTAAGTTCACAATCAAGGTATTATACCGAATACCAGCTGTTTGCCTGGAAAGAATAGCTGTTGGCACATATTGTAAACTCACTCGTCGCATTTGTTCACCAAATCCAGGCATCATTTTTTGGCAAACCTGTTCAGTTGCCTCGGGTGTCACATCACGCACAGTAGGCCCTGTTCCCCCAGTTGTGACAATTAAACAGCAACCTTTTTTATCCGCCATTTCTATCATTTTTGCCTCAATTTGATCTTGCTCATCTGGAATTACAGCATAAACATATTCCCAATCACTAATCAGATATTCTTCCAATGTGGCTAGCACTGCCTTGCCTGGAATATCTTCATAAATCCCTTTAGAGGCCCGATCAGATACATTAATAATACCAAATTTTGCTTTTACCATTTGTCTCCTTTTTTGCGAGGTCATTCCATTGTAAAATGAAAATGACGCATTTAAACGGCTCCTTTTTCGTCTACTCTACGTTAACCCGGAAAATTCATCGAATTTTCCGCCCAAAGGGCTGACGAATTGC
>CAZXLD010000044.1:21848-41912 GCA_964641965.1 uncultured Saprospiraceae bacterium | reverse complement strand
AACACAAATTGCTGAATAAGCAAGCCGAAAAGATTTTCGCTTCCTTGATCAAGCTGATAAACGCCAGAAAAAGGTAAAAATACCTCCCATTACCTTACTACCTCATCACCAAATGACCTTATTACCTCCCAACCGCATCACCAAATGACCTTATTACCTCCCAACCGCATGACCCTCTTACGGGATCCCCAGCATTTTATGCGTTTGCAGGCTCAGTTTCCACATGGGGTTTTGCAAGCAATATTGGAGAGTAAGTTGGGTATTTCGCTTAATTTCAGGACCATCCATGGGCTGAAGGTAGAAGTGTTCGAATGCCAGAGTTACAAATTGCTCCGGCATAGCGCCTGGTTGGGGAAATACCAATTTAAGTTCGTGTCCAGATTGCTGGATCAGGTCAGCACCTGCTTTGGGGCTCACACAGATCCAATCAATCGAATCGGGTACGGGCTTGGTCCCATTGGTTTCCAGCGCGATTTCAAATCCATGATTGTGGAAGGCATCTATTAACGGACTGTCCAATTGGAGCATCGGTTCTCCTCCTGTGCAGACGACTAAGGGTTGGCCTGGATTGCCCATTGGCCACAAGGCATGTACTTGTTGAGCCAAACTTTCGGGGGTAGGGTAGGAGCCTCCGTTTTCGCCATCAGTTCCCCAGAAATCCGTATCACAGAACTGGCAAATGGCTTTATGGCGATCTACTTCCCGGCCACTCCACAAATTGCATCCCGAAAACCGACAAAATACAGCTGGTCTTCCTGTTTGGCCACCTTCACCCTGGAGCGTGTAGAAAATTTCTTTGATCTTATAGCTTCCCATGCTGCAAAATTAATACCTCTCTTGGTCTCTGGTTCATTGGATGCAATTGCACTACAAATATTGTAGCCCTGTTTTATAACCAAACCAACCAACTCGTCGTTTCATTTACTACTTTTATCATTTTGACACCGGTATCTCTTTTCATGCAGTTTGTATACCCGACTTTTCTTTGGGCGCTTGCCTTTATTGCGATCCCGATCATCATACACCTGTTTCATTTCAGGCGGTTCAAGCGGGTATATTTTTCTAATGTTCGCTTTTTAAAAGAAGTTAAGCAAGAAAGTCGATCTCGTTCCCGGCTTCGAAACTTGTTGGTCTTGTTATCCAGAATCCTGGCCATCTCCTTCCTGGTTTTCCTATTCGCTCAGCCCTTCATTCCCCAAAACGAAGAAGTAAAACAGGGTCCGGCGGTAGTTAGCATTTTTATTGATAACTCTTTCAGCATGAGCTCCCTTAGCCAGGATGTACCTTTACTGGACAAGGCCAAGCGAAGAGCATCCGAGATTGTAAATGCCTTTCGGCCGGAAGACCGAATCCAGATTTTAACACATGATTTTGAGGGTAGGCATCAGAGGTTGGTTGGTCAGGAAGCTGCCATTGATTTGATTGAAGAAATTGAGATTACACCGGTAGTGAAGCCCATTGTCCAGGTAGTGGAACGCCAAGAACAGCTAATGGCCGAAAGCCAGGCCGAAAACCGGTCCATCTATCTGATCTCTGATTTTCAAGAAAGCATTGTGGAAACTGCCGTCGAGTTGCAGGATAGTGCCACTCAGCTATACCTACTGCCGATGCAGGCGGTTCAACAAAGCAATGTGAGCTTGGATTCCGTTTGGTTTGAGGCTCCTTTGCAGGTCTTGGGCGCAAACAATGCTTTGATCGCCCAGTTTACGAATCGCTCCGACCAGCCAGTTGAAAACGTTCGGTTGTCTCTCACCTATGGTGGTCAAACCAAGCCGGAGGGTAGTTTTACGCTAGCGGCTGAGGAATCGATCTTGGACACCATCCGATTTCAAGCGCAAGGCACCGGATGGCAGGAAGCCCAGGTTAGTATCACGGATTATCCGGTTCAATTTGATGATACCTATTTCTTTACCTTTTTTGTGCCGGAAGCCATCCGGATACTGGTCATTTACGAAGATCAACCCAACCCCTTCCTGCAATCCGCATTTGAAGGGATGGGGTATTTTGAATTGGTGGAAGCCAACGCCAATAACCTGAATTATACCCAGTTTGGCCGCTACCAGCTTATTGTGCTGACCGACTTGGCCGAAGTTTCATCCGGATTGACCTCCGCTTTAAAATCCTACCAAGGCTCAGGAGGCAATGTGTTGGTATTTCCTTCTTCAAATGCCGACTTGGGTTCTTATCAAAATATGCTTGCCACCCTGGGAGCTGACCCCTTGCGCAACTACCAGGCGGAAGTAAAACAGGTGGGCAGTATTAATACCGATGAGTTTGTATTCAACGATGTGTACGAAACCCTGGACCGAAATTTGAGATTGCCGTCCAGCCAGGGGAGTTATCGATTAAATGTAAACGGATCCGGCAGGGGAGAAGCCCTGCTCACCTTTCGTGATGGTACGCCCTACCTGCTCAAGTATAAGCCTGACCGCGGGCACCTCTACCTTTCTCTAGCACCCTTGGATCCTGAGCTAAACGATTTGGCCCGTAACGGGGAAATTTTTGTACCCATGTTGTACAAAATGTCCATTTCAGGTGGTTTGGAACCTCAATTAGCGTACACTATCGGTACCGATGCCTTGGTGGAAATGGATCCCGAGGCGGTGGACCAGGAACCGGTTTACAAGATTCGAGGTGAGGAAGGGGAGTTTATTCCCGAACAGCGTGTCATTATTGGAAAATCTATCCTACGTGTATATGATCGGCCCCGACGATCCGGTTTTTTCGAAGTGTACCGATCTCAAGATGCTATCGAAAAGAATATCGCTTTCAATTATGATAGAACAGAATCGAGTTTGAAGTATTTGTCAAATTCCCAGCTCGAAGACAAATTTAGTGGGCAATCCCAGGTCTTGGAAGTAGCTGATTCGGCGATTATTACCAGCCAGATCGCCCAGCAGAGCCGGGGAATTCTGCTCTGGAAATGGTGCTTGATCGGTGTGCTTATCTTTTTGTTGGCTGAAATCTTGTTGCTTCGCTTCCTGAAAGCCTAATCCTTTCATTGGAAGGTCATATCATCAAACTGTTCTTTTTTGATACGGACGGCCCTAAACGCATATACCATTAAAATTACAAAAGCCAGGATAACAGTAAAGATCGCTGCAGTTATTACCACGTTTACGAATAGATCGGTAGCGAGCATGAAATTGACCTCCAAACCGCCAATCAAGCCGGCTATAGACAGTAGAACAGCACCTGCATAAAGTAAGACCAATGCAATGTTGACCAGCCGTAGCTGTTCAATTTTACGCTGTATGGTTTTACGGTTGGCTTCTTTTCGAATTTCAATTAAGCGGGCAATTTCGGCACTAAGGGCACTGGAGGCACCCGTGGTTGCCATGATAAAGAAGCCAACGCTGGGAAGCAAAGTAATAGGAACATACCAGGTTTGCATGGTGGATGGAGCTAAAACAATTGGTTTTATACCATTTTTAATTAAAAGTGGCCTGTGCTCTAAAAACAACAATTCTTTACATGGTATAATGCTGACCAAGTTTGGCTGTATTCCCATTTTTTAAATAGGTCATTTTAAACTTGCGTCAGTATTAATCGAATCTATATTGAAAATAAGGATACCGATTTCTAACCAAACCACCTGCATCGAAAAACCATATTCTGCATTTTAGCTCCGCCCTTAGCGGACACCGGCATATGCAATTCCGGTCAGCCGGTGCATGTCATAATCAAAAGTGCTGAGGTCATCCGTGTTGAATTCACTTACATCCGCATGGCCGCAAGCTCTAGCGATCACCTGGATCAGCTCATTGGTAGCCTGGAAAAAGCGCTGAAGCTGTTGGGCGGATTTATCGATTTCCAAACGGGCCCGCAAATGGTCGCGCATAGTAGCAATGCCCACGGGGCAATTATTGGTATTGCAAGCCCGCATGCCCAGACACCCAATGGCCTGGATTGCGGCATTAGATACGGCAATCGCGTCTGCACCCAACATCAATGCCTTTGCAAAATCTTCAGCAATGCGTAATCCTCCGGTTATGACCAGCGTGATATCGTCTGCGCCTACCTTATCTAGATGGCGACGCGCTCTGGCTAATGCAGGAATGGTAGGCACGTTTATATTATTGCGCAAAACGGTTGGCGCTGCGCCTGTACCGCCGCCTCTACCGTCGAGAATAATATAATCGGCGCTTGCTTCCAGGGCAAAATCAATATCTTTTTCGATGTGGCTGGCTGCGATCTTAAAGCCTATGGGAATACCGCCGGTGATCAATCGGACCTCATCCGCCAGTTCTCTGAAATCACCAACTGTTTTTAGGTTGGGAAAGGTAGCAGGGGAAATTGCTGTCTGTCCAACTTCAAGTCCTCGTACCTCTGCGATTTCTTTATTTACCTTATGGCCGGGCAAATGGCCTCCCGTACCTGTTTTAGCCCCTTGTCCTCCTTTGAAATGGAAGGCTTGAGCTTTCTTTACCTTATCAAAGCTAAAGCCAAAGCGAGCGGAGGCCAATTCGTAGAAGTAGCGGGAGTTTTCCTGTTGTTCCTCAGGGAGCATGCCACCTTCCCCGCTGCAAATACCGGTACCTGCCAGCTCTGCCCCCTTGGACAAGGCGATCTTGGCCTCTTTGCTCAAGGCTCCAAAAGACATATCCGAAACAAATAAGGGAATATCCAACTCAAGGGGCTTTTCAGCCCGTGGACCGATTACTACTTTGGTTTGAACCGGTTCGTCATCCAGTAACGGCCTTTTGTGCAATTGGGCAGGTAAAAATTGAATGCTGTCCCATTTGGGAAGCAGGTCTCGTTCTACACCCATGGCTTCAGTGGGGCCGTGGTGACCCAGATTTTTCAATCCGTTTCGGGCGAGTTCCTGGATGTAACCGGTGTAAGGCTCGGGCGCTTCAGGATGGGTGTCTTGGTAGGTGCCCAGGTATTCATCCCGATTGAACGGTTGAGGATGTACCTCCTCGAAGGAAATGACTTCAGCCCGATCAATAAAGACCTTACCTTCTTGCACCGCCACTTTAAACTGATGCAGGAAGTCATCATTTTTATAGGCGCTTACCCCACTATCAATGCGATAATCCCAGTTGTGTACACCGCAAATAAGGTTGTCATGTTCGTCTACATGGCCGTCGGCCAAGATGGCTCCCCGATGGAGGCAGCGACCATACAAGACAGATAGCTGATCGTCAAAACGAATGATAACCAGATCTGTATTTTCAACTAAAGCATAAGCAGGTTTACGATCAACGAGTGCATTCCATTCGGCAACTTGGATAGGTTCGAGCAGGTCGGTGTAGTTGTGCATTTGAGTGGCAGAGTATTATTATAAGAAGGAAAGCTAATGGATATCCGGCAGTGGGCAAAATCCGGTTTGTCTTCCCAACTTCATATTTGGAAAACGGATTGGTGTAGAAAGGGAGGTCCTGCATTAAAAATCCATCCAGATCCCACTTACATGAACTACTTCAATTGCAATCTGAAGTTCAAGTTGAGCCGGGCGATCTTCACCTTGTATGTGTTCATACCCTTCTCTAGTGGGGTTCCGTAAATATGAACCTGGTTGGTCTCCACATCAAGGACCCGGCCCGGTACATGGGAATTCAGCTTTTTCTAACAGCAGGATAGGGAGGAGATGTGGAGGGAAAATAGGATTCCCAAGCCCTATTGGCCTTAGGAATCCCTTAGCTGGATTACCCGCATTCGGTATACCCGCAGCTCTTACAGATCAGACACCCTTCTTTGTAAAGCAATCCTTCCGGGTCTCCACAGTTCTGACAAGCGCTGGTAGCAGCCTGCGTGCCATCCGGAATAAACTTTTTCAAGGCCCGAACAACACCATTTTTCCAGTTATTGATATATTCTTCGGCCACATTGAGCCCTTCAATCAGGTCCACTACATGCGGTAAAGGCATGCCATGACGTAATACGCCCGAGATCAATTTGGCGTAATTCCAATACTCTTTATTAAAAGAACGGGAAAGGCCCTCAATCGTAACCCGATAGCCATCGCGATCCAGAAACTGGAAATCGTATCGGTTTTGTCCTTCTTCATCCCGGTTCTTTAAGACCCACCCTTGGTGTACATAGTCTGGAAATTTGAAAATATCCTCAGCCCGCCCGGTAAATACTTCATAGGGCCGCTCATCCACCTTACCAATTACCGCAATCCAATCCTCAGAATTATTTTTGAATCGAACCACCGATGCTTCTAGGCGGTCAGGCCTCTTGGGCGGCATGGTATCCACAATTTTGGATTCCTTTTTCCCCTTATCTGTATCGGATACCAATACTCCGGATCTGGATCCATCCCTGTAAATGGTGCATCCCTTACAACCTTCTTCCCAGGCAGTCTGGTAGATCTTCTTTACCATCTCCACGGAGGTGGCTTCCGGCACATTCACCGTGACACTAATGGAGTGATCTACCCATTTCTGAATGGCCCCCTGCATCTTGACCTTTTGCACCCAATCCACGTCATTTGCTGTGGCATGGTGATAGGGGGATTGCTGAATAATGGGCTCCAATTCTTCTGAGGTCATGCGGGTAACCTCTTGCATTTGGTAACCATTTACTTCCAGCCAGGTCATGAATTTATGATGGAACACATGGTATTCCTCCCAGTGGTCTCCAACTTCGTCGATGAAGGTGACTACAGCATCAGTATCATTGGGGTTGACTTTTCGGCGTCGCTTGTAACTGATCAGGAAGGCGGGCTCAATGCCGGATGTGGTTTGGGTCATCAGACTGGTGGTACCAGTCGGGGCAATGGTCAACAGGGCAATATTCCGGCGACCGTGCTTGCGCATCAGCTCAATAAGCTCAGGATCAGCTTTTTCAATCCGGTGGATCATGGGGTTATTTTTTTCCCGATCAGCATTGAAGATGGAAAAAGCACCTCGTTCCTGCGCCATTATTACCGATGAACGGTAAGCATTCAGAGCTAGGGTCCGGTGGACTTGCACAGAGAATTCAATGCCTTCATTGCTTCCATATTGCAGGCCCAATGCGGCCAACATATCTCCTTCGGCCGTGATCCCGACCCCTGTCCGGCGTCCTTCCACGCAGGTCTTTCGGATCTTTTGCCAAAGGCGATGTTCGGTGGCTTTGATTTCGGTGGGCTCGGGGTCCTGCTCTATCTTTTTGATAATGGCGTCAATCTTCTCAATTTCCAGATCGATGATGTCATCCATCATCCGTTGAGCAAGCTGTACGTGCCGGCTAAACTTTTCGAAATTGAACCAGGCCTTTTCGGTAAATGGTTCTTCCACGTAGCTGTACAGATTGATCGCGAGCAACCGACAGCTATCATAAGGGCATAAGGGAATTTCTCCGCAAGGGTTTGTCGAAATGGTCCGGTAGCCCAGGTCTGCGTAGCAATCCGGAAGCGATTCCCGGATAATAGTATCCCAAAATAATACGCCAGGTTCAGCGGATTTCCAGGCATTGAAAATGATCTTATCCCACAGTTGGGAGGCATCCACCTCAACTTCATACAGGGGATCATCCGATCCGATTGGAAATTGCTGCTTATAAGGTTTGCCCGATAAAGCTGCTTTCATAAAAGCATCATCAATACGGACCGATATATTGGCACCGGTCACTTTGCCTTGCTCCAATTTGGCATCAATGAAACTCTCCGCATCGGGGTGGCGGCTCGAAACCGTTAACATCAGCGCCCCTCTGCGGCCATCCTGGGCAACCTCCCGGGTGGAGTTGGAGTAGCGCTCCATAAAAGGAACTATCCCGGTAGAGGTAAGGGCGCTATTCATAACCGGGGTACCCTTTGGACGAAGATGTGACAAGTCCTGGCCCACACCGCCGCGCCTTTTCATCAACTGCACCTGTTCTTCATCGCTTTTCACAATACCGCCATAGGAATCCGCACCAGTCCCAATGACAAAACAATTAGACAAGGAGGAAACCTGGTAGGTATTTCCAATTCCGGCCATTGGACTTCCTTGGGGGACAATGTATCGAAAGTCCTTTAGCAATTGGTAAAGCTCTTCTTCGGAAACCGGATTGGGATATTTCTGCTCTATTCGAAAAATCTCACCTGCAATGCGGTGGTGCATATCATCTGGCGTCCGTTCGTAAATATTGCCAAATGAATCCTTCAGGGCATACTTTTTTACCCAAACATTGGCGGCTAATTCATCGCCCTTGAAATATTCGGTAGAAGCTTTGAATGCTTCGTCAAATGAATACGTGGGTTGGGTTCCATTGGGGTGGTTTGGCTTTTTAGCGGTTAAAATATTCATCCTATACATTTAAAGCAGTCCAAAGAAAACTAATCCAGTGCATGGGGAAATCTGTTCAATGCACTGTTGATCCTTTCCGGTAAAGCGTTAGTTTAAATAATTGTAAACAGAAAGCTTTCTAAAGGTAAGGGCCAGGAGAAAAGGACTCAACTAATAAATTTACACAAATTGTGGAAAATTAGTGTAAGATTTTGATTAGTAATGACTTGTTGTGTGGTTTTTATCTTAGAGCCTTAGGCGGTTAGGAAGGTTGGACCGGAAACTTCTTAAACACAACTTCTACATTTTCACGGATGATCTTAGCTCGTTTTTCCACATTTTTAGGAATGACCCGGCTACCGGCCCCTTTCCAGACCAGTTCTTTGGTTTGGCTATCGATCAGGTCAATTACCATGGACCCTTTCTTGTAGACATCGTACACTACTTCTTCGGATTGCCATTTGTAATTCCGCTGTCCGGTATAGATCGGTGCTTCTCGAATATTAGTTTCTCGGGTAGCTTCTTCTTCTGTGATCACAATACCGATATTTACCAAAAGATCCGGATTGGTAGACTGGGTATATCCTCTTGCTTCCAGTTCCTTAGTAATTGAGGCTTTAAGTAAGTCGAGGTTGGGTTGGTAGGGCTCCAGGTCAGTCTGGTTATCAATGTTCACTTCCATAAAATTAAAGGATTTCCGCTCTTTGAAGTAAGCGTCGGTCTCCCCCTGATAGACTTCTACCGGGGCTTTACAAGTGAAGCACATCAGGCTCATTATGAGCACATAAAACCAATTTGTATTTGATACCCGCATAAGTACAATTATTGATGAAAAGGTATTTTTTAAGGTGAGCAAGAAATCTCAAAGCGATTCTACTAAGGCAAGCTAAACTTAATCCTCAAAAATCGAATGGAGTACTTCCGCCAGGCGGTATCCTGCGAGTGCAAGCCGTTGCTCTGCTATGGTCCGACTTCTTTCGAGATATCCTTTCGGAGGAGTTTGGTTTGGCAGGAGAAATTGAGGCTCACCATCTCGGTTGGTCCCGATAGGGGCCTTGTAGCCGTATTCAATTGCTAGGTCATGACTTTCTTGGGCCCAGGCATTTGGATCTAACTCTGTGTAAATGGGCAAGGATTCTTTTGGGTATAACTGCATGAGTTCTTTGGCAAATGATTCTATTCGTTCAATGTGGGAAGAAGTCAGAGGCTTCTTTTCCTTGCCATAGGGTCTGATATCCCCATAAGCACTGGTCAATCCACAGGCATCATCCCAAAGTGCATGTAAGTTGTTCCATTTGCCTTTAAGTTTAAATTCGTTACCTCCTCGGTTGCCATCTGGATCCTGCCGGGTATACATGGTTGTACTGTGCATAGGTTGATGCAGATCACCTACGAAGTGGACTAAAAAAGCGAGGTGCCGAGCTTTTTCTACATCAGCAGCTTTAGAAGATCTCAAAACCGACTGCATCTGGCGAATAGCCCACACTATATTAATTTCAGGAGATGGAGCTAGCCGAAGGTTATCCGGATTATAGGGAATGTCCGTATAATGCCAGGTATCGAAAGTCCTCACGCCGTCTTCTTTTAAATCGTCTGGCCAGGGACCGGTTACAATAAAATGATTAACCTGCGGATAATCCTCCTCAAGAATGGCTGTCAGTCGGTCCACTTTAGCTTGTACTTCGGCATCCAAATGCAGATAGGCAATCATAGCAACCAACATATGACCAGGGTCCCACCAAGCTCGGAGCGAAGTAGAAAGTGGGATTAATAATAGCAGAAGTAGTAGCTTTTTCACTAAAGGGTAATTTTTAAACTAAAAATACGAGAATTCGTTTTGACTTTGGCATTTTAAAGAGATTCAGAGTTTGGTCTCCGGTTAAACCTGGCTGAATAGACTCTGATTATCTATCGACCTTTGACTGGGGGTGGTATAAACGCGTCACCCTAAAGCGCTTCTCAACATGTTGTTTTACCAGTTTTACCTATTTTAACCGATACGCATTTAATCTAGCGATTCGTATGTTATTGTGGTTTGGGTTTATTATTCTTATTTGTTTCCTCCTGGCGTTGGATTTAGGCGTTTTTAATCGCAAGGTGCATGTTATTTCCTTTTCTGAAGCTGCGGGCTGGACGATATTGTGGGTCTCCGTATCTCTGCTGTTTAGCTTATTTATCTATTTCGCTTACGACTTTCAGTGGGTAGGGCAAGGATTATATTCAGGGGAAGATGCCGTAGTAGAATACCTCAGCGGTTATCTGGTTGAGCTATCCTTGAGCGTGGACAATATTTTTGTCATTGCCCTTGTATTTCGGTACTTCAAAGTACCCTCGGAAAACCAGCACCGGGTATTGTTTTGGGGTATTCTTGGGGCCATTGTTTTCCGTGGTCTTCTAATCGGGATTGGGGTGATCCTCCTCCGGGAATTTGCCTGGATGACGTACGTCTTTGGGGCAATATTGCTCTATGCTGCTTTTCGGATGTTGAAACCCGAACAAGAAATTCATCCAGAGAAAAACCCATTGGTACAACTAGCTCGACGGCTTTTTCCAGTAACGAATGACTACGTAGGAAATCGATTTTTTGTGCGCCAAGCTGGAAAATTGCTAGCGACACCCCTGTTCATTGCGCTTCTGGTGGTTGAGTTTACGGATATCATGTTCGCTTTCGATAGCATTCCTGCGATCTTCGGTATTACACAGGATCCTTTTCTCATATTTACTTCAAATATATTCGCGATCCTCGGTTTACGGTCGATGTACTTTTTACTGGCTGCCGTATTGGATCGCTTCCATTACCTAAAGCTGTCTCTCATTGTGATTCTGTTTTATGTCGCTGCCAAAATGCTGCTACATGAATTTTTCCACCCACCAAACTGGTTTTCCTTATTGGTAATTGCTTCCATGTTAGGTATTGGGATTTTAGCCTCTTTGATTATTCCACCCAAAAAGGAAAAGGAAAAAGGGCAACCTGCCAAGGAAACCGTTGAGGAAGAGACTACTGCACCTATTGATGCTCCTCAATAAAAAAACAGTGCTTGTTTTAAATCTCAACCTGCTTTAAGGCAGCAAGCACCTTGCCTCCTTCTAAAAATGGATAGCCAATCGCCGATATTGATGCTGATGGTTTTGGCCAACACCAGGACGTAAGCCTATACCTGTATGTCAACCATCTTGCCTTGATTATTACGATCCTTCGTTTTTGTATTAGGCCTTTTTTGACCAATTTTCCAATAAAAACAAATGACGCGGCTATACAAGACCTTGACTTTGGTTGGTAAACCGCAATAAAACTAGCTATCAGAATCATCGCACATTTGAAGAAAGGCTGCTATATTGCCTGTGATCAATTATTATCTACCTGACCCAAACAGTAAAGCCTGTGAGACCTATTCTATTTGCCACTGAATTTTCTGATCACGCTCCTCATGTTTTCCGGTTTGCCATAGAAATTGCCAGGGCTATGGACACAAAGGTTTATGCCATGCACGGTTTTGGGAAGCCCGAAGTTCGTTTCACGGGGGATAACCTGGAGACAAAGCGGAAAAACGTGGAAAAGCGGTTGCAAGAATTTGTTGACAACCATCTCCAGACCAGTGATGAGGTGGAGGTGGAGGTTCTGGCAGAATATGGATATCCGGGAGATGCTGTTTTAGAGGCTGCTGAAAAAGTAGATGCCCATCTGATTGTAGTAAGTATGAGTGGTAGTACAAAGCCGGTGGAGCGCCAAATTGGATCTACAGCCAAGGAGATTTTGAGAAAAGTCGGTACTAATCGAATGGTGTTGGCCGTGCCTGCAGGAGCTTCTTTCGAAGGATTCAACAAGCTTTCCTTTTTTACACGCTTTGAGTTTAAAGACCTTCGAGCAATGGCAGTCATGCTGGATCTGGCTAACCTTTTTGGTTGCCAGCTGGAAATTTTTCACGTCTTGCAAAAAGGAGCTAATCCCGAAGAAGCCGAGTTGAATATGGAAATTCTGCAGCGTATTCTCCGCACCATGGAGTTTATCACTTTTACCATCGTTGAGGGTGATCCCAAAAAATTGATCCGAGACCATGTGTTGGAAGAAAAAGTGGATTTAGTGGGCATGCTATCCCACCGCCAATCTTTTATGGAAGGTTTAGTGGAAGGCAGCATCAGCAAGGAGATGATTGGCAAACTCAGCATTCCAATGCTTGCTTTCCGAACTTGACCGTGTTTTTGACATAGTGGCAGTTTATTTTGTTTGGTTATGCCATAATGACATATTCTATTCCTGTCTCTTTTATCCTTGACAAATGGCATGCGATTTGATACATTTTAGGTAAGCTCCTAAAATTTGAACGCATGAATTTGAATAATTTAACCATAAAAGCACAAGAAGTGGTTCAGCGTGCCCAGCAGCTGGCCCTTGAGTTGCAAAACCAATCCATTGAGGCCGGTCATCTACTGAAGGGAATTCTTGAGGTAGATGAACAGGTTGCTCCCTTTGTTTTTAAAAAGCTGGGCGTAAATCAGGCAGCTATTGAGGCTGCGCTACAAAGTATCCTTCAATCCTATGCTAAGGTTGAGGGAGGTAATCAATATCTATCCAGAGAGGCAGGAGAAGCCATTCAGAAGGCAGGTATTTATGCAAAGGAATTTGGTGATGAATATATTGCCGTCGAGCATCTGCTGCTCGGTCTGATGCAAGTACGCGATCAGGTGGCTCAACTCCTGAAAGACAGTGGTATTACCGAACAATCCCTCAAGGCGGCTATCGAAGACTTGCGCAAAGGGAGTAAAGTGACCACGCAGAGTGCCGAAGCAAGCTATAACGCATTAGGCAAATACGCTATTAATTTGAATGAGCGCGCCCAAAGTGGAAAGCTAGACCCGGTTATTGGCAGGGAAGAAGAGATTCGGCGCTTGCTGCACATATTGGCACGTAGAACCAAGAACAACCCAATCTTGGTTGGAGAACCCGGTGTCGGAAAAACTGCGATTGTAGAAGGCTTGGCCCACCGGATTGTAGAAGGGGATGTACCCGAAGATCTGCGCGATAAGATCATCTATTCGCTTGATATGGGTGCGCTGATTGCCGGGGCAAAATATCAAGGCGAATTTGAAGAACGCCTGAAGTCGGTCATCAATGAAGTGACTCAGCAAGAAGGCCAAATTTTTCTCTTTATCGATGAGATCCATACCTTGATCGGGGCCGGTAAATCACAAGGTGCCATGGATGCGGCGAACATCCTGAAACCTGCTCTAGCTCGAGGTGAGCTTCGGGCAATCGGGGCGACTACCCTTAGTGAGTACCAAAAATATTTTGAGAAAGACAAAGCGCTCGAGCGCCGGTTTCAGATGGTTTTGGTGGATGAGCCAAGTGAGGAGGATGCCATTTCCATCTTACGCGGCTTGAAAGAGCGGTATGAGACCCACCATAAAATTGCTATTCGAGATGAAGCCATCGTGGCTGCAGTCCAATTAAGCGTCCGTTACATTACAGATCGGTTTTTGCCGGACAAGGCAATTGACTTGGTAGATGAGGCGGCTGCCCGGCTTCGTTTGGAGATGAACTCCATGCCCGAAGAACTGGATGAAGTAGAACGGAAGATCCGACAGCTCGAAATCGAACGGGAAGCCATGAAGCGGGAAGGGGATAAGGCCAAGATTGCCCAGATCAATCAGGATTTGGCTAACCTGGAAGAAACTCGAAGTGGTCTGCGCGCGCAGTGGGAAAGTGAGCGGGAAGTTGTCTTGGGTATCCAAAAGGCAAAAGAGGAGTTGGAGCAGCTGAAACACGCTGGTGGTCGTGCCGAACGAGAGGGCAATTTTAGTGAAGCAGCAGAAATCCGGTATGGCCGGATCCCGGAAGTGCAGGCCCAGTTAGAAGGGTTTAATCAGGACCTGCTGGCGATGCAAGAGGAAGGAAAACAACTGGTCAAAGAAGAGGTAGATGCTGAGGATATTGCAGAGATCGTATCTAAATGGACCGGTATCCCGGTAACCCGAATGATGCAGAGTGAACGGGAAAAACTGCTGTCTCTGGAAGAAGAATTACACAAGCGGGTGGTTGGACAGGACGAGGCGGTAGAAGCAGTCTCCGATGCCATCCGGCGAAGCCGAACCGGATTAGGCAACGAAAGCAGGCCAATCGGATCCTTCTTGTTCTTGGGTACCACGGGTGTCGGTAAAACGGAGTTGGCGAAAGCTTTGGCTGATTATCTGTTTAACGACGAGAATATGATCACCCGGATTGACATGAGTGAATATCAAGAGCGGCACGCTGTAAGCCGCCTGGTGGGTGCCCCTCCAGGATATGTTGGCTATGATGAAGGCGGTCAGCTTACCGAAGCAGTTCGGCGAAAGCCATATTCCGTGGTGCTGTTGGATGAAATTGAGAAGGCACACCCGGACGTATTCAATATTTTGCTCCAAGTCCTGGATGACGGTCGGTTAACAGATAATAAAGGCAGGGTCGCCAACTTCAAGAATACGATTATCATTATGACCTCCAATATTGGGTCTGATCTGATTCAATCCAATTTTGAGCGTATAGACGAAGGCAATTCGGAGGAGATCGTTGAAAATACACGAGAACAAGTATTTGGGTTGCTTAAGAAAACTGTTCGTCCAGAATTTTTAAATCGGATTGACGAAGTAATCATGTTCCGGCCTCTTTCCCGAAGGGATATTCGGGGTATTGTGGATATTCACCTCCGAGAATTAGTTCAAAAATTGGCTAAGCAGGATATTCACCTGACTGTCACCCCCGAAGCTACCCAGTGGCTTGCCGACGAGGGGTATAATCCGGAATTCGGTGCCCGGCCCTTGAAGCGATTATTGCAGAAGAAAGTGCTGAACGAACTGTCGCGTCAGATGCTGCAGGGAAAGGTAACTGCCAATAGCCATGTAGTACTGGATGTATTTGATGGGCAAGTGGTATTTAGGGCTCCTATTGGAGAGGAAGTTTCCATGTAGCCTGAGTACGATGGATAGAAGGTTAAGCAGTGGGCTCTCTGACCAGTTTGTAGAGAGCTCACTTTTTTTGTACATAAATCGTTGAGAAATAGGGATTAATTTTCTATCTTATTTCTAGCAGCCCAAATGCGTTTTCTTCCAAAACGCAAGAAAAGCCAACTCTTTAAACGGTATACCCCTTTACCATTATGAATTATAATCAAGCCTCAGGTTGCTAAATATCATTGTAAGGTATCCCTAAGCTGTTGATCTTTGATCATATCCTGTATGGTTTGACCAAATTTATTGTTGAATCAAAATCTCTATCCAATGAACTCCCTGACCAAAACCAGAACCAGACGTGAAAGACGGATTGTGAGTGGCAGAGAAGCCATTCAAGAAAAAGAGCGTGCCTTTTGGAAAAAGGAGAGTGGTTTTTACATCCGCTTATTGCGGCAATGTGAATCCCTCTGCGACAAAATGGAAGCTGAAAAGTACCGAAACCTAATCGGTCAGTTCCAGAGCTTTCAGGAAGGTACCTTCCAACGGCTCTTCGTAGATCGTGGCAATGAAGTGCGGATCGAATTCAACCCCCTCAACCAGAGTTATATTCGGAGGGAGGTGAAATCAAGTGGTTCCCCGGATCATTCTGCCATAAAAGAACGGTTTCAAGAGTTAAAGGAAGAAGCATTCCAAAAGATTGGACGTTTTTTCACGGTCAAAATCCGCTAATTCAGAAACAGGTGGTTTGTACATTCCGGCCTGCACCAGCTGCCGGAGAGTGAATGACCTGCTTTAACCAAGTCCGCTTTATTCAGGAGGCCTTTTGGATTTATCGATCCAGGAAGGCCTTTCTTATTGCCATGGGAAATCATACCGGATAGCTCTTTACTCAACTGTTTTCAACGATAAGATGGCTACCTTCCACTTCCTAAATAAATTCATTCCTTGTGTCTAGGCCATTTCCTATTTACCCAAAATCAATTCCAGCCCTGACAACTGAACAAATGATTGAGGTGGATCGACTTATGATCGAAGACTATCAAATAGACTTGGTTCGGATGATGGAAAACGCTGGTCGGTGCCTAGCCATTACCGGGCGGGATCGCTTTTTGGCGCAAGATCCAGTGGATAAAAGGATATTGGTAGTTGCGGGTACAGGAGGAAATGGGGGAGGTGCTCTGGTTGCCGCCAGAAGGCTTCACAATTGGGGAGCCCGGGTGGAGGTGTTTCTTTCCTCTACCACATTTAATCCAGCCTCCGTTCCAGCCCATCAATTAGCCATTCTACGCAATATGCGGGTACCTGTCTATTCTGAAGGCCTACCATCTGATTCGGATTGGCAGCTTATCCTTGATGGGCTGATTGGCTATAGTCTGAAAGGGGCACCCTATGGGCGAACTAAGGATTTAATTGAGTGGATCAATCAGCAACAAGTGACTGTACTAAGCCTGGATACTCCCTCTGGCCTGGACTTGACCAGTGGAACGGTTTTTGAGCCCACCGTTCAGGCAAATGCAACCCTTACCCTGGCTTTGCCCAAGCAAGGCCTATTTGACCAAGGGGCCAAGGTGCAACGAGGGGAATTGTATCTAGGCGATATTAGTGTGCCTCCTGGTTTGTATCAATCCCCGTCTCTGGACCTTCAGGTGCCTAAAAATTTGTTCGCCCAATCGGATATAATCCGGTTGGAATAAGGGAGTTACCCTTTGGATTGGTTGTACTCTGCTGGGCCGGTTTTGGGGATTGGTCTGGGAATAAGAAACAATTCAGTTTGTCTGCCATCGATGTATCGAACGGTCTCTCCATCGAAGAAAGCATCTTCCTCCATCATCATTCGAATTTCCTTCCCCCATTCTTCCAGGTAAACAGCTGTGTTCAGTTCAATGGAATAGGCTGTATTCGGGAATAAAGGATAATCGCCTCGAATTGGAACTCCTCCCTGCTGATCCCATAAACCGATGGTTGGTCCGGCACCATGACCATGATATCCAATGGGGTGGGTATAAATGGTTGGTTTCAGTCCTTCGGCTTTAGCCTGTGCCAAGCTAGCAGCCAGCATTTCATTGCCGGTGCGGCCGGTTTGGTATGCCTGGGTAAGAATATCCATTAATCGCAGTCCTTTTTCAAAAGCGATTTCCAGATAAACAGGAGCTTTGATTTCCCCTGGTTTGAGCACGTACGCATTTTCCTGAGTGTCTGTATTTAATCCCAGATAGGTAATGCCAAAATCGACGTGTACCAGGTCGCCCGGTTGAATAATTTGCTGATCCGGTCGTTTTGAAAAAGATCGAAGGTGATCGAAATTCTCGGGATCGGCCCGTTGTACATCCACCGTGGGATGAAACCAGGCTTTTAATCCAAGTTCATTAATTCGATCGCGATAATACCATACTACCTCATCGGTAGTCGTTACTCCTGCTTGGATAACTTGATCGGAAAAACCTTCCTGAATGATCACATGTGCGATACGGCATATTTGCTGATAAACGGTCATTTCAGCTGGAGTGCGGGTCTCTAACCACCCAATTGCCAGAGGAGCAGCACTTGCTATCCGGCTTTGGTAGATTTCTGGTAGCACGTCCATCAATTGATCGTAATGATAGGACGAAATGCCATCTGCCAGTCCGAAATCGGGGGAGCGATTGATGCCAATTTTCTTGGGATCCCGCTCTTGGATCAATTCTACCAACCGCTTCCATTGATCGGGCTCTTGCTCTTTATCCCATGCCTTTTTGAACACTTCGCCAACATTGTATCGAGCACAAGCCAGGGTCTCCAAGGAATCGCCGGTATCGTAAATGATCAGCATGGTGGTACGACGGGCACTGAGCCAATTGGAGGGCAACATGGTCTTTAGGACCGGATCTTCGTTGTATTCTCTCGAAATTAAGATCCACATGTCAAAACCGGTTCGACGCATGAGATCGGGCAAGACCGTTTCAAACCGCTCCACCAACCATCGGTCCTCAAGGGCTCCCCGGTCCTTGAGGGGAAGGATTTTCGGCATTTGGGCGGCAAGCGTTCCGGAAAAAAGAAGAAGAAAGAGTAGCGTTCCAATTCGCATAATGGGTTTTTGCAGAAAAATAAACAATCCATCCCGAAAGACTTTTCCAGAATGCTGTTGGTCGGTCCTCACCTGCTTACCTTTGCCGGATTAACTCATCTGAGATGTTAAATTTGGGTGTTCAGTTGCCGGAGTGGGAAATTCGTACCCTGAACGGAGGAACTCCCCCTCGGTTGGCCAGTTTTGCAAATAAGCCCGTATTGCTGCTTTTGTATAGCATCGGATGCCCGGGCTGCAAAGCCAGGGCATTACCATTTGCGAGGGATTTACAGCGCAATTGGCCTTACGGACAGGTAATCGGCGTACATACTCGATTTGAAGGGCCGGAATATTCAGACCGGCAAATTGAAGAGATTAAGGAAGTGTACCAGGTGCATTTCCCGGTTTTTGTGGATGAAGGACATGCTACTTTCGATTTGTTTGAGGCGGAGGGTACACCTCATTGGCTATTGGCTGGCCGGGATGGGCGTTTGCTGAAGTCCATGTTCGGCTCTATGCCTAACACGCTACAGCGGTTGGATTTAAGTGTTCAGGAATTAGATCTGCATTAGGTGCAGCGTTGAAAGGTGGACTCTGTCCCAGGGACGACGGTTTCGCACCTTCTGCAAAAAGGAAAATCCAGTAGTATTAAACTGCCGAAAGGCCCTGTGGTTATTAACCGTAGAAACAAAACAGCACATGGGATTATTCGACAGAATGAAAGACTTAGAGGCCCTGCATCCTGACTGGGAAAAGTTGACCAGTGAAGAGCAGATCCCCTCCGTATTGCAAACCTCTCATGCGACTCCGGTTGTACTGTTTAAACACAGTATACGGTGCGGCACCAGTGCCATGGTGAAGTGGATGCTGGAAAAGGACTGGGATTTTGAAGAAGACGAGCTTCGGTTCTACTATTTGGACCTGATCCGGAATCGACTGGTATCCGATGCGGTAGCAGATACCTTGGGTGTCATTCATCAATCCCCTCAAATCATTGTTTTATCGAAGAGTAAAGTGGTATTTCATACCTCGCACCATATGATTAGCATACAAGGGATTCGTTCTGCCCTGTCCGAACCGGCTATGCAGAAGTAAACGTGTACCATCAAAAAACTGAACTTATCATGAAGGCAATTTGGAAAGGCAAAGTATTGGCAGAAAGCGATGATACGGTTGTAGTAGAAGGGAATCATTATTTCCCGGCCGATTCATTGAACAAAGAATTCTTCGAAGAAAGTGAACAGCATTCCACTTGTCCGTGGAAGGGGGAAGCTTCTTATTACAGCGTGTCCGTTGATGGGCAGACGAATAGGGATTCGGCTTGGTATTACCCGGAGCCCAAACCCATGGCAGAAAAAATTAAGGGGAGAGTAGCTTTTTGGCGTGGGATAGAGGTTGTGGAGTAGGTCCACCTGGAACCTACTATCTTAATGAGCATTTTAAATCACTAACCGACCTTACGGACCAATTCGACGATTTGAAATAGGCTACAGATATTAGATAGTCTGATAGATGATTACCAATTTTTTATCGTCTAAAAATCTACAGACTAAAGTCTTTTTCATATGAAAGTGTGGTTTTGACTTTTGGCATCCCTTCAACATGAAATTTGCGTAACATCAGTTATTAATTATGGCTTTGCTGGATTTTTTTCGAAAGAAGAATAATCTGAAGCTTGATGAGAACGACTTCCTCGGATTATGCGTTTGTCCGAATTGCTGGGGAAAGCAAGCTTACGAAGGAAAGTTTATTGACTTTGTCCCAGACCAGGAGAAGGATATCCTGAATGGGGATCATACCCGACAAAAGGCATTTGTACAAAAGTTTATCGAACAAGAAGTTATGGGCGTCCGCCTGAAAAGTGATGTAGACCGAATGATTTGCCCACGTTGCAGCAAA
>CAZXLD010000044.1:0-21748 GCA_964641965.1 uncultured Saprospiraceae bacterium | reverse complement strand
GGGCGTCCGCCTGAAAAGTGATGTAGACCGAATGATTTGCCCACGTTGCAGCAAAGGGTAAAAAATAGTCTCCGGGAAAGCGACTTGGTCGTTTGCTTTGTCCGGAGGCTAATCCTTGTTCAATAAATACGCTGACGCGAAGAGAGGGTATCAGCCTGCTCCTGCGGTGGTTCGGTATCGGTAGCAATAGTTGGGCTTTGCCCTTCCTCTTCCAATATGAATTCCGCTTGTTGTTCGAGTGGTACTCTTTCCATCAGTTTTTCCCGAAGTTCGAAAATGTGAAACCCCCATCCAGACATATACAAATACAAACCAGGATTTAGCAGCGAGTCTCCGGAGCGCTCATAAACGGTATCGCTCATTAGATCAACCAATTCAAAATTCCGATCCTGGATATCTTCAAACGGAAGATCAACGAAACATTCGCTAGCATGAAAGGTGAAATTGACGAAAAGCAATAGTCGATAGGTATCAGTGCCATACCAAGTCCAACCTATAAAGTTGTCCCAGCTTACATTCCCTCCGCCGACGGATCGGCAGTGCAACCTTTCCCAATCTCCATTGCGTAAAACCGGTTGCTTGAGCGTATCTAAAAGGCGATCGTAAAAAGAATTTAATTCCAGATCGGTTGCTTCTATTGGCCCTCTGCCCAAATGGGGTGAAATTCGAACCTTTTTGCCTTCCAACTGCCCCTGATGGAAGAATCGCATGCCGGGGTTGCAATAGGTTAGGATTGCCGCGGCTTTATGCACATCTGGTGAGAAAATTTTGGCAGCCCGTTCTTCGTCGTGATTTTCCAGAAACCGAACCGATTTATTCTGAAAATCGAGATCAGCAGCAAAATATTCTTTTATGGAATAGGGTTGGCGCGCCTTAAGCTTATCGTAAAGCGCCTTATCATAGGTATAATCAAATCCATGTTGTTGCAGTTGATGCTCCATTCCCCAGTATACTTCCGCCATAAAAAGAAAAGCCGGATATCGGTTTTTCACTTGATCGATCGCTTCCAGCCAGAATGGGGCCGACTGCATTCCCCAGGTCCGCTCAAAAACTTCCGGTTCTACCAACATGGCCATGTCGCAGCGCAGCCCATCGCACAGCCCGCTAATAGAAAGGAGAATTTGTATCATGGCTTGCTGAACCTCCGGGTTAGCATAATTCAGCTGGAGTGTATCCGGCCATCCAGGGAAGTAAGGATCTCGGCCAAAAGCCAGGATTTGATTCCCATGAGGACCTGCCACCAGGGTGTAATTATGAGGCTCCTTGTCCAGATTTTCCTGGCTTCCCTTAATGAAAAAGTCCGGTTTTTCCATCACCCAGGGATGGTCCAATGCCACGTGGTTAGGAACAAAATCCAACAGGAGTAAAAGGCCAAACTGCTTGGCCCGATTTCGAAACCGATCTAAAGCTTCATTTCCACCCAAAGCCTCATGTACCTGATAGTGTTGAATAGCGAAACACGAGCCGGGAACATCCGACTCCTCCAGGTCGGGCAGCGTTTCCCTGAATTCGCGCTGCCAATCCTCCTTTTGCAGTGAAACCGCCCGGCTTGCGGCGCCGGTTTGCCATACGCCAAGTAACCATATCCAGTTTAACCCCTGGTCTCTCAGGTAGGCAAGCTGTTCGTCGGGGATGTCATCAAGCGTTACAGGTCGATCCAGGACCCGGGCTAATTCGGTAAGGTAAACACGGGTGTTGAGCTGATAAAGAAGCGGGTGGCGGGGGTTGGGCATTAAAAAGTGAATTTGGACATTGTAAAAATTAGAGCAATGTTAGGTGGAATCCTTTTTTTGGAGGTTAAGTCTATTTTAAGATTTTAAACCTTTTCTTTTAGGACACCGAACGTATTTAGTGTAAATAATGGAAAACTCTACTGTACCCAAGAACGATAAGGTAGGAAAACCCCCTGGGACCCTACAATTTATCGGAACTCCAAAATTGGAGAAAACCAGGATGGACTTTGTTCAATATTCCATCAACGAAGCAGAGGTATATGAGGATGTGACCACAGAAAAAGTCTCAAGTCTCATTCGCACAGACCAAGTCAATTTTTTAATTGTCCAAGGTTTGCAGGATGAAGCATTGGCCAGAAGTATAGGCCAAATATTCGATCTGCACATACTCTTGTTGGAAGATGTGCTGGATACCACCCAGCCTCCGAAATACGAAGAATTTGAGGATCAGATTTTTATCCTGGCCCGGCGCATGCGATCAGACAAGCAACTCCATCAGGTATATACTGAACAACTGGGTCTGGTAGTAGGTAAGCACTTCGTGATCGTATTCCTGGAGTCAAAACCGGAATTATTAAATGCCATCTTAAACCGGATCCAAAGCCACAAGGCGAGAATTCGAACTAAAGGAACATTTTACCTGGGGTATGCGATTTTGGATCGATTGGTTGATAATTACCTCCGCATCACCGAGGCAATAGGTGATCGAGTAGAGGACTTGGAGGATGAATTGTTGGAGCATCCCAAAAAGGACCATTTGAACCAAATCAATACCTATAAACGGGAGATCAACTTCCTTCGTAGAAACGTGCGCCCGATCCAGGAGGTGGTTTTTTCCATGTCGAGGGCCGAAATGCCCTTCCGGGAAAAAGATATGAAGCCCTTCCTACAGGATTTGAGGGACCATACAACCCAAACGCTGGAAACCATTGCTTCCTACAAGGAGTCCCTTGAAAATCAATTAAATATCTACAATGCAACTGTCGCGAATAAGCTAAACGACATCATGATGACCCTTACGATCTTTTCGGTCATTTTTATTCCACTGACCTTCTTTGCGGGGATTTATGGTATGAACTTCAAATATTTTCCGGAACTCGACTATCGCTTTGCATATCCCGTTTTTTGGGGCACACAGATCCTGATTGTGCTTGGAATGCTTCTTTATTTTAGGCGCAAACGCTGGATATGACCAAACGGGCCAAACACTACTTCTTCAGCACACTGAACGTGATCGAAGATGCAGCTCCAGGTACGTGATAAACCCGGTGGGTCTGTTTTTGGAAATCAGACTCATTTGCCTCGAAAATATTCTCTACGAAAGTCTGCGGATTTCGATCGATATAAGGAAACCAGGTGCTCTGAACTTGAATCTGGATTTTATGCCCTTTTTTAAACGTATGGTACACATCCTGCAGACCAAATTGGATTTGCTCCAGCCTTCCAGGCTGAAGCGGTTCGGGCTTTTCAAAGCTGTTTCGATAACGGGCTCGCAACACCTCGCTTCGGACCATCATGTGGTAATTTCCCATTCGTAAATGATCCTGGGTTTCTTCGAAATCGGGATGATCCGGGGGAAACACATCGATTAATTTTACCGCCCAATCGGCATCTGTACCGGTAGTGCTGGTTCTTAAATCAGCCAAAATAGGTCCTGCAAGCGTCAGATCCTGTTCCAGAGGTTCGGTTTCAAATAGCAATACATCGGGGCGGCGAGCGGCAAACCGTTGATCGTCGGTCATGAACTTCCTCGGTGTAAAAACGACCTTAATATCTTCGGTGTAAGGGACGGGTTTGTGGGGATCACTAATAAATTGCGTGTATTCGGCATCTCCGCTTACGGGGCCGAAGGTTCCCAATTCTTCATTGGATAGCAAATAGTAGGTCTTCGATTCCGTATTGGCAGGCGGCCATTGGTCAAATTGGGTCCAGGTGTTTTTACCCGTATCAAAAACATAGGCTTCCGGAAGGTTTGCGGTATTCTGCCCGTCGCCTTTTAAAAAGTGTCGGAAGAAAGGAGTTTCTATTTCACGCTGGTAAAAATGGGAGATGCTATCACCAAAATAAACATTGCCTACTGCCTGGCGTACCCGATTCCTTGCCCAGTCGCCATGACTCCAAGGCCCCATTACCAAGGCATTGAACTTTCCAGGGCCATCTTTTTCAACCGTTGCATAAGAGGTGAGGGGGCCGTATAGATCTTCTGCATCAAACCAGCCTCCTACGAAAAGCGTGTTGGAGGTCACCTTGTCCAGATGCTGAATGATCCCGCGTTTTTGCCAGAATTCATCATAATCCGGATGGGATTTGAGCTCTTGCCAGAAGAAATTATCCTCGAAATATTTGTTCAGGTTTTTTAATGGGCCTGCATCCAGAAAGAATTGATACTGATCGGGTGTACCCAAGTTAGGAGCAGTATACCAGGGTTCTGTGGTTGGCTCAGGGGTTTGATAGCCAAATATGGCTGTAGCCCGCCAATACGATAATAAGTAAGCTCCATTGTGATGAAAATCGTCGAAATAAAAATCACCAATTGAAGCCTGTGGACTGGAGGCCACCATGGCCGGATGCCCTTCTACAGCGCCTGCAGTGGTGTAGAATCCCGGATAGGAGATCCCCCACTGACCTACCTTCCCATTGTGGTTTTTCAAATTGGCAAGGAGCCATTCAATGGTATCGTAAGTATCGGAGCTTTCGTCCACATCTTGAGGACCATTTTTTGAAGTAATATGGGGCGTCATATTGGTGTACGTTCCTTCGCTCATCCATCGCCCTCGCACGTCTTGGTAGACAACTATATAGCCTTCCTGCATCAGGTACGGATTGGGGCCTACCAATGCTGGGATCTTATCTTCTCCATAGGGCCGGCAACTGTAAGGCGTTCGCTTGATCAGAATGGGATAGGCCTGGGTAGTGTCCTTTGGGGAGTAAATGGAGGTAAAGAGCTTCACGCCGTCTCGCATCTGGATATAAACTTCTTTTTTGTTGAAGTTGGCTTCGGCATAGTCGCTTTGTGCTGTAATGGTAAAGGAACAGAGGCAAAAGAAAAGGATGAAAAGTAGACGAAACATAGAAACTAGATTTGCAGGCAGAAAGTAAAGATTATGGCTGAATTATAGGTAGTTCTTTGAGCTTGAATCCCTATTTTAATTAGCGCACTTATCAAGCTTACAAACAAATACACTAAAACCGTGAAAAATTTACCCTTCTATTTCTTCCTTTTGATCCTGTTTTGTTCTTATTCCATGGTCCAGGGACAAGATTGGTCCAAAGCAGAGAAGGATGTTTGGCTTCAAATCGAAAAGAATTGGCTAGCTACCGCCGAGGAGGACCTGGAAACCTTTATGGAGCAACTACATCCCAATTTTATTGGGTGGGAAAATGAGCTTCCTATGCCGGATGATCGAAAGGCTACGGAAAAATGGGTCAGGTATCGATTGGCAATGCAGGAAACCATTATGCACGAATTAAAGCCTTTGCATATTCAGCTCATCGATAATGTGGCTTTTGTGCATTATTACTATGTGTTGGTTACCAAAGATGCGGCAGGGAAGCACCAAACAGCAACAGGTAGATTTACCGATGTTTTGCTTAAAAACAATGGCAATTGGCAGTTTATCACCTGGCATGGTGGGGAGACCCCAGATTAGGGTTTATCCAATGAATGTTGGGAATGGATCACCTTTACTTTACAACCAGGAATCTGGAAGTGGAGGTTTCGCCCTCGCGTTGTAATCGAAGCACATAGACTCCGGGGCTCCAAAAGCCAACCTCGAGATCAATCTCCGGAAGTCCCTCCAGTACTTCTTCCCGAATGATCCTGCCGGCTATATCCCAAACTTCCAGTTGCAGGCCTTCGCCCTGAAATTGCGAAGGTAGTTCGATACCCAGGGAAGTACGTACCGGATTTGGGCTGATAAAAACCTCCGTTCGCTCAATGGGCGGTGGAGGGTCCTGATTCCAGCCAATGGCCTCCATAATGGCATTGGTAACCACTCCAGGATCGTGATTGGCTTCTCCCGGACTTATGACGGGCGACATTAAACTATTGGGGTCGCCGGGGGGGAAAGCGTCTTCATCCAGATGTGAAATCGAAGACCCCTTGGTATATGGATCCGGAGCAAAAAGCTGGGGATTGGCCCCACCGTTTGCCAAGGCTACCTCAGGTTCATTAAAAAAGATATTGTCGCTTTCAAATTCATTAATTAGAGCCGGCGAAGGATTGGGGAAAATATCCTCATCCAATAAGGACTCATCAGCTCCATTGACCAAGAAACGGTCATAAATGATGGCTCGATCCTGAATCCCAAATAACCCGTCTCCATTTTCATCTTCATCTGAAGTGTCAAAAAAGCCCAATCCATGGGCCAATTCATGTAAAATAACGGTTACCAGATCAATTTCATTTCGGGGTGGGCGCGCGTCCGTACCTGTGTACCAGTCGCGGTTTTGATTAAGGATAATACGAATGTCAGGCGCATCCACATCGTTTAATTCCCGTTCCAGTATGGATTCGGCAAGGGCAACTGGATACCATAGTGTCGGATCCTGTAATTCAGAGGACTGAAAGACCTGAGTAGGGCCGCTGGAAGCTAGGGTATTACCGGCCAGATTTTCCCAGGTCACTTCCACTCGAATTGCAATTTGTGAAACTAAAATGTTGGCCCAAATGTCGCTTGCAAAAAGAACTGCCTGCTGTACATCCTGAGGTACGGAGATAAAAGTAAATTCAAAATCAGAATTACTCCTACTGGAACGGGCGTTCTCCAGGAATTGAGGGGCGGGTATGTGAGTGTGTACTGCATGATCGCCGGCGTAGCAAGTGATGGGTGCTACAGGTCGAAGTTGCTGCCCAATTGCTAAAGCGGAACCTAAAATGCCAATCCCTAAACACAGGGCTGGTTTTAGCAACTGATTTAGGACGGAATAACCAAATACAGGATAAAAATTCATCATGCTTCTTTCAGGCGTGAACATACTGGTTTGGGCAAATCAAATGAAAAACCTACCAAGGCCTTTGGATTTGGAGCGAGCTTGAACGTTTAAATCCAGCGGGCATAATTTTCGAAAAAAGATTTAAAAAAATCGCAAGCCGGTTTACACAGGCTTGAATAAATCCAATAAAGGCAGCATAAACAGGTATAAGTCGATCCAGTTGGCAATTTTAGCAGATTCGTATGTTGTAACTTGAAAGATGCAGATTGGATTTTACAGAAATATGAAAAAAAGGCAATTTTTTGATGAAACAGGCTAAAAGCCCTATATTTAAAGGTTTATAGCTTTATTTGGATTTGGAAGAGCGGCTTTAAATTACTAGGCTAGTCCTTTTCACAGGACAGCCTTCGCCATTGGATAAAACCATTTTTGGTGTTTGCTGTCTTATTTCTTGCAAAGAAATTCGGGTTTATCGAATCCTTCATCCGCTTGGATAAGGATTTGGTGAATCTTTTGGATCCCGGCCCTTGGGCCGGGATCTGTTTTTTCAGGCCTTTACCTCCTTGAAACCGGACTGGTGGACGAGGCAATGAAGCGCAAGATATTCTGGACGATCTATTGCATAGGGCAGTGTTCTGCTTATTTAAAATTGGCAATGTACTGCTCCATGCTTTTAAATAGGCAGGAATCCATAGATTAGGTGTTTCGGCTTTTTTGTAAATATGCTGTTGAAAATAAGACACCATGGCCCAGAATAATCCTCCCACTCCAGCCACTACGGCTCCTTCCATCCATTATTGTAGTGCTCCAATTCCAAAACCTCGTGAATTCCCTGCCGGATTCAATCCAAGGCGGGTCAGTCTGATTACAGTTAACGAGAAAAAGTGGGTCAACGGGACTCAGCTACGGTATTATTTTTTTGACGAAGACCGGGACTTCTCTTTGCTATACCGTGGAACTGAAGAAATAAAACGAACCTGGAAAGGAACAGAAGCAGAAAAGGATATTGTTCGGAAAGCCTTTAAAACCTGGAAGGAGATCGGTATTGGCCTTACCTTCGAGGAAGTGGACAATCGGGAGGAAGCTGAGATTCGGATTGGTTTTCTGGATGGCGACGGTGCTTGGTCTTACATCGGCCGGGATGTGCTCAGTATCCCTACCAATGACCGAACGATGAATTTTGGCTGGGATATTTCCAAATCTCGTGATGGTATGGATACCGCTCTGCATGAGATTGGCCATACGTTGGGGTTCCCGCATGAACACCAGAATCCTTTCTCTGGAATCGTATGGGATGAAAAGGCGGTATACGCTAAGCTGGCTGGTTATCCAAACTATTGGTCGGAGTCCATGACCTATCACAACATTCTAAAAAAGTTGGATCCAGATACGATTCAAGGGTCCAATTGGGATCCTGATTCCATTATGCACTATCCATTTGAATCGGGGATGATCACCTCACCGGCAATTTATCAGAAAGAAGGTTTGTTTCCGGAAGCCGGTCTTTCGGAGCGGGATAAAATTTGGGTCAGTCACTTTTACCCGCCCTTGGAAGAAGAAGGCATGGATCAACTTCAACCCATGCAGTCTAAGATATTGGACCTGGAGCCTAGCGACCAGCGAGATTTTCTTTTTATACCGGATGAAACCCGCACTTTTACTATTCAAACCTTTGGAGAAATGGATACGGTCATGGTATTGTTTGAGGAAGAAGGAGAGAAGCTACGCTATCGGTTGGGCGACGACGACAGTGGCACTGACTTCAATTCCAAGATCATAATGAAACTCATTGCAGGGCATCGCTATGTGGTACGCCTCCGGCTCTATTTTAAGTACCAATCCGGTAGCACTGCTCTGATGGTGTTTTGATGACTCCAGATCCATTGCCTTAGTGGACTGAGTTGACCCACCACCGATAGGCCAGGGCCTTAACCTGTGCTTGGTTTCCATCGAAATATTGCCTATTCCATATGGCTGAGATCTATAGTTTACTTGATCTGAACCTGCATCTTAAGCAGGTAATGGCACTCAATTTTCCTGAACCCATTTGGATTAAGGCTGAAATTGCACAAGCACAAGAGTCCCGACGACATCGCTACTTTGAATTGGTGCAGAAAGAAACCTCAGGGGCAATTGTGGCCCAGTCGGCCGCGGTTCTTTGGGCCAACCAATTTCGACAATTGGAGCGCAAGCCCGGAATTCAGGTGGATCGTCTGCTCCAAAAAGGTAGGGAAGTAAAGTTATGGGTTCGGGTCAGTTTTCACGAGCGTTATGGATTGAAGCTTCAGATTGAGGATGTGGATCCGGCTTTCACTCTTGGTCAATTGGAACAACAGCGATTGGAGGCCCTCAACCAACTACAAGCTTTAGGTATTCTGGATAAAAATGCCAAGCTTGTATTGCCTGTTGTCCTTCAGCGATTGGCTGTTATTAGCTCGCCCACGGCCGCCGGGTGGGCCGATTTCCAGAATCAATTAGTTGCCAACCCTTACGGATACCACTATGCTGTTTCCCTTTTTCCGGCCGCAATGCAAGGAGAGCAAGCCGTACCGGAAATGGTACAGCAGCTGGCCAGCATTGGGGCTCGCAAACCGGAATTTGATGCCGTGGTACTCATTCGAGGAGGCGGTTCGAGATTGGATCTTTCGGTCTTTGATCAGATAGACCTGTGCAAGGCGATCGCAAATTTTCCTCTGCCGGTCTTCACGGGGATCGGGCATGAGATTGATCGGTCATTAGCAGATGGCGTGGCCCATTCCTCCTTTAAGACACCAACGGCCGTTGCCGAATTTTTGGTAGAATGTAGTTTGAACCTGGAGCACCAGCTCCTCCAATTGAAAGGACAAGTCCAAAAGTGGGTAAGCCGGCAACTGGAATGGAATCGTCAGGAACTGAACCAATTGAAATTAGAGACCTTGCAAGCCGGACAACATCAGATACGGGATTCGGATCGGATGCTCCAGTTCATCCGTGAGCGGACCAGACGTTTTGCGCAAAAGCAATTCCAGGCGCAAGAACTGAACCTTTTACAATGGGAAAAGGAGCTGGGCAACTTGCGACCTTCTGCGGCCTTGGAAAAAGGGTTTGCCCTGTTGCTGGCGAAAGGAGAGTGGCTCCGGTCTGCAACTGAAGTGCAGCCGTTCGACGAGTTGGATGTTCGATTAAAGGATGGCCTTTTCAAGGTCCGGGTATTACCCAAGGATGAATCCTGAAGCGGATCAGCACGTTCGAACAATCCCCTGATTGCCTATTCGAATCCCATCATTATTGTATGTTTGTTGGCATTCCGAAATTACCTAGCGGCGAATTTGCGTTATGACTCATTACTACGCTAAAAAGGAGGGTCGCCTCGTGCAATTGGAGGAGCCGGAACTGGGCTGCTGGGTAAACATATCCTCTCCTTTTAGTCAGGAGGAGTTGGAAGAGGCTGCCAATCGGTTCGATGTACCGCTGGACTTCTTTACGGATTCGCTTGACCTGGAGGAACGCTCCCGGTATGAAAGGGAGGAAGATGTACGTCTGATTGTGGTCAATGCCCCGGTACTCAATACCGAATCAGAACATACTGAAGATGCCCTTTATATTACGGTTCCTATTGGAATCATCCTGACCCCCGATCATTTGATAACGATTACGGCTTTCGATAATCCGGTTGTAGAATTGTTTTTGGAGGAGCGCATTAAAAATTTCAATCCGGCAGATCATACCCAGTTCATCCTTCAGATTATGGAGCAAACCGTTTTCCGGTTTTTGGCTTGTCTGAAAAATATAAATACCCGTCGTAACCATATTGAGAAAGAGTTGTATAGTTCCAGTAAGAATAAAGAGCTGCGTGATCTGCTTGGCATTGAAAAGTCCTTAGTCTATTTCGTGAATGCCTTGCGGTCTAATGAATTACTCCAGTTGAAAATGAAACGGGTGGATTACCTACAAATCCGTGAGGATGAAGACAAAGTGGACCTTTTTGAAGATATCATCATTGACAATGGCCAGGCCCTGGAAATGGCTAACGTCTACAGCAATATCCTGAGTGGCACCATGGATGCCTACGCGTCTATCATTTCCAATAACCTAAATGTGACCATTCACAGGCTAACATTGGTCACTATTTTTCTTTCCGTGCCTACCCTGGTTGCAAGTATCTATGGTATGAATGTCCCTCTACCGTTTCAGGAAGAGTCCTATGCAATGGTGATCGTGCTGGGATTTGCGATCATTTTGACGATAGCGATGGGCTACTATTTTGTTCGAAAACGCCTCTTTTAGACCTTGGGTTGATCCTGTTTCAAGACGACTTTCCCCATGGCAATACGTAGCATACGCATATAGTTGATAAAGTAGGTTTTGTTTGCACTTCTAGTTATCCACAGTGTGGATAACCTTTTCGCTTCTTTTTAATCATTGGTTTTTAGGCACTTGTGTATTTTATCCACAAATTGTGGAAAAATATGGCGTCCTCTTTTTTTCAAGCCTCCTAAATTGGAGTTAATTCTAAACTTAGGATTTACATTAATGAAACGGGCTTTTCGATATGGAAAGCCTTTTTCTGCCTAAGTCGCGCCCTTGAGACAAGCCTGGAGTAACAGTTGGCCGCCAACCCGCTTGTTGGATGGTTTAGAACGTAGCGTTTAACGAGAAAACTTTGATTATGTCTGCATTTACCGAGCCCATTTTAAGTGAAAACCCCAACCGGTTTGTACTCTTTCCGATCCAACACGATGATATATGGGCATTTTACAAAAAACAGGAAGCTAGCTTTTGGACTGCTGAGGAGATTGACCTGAGTAGCGACCTGCAAGATTGGAGCCACAAGCTAAATGACGATGAACGCCATTTTATCAAGCACGTCCTGGCGTTTTTTGCTGCCAGCGATGGCATTGTAAATGAGAATCTGGCAGAAAATTTTGTAAACGAGGTGCAATACACTGAGGCAAAATTCTTCTACGGCTTCCAGATCATGATGGAAAATATCCATTCGGAAACGTATTCTCTCCTCATTGATACCTACATCAAGGATGTTGCAGAAAAGAACTATCTCTTTACTGCTATTGAGCACATGGATTGCGTGAAGAAAAAGGCAGACTGGGCTTTGCGCTGGATCGAAAATGGATCTTTCGCAGAACGTTTGGTCGCCTTTGCTGCAGTAGAAGGAATTTTCTTTTCGGGTTCCTTTTGTTCCATTTTTTGGTTGAAAAAACGGGGTCTGATGCCTGGCCTAAGCTTCAGCAATGAACTGATCAGTAGAGACGAGGGGCTGCATTGCGACTTTGCGTGCCTGCTCTACAATGAGCATCTGGAACGTAAGCTTCCCGAAGGCACCGTCCAAAAGATCATCAATGATGCCGTGGCCATCGAAAAAGAATTTGTCTCGGATGCCTTACCCGTTAACCTGATCGGGATGAATGCCGAGCTGATGTGTCAATACATTGAGTTTGTGGCAGACCGTTTGCTGGTGGCCTTGGGTCAGGAAAAGGAATTTGGTGTCGAAAATCCATTCCCCTGGATGGATATGATCAGCCTGCAAGGAAAGACTAACTTTTTCGAAAAGCGCGTGGGCGATTACCAAAAGAGTGGGGTGATGGCCGACCGGGACAAACAGGTCTTTTCGCTGGATGAAGATTTTTAGGATTGTTAATTGAGGATTTGAGCAAGTAAAAAAGAGAAAGAATATGCAAGTCATAAAGCGAAGTGGTAAGAAAGAGGATGTCAGTTTTGACAAGATTACCGCGCGAATCAAGAAGCTATGCTACGGACTAGATCCCGATTATGTGGATCACATTGCAATAGCCAAAAAGGTAATCCTGGGGCTGTACGACGGGGTGACTACTACGGAGTTGGATAACCTGGCTGCTGAAACAGCGGCTACCATGGCCACTGTCCATCCCGAATATGCCTTGCTGGCTGCGCGCATTGCTGTATCGAATCTGCATAAAAACACAGACAAGTCTTTCTCCCGGACAATGAAGGCGCTGCATGAATACGTAGATCCTAAAACCGGAGAAAATGCTGGGTTAATTGGGGAGGAGACTTTTCAATTGATCTGGAAGCATCGGGACTTGCTGGATTCGGCCGTCATTTATGATCGCGATTATTCTTTTGACTATTTCGGGTTCAAAACCCTAGAGCGATCCTATCTGCTACGCATGGATGGCCAGATTGTGGAGCGCCCACAACACATGCTGCTAAGAGCTGCTATCGGTATTCACGGGGAGGATGTCGACGCCGCAGTAGAAACCTATAATCTGATGTCAGAAAAGTGGTTCATCCACGCTACCCCCACACTATTTAACGCTGGTACTCCGAAACCACAGCTTTCCAGCTGTTTTTTATTGAGCATGACGGAAGATAGTATTTCCGGCATTTTTGAAACCCTTTCCCGATGCGCCAAGATCTCTCAATCTGCCGGCGGAATTGGTCTGAGCATTCACAATGTACGAGCCACCGGGTCCTACATCAAAGGTACGGGAGGTACTTCCAACGGGATCATTCCCATGCTCAAAGTGTACAACGATACTGCCCGTTATGTCGATCAAGGGGGAGGTAAACGGAAAGGCGCTTTTGCAGTCTACCTGGAACCATGGCACGCAGACATATTCGAGTTTCTGGAACTCAAGAAAAATCATGGTAAAGAAGAAATGCGTGCGCGCGATCTTTTCTATGCTATGTGGATACCGGACCTGTTTATGCAACGTGTTAAGGAAGACGGGGAATGGTCTTTGTTTGACCCAAACGAAGCTCCAGGTTTATTTGATGCCCATAGCGGTGAATTTGAGGCACTTTATCATCAATACGAGCAGGAAGGCCGTGCAAGGAAAGTAGTTAAAGCGCAGGAGGTCTGGTTTGCCATTTTGGAGAGCCAAATCGAAACTGGCACCCCATACATTTTATATAAGGACGCTGCCAACCGGAAAAGCAACCAGAAAAACCTGGGTACTATTCGCTCGAGCAACCTGTGTACGGAAATACTGGAATACACCTCTCCGGATGAAGTAGCCGTTTGTAATCTGGCTTCGATTTCCCTGGCCAAGTTTGTCCAGGTCAAAGAAGACACCCGCACCTTTGATTTTGAACGGCTTTTTGAAATTGCCCGAGTGGTTACCCGAAACCTGAATAAGGTAATCGATGTAAACTATTATCCCATTCCAGAGGCTCGTAATTCAAATATGCGCCATCGCCCGGTAGGGATTGGAGTGCAGGGGCTGGCAGATGCCTTTATTCAAATGCGTTTCCCATTTGACAGCGAAGAGGCCCGCCAGTTAAACCGGGATATTTTCGAGACGATCTACTTTGCCGCTTTGACCGAGAGTAATGCAATCGCTAAGGTGGAAGGGCATTATGAATCCTTCCCGGGATCTCCGGCCAGTGCGGGTGAGTTGCAGTTCGACCTGTGGGGCGTTCAACCCAGCGACCGGTGGGATTGGAAGGGCTTGAAAAAGAAAATTGTGAAGCACGGCCTGCGGAATAGCCTTCTGTTGGCGCCAATGCCTACCGCCAGTACCTCCCAGATTCTGGGTAATAACGAATGTTTCGAGCCCTATACTTCCAATATTTACACCCGTCGTACTTTGAGCGGAGAGTATATCGTGGTGAACAAGCATTTGCTCAAGGACCTCATTGGTTTGGGGCTCTGGAATGAGGAAATGAAACAGCAGGTAATGGCGGCTAATGGGTCTGTTAAGAACATAGAAGGTATTCCGGACTACATCAAAGACTTGTATAAAACCTCCTATGAGATCAGTCAGCGGGTAATCATCGACATGGCCGCAGATCGGGGGGCGTTCATTTGTCAGAGTCAGAGTATGAACCTGTTTATGGAAAACCCCAATTTCAGCAAATTGAGCTCCATGCATTTTTATGCCTGGCAAAAGGGGCTGAAGACTGGCATGTATTACTTGCGGAGTAAAGCGGCTACCGATCCGATTAAGTTTACGATTGACCATCAAAAGCGGACGGACGTCCTGAAACAGGGGGAAGGAGACAAGCGCGGTACGGGGGATGGAGAGAACAGGGAATCCAAAAATGGGCCAACCCCATCATCTGATGCGTTGGATAGGCTTCCGGACAACGGAACAACAGAAAGTCAGGTCTGCAACCTGGATGATCCGGATTGCTTGATGTGTGGATCCTAAGCGGGAATAAAATCCAGGCTTCTGGGGCATAAAGTCTTAGGTCTGAATAAAATACAGTTTTCCTCTCTTTTACTTACTGATACGTGTAGCCCGGCTCCCTTTTGGGACCGGGTTATTTTTGATCATCTACTTCCCCGCAGTCGCAGCGGCAGTTTCCAATATATCTTTCGCTGCTTTTCTACCAGACCAAATAGCCCCTTCGATCCAACCTTGGACTGGAGATGCATGCTCGCCTGCAAAGAAGATGCGGCCTTCCGGCGTACCGATATCAGCAAAAAGCGCCTCCATTTCACCGGATTTCGGGAATACATGAGCGCCCTTGGCATAGGGGTCGTTTTCCCAGCACTTGGAAAACCCAACTTCTACTTCATCTTTGAGGCCGGGGTAAAGGGTTTCGAGGTAATCCAATAGGTAGCGTTGGCGTTCCATTTCGCTCATAGCAGCAATTTTCCGACTTTGCCTGGCCTTCACATAGACATGCAGCATGGCGCGGTCCTGCTCCATATAATTCCAGTTGCTATGCCAGATCTCAACCGGAAAATCTGTCCGGGCAAATCCGGTAATCTTTTGTTGGTCGCTCCATATCGGGCGTCGACACTGAAATACGACCCGCGACAAGGACTCATAGGTCAGATTGTCGATCACTTCTTGTTTTCGGGGGCTGAAACCGGGGGTAACTTCCAGATCCTTCAGGACGCTGAATGGGATGGTACAAATCAGGTAATCGGCTGAATAATTTTGAGTTCCCCCGGGTCCTTGAGCGATGGCATAAACTCCTGCTTCGGATTGGCCAATAGCTTCTACTACCCGGCCAAAATGAATCTCTTCCCAGAGGTCGTGAGCCATGGCTTTAGGGAGCAGATCATTTCCACCCTCAATTTTTACCCTGGTTTTTTCGGTGCTTTCCCAGTACAGTTGCCGTGCCAGCCACAGCATGGACACATCGATGCCGCCACGGCCTTTTTCGGCCCACCCCATACTGAAGAGCTTGGCCACAGCATCCGAGAATCCTTGGTCGGCAAAATATTCATTAGGTGAAAAGGCGTCATAAGCTAACAGGTCTTTAGAAGGCCAATCTGCTTGCCAGGGGTCGCCCATGCTACTCATGGCCGGCCCAAGCGTTTTCTCAAATATGCCCTCCATCCCCATTTTTCGCTCGCTGGGTTCAAGTGGAAAAGCGTCAAACAGGTCTTGCATTTCGGAACCAAATTCTGCCAGGAACATTTGACCATCTATTTGATAAAGCTCCTTCCCTTTATTGGGATAAAAGGCTTTGGTTTTCAGTTGATAGTGCCGGATTAGCTCCTGAACCCGTTCATGATTATCCGGAAGCCGGGCTGCTCCCATATCATCTAACAAGCCGGTAGCAAAGGGTTCACGAGCAGTCAATACCCGCCCACCTGCTTTACCCTGTGCCTCCAGCAGGATTACCTCATGGCCTTCTTTTTTAAGAGCTATGCCGGCTGAAAGGCCGGCCATCCCGGCTCCCAGGATCAAGACTTTTTTTGAAGCGTTGGTACGTCTTCCAGGCACAGAACTGATGGAGTGAAAAGGAAGCACGAGTCCGGCTGAAACTGCGCTTCCGGTACGGAGAAAGGATCGGCGAGAAATGGGAGACAAGCTCACGAAGGATAGGTTTTAATAATAGGATGTGCCTAAAATACAAAACCCCGTCTGAAACGGGGCCTAAGAAAAGGTACCTAAACTTGGCACCTTCAAACTTTCACTGGGATTAACTATAAGGTATAATCAGTATAGAAATTCTGGTTTTAGATCGAATATGCTGATCTAGAAGTCAGAATCCTGTATTTTCTGGTTTTTGTACTGGGCTTTGAGGATTTCATTGCGGCGACGGACGGAAGGCTTGGTAAAGTGCTGGCGGCGACGAAGTTCTTTCACGACTTGTACGTCACGATGCTTACGCTTGTAGCGTTTTAGCGCGCGATCAATGGATTCTCCATCTTTTACGTTAATAATGATCATATAAAAAGTTCCTTTTTTGGTTCAATTTTTACAACAAAAAGTTTAACAAAATAGTTCCTCTGCACACATTTATGCGGGCTGCAAAGATAAATATATTCTTTGGCAGTAACTAGTTCTTGTCAAGAAAAAGTAATTGAAAAAGCCCTGCCTAACCGGCAGAGCTCTTTTTTCAAACTTGAAATTTTCTTTCAAATCTTACTCGGATGCCGGCAAGATCACCGCATCGATTACGTGAACTACCCCATTTGAGGCTTCTATGTCCGCGCTAATCACTTTAGCATTGTCGATCATAGCACCAGCTTCACCGATAGTAACGGTAGCCTCAGCACCATTGACTGTAGCGGCTTTCATACCATTTGAAAGATCTGTAGACATGACCGTAGCAGGAACTACATGGTAGGTTAATACCCCAATGAGTTGATCCTTATTTTCAGGCTTGAGCAGGTTTTCCAAGGTTCCTTCCGGCAAAGCGGCGAAAGCCTCGTTAGTAGGTGCAAAAACCGTGAATGGCCCTTCACCCTGCAGCGTTTCTACCAGGCCTGCTGCCTTTACTGCCGTAACCAAGGTAGAAAGTGCCTCAGTTTCGGCTGCCAGCGCAACGATGTCTTTGACCATTGGCTCCTCTTCCATTTCGGTCATGGTTTCGGTTTCTGGCTCTTCCGTAGAAGCAGTTTCAGTACTGGAGGAATTCCCACCGCAAGAAACCAAGGCAAATACAAATAAAAAAAGCAATAGATTCTTCATGTTAAAAGGAAGGTTGATTTACTAATACCATCCTAACTTTTGTTCTGCAGAAAGGTTGCGAATCGATTGTTATCTCATCACAAGTATCCCTTTCCAGGTCTCTATTCAGGTAGTTGGTGTTTTTGATTTGCCCGGGATGGTCTTTAAATCTTGCTCTGCCGGGATCAACCGGAAGCTGATTAAGAAAATAAAGAACAATACAACGGCAGAGACCAGGAAGATAGAAGGGCCAACCTGTTGATAAACAATTCCACCCAAAATAAGGCCGAATATGCTGGCTAAACTCCCCGTACTATTGGCATACCCTTGGAGCGTACCCTGGATCTCGGGAGATCCGCTTCTGGAAAGCAAGGAAAGAAAAGACGGCCACATGATGCCATTCCCCATGGATAAGAACAGCACCCCAATCCAGACACTTACATCTGTGCCTATGTACAATAGCAAGAAATTGAGCCCGATGAATATACTGCCTACTAACACCAGGCTGGCATCGGAAGTCCGTTTGGATAAAAAACTTAAGACTGGTCCCTGAAACAAAACCATTACCCCACTGGAAATGGTGAAAAACAGTCCCAATTGGGTAGAATTCCACTGCAAACCCCCGGATGCAAATACGGGAAAAGCAGAGTAGAAGAAACTGAATCCCAAAAAAGTCAGGAAATAAATGGTGAATAGCAGTGGAACGTAAGGATAGCCTAATACATCCCTCAAGGTGGTAGGAGTAGGGCAATCCTCCATTTCAAAGCATTCCTTATGCTCAATTTGGAACATTTTGGTTAGGCTAAAAATGTTTAAGTTCGGGTTTACTAGGTCTGGTCTGGACTCCGGGAGGTACCGGCTTATCATGCCTATGGCCAGTAAGGAGATTAAAGCCGCTGCCGCCACAGGCAGCAATTCTTCGTATACAGTGGCCCCAAGCAGTCCTGCAATTACGGGTCCGACAATAAAACCGAGGCTGGTGCTGGAAGCCATTTTACCGAAATTAGCTTTACGGTTTTCATCGGTGGAGATATCAGACAGGTAAGCATTCGCAACGGATACATTGCCTCCGGTCAATCCATCGAGCGCCCTGGCTACGAAAAGCGTTATTAAAGGGAGGGTGAGAAGAAAAGCCCCTGTAATTGGAGTTTCCACGTTTAAAAGGGTGAAGCGGGGTAAGAACAAGGCCAGGATAAAAAGCAACCAAGCCAGAAAGGTTCCAACCTGGCTAATCAATAGGACAGAACGGCGCCCGATCCGGTCCGAAAGGCGACCCAGCATAGGGCCTCCTACCAATTGAAAGGCAGGGTAAATTGAACCTAATATGCCGTAAATAAACTCATTGCCTCCAAATTTTTCAACCAGGAAAACCAGAAAGGGCAATATCAAACTGTATCCCAACATGCCAATGAAATTGACCATGAGTACAGGAAATATGGGGGTTTGGGAATTTACCGACATGTTATTATTCGTAATGCGACAGGCTGACACTAAATGTCTTGCCTTTCATTTCGTCGTCTGTACAGCTCTTTAAGGCAGAAATTGATCGCCGGAGGCAGGATTTTCCGCCAATGGCTTATGGATAGAAATAGTAATTTAGACAATATGACACTGGACCCATCTACATTGTTTCTTGCTTTTGGATCTTTCTCGGGTGTTTTGCTCTTTCCCACCCTGCTTTTCAGTTGGAGAGGGAACATCAAGGCCAATCGCCTATTGGGCCTGGTCATTCTCACCGTTACCCTTATCCTGCTAAATCCGGTCCTCATGCAGCTGACCACAGACCTTAGCCAGCATACCTATTTGGTTCGAGCTACTTCTTCGTTATTTTTCCTAGTTGGACCCTTATCGTATTTGTATGTAAAAGCCTGTACGGAAGAGCATTTTCAGTTTCAGCCCCAATACTGGCTACACTTTGTGCCAGTCTTGCTCGACCTGGCTTATAATATCCAATTTTATGTAAAAAGTCCAAGCTATAAAATGGCCTATTTAGAGGACTTACAAGACGGTAATCCCCAGACAGAGTTTCTGATCCTTTCCAGCTTGAAGGTTCTACATATTTTTATCTATTTCTTGCTTTCCCAACGAGAAATTATACGGTATCGCCACCATTTGAAAGAAGTAAAAACCTATATTGATTTTAGCTACGAGACCTGGCTACGCATTTTTACGAGCGACCTGATGCTAATTGTCGTTATGGCAGCCGGGTTGATCATCACCCGGTATAGCGATCCCTTGGAGGTGGGAACTTTCCTGGCTTTCTTATTAATGATCCTAATTGTACAGATTGCCAGTCTGATTAAGCCGGAAATATTCCACGGATTTCCGGAGCCTCGGAGGAAAGTACAGTACCGGGAGGGTGGTAGTTCCCTTATTTCCCAGGATGAAAAACAAAAGCTGTACGAAAAACTATTGGATTTTATGGAATCCAATCATCCTCAAGAGGACCCAGAAATTACCTTGGACGGTTTAGCTGAAAAACTAGATACCAAGCGTAACTACCTCTCTTTGGTGATTAATGAACTCAGTGGGAAAAATTTCATGGATTTTATAAACTCCTACCGGGTGGAAGAGGCCAAACAGCGTTTGGTTGATCCGGATAGTCAACAGTATACGATCCTGGCCGTGGCATTCGATGTAGGTTTCAACTCTAAGTCCGCCTTTTATGCTGCTTTTAAAAAAGCTACCGGCATGACTCCTTCCCAATACCGTAATTCGGTTAATGAAGAGGCTCCCGTCTAGCCTTTTCTATGCATGCAAGCACAATTTTTTATTGTTGGTTATCAATGACTTATCGTTGGCAGGTGTCCCTGTTTACACATCAGGACATCCCGGCAGATAAGGAAAAACGCTTTCGATTGCCGTTAGGGCTTCCTTTGAAGTGTCATCGGGAGTAAGCCTCCCCAAACCTGAAAAAGGAAATACCATGCGCTTGTCTGATCGTCTTACTAAATCAAGGGATACTGAACGAAATCCATTGCTAAATTGGCTCACTTATGTACTGCTTCACCCTGAAGTGCAACAGGCCTTAACGTTTCGGAATGCCCTTGGCTTGCCCGAATGGACCGGCAATGAGGATTCTATCTACGAGTTGGATATTGCTCAAGTCCATTTTTTTCGTAAAGCTATGCGAACAGAAGAGCTACCCAGCCAACAACAAGTACTCGAGCAAAAAATCAGCGGTTCTCTTGGAAAGGTTGTCGGTAGACCAATTCACTCGAATGCATCTAAAGTGAGATAGTCTAGTTAAGTGGATATATAGTTGTTTTGCAGAGGCAGCCTTTGTGCTGCCTTTTTTTATCGCATCAGTTTCCGAACTAAATTAGGTACGGCTATGGTAGCACGTTCTGGAATAACCTCAAGTTGGTTTCTCAAGCCCAGTTCAATATTAACGGAGGGATTCGGATCAATGTAGTATACTGGAGCTGCTTCAGGAGCGTATTGAACGAGTCCTGCTGCCGGATAAATCTGCATGCTGCTGCCAATTACGATTAACAGGTCAGCTTTAGTTATGATTGCTGCGGCCGTACTCAGCATTGGGACTTCTTCGCCAAACCAGACTACGTGTGGCCTTAGTTGGCTTCCCATTTCACATTCATCGCCTACCAAAATATCGCCGGTCGCTTGGTAAATCAGGCTGGGATCCGAAGTACTTCTTGCTTTCAATAATTCGCCGTGCAGGTGAATGACCTCCTGGCTTCCTGCTCTTTCATGTAGATCGTCAATGTTCTGGGTTATGATGTATACTTCATACCGCTGTTCCAGTTCGACCAGAGCAAGATGTGCTTTGTTGGGTTGAACTTCCAGAAGCTGCCTTCTTCGCTGATTGTAGAATTCAAGGACCAGCTTTGGATTGGTTTCCCATCCTTCAGGACTGGCCATCTGGGCGAGGTCGTATTGTTGCCAAATACCGCCTATTTCTCTGAAGGTAGGGATGCCGCTTTCTGCACTGATGCCGGCCCCTGTGAGTACGATTAGCCTCTTAGGATCACTCATAGATTGAAGTGTTCTAATCGCTCTCTGGTTCCTAATTTAATGGGAATGTATTCGGAATGTTAGTTCTCCTTTGAAATTGTAACTAAATCTACACAAAACGATTGCGAAATGACGAGTGGGGAGTGGCGAGTGGCGAGTGACGAATGGCAAATGGCAAATAGCGAGTGTCGAATAGCGAGTGACGAATGGCAGATGGTGTACGTCCCTGATATAGGTTGTCCGTCTACCGTGTACCGTCCACCGTGTACC
>CAZXLD010000043.1:21600-44952 GCA_964641965.1 uncultured Saprospiraceae bacterium | reverse complement strand
TTTATAGTTTCTTTTACATGCCATTCCCCTATTTGTATATGATGCCTATGATGGTGGGTGCTGTAAGTTGTTTGATTCTCCCCCTTGAACCCAAGGATTCCTCCAGTTCCCAAACTATATGAGGCATGGACCGGCGGGATATTTTTCTATTTTGCAATCCGTATTTAAAATCACGAATGGCCAATGGATCTAAGAGAGGCGGCGGTATCTCCACCGAACTCGGTTCGGCACCCTTGGGAACAGGCTCGACTGGAGGTGGTATGGCAATTATTGAGTCCAGTGTTAGAAAAAAAGGGAAAAGCAATTACCATTTTAGATATCGGTTCTGGTGATGCCTATGTAATCAATAGCCTGGCGAGACGCCTTCCGGAATCTAGATGTTTTGCCGTAGACAGTTTTTATACGGCTGAAGATCTACAACGATTGGCTGAAGTAAATAACTCTTCCAATGTGACGTATTTCAATCAATTGGATGCGGCTATAACTGGGGTAGATCAAGTTGACCTAGTCACCTTGCTGGATGTAGTGGAGCACGTAGAGGATGATCATAGCTTCCTCCAAGACTTACCTGGTCGCCACTGCCTGAATTCGGAAACCGCATTTTTGATTACTGTTCCAGCTTTTCAGCGCCTTTTCTCGGCACATGATGTATTTATGGGGCATTATCGCCGTTATTCAAACCGCTCATTGCGAGGGTTGATCGAAGGAACAGGGTTTGAGGTAACTCAACTGGGTTATTTCTTTCTCAGTCTCTTGGTACCCAGGACTATAAATGTAATATCCGCTAAACTGTTTAAAAAGGAAGAAAAGAGAATTCAAGAATCAGAATTGAATAAATGGAAAGCGAGGGCCATATTAACCAATTTGGTCACTCAAATCCTTTTGCTGGACTTTAGAATGACCCAAAGATTTAGATACTTTGGGGTTTCGTTGCCAGGACTAACAAATTATTGCCTATGTCAACCTATTGTATAATTATCCCATGTTACAATGAAGCTAACCGTTTAAATGTCAATTCCTTTCGTTTTTTTTTAGAAAAACATACAGAATTTAAATTGTTATTTGTAAACGATGGAAGCTCTGATACCACCCTGGAATCTTTAAAACAACTTTCAATTGCAAATGACCAGATTTCCTATTTGGATATGCCCCAAAACCAAGGTAAAGCAGAAGCCGTGAGGAGAGGGATGCTAAAATCTCTATCTTATGAGCAAATTAATTGGGTGGGTTATTTGGATGCCGATCTGGCCACCCCGTTGGAGGAGTGGTATCGTTTAGCTCAAATAACTGCTGATCAAAGATGGGTAGCTGGGTTTGGTTCCCGAGTCCTATTGCTGGGCACCCATGTAAAACGCAATACCTGGCGCCACTATCTGGGCAGAGTGTTCGCAACAATTATTAGTCTGATAACACATGTAAAGATTTACGATTCCCAATGCGGTGCAAAAGTATTTTCTTCGGAAATCGTACTGTCGGTTTTTGATGAGGAGTTTACGAGTCGATGGTTCTTTGATGTAGAGCTTCTTTTTCGGTTGAAAAAAATAGATCCCCTTTTAGAAACTGTAGGGGAGGTGCCGTTACAAGAATGGGTAGAAAAAGGGGAATCGAAGTTGAAGATTAGAGATTTTTTACTGGTACCTCGTGAGCTTTGGAGGATTTGGATGCGATATGGCTAAACCTTTAATTCAATTAAGTCCACGGCAAGTTTTACCCCAGGGTACATACCCAAACGATTGATGAAGTTGAACAACTCAATAAATCGTCTTAAGGCCTTGGAATTGCTGCTTGTGCTTTTGGCAGCTACTGGTCTGTTCCATTTGAAATTTGGTTGGTTCATGATCAACCCATTTGAATACGAATGGATGTTGATCCGCGGTTCAGATGTAACATTGGACTTCATGGCCTGGCTTTTCTATTTAAAAACACCCTGGACATTTCCAATGGGTATGATCGAATGTTATGCATATCCCTTTCCACTTTCCATAGTCTCCACCTCCGCTCTAGCATTGTTGGCCATGCCTTCAAAAATCTTAGGTGAGGTTTTGGGATTAGATATATTTCAGTATTTCGGTCCCTGGCTATTCTTATGTTGCTTGCTGCAAGGGCTATTTGGATGGTTTATCCTAAAGCAGGTTGGAATAAAGAATAGGTATTTACGCCTGTTGGGTACTGGGTTCTTTTTATTGTCCCCTTGTTGGTTGGATAGACGACTCCATATTTCTCTGTTTGGGCATTGGGTGTTGCTTTGGGGCATTTTACTTTACTTCAAAAACCGAAACGCTAGATCAGTATACCCCTACACTTGGTGGATGTATGCTATCTTTTCTGTTCTGGTCCATCCCTATTTTGTGGTATTTTCACTGGCCCTTAGTGTAGCTGCCTGGTGGAAAAATCTTCCAGAAAAGCGGCTCTTATCTATTTCCGGCTTGTTGGTCGGCCAGGTTATCTTGCTCGTATTTACATTATACGTGGGTGGATATTTCCATACAGTTAAAGGGGAGGGAAGAGCCCCTGGCTTTGGATATTATTCGGCTAACTTGAATACCTTCTTTAATTCGCTTGAACGGACTGCATCTCCTATTAATTTGCCTGTATCAACTTCTGGACAATACGAAGGTTTTGCTTATTTAGGATTAGGAGGAGTGGGATTATTGGCAATGGTTTTAGTTGTGAGTTACTTTTATCCTGCTAATCGAACTATTTTAAAAAATAAACTGAAGCAACATCTCCCGATTGGATTTGCTGCCTTAGCTTTATTCTGTTACGCCCTCTCCAATCAGGTATCTTTTTTTAACCTGGTGCTTACGATTCCCTTACCGGATCAATTGCTGGATATTTTATCCATTTTCAGATCCAGTGGCAGGTTTGTATGGCTTTCTTATTATCTGCTATTGCTATCCCTGATCTGGTTTTTGGATCGAACAGTCAGTCAGTGGAAGTTCTTCCCTTTGGTGGTGTCAGCCCTTTTGTTGGTTCAGGTTTGGGATGCTTTTCCTCAGCTAGAGCGTACTTACTATCCGAATAATTATCAAGTAGCCTCATTCAATGGTGCAATAGTGGAAGAGGCTATTAAAAACGCAGATCAGGTTATCACTTTTCCTCCATATGCTCGCTCCGTAGCTTACCCATTTGATAATACCGATTTTCTGTATTTGGCAGGTCGCCATCATATTCCGATTACAGCGGGATATTTTGCTCGCTTTGATCAGGTGAAAGAAAAGCCTTTTTTTGATAGTATTTATCAGGCCCTTTCCCAGGGGAGGTTTCAAGATTTTCCGGGTGCACTCTGGATCTTTTCTTTGGAAGAGGTAACCCGATTTCAAAATACAATTGTTCAGGGAGGGCTACGGATGCATTTTCATAGAGATTATGGCTTTGGCTTTGGCCCTGGGATGGATATTCCGCAGTCCTTTCAGAAATCTTCTGAAGTAGATAACCTTTTTAAGCCAGTCCAACATTTGTCCGATTGGCTAGAGGGTCAAGGGGCGGAATACTTTTTAATAAGTGTAAAAGATGAGGCAACCAATCAATTGGACCAAAAGTTAAAATCATATTTTCGAGATCTGGGATCTACTGCTATTGATTCCCTGTGTTTTCGATGCGGATGGCTTGCCGCTTTTGGCCCTGAAGGCTTGCTGGTCGAGCGTAAAGGGAATTTACCTAGCCCTGTTCGTTCCACTTTTCAAATTTCGAATGACCGAAAACGTATTAAGGTCGAGCTGGGATCTGCCGGAGCAGAAGCTGGCAACTTTAGTGAAATTCGACTGGATGGACTTGAACACTCTTTGCAAAAAAGAGGATTGAATATCGTACTGCTAAATCAATCGTTAGAAGTTATCGGTAGCTGGACCTTTGATACCTATATCAGTTCCTACATAAGAGGAGAAGCCAGACCTCTGAAACCCAATTGAATCCAAACAAAAAAAGGCACTCCAGGGATAGGAGCACCTTCTAAACTATAAACAAACAAAAAACATTAGCAATTATGGTTGTGGTAACAGCTTTTTTAACAAGGGGTTCACGGAGTTTTCTATTTTTCTGCTAATTCCTGAAAATTTTCTATTCAGTGAACAAAAATCTGAGCAGAATTCTGCTTTTTATTGGTGGGTTTCTGGCCTTGATCATCTTGATTCGCTTGGGCGCCTGGATGATCCGGGTGTTAGTGGTGTTGGCAACGGCAGGTCTGGCTGGGTGGCTGATCTACCAGGTGGTTCATTACTTTTTGGGGTCCGAACAGCGCCGGACGGGAAAACAAACGCTGGAAGGAGAAATCGAAAAACGCCTGACGTATTGCATTAGCCAACGGGAAGAGAACGAGGCGGAAATGCAAACCATTCAGGACCATATCCTGGAAATTATCGAACTGGATGCAGAACAGGGCCTGGGGGAGAAGAATACCACCAATCGTTCTAGCCTGCTCAAAGGCTTTCAACGAGAGTTGGATTTGCGACAAGCCAAAGCCGATTTTTTTGATTCCGCTATCGAAAAGCTGGAGCGCCTTTCTCACAATCGGAAAGTGGCCAAAAAGCTGGAAGAAAAAAAGAAAGAACTGGAGGCCCTTCAAGAAAACCACTACGAAGAACTCGCTGATCTGGAAGAGCTGAAGACCCAAACTGAAATGGATGTCCTCCATTTGCGTACCATTGAGGAATTGTCAAGCCAAATGCGAAGTAGTGAATCCAGAGATGAGGCTGTACGCCTAAAACGAGAATTGGAAACGCTTACCTCCGATTTGAAAAGGCTCTAAGTTTCCTAGACCTGGAATTACAAATGCCGAGTGTCGAATGACGAGTTGCAAATGCCAAATGTGGAATTTCGAGTGCGGGGTGCGGAGTGACAAATTGCAAATGTGGAATGGCGAGTAGAGCGGTCTGAATTTTCAATTTTCAATGTCCAATTTTTGATTATAGAAGATTCATAAATAGAAAAGTTTAGTTTCTAATATCGGCGGTAGGTCAATAGCATCGCATATCCAGCTACAAGGATCACGCCTCTAGGCGAAAGTATCGCGCCGCAAGGCGCTAGCATCGCGCAGCGAGTATCCAGTATCATCCTCAACTATTCCCGGTCTCGACCATTATACTGCTTTACTTACCTTTGCGACTTATGAAGAAAGTGGTTGTAGCTGTTGGCGGATCGAGTGGGTCGATTTATGCAAAAGTGCTGTTGGATCGATTGGTGTTGGTTCGCGACCAGTGGGAAGAAGTGGGTGTAGTTTTTAGCGATAACGGCCGACTCAACTGGGAGTTGGAATTGGATGAAAAGTTTGATCATTCCGTGTATCCTTTTTCCTTTTTTCGAAAAAATGATTTTTTTGCACCCTTTGCTTCCGGTTCGGCTCAATTTGGGACTATGATTGTTTGTCCTTGCTCCATGGGATTGATGGCGAGAATGGCTAGTGGGATCTCCACAGATCTGGTTACTCGGGCAGCAGATGTAATACTAAAAGAACGGCGCCGTTTAATTTTGGTGCCTCGGGATACACCTTATAACTTGATCCACATCGAAAACATGCGCAATCTGACCCTGGCGGGAGCCATTATCGCGCCCGCTAGTCCCTCTTTTTACAGCCGGCCTCAAAACCTGTACGAAGCAGCTGCCACAGTCATCGATCGGGTGCTGGACCTTGCCGGCTTCTCGATTTCAACCTACAGATGGGGGGAAGAAGCTGCGCCGGAACAAGATGGGCACTAATTATCCTTATCATAACTTTCCAAACGACCATGAAACTATTCTGTATGATCGCCCTCTTCGGAGGCGCTACTTTGATTTTTCAACCTGCATTTGCACAAACCAATACAATGGACACATTGAGCTACAGTTTTGGCCTTTTAGTGGCAAAGAATATGCAATCTCAGGGGGTAGAAGAGGTGGATCCTGCTTCTATGCTCCAGGCAATAACGGATGTTTTTGAAGGTAATGACTTTGCTATTCAGCCAGCTGAAGCCAATGCCATGGTTCAGCAGTATTTCCAGGGCATACAGGCTCGTCAGGCGGAAGAAGCTACCAAAGAAGAACGGGAATTCCTTACTGCCAATAAGGAAAAAGAAGGCGTTATGACTACAGCCAGTGGCCTTCAATATGAGATTTTGACCCCTGGTAATGGGGGAACCAAACCCACAGCCTCTAACCGGGTGACCGTCCATTATGAAGGTAAATTGTTGGACGGAACCGTCTTCGACAGCTCTTATAAAAGAGGGGAGCCAACCTCCTTCGGATTGAGTCAGGTCATTAAAGGTTGGACAGAGGGTCTCCAATTGATGGAAGTGGGCAGTAAATACCGGTTTTATATTCCTCATAATCTCGGTTACGGAGCCAAAGGAAGCCCTCCACGAATCCCCGGCTACTCCACCCTCGTATTTGACGTTGAGCTATTAGAAATTCAGTAGCTGGATCGCTGGATGGTTTGTTGAAGGGTTGCCAGGATGTCCAAAAAGATTGCTTTTCAGTATTTTGATCTTCTGGCTTCCCTACTATTCAGCAGTTGTTACGGCCTATGCGAATCGACATTATCTCGGTCCTACCCGAATTGTTGGAAAGCCCTTTCCAACATTCCATCTTGAAGCGGGCACAACAGAAAGGCTTGCTCCGTATTGAAGTTCATGATTTGCGTGCCTACGGAAAGGGGAAACACCAGCAGATTGATGACTACCAATACGGTGGAGGAGCCGGCATGGTCATGATGCCTGAACCCATTGCCGAATGTATGGACCAACTCATGGACCAACGGGATTATGACGAGGTCGTTTATCTCACCCCGGACGGCAAGACACTCAATCAGTCCCTGGCAAATCAACTCTCCCTCAAAGAAAATCTGATCTTGCTTTGCGGCCATTACAAGGGGGTGGACGAGCGCATCAGAGAACACTACATCACTCTGGATATTTCCATTGGGGATTACGTGTTAAGTGGAGGTGAGTTGGGGGCAGCCGTTTTGGTAGATGCCGTAGGCCGACTGTTGCCCGGTGTGCTCAATGATGAGACCTCTGCCTTATTCGACTCTTTTCAGGATGGTTTGTTGGCCCCGCCTGTGTATACCAGGCCCGAAGATTTTCGTGACTTGAAGGTGCCCGACGTATTGCTCAGTGGCCATGCAGCCAAGATTGAGCAGTGGCGTCAAGAACAAGCAGAGCTTAGAACGCGAGAGCGAAGGCCGGATCTATTGGATGAGGATGGAGGCTAGAGGATTATTGGTTGAACTGCAGTGGATTCGTGCAGGAGGATTGGCTGCCGTAATATAAAGCACTATTGAACGGCATCCGAGGCTCGATAAATCTGAACATTTTCCTACCTTTTAGTCTCAATTCATTTTCACAAGATCTTTATTCGCATGTATCGTAGCCTACTTGCCCTATTTTTTGTTTTCCTATCCTTGCTTTGTTATAGCCAAGATTTTTCAGCCCTCGAGTTTCGCGAATTGGGCCCATTCCGTGGTGGTCGGGTTACCACAGTAGCTGGAATCGCCTCTCAACCCGGTACTTTTTATATGGGGGCCACGGGGGGAGGGGTCTGGAAGACGGAAGACTATGGCACGAGTTGGAAAAACGTTTCCGATGGTTTCTTCAGCACGCCCTCCATAGGATCAATTGCTGTTGCCCAGAATGATCCAAATGTCGTTTATGTAGGGACCGGATCTGATGGTTTGAGGAGCAATGTGATTAGTGGAAAAGGGATGTACAAGTCCATTGACGGGGGCAAGACCTGGAGTCATATCGGCTTGGAAAAGGTAGGCCAGATCGGAGCAGTGCGAATCCACCCCATGTTTCACAACATTGTGTATGTAGCAGCCATTGGACAGGCCTTCGAAGAAAATCCGGAACGGGGTATTTATAAGACTATGGATGGGGGTAAGACCTGGGAGAAAATCCTGTTCTTATCAAAAAAGGTTGGCTTTTCCGATCTTGAATTCTTGCCTTCCAACCCGGAAATCCTTTTTGCTTCCGCCTGGAAAGCTGAACGGAAACCCTGGACCATCCTCAGCGGTGGATCCCAAGAAGAAGGCGGCATCTACAAATCCATGGACGGGGGGAAGAGTTGGGAAAAGATTGAAAAAGGACTTCCAAAAGAGCTAATTGGGAAAATTGACCTTGAACTTTGCCCGGCAGATTCACGGATTGTCTATGCCCTGGTTGAGGCTCCGGAGGAAAAAGGCGGATTATATAAGTCAACGGATCAGGGAGCCTCTTTCGAGCTTGTTTCCAACGATCGGGGTATTCGGACCCGTCCTTTTTATTACACCAATGTGCGTGTAGATCCAACCAATCCGGACATCGTCTATGTGTTGGCTACCGGTTACTTTAAATCTGAGAACGGAGGGAAGAAATGGGAGCGTCTCCGTCCCCCACATGGTGATAATCACGATATGTGGATCAATCCGAATAACCCGGATCTGTTCATTCAAGCCAATGATGGGGGGGCAAATGTTACTCATAATGGAGGAAAAACCTGGTCTACCCAATTCAATCAACCGACTGCCGAATTGTATCAGGTGGAAGTAGATGACCAATTTCCCTATTGGCTATATGCGGGTCAGCAAGATAACTACACTACAGTAGCTGTTCCCAGTATGCCTCCCGGAGGTATTCAAACGGCAGGTGTGGGATATGTGATTAATACGGGCGGGTGCGAAACGGGTCCTGCGGTACCGAAGCCGGGCAATCCGAACCTGGTATACTCCAACTGCAAAGGGCGATTCACCGTATTCGATAAGCGTACCGGTACAGAACAATCCTACTATGTAGGAGCCCAATATATGTATGGGCACAATCCAAAAGAATTAAAATATCGGTTTCAACGCGTTTCGCCCATCCACGTTTCACCGCATAATCCGGATGTGGTATATCATTGCTCCCAGTTTGTGCATAAAACCATGGATGATGGAAAAACCTGGGAGACTATTTCTCCGGACCTTACTGCTTTCGAGGAGGATAAACAAGTGATCTCGGGAGAACCCATTACCCGAGACATTACGGGTGAAGAGTTTTACAGCACGATCTACGCTATTCGGGAGTCGCCGGTTAAGGCCGGCTTGATTTGGGTAGGAGCCAACGATGGTCCGGTTCATGTTACTCAAGATGGAGGCGAGAATTGGACCAATGTCACGCCGGATAAGCTGTTGCCGGGTGGGCGGGTTGATGCAGTTGAGCCTTCGCCCCACAATCCTGCTAAGGCCTATGTGAGTGTGCTCCGCTATCAACTGGGGGATGAAAAACCTTATATTTTCAAAACGGAAGATTATGGTCAGTCCTGGACCCTCCTGACAGATGGATCTAATGGAATTCCCGAGGATTACCCCACGCGAGTGGTTCGGGAGGATCCGGTAAAAGAAGGCGTTTTGTATGCAGGTACTGAGTTTGGCCTCTTTGTCTCCTTTGATGATGGGAAAAAATGGATCTCTTTCCAGCAAAACCTACCGGTTACCCCGATCACAGACTTGAAAATCCATCAAGGCGATCTTGTCCTATCTACTATGGGCCGGGGATTCTGGATGATGGATAATATTGCCCTGTTTCGGCAGGCAGACCTGATGGCAATGCAAGAACCTATGTTGTTCCAACCGCCTTCTTCCATCCGGTATCGGTTACCATCAGGGGCTCGAAATGCAGGTACACCTTCCTATCCCAGGCCTGGAGTGATCTTGGATTACTACCTGCCGGAAACCGCCAAATCGGTTTTGCAGTTAGAAATTATTGACGCAGATAATCAGGTGGTCGCCACCTACTTTAGTGACACTTCTAAAGAGAAATCGACTCCGGAAATTATTGAGGATATGAGCACCAACCAGGTGGAATACCTGGTTCTAAAGCAATTGAAGAACAAAAAGGGGCTCAACCGGTTCCGGTGGGATATGCATTTGATAGGCCCTTGGCATGAACAGAAGAATCGTCGATATCAGGGTGGACCTATGGCATTACCAGGGAAGTATACAGCCCGGCTCACAGTGGACGGCCAGACTTATACCCAACCATTTGAGCTCTTGATAGACCCCCGATTGAGTACAAAAGAAATGAATGAAGAGATCCTGGCTTCCCAAATGGAGCTCCAAATGCAAATCCGTGACTTGCTTAGTGCAGGTAGGAAAATGCAGTTTGAGTTGGAGAAACAGCAAAAGACTTTAAGCAAGGAATCCGGATCGGAAGAGGAAACCAAAGCGGAGTTGGAGAAGATTGAAGAAATACTAGGCCTTTTAAAAACGGAGGAGGGTACCTATATGAAACCCATGTTCAACGATCAATTATCCTATTTATACCGCATGTTGAATGGGGTGGATCAAGCACCGGGCAATGATGCAGTGTCGCGTTTCCAGGAGTTGAAACAGGAATTTGAGGCATTACAAGGGTTGATGGATTAATGCTGATTTAGCATCCTTTCCGGCTTTCTATTGAGAAGACCGCATTTGTTTGAGCATCTGAAAAAGAGCTCCTGAACGGTTAATTCTGGCTCCGGATTCCATGAGTTGGAAAAGTTCCAGTTCTCGCTCCTGCCTGTATTGTTTGACTCCGTTCATTAGCTTCAGATTGGCTCCGGATAGTCGCAGGAGCTGTATCATTTCCTCGGGCGATTGTCTTTGAGTAAAATCAATAGCTGTTTCGCCTTCTATTTTAAGCCCCATCAACTCGATTTCTTCTTTTCGGCAATGAAACAGCTTCAAATCATGGGCCGTGCGGTGTTCCAGGAATTCGACCCGCTTCAAAACTTGTTCAAACACCTGGTCGCTGAATAGGTCGATCAGGCATTCTGCCTTATCCGGCTGCTCTGATTTTAGCTTTTCCCATTCGGGAGCGGTAATGGTATTGGCTGCGAGAAAACGGACAAATTCTTTTTCTACTTCCTGGAGTTCATCCTTGGTCAATCGTCGATATTTCATCTGTGCGTATTGGGAATGTGAAAATCCTATTTTTTTGAGAAATTACGCATCTGCTACTCCCTATTTCACCGAAATTAACCCATCGAGATGTCTCCCTTATTTTTGTACGACCTACCCAATTTTGCCGAGCCAGGTGTTTGGATCAGCCTGCTGACCCTGACTTTTCTTGAGATTGTGCTTGGAGTCGATAATATCATTTTCATCACCATTGCCGCTAATAAATTGCCCGAAAAAGAGCAGCCGCTCGCACGAAACGTGGGCCTGATCCTAGCTATGGCTATTCGGGTACTCTTGTTGTTTGGTATCAGCTTTGTAATTGCCTTAAGCGAACCGCTTGATTGGCTGACTTTCCATGAAGACTGGTTTAGTGCTGCCTTTACCGGTCAGAGTGTCATCCTGGTCATAGGTGGGCTATTCCTAATTTACAAAGCCACCCGGGAAATTGACCATAAACTGGAAGGAGATTCCGGTCATGAACAGAGCAAGATGGGCAAGGTAGGGGCATCGTTAACCAATGTGATCATTCAGATCACGCTGATCAACATCATCTTTTCGGTAGACTCCATTTTAACGGCTATTGGGCTGACGGATAATGTGATCATCATGATCATTGCAGTTGTAGTATCTGTCATCATTATGATGCTATTTGCCGGCCCGGTTGGGAATTTCGTCAACAAACACCCTACGATTCAGATGCTTGGGCTCGCCTTCCTAATCCTGATCGGCTTTATGCTGATTGCTGAAGGGGCCCATTTGGCTCACGTTGTGGTGGTTGGACAGGAAATTGGAGCCGTCCCCAAAGGTTATCTCTACTTTGCGATCGTCTTCTCCTTGTTTGTTGAGTTCTTGAACATGCGCTTGAGACGGAGGCGCCGGGAGCCCATACAGCTTCGCGGGTTAAAGGAAGAAGCGGTTCGGGAAGGAGTGATTCAGTGATTGGCTTTGCTGATGCTCACGCCTAACGGCGAGATACTCGATACTTGATGCTCGATACTAGCGCCCAAAGACGTGATCCTTGTAGCTGGATACTGGATACTTGCTATTTGACATTTGCACCCCCTCCGTAATCGAAAATTGGACATTGAAAATCGAGAATCCAGGCCTGATTACTTGCCATTTGCCACTCGTCACTTCGCATTCCACATTCCAGATTAGTCAGGAATATACCATAGGACCACCGTCAGATCACTATAACCGAGCTCCAATTGTTTTTCCCAGGAAGGGCCGGGCGGGATGTCCTTGTTCTGAAAAAAATAAGAGTCTGCGGATGGGCTAAGCGTACTTCTGAGGATATCCGGTTGCCGCAGTCGATCCAGGTAGTATACGGTGGTGAAGGAGAATTGGTCACCTGATTTGATGAATAGCGGCTTGCCCTGAACCAGCTGGTGGATCTCGTGGGCCAGATCCTTATCAAGCTGGCCCTGGGTATCGTAGGCGCGCTGAGGCAATATGGTTAGGTCATACAGGATTCGGGCAAATGCTACTGCCAGGATTAGGTAGGGGAGCCAAAGGTTGTTCTGACGGATAAAAGCCAACAGCAAGCCGGTGAATGCAAGTGCACTGCCCAGGCAGATCCATCCGAGATGGGGCAGGAACTGGAGGTCGGGTATCCAATACATGCCAATACTGGCCGCAAGTAGCAATCCAATAGCTATCCCTGTCAGTATTTGGAAGGTTTTGCGTTGCCAATGTAACCTCGGGAATTGAAAGTAGGCCCAACAAAAGACGCTCATGGCCAACGGAAAAAGCATGTACACATACCGCATTTTACTTCCAGGGGAGATCCAATAAATGGGGAAATTGATCGCAAAGGCCAAGACGCAAAAAGTGATCCATTCATTTTGGAGCAATTCATTTCTGACTCCTTTTTGGAATAGCAGCAAAACCAACAGCCCTCCCGGTAGCAGATCCACCCACATGCGCAGAGGAAAAACAAGCAGATGCTGCCCCAATCGAGCCAAGCCATTATTGACTACGGTTCGATCGCTGGATTCCGACCACATAAATTTCAGAAGGTCCTGAACGGGGTAAGATTGTTGGTATTGGTACAAATAACCTCCTACTAATAGAATAAAAAGGCCAATACCAAGTACATGAGCAGGGTGCAGCAATTTTCGCCATTCTCCCTTGAAGATGAGGTAACCCGGTAAGGTGAGCCCAATAAACACAATGGCTGGAAGCCCTTTGGTCAGCGTACCCAGAGCAGCAAACCCGTAGGCTAACAGAAATAACCAGATCCACTGCCGCGTTTGGGTGAAATAAAAAATAGATAAAAAGCAACAAAACACCAACAGGGAGAAGAACAGGTCGATTTCGGCAAGCATGGAAAAATCAAACAGAATTCCACCGGCTGCGATCCAGAGACAAGCTGTTGCCCAACCGGCTGGTTTGCTAACATAGTGTCCCATAACCAAGCCTACGAGGCCGCCAATACCCAAGGTTGACAATACCGTAACAAGTCGTAGTGGGAATTCATCAAATCCACCCCATACCTTTGCAGCCAAGATTAAAACCCAATTGAATAAAGGAGGTTTTTTGAAATAGGGGAGTCCAAGTTGAGTAGGAAACCACCAGTTGCCGTTGGCAACCATCTCCATGGCGATGAGTGCGCGCCGAGGCTCTTCTCGGTAAAGGGGTTGAAGGCCTAGGTAGATCAGAAGCCCTGCTGTGAGGACAAGCAGGCAAACTTGCAGTAAGGGGATTAACCTGGCGTGCTTTTCGTTTTCCATGATGCGTTATTGCACTCAAAGGTGAAAAAAAACGGCTAATGATATGAGGTTTCGGTTCAGCGAGCCGTTTACAGGTCATTCCGGATTTAATTTTATTTTGCCAAACATGAAGATTAGTAATGCTACAGATATTGCCCTATTGTTCCTACGGTTGGTTCCGGGAGGGATGATGCTAATCCAACATGGATGGCCCAAATTCATGCGTTTCTTTGCTGAAGATCCCATTCAATTTGCAGATCCGATTGGTATAGGTGCAATTGGTAGCCTGGTATTAGCCGTTTTTGCTGAACTGCTTTGCTCCCTTTTAGTGATTGTAGGGCTTTTTACCCGGCTGGCAGTGATACCTTTAATTATTACGATGGTAGTAGCTGCCTTCATCGTCCATGGAGATGACCCTTTTTCCAAAATGGAATTTCCGATACTCTATATGATCATTTTTATGGCATTAGGGCTGCTTGGCCCTGGGCAATATTCAGTTGATCATCAGCTTATTAAATGACTTAAACGTTTTCTGTGCATGAGACGACACTCAATTGGATTGTTGGCTTTACTCCTCTTATTCAGTAGTTGTGGTGCCCCAGATAAAAAGGAGAAAGCTTCATATGTGAAAGTGGCAGGTGAAACCATGGGCACAACTTATAATGTGACCTATGCCCATCCGCAAGCCAGGGATTTCAAGGCTTCCTTCGACAGTTTACTTCTCGTAATTAATAGTCAGGTAAATACCTATGATCCGACGAGTTTGATTTCCCGCTTTAATCAAGCTTCTGATTCCTTAGTGGTCAGTGTCGCTTCTTTGGAGCGTCGCAATATCCATTTTCTTCGCAATTATTACCGGTCTTTGGAAGTCCATAATGATACAGAACAGCTATTTGATCCCACCGTTATGCCCTTGGTCAACTATTGGGGTTTTGGGTATACCGGTAAGGAGCCGATAGAAGCTGTGGACAGCCAAAAGGTGGATTCCTTGCTTGCTTATGTAGGTATGGAAAAAGTGAAGCTGGAAATTGCAGAGCACGTGGTAATATACAAGGCTGCTCCGGGTGTGGAGCTTGACTTTAGCGCCATTGCAAAGGGATACGCTGTGGATGTTATTGGCGGTTGGCTGAAAGAAAAAGGGGTACTTGATTTCCTGGTTGAGATTGGAGGAGAGGTATTGGCATCCGGAAAGAGTCCGCGGGGTAAGTCCTGGAATGTCGGGATTAACCTGCCCAAGGAAGGTGCCTCGGTAAATGAGTACCAACGCGTTGTGCCGCTTGAAAATCGGGCCTTAGCTACGTCGGGAAATTATCGGCAGTTTTACGAAGTAGATGGTATGAAGCTTAGTCATACGATCAACCCCAAAAGTGGATTTCCGGAACGCAGCCGATTGTTGAGTGCTTCTGTATTTGCTCCGGATTGTATGACCGCAGATGCCTATGCGACGGCTTTTATGGTAGCCGGACCGGATAAAGCACTAGAGATCGCTGAGCGAATTCCTAACCTGGAAGTGTACCTGATCGTGAGCCAGGAAAATGGAGACTTGGGAGTTCTGCACACCACAGGATTAGCCAATTTAAGCGAATAAGACTGTATTCAATGGATTTTACATTAGAACGAGACCTGGTTTTCTTTGACCTGGAAGCGACGGGATTAAACGTTGTCCGGGATAGGATCATCCAGATTGGAATGATTAAATATTTTGCTTCCGGATCAGATCCAAAGGAGTACATGTCCTTGGTTAATCCCGGGTTAGTTTTAATTTCTGAGGAAGCTTACCGGGTGCATGGTATATCCAGCAAGGATTTGGAGAAGGCACCAAATTTCCACGAGATTGCAAATGAGGTTTTTCAGTTTATTGGAAATGCGGACCTAGCCGGCTATAATTCCAATCGGTTTGATTTGCCTTTATTGATGGAAGAGTTTAACCGAGCCGGTCTTTCATTTGATTTAACTGGCAGGCGGACAGTGGACATTCAACGGATCTTCTATAAAATGGAGCCTCGTACCCTGAAAGCGGCGTTGCGCTATTATTGCGGAGAGGAGATGGAAAATGCGCATGATGCTTTGGAAGATGTGCGGGCAACGGTTTCTGTACTAAAAGGTCAGCTGGAAATGTACAAGGACCGGGACTTTGAAAATGGAGACGGGGAATTGGTACCTAATCCAGTTCGTATGAATATCAAAGCCTTACATGATTTCACCAATGACCTGAGGTATGCGGATGCGACCCAAAAATTTCGATACGACGCTGAAGGTCAAGTCATTTTTAACTTTGGGAAACACAATGGCAAGCGGGTCGGGGAGTTTTTAGCCACGGACAAAAACTACTACCATTGGATGCTCAACGGAGAATTCTCCTATCAGGTGAAAGAGATTATTAAGCGGGAGGTAAAGGCATATGAAGCTAAAAAATAAGGAGTTCCCGCTGTCTGGTTTTGGGTTGGGTATTTTACTTTTCGCGACGCTTACCGGATGTTTCGAGCCGGTTGAAGACTGTCTGGATCTTAACGCCAGCAACTACAATGTCAGCGCGGATCGAGCTTGCCCGGACTGTTGCATTTTTCCGGAATTTCGGATCGCCATGATCCACCGAATGGTCCTTCCAGATACCACCCTCACCTTTCAGTTGAACGAAACCTATGAGGATGATTTTGGGCAGAGCTACCAAATTAGCCAGCTCTCTTATTTTTTTCAGGGGGCTTCCTGGATCAAAACCAATGGTAGCCGGATTGAAGTCCTGGACTCTGTTTTGCTTACCCGGGTGGAGAATCCATTGGATACGATCGAAGCCTTTTACCCGAATGATGTCCTTCGGGTCGAAGGAAGTAATTTTCAGTTTGAATCCGCCGGCACATTCAATGGATCCGGCAGCCTGGCTGAGTTTGAGCTAAGCTTGGGATTACCGGAAACTTACGTCCAAGTATTGCCTTCTTCTGCCCCAACAGGCCATCCCCTAAGCCAGGATGATCTATGGACTGCGGAAGAAGGGTTTGCCCAATGCCGCATGATTCTGGTTGCTCAAACGCCATCGGACACTTTAACCAAAATAATCGATATCCGAACACCGCAGCCCCTGGGCAGTGGGATTATCCGAGCGCCTACTCCACTGGAACTGCCGCCCGGATTCAGTACGGAAATAACTTTGCAGGTAGATTATCGGACCTGGTTGCGAGGGGTAGATACTTTTAGTGATAGTACAGCTCTAATAGCCGACAAAATAACGAATAACTTGGCTGAATCCTTCACATTAGTGAGCGTAGTCACTGATCTCTAAGCTATTAACCATTAAATTGAGTAAATGCTTAGTGCATCGGTTCTAAGTACTTGTTTAACCTTCAATCTACCTGAACCATATGAAAAACATGATTTTTTCCATACCGTTCCTCGTCCTCCTGTTAGCAACCGGCTGTTCCGACAATGGAGAGCCATCCACGCCGCTGACACAGGACGTTAGCTTGCAAATGAAAGCTACATTTGGCGACGAACCGCTTGTGCTTTTCCAGGAATACAATTACCCGGCACAGATGAAGGTCCTGTTTCAACTGTTCCAATTCTATCTGTCCGAAATTGAACTGGTACGATCCGACGGAACTGTACACCGGCTTTCTGATATTGAGCTGGTGCGTTTTGAGGATACGCAAAACGAAGCGAGTGGACGTGCAGGAATTTCCTTGACATTCGAGGATGTGCCAGCCGGAGCCTACAGCAAATTGCGTTTTGGACTCGGAGTTGACCCGGATCTGAACAAGACCACCCCGGGGGATTACTTGCCGGGGCATCCGTTGAGCGACAATTATTGGTCGGCAGCTAAAGGCTACATTCACTCCAAGATTGAAGGACGCAGTGATACCCTTAGCGGAGCCGGATTTGATAACGGTATCACCTTTCACACCGGCTCGGATGAGCTTTACACCATCCTGGAATTTCCCGTCAACCTCACCATCGATAACAGCCTGCCGGATCCATTGGTATTGGAAACGGATCTACAGCGGATACTGATTGAACCCAACGGGAATTTCTTGGATTTTAGGCAATCCAGTGTAGATCACCACGTGAATCCGGCAGTTTACGAATTTATTGGTGCCAATTTTGCAGTCGCTTTTGAAAACGAGAACTAGACCGAAGCTGTACCGACAATCCATCTTGTGGAAAAGTCATTTGTCACCATACTCTTTGCGCCTTTAGCGCCTTCGTAGCGTTCTTCGCGGTTTATATGGGAAGATCCCTATTACCGCAAGGTGCACAAAGGAGCCGCCAAGTACACAAAGAAGAAAATATCAACCATAAGTTCGCTTGCCAATACATGTAACCTTTAGTGAAACGATTGAATCTTTTTCTATTTGGGCTGGTTTTTCTACTTTTTTCAGGCTGGGGATGCGAAACGAAACCCGTTCGGAATAGCATGCCAGCATACCTGGAGGAACCTGCTTATTTCGTGGCGATGCAGCAGCCGGAGGATAATCGGTTTCGGCCAGAGGTTGCTGAGCTGGGTAGAAAGCTGTTTTATGATCCAATCCTTTCCAGCGACCATACGGTCTCTTGTGCAACTTGCCATCAGCCCGAGCGTGCCTTTACAGATGGAAGGCCGGTGAGTGTGGGACTGCAAGGTGCGGTGGGGGAGCGGAATGCCATTTCGCTCGGCAATGTAGGCTATCGATATAAGGGCTTGTTCTGGGATGGAAAAGCAGAATCGCTGGAGGCGTCCGTTAGTCATCCCTTAACCAGTGCACATGAAATGGGAAGCGATTGGCCCACAGTGCTCGGCAAGTTGAATAAGAACCCGGATTACAGCCGGGATTTTGCCCAGGTTTTTGGAAAAAGGGAGGGTGCGATAAAGCGAGAAGAAGTCGAAAAAGCATTGGCTCAATTCATGCGCAGTTTGATCACCTCGGGGTCGAAGTTTGACCAGGTGCTTTCGGGTAAGGTTGCTTTTGATGCCTCAGAGGAACGGGGCTTTCATTTATTTTTTGATAGTGCGGAAACACTTCCGGATGCGGAATGCGGTCACTGCCATACCGATCCGTTGTTTACCAGTCTCGAATTTGCAAATAATGGGATTGAGGCTGTGGTTCAGTTGGAGGAATTCCGGGATGTGGGCAGGGCAGGCGTTAGTGGCCAATATTGGGATAAAGGCAAGTTCAGGATCCCTTCTCTTCGGAATGTGGCCCTGACGGCGCCCTACATGCATGACGGCCGATTTCAAACACTGGAGGAAGTCATTGAGCACTATGCTTCAGGTGGGCATGCACAACTGAATACAAGCCCAAATGTGCGCAAATTGCAGTTAAATGACCAACACAAGGCAGACTTAGTTGCCTTTCTACATACGTTAACAGACTCTAATTTCATTCAAGAAGAACGATTTTCAAATCCATTTAAATAGGATAAAGTGCGGGTAGGAATAATCTTATGGTCGATTCAATTATTGACAGTCGTTGCCTGTCAAAAGGAGGCCGTTACGGAAGAATCGGATTTAATCCTTGGTGGGGAATACGAATTTGTAGCTTATGATTTGGAATTACCTGCAAATTATCCGCCTCCTCATTTGCCGGATGATAATCCGCTGAGCGTTGCCGGGGTAGAACTGGGAAGACGGTTGTTCTATGACCCAATCTTGTCTGCGGATAGTACCCAATCTTGTTCCAGTTGCCACCAACAGCAAAAAGCCTTTACAGATGGCCTGCGGGTCAGTACGGGCATACTGGGCTTACAAGGTATACGAAATTCCATGTCCCTGGTCAACCTGGCTTATAACGTAAACGGCTTCTTTTGGGATGGCCGATCCGCGAGTTTGGAGGAGCAAGCCCTGGTTCCTGTGGAAGATCATTTGGAAATGAACAATACCTGGGAGGAGGTGGAAGATCGCCTACGCCGCCATCCGGAATATCCGGTCCGATTCAAGGAAGCCTTTGGGGTTGATCGGTATGGGCAGATTAATCGGGATCTGGTTGTCAAGGCTATTGCTCAGTTTGAGCGCACACTTATTACGACCAATTCCCTGTATGATCGCATTTTGCGAAATGAAGTATTTCCTCCTGCCGATGTGGAGCGTGGAAGGCGGCTTTTTATCATAGAGCCTACCAATCAAAGTGAAAACCATCCGGGCTGTTCCCATTGCCATGGAGCCCCGCTGATGACCACCAATCGATTTTTTAACAATGGATTGGATAAGGTGGACGATCTTGCTGGTTTTTCGGATCTCGGATTAGGTGGTGTGACCGGGAATGCGTTTGACAATGGAAAGTTTCGGGCACCAAGTTTGCGAAATATCGCCTTGACCGCGCCTTACATGCATGACGGCAGGTTCCAGACCCTGGACGAAGTATTGGATCACTATAGTTCCGGAGGGCATGGCGTGCTCAATGAAGATCCGAACATTCAACCCTTCACGCTAACCCCTCAAGAGCGGGAGGATTTGAAGGCATTTCTACATGCCTTGACGGATTCTACCTTTATAACCAACCCGGCTTTTGCCAATCCTTTTTAAAATTCAACCATTTCCTAAAAGGAATTGCCCACTTAAAAATTTCTTTACAATTAGATTATCTTCACATTTAAAAGTATAAATATTTGATAATCAATTTAATGTGTATTAAATAGGCTTTTGGCGGCTTCACTTTGTGATGGATTTGTCTTTGAACTAGGTAAATAAAGGCTGCATTTTTACAACAGATAAGGGAAGAAGTTTTACCTTCATAAAGGATTTGAAATACAGGATTTTGTTTCTTGAAGAAGAAAATCCTTGATGGAAGTTGGAATTTTGATCAACCTAACGATAAGCAAGGTTGTTTTCGAACGACCTACCAAATCAGCCTAAGTGTTTAAAGGAATTGAACTTTCGCGTTAAAGTTTCTTTAAATTTGAAATAAAGGGGAGTTTTCAACTGTTAATTACCAAAGAGCTTTGAGAGGCTCATACATACCAAAAAAAACGAAACTCCGCTAAGATCTATTCATGGGATTATAATTTGTTAGTAGTAGGCTGTGCCGCTCCAAGCGGCACAGCTTTTTTTATTCCCGTTTCTACGGTATACAGATTCAGGTATTAATAGCCTTTACGCCGGGTAGCACCTTTCCTTCCAGTAATTCGAGCATAGCGCCTCCGCCGGTGGACACATAGCTGATTTTGTCGTTCAGTCCCATCTGGTTGACAGCCGCTACGGAATCGCCGCCCCCTACCAGGGAAAAAGCGCCCTTTTCAGTAGCATCGGCCACAGCCTGAGCAACGGCCTTGGTGCCTTCTGCAAAATTAGCCATCTCGAAAACCCCCATTGGCCCATTCCAAAGAATCGATTTCGCCCGATGGATCACCTTGGTAAATTCTTCTCTCGCTTTCGGGCCAATATCGAGCCCCATCCATCCATTGGGTATAGACATGCTGGGAGTCGTATTCCGCTCTGCATCATTGGAAAAATTGTCAGCAATGACCGAATCGACAGGCAAGTGAACCTGAACATCTTTTTCCTGCGCTTTTTCCAACAGGGTTTTGGCGAGTTCAATCTTATCCTCTTCTACCAGCGAGTTTCCTACTTGTCCCTCTTTAGCACGAAAGAAGGTGTAGGCCATACCGCCGCCAATGATCAATTCATCTACGTTGTCCAATAACTTCTCCAGAAGCAGGATCTTATCCGAGACTTTGGCACCTCCAATAATGGCGATGTAGGGTCGAGGAGGGGCTTCCAATAATTTTTTAGCATTTTCCAATTCATTGCCCATCAGGTAACCAAAACTGCGTTGCGCCGGATCGAAAAATTCGGCAACCGTAGTGGTAGAAGCGTGTGCCCGGTGAGCAGAACCGAAGGCATCATTAATATAGACGTCGCCCAGTGCTGCCAATTGGCGGGCAAAATCGGAATCTCCTTTCTTTTCACCGGGGTAGAAACGCGTATTTTCCAGCAGTAGCACTTCGCCGGCTTGGAGTTGGTCAGCAGCAGCTTTGGCCTCAGGTCCTACTGCCTCAGGAGAGAATTTTACCGGACGACCCAGTAATTCAGATAATCGGCTCACGACATGTTCGAGACTAAACTTTTCCTTGTCGATGGAGCCGTCTTCTTTCAGCTTTTTCATCGGGCGGCCGAGGTGAGACATCAGGATGGCCGAACCACCGTTTTCGAGGACGTAATTTATTGTGGGCAAGGCACCTTTAATGCGGGTATCGTCGGTTACCTGATGATCGGCGTTGAGTGGAACATTGAAGTCTACCCGCATGAGGACCTTTTTACCTGTTACATCAAGATTCATAGGGCAAATCGTGGATTTAGGGTGAAAAAAGCCGGCCTTTGCAGGCCGGCCGGAGGAAGATTTTATTTCGTGAGGATGAGGTGTGCCAGGTCGGCCATACGCGCAGAATAACCGGCCTCATTGTCGTACCAGCTTACTACTTTCACCATGTCCTCATTGACATCGGTGAGCAAGGAGTCGAATATAGAGGAGTGGGGATTGCGCATGATATCGCTGGAAACCAGAGGATCCTCAGAATACTGCAAGATGCCTTTCATGGCGCCTTCCGCATATGCTTTGAATTTGGCATTTACTTCCTCAGCGGTAGCCCGATTTTCCAGGCGCACGTTAATTTCTACCATAGATCCGGTAATGACCGGCACCCGGACTGCAATGGCAAACAATTTGCCTTTTGCCTTGGGATACACTTTGCCTACCGCACTGGCAGCGCCGGTACTCGTTGGAACGATGTTAAAAGCCGCAGCGCGGGCCCGGCGCAGGTCCTTGTGGGGGGCATCCTGGATGCGCTGATCGGAGGTGTAGGCATGAATAGTTGTCATGGAACCGATCCCCATACCCCAGTTTTCATCCAACACTTTCACCACAGGGGCCAGGCAGTTGGTCGTACAAGAGGCATTGGAAAAAACATTTCCACGGCGGTCGAGCTCGTGGTCGTTCACCCCGAGTACGATAGTCTGGATGCCGTCACCTTTCCCGGGAGCAGAGATCAATACATCTTTGGCACCGGCAGTCAGGTGCATGGAGGCTTTGGCTTTATCGCGAAAAATACCGGTACACTCCAGCACCAGGTCGATCCCCATATTACCCCAAGGCAGGGCTTCGGGATTGCGCTCGGAGGAAGCGGCTATTTCTTGTCCGTTGATGACCAGGGTAGAGTCGGTATGGGTGACGGTACCGTCGAAAGGTCCATGAGCGGAATCGTGCTTGAACAAATGCGCCAGGGTGGCGTTGTCGGTAAGGTCATTGATGGCTACTACCTCTATGTCGTCCATTTGAAGGAGGTTGCGCAAGGTAAGGCGGCCGATACGGCCAAAGCCATTGATAGCAATTTTTTTGGGCATGGTTTTGTGTTTTGTAGACGGCCTTAAAGGTAAAAATTAATGCCTTTTGAAACGGATGGAACCGGAGTGGTTGTGGGAACGTTAGTGTGGTGTCAAAAGGAGAAAAGTAGAGGTGAAAATTGTGTTGCCTCTTTCTCTTTTTTGGAAAAGGATGTATATTTGCACTCGCTTCGGAAAAGAAGGGATTGATACTTGTACAGGTAAGGTGATGTAGCGGTTTCCGAAATTGAAATACTGGCCCGTTCGTCTAGGGGTTAGGACACAGGATTTTCATTCCTGAAATGCTGACGAGGCAGAGCCTATCAGCACCGCCATGAGCGGCACGGGCCAAACCAGCAAAGCTGGGTTTGGTGTTGACAAACCGAAGGTTTCGTCAAGATTCGATTCCAAAAGCAAGTCGTCGAAAGGACGACTGAAGATAAAAGCAGGCCCGTTCGTCTAGGGGTTAGGACACAGGATTTTCATTCCTGAAA
>CAZXLD010000043.1:0-21500 GCA_964641965.1 uncultured Saprospiraceae bacterium | reverse complement strand
ATAAAAGCAGGCCCGTTCGTCTAGGGGTTAGGACACAGGATTTTCATTCCTGAAATGCTGACGAGGCAGAGCCTATCAGCACCGCCATGAGCGGCACGGGCCAAACCAGCAAAGCTGGGTTTGGTGTTGACAAACCGAAGGTTTCGTCAAGATTCGATTCCAAAAGCAAGTCGTCGAAAGGACGACTGAAGATAAAAGCAGGCCCGTTCGTCTAGGGGTTAGGACACAGGATTTTCATTCCTGAAACACGGGTTCGATTCCCGTACGGGCTACTTCCGCAAAGCCTCGGCATTCTGCCGGGGCTTTTTTATTTTACCCTTTTAGCAAACTAAACCCACCCAAATGCCTCACTACGTTTATATCCTCTATTCCCCTTCCATTGATTCTTTCTACAAGGGGAGGACTAGCAACCTCCAAAAACGAATGCCTTATCACAATGGAGGAAATTCGAAACACACACTTCGCGGGATACCCTGGATTTTGGTTTGGCGATCTCAAAAACCATCCTCAACAGAAGCCATCTTGCTGGAGCGCAAGTTGAAAAACCTGACACGTTCACGGTTGATCCAGTTCATAGAAAAATATTCGGAAGGAATACCTGATGATAGTTCAAGAAAACTTTTGGATGCGATACTTAAGTAAAATGGTTCGATCCATGACGCCCTGACAAGCTCCGCTTCGTCAGGAGTCATGGTGGTGACATGGTGATCGACCTAGTCGTATCACCATCGTCAACCATCCCGTACGGGCTACTTCCGCAAAGCCTCGGCATTCTGCCGGGGCTTTTTTATTTTTTCCATCTTCTACTCGGAATCGGTAATTTACGTCCATCCACCACAAAACAATACTATGCAGTTCAGCTGTACCAAGAAGGTCCTGGATCAAATGAAAAAGTTCAAATCCGTAAAGGATGAGAAAGTGCAGTTGGGCTTTTACAATTGGTATGTAGACCTGATCAATCTGGAAAGACGCAACTATTTCTTGTTTACGCATGCCACAACGCTCTTCAGCTTTTTCGCCTATATCGGTACCAAGAAAGAAAAACAAAAGTTGGAGACCCTATTCGCTGCCTGCCTGTTGGATCAGCTGGAAAAGCAATTCCTTTTTGACCCTAAACTGGCGGCCCCGATCATCATGGATGGAGCGCCACTTACCCTCCATAAAACAAACAGCCGCTCCGTGCTGGGGTCCATGAATGACTTTAAGTTCCAGATCCGGATTCAGCTGGCCCACAAGGGGCCGCTAGCCAGGTCCTATGATCTTATCAACTTTTTAATCAATCAGCTACCCATGGGCGGCTTGAACCACCAAAAGCCGACTCAAGCCATGCAGATGGAACTGGAAAAACGGGGACTTAGAAAAGAAGTAGATCCCCGCTGGAATTAACGGTCTTAACCCTGGAACCTGTGCGCGTTCGAGTTCCGGGGTTAAGACCAGTATTTGCCCTACTTATCGGCCTCCTCCTTTTCCACCAAATTCATACCGAACAAAGAAGGCTACGTTGATCCCGGGTTCAAAGATGACCCCCTGTTCCGGGGCATTGCGGTACACCCGGTTCAGGTGCTCCCGGTACTGCTGGTCCAGCATATTGAGTACAGATGCACCGACCGAAAGATCCGGCAATGGTTGCACGCCCGCCCGGAAGTCCAGCGTAGCGAAGCCCGGCGTAGTCGATTCGTCAAAGGAAAGAGCGACTCGATCCTGCATAGCCACAAATCGCGCCCTAAGATCTGTCCACCAGATCGATCGCTCGTATCGAGCACCCAGGATGGCCTCCATGGGCGGAATCTCTGCAATGGGTTCCTGCCAGCTTAGGTTCTGGGCATAGGTGTACGATAAGCTGCCATAGGTGGTGAAATGCGAAACGATCTCTACCTGACCCGTGAGTTCAATACCGGTTTGGAAGGCCCGGTCGATGTTGACAAACCGTCGAGCGAATGGGAGATTCTGCGTCATCTTACTCGGTAGGGTAGAATCTACCCGCGCTGTGATGTAATCCTGGAAATAGGAATAGAAGGTGTTTACACCTACCCGAAAGCGATCCCCTTGTTTCTGAATCGATACTTCGACCTGGTTATTCACCTCCGGCCTCAGATTGGGATTACCTACGTACTCATATGGGTCCATCCCGACGGTAAAATGATTGATGTAGCGTTCAATCATGTTTGGGTTGCGCACGCCTCTCCCTAAAGCCAGCTGAAGCATCCAATCTTTCCGAAGCTGATGGGTGATGGAGGCCGTAGCGCTCCAGTTAAGCTCCTGGCGCGGATCGAGGGTACTATATAGTTCCTGGAAACCAGGATCCGGATCCCGGATTTCGCCAAGGTTATAATCCAGACGAGCTCCTAAGAGCAGGGTCCAGCTCGGATGCACGAAAAATCGACCTTCCGAAAAGACGCCTGTATTTAAAATTCGCGCGTTTTGCCAGATAGGGTCTACCATGCGTTTGGGACTGGGAAGTGCTTCACCCGTCATTCTATTGCGCTTAATCAAACGCACTCGTTCGCCATCCCGGCTGACATAGCGGTGATCTAGCCCGGAATGGACCAGGATCTTTTGGTTGGGCATCCAGGCAAGCTCTGCTCTTCCGCCGAACGTATTGGCTTGTACGATTGCCTCCGCATCCACCATACTGAAATTGGGCCGACGCTTGTTGGACATAACATGATCTACATGAGAGCCATAGGCCTTTACCGTAAGACCATACAAGCGCGGACTGATGTTTTTCCAGGAATAGTCAGTAGATAGGGTAAAGCTGTTGTCTAAATCGGTATCCATGGGCAAACCGGCATGCAGCACATCGCGCATGAAACCTTGTCGCCAATTGACAGCCAAGCGCTGATTGTCGTTCGGATTGAAACCGCCTGCAATATGGTAGTCGTATGCCCGGAAAGCAGTAGGAATGACGGTACCGTTTCCACTTCGGTAGCTATCGTAGTCTTTCAGGCCCCCGCTAACTACAAAATCGTATTTCTTTTCAGCTCCAAATAGGGCCAGTTTGGTCATCTTGCCATTCCCATTGGTTTCATACGATCCTTCTACACTACCTCCGATACCTGAGAATTCAGGGCTGGTTTTGGATTCCGTTACCACGTTGATAATAGCGCCCATGGTGGGTCCATAGCGCATGCTGAATGGCCCTTTGATCAGTTCGATCTTTTCTACATCCTGTGGGTTGACGTGTGTTGTAGCGGGGTCCATTCGACCTGGACAGGCGTAGGTCGTCACCAGCCCGCCGTCGTAAAAGAGGTTCAATTGTTCGTATTTAAAGGAACGAAAAACAGGATCCAGCGCGATACCGCCTCGTTTGATGATGCCGAAGCCCGGGATCTCCCGAAACAGGTTCCCCACATCCTTTGCCTGAGTGAATTGGCGAGCCTCATCAATGTGGGTATCTGATTGTGGAATGCTGTATCGATGCTGATTGGTAACCAAAACCTCTTGAAGGATAATGGCTTTGGGGGTTAGGTTTAATCGGAGAAAGGGGGTTGGTGCTGTCAATTGAATAGTTTCGAGCTGGTAGCCGATCTGATCTATTTCAATCTGATAGCTTTCTGCTTTCGTTACTTCAGTTGAAAAAAAACCGCTCTCGTCGGCGAAGGCGTAGGTATCGTTAATTTTGAGGGTACCAAATGGAATGGTCTGTCCATTGTCTTTGTCCAGCAGTTGACCTTGCAGGGTTATCAGGTCCTGTCCTGGCAACAGTTGTGTCACAACCATAGCAAGTACCCATATCATGAATTTTCGCATGATTAAAAATTAAAGGGTTTTAAAAAAGGGAAATACAATCCGGCCTGAAGTAGGGAATCAGGCTAAAGAACGGACAGGATACAGGTTGGGCGGACGAAATACGGAAGGTGAACAGTCCTGGCAAATAAGTCGCAGATAAAAGCCACCGCTTGGAGGATCCAGATCGGGCGAGGGCAGATTTAAGGTGCGAATGGGGGGCGGCTCCAACAATTGAACCGTTTGGCTTTCTTCAGAAACCGGCAACACCGGTTTCTCTTTTTCGGCTTGGGAGCTATCCTCCAGGAGTTGGGTTAAGGTACATTTACCGTGGCAATCCAATTGTGGTGCAGCCAGGTTCTCACAGAAAGTTTGCTCAAAAGATCCGTTTGCAACATGGTACCAAAACACCAGCAGCCCCTTTCCACCCGTGTAGAGGCAGATGGCCAAGATCAGTAAGCTGGTTAGGAGGATACGCATGTTGTGGGTTTGTACTATTGAATGGGTTTAGAAATCCTTCCGAATCGCGACCCATCGTATGCTCAGGGCAGGGGCTACCAACCATAGGCTCAGCGCCAATACCGTTAACAGCATACCCCATTGGGTCCCGAAGAATTTTTGGAAAACAGCTCCCGTATACCCCATCAAAGCCGAGATATCCAATTGCAGCAGGATCAGGATTCGGGATAGGTCAATCGGATTGAACATGGAAAGCCCCAGGGATAGTTTTTCCAGGGGATAATCCCGAAAGGCCAACAAAAGCAATAGGAAAATGCCGTCATACACAATGGCAAAGAAAAGCCAAATCAACAGGCCCACCCCAAATCCCCGGATCCGGTTGTCAAATTTCAGGGCGATCAAATAACCCAGTCCGGAGAAAATGAAGGACAGGAGAACGCCATTTCCGATCAACGTCAGGAAGCGGGGTAGCTCTTCCGCTCCCTGAAATCCGGAAAATAAAAAGGGTAGACTTGTTCCCAGGGCCAGGCTTAGGCTGAGGGAAAGGGCGACTCCCAGGTATTGCCCCCAGAAAATGGCCATCCGGCGGATTGGTTGGGCCAGAAGGAGCTCAATGAATTCCCTGGAGTGGTAGTAATACATAAGCCCGAAAAGCATCGCAATCAAGGGGCACAGGATCAGGATCACATTCATCAGGCTAATGATCAGCTTGGAACCGTCTGTACTGAAAGCAGCCACTCCGATGGTAAATAGTAGGAAAAACCCGAAGTATAAATAGGCCCACCGGCTGCGCAGGAGGTCGATTAAGGTATATTGAAGGATCTTTCCCATGGTTATGCTTTAGGTATGCGGTCTAAGTTGAAATGCTCTTGGTCCTGGGCTGAGACTTGCCCATTAAGGTTGTCCTGGTATGGGGCTGTTAAGATGCCGGCAATTGCCTGTTCCAGTCGTTCCTCGTTGTATTGCTGCTTCAAGGTTTCCGGTGATCCCTGGAAATAGACATGCCCATCGAGCAGAAAAATGATTTCATCCGCCACTTCTTCCACAAAGCTCATGATATGGGTCGTGATCAAAATTGCTTTGCCGGCCGCCTTTTCTTGGTGGATCCATTGTCGAAGGGCCACCATAGCTACCGGATCGAGGCCGGAAGTAGGCTCGTCCAGGATCACGATGGGGCTGTCATACATGAAGGCTAGGGTTAGGTTTACTTTTTGGCGGGTACCTCCCGACAGATTGGCCAGGCGTTTGTTTTTGAATGCGTCGAGCTTAAAAAGCTCCAGCAGTTCAGCATCCCGAGCTTCGCCTCCCCGGATATTCTTGACCAGCGCAATCAATTCTCCAACTGACAAATTCTCCGGGAATCGCGCAATTTGAGGGAGGTAGTCGATATCTGCCCGGTAGGCCCATTTCCCCCGGATGGGATTACCCAGTACGTCCAGTTGGCCTTTGTCGGGTAAGACCATGCCCAGTATGCATTTGATCAAGGTTGTTTTACCCGATCCATTAGGGCCCAAAATAGCCGTTATCCTTCCCGGACTTCCCAGATTCAAATCGATACTCTGAAGGACCTGTTGCGATCCGAATGCTTTGGCTAAATTGCTAATGGTTATCATAGTACAGGCTGCATTAAGGGTTGATCGTCCCATACATTTTCCGGCGTAAAAGCGGGGCTTACCTTTTCCGAAAAGTTCAATAGATCTATAAAAAGGCTGCGGAGCAAAACGATGGATTCAGGTGATTTTGAGAGGATGTAGGAAAACAAGCGTACCGGGCGGTGGGGAACATCTCCAACTCCATCCCGATCCAGGTCATATCCACTATATGCACTCCAGAAGTTGCCGTGAAACGTATTATTATTCATGCGACTGTGCACCACCAGATCTAAAGTGTTGTATTTGAAGTTGTTTTTGGAAAAATGATTATCCAGGCACCCGCCTGTAATTTGGATCGCCCAGCCGTTGGATTGGAATTCGTTGTGTTGATAGGTCAATCGGGTGGACCCTTCCAACATAATTCCGATCGTATTCTGAATGAAGTGATTGTGGAGGATCTCTGCGTCGTAGATCTCTTTTAGCAATAGCCCGTAGGAGGATCTCCCCCAATTATGCTCGAACCGGTTGTTGAGCATTTGAATCCGCTTGGAGAACATGACCGCTACGCCGGCTCCATTCGACCGGAATATATTTTCAGCATAACTGTTATCGTTGGAGAACATGAAGTGCAACCCGTACCGGATGTTCGCTGTGCTCGTATTCCCCTGAATGGTGCTTTGGTTGACGAATTCCAGGTAAATTCCATCCCGGTATCCTTGGGTGAGATTTCCTCGGATCGTCAGGTGTTCGGCATACCAGCAGTGGATCGCGTTTCCGGTTGACATTTCATTGGTACCCTGCCCGATGAGCTCATTGCCTTCAATCAACCCGTGTTTACCGTTCTCGATGTAGATTCCGAAATAAGCATCGATAATTCGGTTGTTCCGTAGGGTAAAATGATCATGCTTACGTACCCGGATAGCTGCCAGGTCTCGAACCTGACTTTTCCCGGCTTTTCGGATTTCCAATCCTTCGATCCATACCTGATCGGAATCGATGATAAATACCTCCTGTTCTCCATCGCCGGTCACTACTACAGTCCCTTGCCCCAGAATGCGCAGAGGCTTGGAAATGATCAGGTTGCAAGCGAGATACTCTCCCGCCAAGATCCGGATCTCATCCCCTGCTTCCGCCGCTTCGATGGCGTCCTGAATCTGTTGGTAAGGGCGGTTTGGCCCCACTTCGAGCACCTTGGCTTGCAAGAGCAAGGGAAGCATGCAGATGAATAATAGATAAGGAATGTTCCTTTTCATTGTACAAATTGTTTCTGAAGGTGCAGTCGCACTTCTTCCCAATCAAAGACCTGGCCACCTCGTTCCTGCTGCATCTGGGCTGCATCTGTTTGGTTGGTAAAAGCGGTAAGATTGGCACCCATCGGGCTGGGCAATCGTCTGCTGATCAGGAAATGACACGTCTCGGCAACAACCAATTCGCCGGGACGCATAAAATCATTGACCATCTGAAAGGCAAATGCCGTTTCTTTTTCGCCTTCGGCATATTGGATCATACACTCGATCGCATCGAACTTGAATACCTTACCTTTGGTCGTTACTAGCTCGGCGGCATGTTGTTGGTCAACGATAGTCATACGACAGAAATCGCATTTGTCAGCACCATACTCAATGGGCACCGGCTGTACCGAACAAGCGGAAAATAAGATCACAAAGAAAAAGCTAGGCCATAGCCGGTTCATGTTGTTCTTTTTTGGGTTTCAACCACCAGGCCAAGGCGCCCAGGAGCATGGATAAGCCGACGAAATAGCCACCGATATGCGGCAGGGAGACGGCTTCAAAATTCAGAATCATCTTCCGCCCGATCAACGGGGGTTGGAAGGAAGCGCCGGGAATCTTAATGGGTGCGTCTTCACTGAGGTTGTGCCCGTAATCGTATTCCCATAAATAGAAGTCGTAAAGGCCCAGGCCGCAAAGCAAGACCAACAGCAGGGTCCAAAACAGGAAGAGGTTTTTTCGATTGATGCCGGCCACGAGCAACCCCAGGGTGGTCATGGCAATGATTACATAGGGAAAATATTTCAATTCGGGGATCGCATCCGGTTCAATGTATTGCATGCCGACATAGTGATTCAGGATATTGACATTTTGCAAGGTGCCAGGAGTCGTTCCCCCAATTTTGTTGATCCAGATATGCATCTCTACCCCGTCGGGATACTGAGGTGCAAAAAGCTGAATCTTCCACATCGGAAACAAGAATAGCATAAGGAGGCAAAGAGAAGCTGCTACCAGGAGTAGCCGGGGAAGTTGATTCATTTGTCTGGTTTTTAGCAAGGGTGTGGGGCAAATCTGCCCCACACCAGTTTGGTATGTAGGTGCCGCTTATTGCACTTCATCATCCTCACCCAAACTCCACTTGAGCGGTACATCAGAACCTGCGGGAGATACCCGAATGTATCCTTGCATCTCCTGGTGTAGTGCCGAACAGAAATCCGTACAGTAGAATGGGAAGACACCTTCGCGTTGAGGTTCCCAGACCAAGGTTTCGGTTTGACCAGGCATGACCAGTAATTCCGCATTGCGAGCGCCCATCACGGAGAATCCATGAGGAGTATCCCAGTCTTGCTCCAGGTTGGTCAGGTGGAAATAGACTTTGTCACCGATCTTAATCCCTTCGATATTATCGGGAGCAAAGTGACTGCGGATCGTTGTCATGTAAACATGGACCTCGTTTCCGTTGCGCTCGACTTTGGTCTCTTTTTCCCCTTTGGCCGCATATGGATGCTCATTTTCCTCTATGGGGTAGATCCGTTTGGAATTGGGCATCACCTTGCTGGCAGCTATCCCTTGTGCATAGTGGGGTTCTCCCACCGTTGGGAAGTCGAGCAACAGCTTCATTTTTTCTCCGGAGATATCGTAAAGCTGCGCTGAATGGTTTAGTTCAGGGCCGGTAGGTAAATAGCGGTCTTTCGTGATCTTATTCATGGCCACTAAGTATTTTCCGTCGGGATTCTTGGAGTCTCCACCTGGAATCATCAAGTGTCCTACTGAATAATAGCAAGGAATCCGGTCTACAACTTCCCAGGTGCCTAATTTCCATTTTACTACCTCGGAAGAGATGAAGAAGGTCGTATAGGCATTCCCTCGGCCGTCAAATTCGGTGTGCAAAGGCCCAAGGCCGGGCTTTTCTACTACACCAGCTACAATATCCTCGAACTTCAGGACGGGTATGCCGTCAATGGTGGTTTCAAAGGATTCGTTTTCGATAGCTTCCAGCACTTTAGTGAAGGAGTGTACCGTCAAGTCGGCAGAGAGCTTTCCGTTGCCGACAATGTATTCACCGGAAGGATCTACGTCTACGCCGTGCGGAGACTTAGGCGTAGGCAGAAAGTATACCAACCCGGGGCACTCGGAAGGGATCAGCACTTTCACCTTGTCTTTCATGGTTGAGGTGGCCGTGTGAGTTTTCTCGTTGTGCACATTATGGGCATAGGAAGCCGGGATTTCCTGGAACTTTCCTTGTGCGATGTATTCCTCTGCTTTTTTCCAGTTGACCGCGGCAATGAAGTCCTTGTCGTTCTGAGAAGCTGTTACCTCCAGCAAGGTATTTTTCAGCTCTGTATTGTAGGAAGTGAAAAAGGTCCAGCCGTGAGAGTTGCCTTTGCCGGAGTGTGCCAGGTCGTAATTGAACGCCGGTAATAATACCTGGAAGGCAATATCCATAAGGCCTTCCTCCGGTTCAACGCTGATAAAGGTGAGCGCCCCTTTGAAATTATCGGCATAACTGTTGATGGCGACGTCTTGCTGAGGAAACGGGACTCCAAAACGGGTACCGGCCACTACGTACTCTGTATTTTCAGTAGTGAACGGAGAGGAGTGGTTTCCACCAGAGTTGGGAATCTCAATGATCTCTGCCGTTTCGAAAGTAGTCAGGTCGATTCGGGCTACTCGAGGGGTATTGTTGCCATTGATAAAGAGCCAACGCCCGTCGGTGTCTCCGTCGGTCTGGGAAAGTTCCGGGTGATGGGAATCATCCCAGGGGATAAACCCGTACGAAGTGTTCAGCATAGGCTTGGTTTCCTCATTATACCCATAGCCTTTCTCCGCATCCTGAGAAAAGACCGGGATAACCTTCAAGAGCCGACCGGAAGGCAAGCCATACACGCTGACTTGGCCGCTAAACCCTCCACTGAAGAAGCCATAGTATTCGTCATATTCCCCCGGACCAACATATACGGCGGAGGCTTCATCTCCGCTCAGGGCGGTCAAGCTTTGGGTTTTGGACGTGCAACTGTAATATACCAGGGCGGATGCCAATAGGAGGATTGCCAGGATCAGCAACCGCTGGTACCGGAAGGGATTTTTCATGATGAATGGATTTTGTTTGTGCAATCACGATTAGGTGTACTAATTCGGTTTTTGTGTGCTGGGGAAGTGTATATCCAGGGTAAAGTTGGGGATCCTCTCGCTTCCTTTATCTGATACCTGTCAGGCAGGATTGATGATTTTTATAGGTTTTATTTAGGATAAAAGGACTTTTTTATCCTATTCAAAAGTCTTCACAATCAACTGCTTTCCCAATGACCGATATCAGCCGGGCACGATTTAGGGCTCTTGAAAAAATTGATAAAAGTCACTCAAAAGAGATAAAAAGATTTTTTTATCCTATTAAAAAAATCAAGTATCTTCTTCCATGTAATACCATTTTAAGTTGCAAATGGCCTGGCACTTAAATACAGCATTTCTTGAAATGGTATAATGTCCTTGATCCCGACACTTGTCGTCGGGGCTGACCAAGATTGGCTGTTTTCTCCATTTTTAAATAGGTCATTTTAAACTTGCGTTAGTATAAATCATTGGGTCCATGTTTTCTAAATCCTGTAGATACGCGATCAGGGCGGTTTTCTTTTTGGCTGTACATACGGATGAGACCCGCCTGCTAGGCACAACGGAAATAGCAGATCAGCTGGAAGTACCTAAACCCTTTTTAGCTAAGATCCTGCAGCAGCTATCGCGGCATCAACTGATTTCTTCCCGCAAAGGCGCCGGAGGAGGTTTTTTTCTGAATACGGAAAATCGCCAGATGACCTTGCGCGAGGTCATCGAATGCATAGATGGCAAGGAGGTATTTAAATCTTGTGTATTGGGGCTGCCGGTCTGTTCTTCTGAAAACCCTTGCCCGCTGCATGAAAAGGTATTCAGCTACCGGAAAAGCATGGAGAAGCTGATCGACGATCAGCAGGTGGACGATATTTCGAAGAGAATCCTTGCTCAAGGGCTGACGATTTGATGCTTGATTTTGAATCGACAAAACCATCCAAAAATGAAAAGGATAATAGTAATCGCCTTACTGGGAAGCTTGATCTATGCTTGCGGTGGGGAACCTAAACAACAAGCTACGGCTACTGAACGGCCCAAAAGTATGCTTAAGGTAGACGACGGGAAAGGCATTGGCGAAATCAAGTCGGTTTCCCTCAATACTCCCTTAAAGGGACACATGGTAGAAACGGGGGAAGGCATTTATGAGATGAAATGTAGTGCCTGCCACAAGTTGACCGACCAGCGCGTAGTTGGGCCTGGTTTTAAAGGCGTAACGGATCGTCGCCAACCGGAGTGGATCATGAATATGATTACCAATGTAGACGTGATGTTGGCTGAAGATGCCACAGCTCAAAAACTCCTGGAAGAATGTTTGACCCGAATGCCCAACCAGAACCTGACCGTTGGCGATGCCCGGGATGTATTGGAATTTCTATATGCCAACGATGGGGTAGAGGTGGGCGAATGATATGCGTATGGGTGGCCTGATACTGTGGAGCCTTGGCTTTCAATCGGATTGAAAAGCCCTTCTCCGGCATCCTGGTAACCTGATATCCTAAAATCCCGCCGATTTTATGAAACGGAAATGGCTGTTGGTAGCCTTGCTCAACCTACTCGTAGCTGCTTCGCTGGGCAGTTTGCTCCGCTTTGCTTTTGTGGAGGAATTGGCCTGGATGAAATACCGCTATGTATTGCATGGCCACTCCCATGTAGCTTTGCTGGGTTGGATCTATCTGGCTTTATATACCTTGTTGATTCGAAGTTTTTTACCTCCTGATCGGGCGAATCATCCAAAGTACAACCGACTCTTTTGGCTTACTCAGTTAAGTGTGATCGGGATGATGGGCGCTTTTCCCTGGCAGGGGTATGGAGCCATTTCCATTGCTTTTTCTATGGCACATGTCCTCTGCTCTTATGTTTTTCTCTATTGGTTTTGGAGAGACCTAGCTGGTAGGGCCTGCTTCTCCCACCTTCTGCTGCGATCGGCCCTCGTTTTTTATTTTCTGTCAACGCTGGGAGTCTGGGCCGTGGTACCTATGATTATCGGAAGCTTGAAGGGATCGGTCTGGTATTACATGGGGGTACAGTTTTACCTTCATTTTCAGTTTAATGGGTGGGCGATTTTTGCGTCGCTTGCTCTTTTCTTCCGCTGGTTAGAAGAACGAGGACAAGTATTTAGTCCTTCCATAGTACGGCCGTTTTATGGGTTGCTGATTATTTCCTGTCTGTTGACCTATGCCCTGGCGGTGGCTTGGTCACAGCCTTATCTGATTGTGTTTGTGGTTAACGGGCTGGGGGTCATGCTTCAATTAGGGGCCTTGTTCTTTTTGGTACGGCTGCTACACTCAGCTCGCAGCCAAGTCGGAGCATTGTTGTCGAGCCGTGGAGGCCTGCTACTTCAAATTGCTTTTTACAGTTTTGTATTTAAAATCCTGATCCAGTCGGCCGTAGTTATTCCTTTTGTGGCTCGGGCTGCGTATACGATTCGCAACTATGTGATTGGCTTTATTCATCTCTTATTGTTAGGGGCGGTCACCTTGGGTTTAGTCGCCTTTGCCTTAAATTCCAACCTATTGAGGGGGGAAACCAATGTCGGCCGGCTGGGCATTGTCGTATTTACAGCGGGTTTTGTCCTTTCCGAATTGGTATTGTTCCTACAGGGGACCATGTTGTGGGCAGGGTGGGGCTTTCTTCCTTCCTATTACGAACTCATCTTTGGAATTTCGGTCTTGCTTCCATTGGGGGTAGCTATATTGATCATGGGGCAGAGAAGATGGTCAAATGTTTCATCAGGAAAAGTCATCGGTTAGGGTAAACCGCTGCAAAGGATTATTTCTACTTTAGAACGAATAAGTAATATCATTTCAAGGATAAATTCAAGTTGCCACTTAATCATGAAATCGGTATAATACCTTAAAACCTATCCAAGATGAACCTAAAAACCCTCCGACTGATAGCCATGGTGGCCATTTTGCCTCATTCGCTGTCGGCCCAAACTTGGGCGCCTGCCCAATTGGAGATAATCGATCAGATTGAATCCTGTTTTCGATCCTGGTGGCAAGCTACTAATGCAAACGATTTCAATATTTTCTAGGAAGCCTGTCCTTGCGATGCGGATTTTGCCGTTTGGTCCTCTGCTTTCGGTGCGCCTATCGGGATCGATGCCGTAAAAGAAGTGTTTTCCGAAGGAGTGGCTGCACCCAGCGAATTAGCGCCCACCATTTTCATCCGGCCTACCCGTGTAAAAGTGAATGGGGACATGGCAGTCATTTTTTACTACCTGAACGTTTATCAGGCAGACCTGGATAATGCCTTCCTGAATTTTAACAATGCGAAAAGGACTACAGTCTTGCATAAGGTCAACGGCCGTTGGCAGTTATTCGCAGATATGGTCGTTCCGACCTCCAATGAATGAGACTCCTTAATCCCTTTACTCCCAAATTTCAAATCGAAGTCATGAAATCAAATCATATCTTTTTAATAGCCGGGATACTGATTTTCCCCCTATTGCTCTCTGCTCAAGAGACCCAACCTACCACTTCTATGGCCAAATTGCTGGGTATGTATGTTTTTCCCAGCAACAATCAGGATGCTGCTACTCAACAAGCGGATGAGGCCGCCTGCTACAGCTGGGCCGTGCAACAGTCGGGCGTGGACCCTCTTAACCTACCGGAAGTAAAACCTCAGGAAGTTCCCGGTGGTATGGGCGCCGCGGGTGCAGTAGGCGGAGCCGCTAAAGGGGCTGCTGTAGGAGCTGCCATAGGTGCTATTTCTGGAGATGCTGGCAAAGGGGCTGCCATTGGTGCCACCGCAGGCGGATTTGGAGGTTTGCGGCAAGGCCGCCGCGCTCAGCGTCAAGGCCAGGCTCAAGCCCAACAGCAGGCTGTCAACCAGGAGGCTCAAATGATGAATGAATTCAAGAAAGCATTCGCCGTTTGTCTGGAAGGGAAAGGGTATACGGTGAAATAGAGTACACTTTCCCAAATCTTCCTTTAGATTCCACGGGTTGGTGAAATTCCCGGATTCAACATGAATGGGGAATTTATTGGAACTAGCTACCATTGTTGGACACTTCTTTCCGAAATAAATGCCTTATGAAAGAAAGCCTTGGGACCTTTTTCGTCAAGCATATCGTTGCCGGTGTAGTAACCTTTCTGCCCTTTGGGGCTCTTCTTTTTTTACTGTTTAAGGCCTACGAGCTCATCCATAGCTTTGGCAGAAAGATAGCGGGGGTTTCTGAGGACCATGATGGGACATTGCTTTTAATTACCATCTTGGTCATCTTGTTTATGGTTACTTTTTTCTTCTTCTTTGGTTGGTTCATCCTACCCAGGACGAAAAGAAAAGCCTCCAATTGGGTAGAGAATAATATCCTGAGTTTTATTCCCGGCTATCAGGTGCTTAAAGGTATGGCCACGGGAGTACTAAGCAACAGCGACCAATTGCGACCGGCCTTGCTGGAACGAATTCCGGGAATCCAGGAATTGGGATTGGTAATCGAAGCATTACCCGATAATCGTTTTGCGGTTTATATACCGGAAGTACCTGACTTCAATAGGGGTAGGGTTTTGGTTGTACAATCGGAAATGCTGGAATTCCTTGATGGAAAATATTTAAAACTGAAGGAGGTAGTCGAGCGATATGGGTATGGGGCTGGGGAATTGATTGAAAGGAAGGATTTGGCTGTATAATCTTACATTTGCGGGCTTAAAAATCTAGATGGACTAGATTCATTATTCAAAATTTTATCATGAGCATGTTGAATGGAAAAAGTAAGGGAATCATCTTAATCGTTGCACTAGGAGGGATCTTGATGGCTTGTACCGAATTAGAGCGTGTCGACTCCTCCCAAGCCAGTCGGAATAGATCCACCTCAAATGGTGATGGCCACTGAAATACCGGATGGTATAGAAAGCCCCAATGTCATACAATCCGAGCGATTGGGGGAGCTTGAATTTTTTGATGGCGTTCCCCTACCCGATACTGAAAAGACAGTATATGATTTCCTGGATTTGATAAATGCAGTGGACGCTTATACCAAAGGAATTCATATAGCTTCTATGGAAGCTATGAAACAAGGAATCCTTTCCTTTGGTCCGGCAAACGAAACAGCTTTAATTTTTGAGGATCTCATGGATTCAAAGGCCCTCTTTCTTACTGCCAATACCACTTCAGTTTATATGATGTCCTGGTTGGAGTTGCAAGATGAGCCAATGGTCATCGAAACCCCTCCGGATGTGCTGGGGATCATCGATGATCATTACTTTAAATATGTTGCCGATTTTGGGAGATTAGGTCCTGATCTAGGCCAAGGGGGTAAATTTCTGATTCTTCCTCCCAACTACGAAGGAGATGTGCCGGAAGGCTATTTTGTTTCTCAGGCCAATACTTATGGGCATTGGGTCATTTGGAGAGGTTTTCAAAAAAATGGCGATCCTAGTCCGGCAGTCGAGGATACAAAACGAACATTTAAAATTTATCCCCTTTCTAAAAGAAATGCCCCACCGGTTATGAACTTTGTCAACGTTTCGGGCAAATCTTTCAATACTATTCATAAAATGGATGAACGGATTTACGAGGAGATTAATTCGGTCATTCAGTCCGAACCTTCTATGGGAGAAAATCCGGAGATCTTGGGTACCCTTTCGGCTATCGGGATAAAAAAAGGCAAAGCGTTTGAACCAGATGAAAGAATGCAGGGAATCCTGAAGGAAGCTGCCAAAATAGGAAGTGCCATTGTGCGTACTCAAATGGCAAAGCCGAAGAGTGATTATCTAATCAAGTTTCCAGGAACACAGTGGCTAAACCCATTGGCTTACCGAAGCTATCTATTTGAGCATGAGGGGGCAAGGTTGTTAGATGCGCGGAGTGCTTTCCATTTTTATGCAACGGGTATAACCCCTGCCATGTCGATGAAAATAGTTGGGAAGGGGTCTCAGTATGCCATTGCTTATCCTGATGAAAACGGGAATACGTTTGATGGCAGTAAAATGTATAAATTTAACGTACCGGCAAATCCACCAATGAAGGATTTCTGGTCCTTCACTATTTATGATAATCAAACCCGTTCAATGCTGCAGACGGATCAACGGTTTCCAGGGATCGACAACAACAAAGAAGGTCTCGTTCAAAATCAAGATGGCTCCTGCGATATCTACATTGGTCCGGAACCACCGGACGGATATGAGAATAATTGGATACAAACAATTCCAGGTAAAGGCTGGAATACCATATTCAGATTGTATGGTCCACTCGAGTCTTGGTTTGAGGGGGAATGGTATCCATCTGATGCTGAATTGATGGATTTAGCAGGCTAGATGTTCCGTTGTTTTTGAACTCCTTGGTTCCTTATATTAACAAGAGGGTCAAGGAGTTCAAATCTTCCAGCGGTTCCTACTCACAACCAACCCATGGCGTGCACTCTCTTTCGAATGGCTTTTCGGGCTTCGGCTTCTTTAATCCCCATCCCGTGGTCGTTCAACCAGACAATAGCGCCGGTAGGACAGCGCTCAATAGGGAGCCGTATCTACTTTTACACGAACTGTCTTATTCCGAATTTAAAAAAATAAAAAGTCGGAAGCTATTCTATTTTTATACCGGCAAAGCCAGGCTTACCATCCCTCACGATGAATATCAGGGTTCATTCACGAGTTGATTATGGTTCTTGTAATACCCTCTGACCCACTAAAGCCCGTTTGCGGCGAGGCAAGGAAGTCACAGACTGGCCCCGAAATTGGGCGTCAGTTTATTTACCGGTTTTAAGAAGGAATGATCTCGGGAATTTGGCCATTCTTTCTTTAAAATGGTGTAAGTCAAAAATTCCAATTTCCGTCCCAAGTTCTTGCCGCTTAAATCGTCATATTTACGCTTAATCTGTAGGGGCTCATAAGCTCAAATGCACCTAGCTGGATTATCCTTGGAGGCCCCCTAGGCGGGGCTTTGGGTTTACCAGAGAAGAAAACAGGTATACTTTTTACCCCTAGTTTTCCTGTTCATCCATTCAGGGTAAGGCACGACGGCCTTCGTATGAATAAGTGAACCGACCACTTCTGTTTTCGCATTGCAGGGTTCCCTTATACCGATTTAAATGCGTTATTTTCATTTTAAAATGATATTACTAGTTATGGAAAATGGGTCGGTGTTTGTGTTTAGCCAAAAAGATGCTTTTGCTCTTCAATAAACGTATTTCGGGTCTCCTCATAGAATAGATCCAGTTGACACTATACCGATGAATCTCACCTTTCAAGCCTTTCTGGCAATATTGCCTATCGTCGTGGCCGCTCTTCTCCTAGTCGGTTTTCGTTGGTCTGCCAGACGAACCATGCCGGTTGTTTTCATACTTACTGCCTTGATCGGGGCAATTTTTTGGCAGATGGATGTTCGGTATGTACTTGCTTCAAGCATCCAAGGGTTATTCATAACCTTCGATATTCTTTTTATTGTATTCGGTGCCGTTTTATTGCTGAATACCCTCAAGTACTCTGGAGGAATAGAGACTATCCGAACTGGATTTTCTGATTTGAGTGCTGATCGGAGAGTACAGGTGGTCATTGTAGTATGGCTTTTCGGATCTTTTATTGAAGGGGCAGCTGGTTTTGGCACTCCTGCGGCCATTACAGCACCCTTGTTGTTGGCTATGGGCTTCCCGGCAATGGCCGCAGTGATGCTTGGAATGATGGTACAAAGCACGGCAGTCACCTTCGGTGCTGTTGGTACGCCGGTACTGGTAGGAGTGAAAGGCGGATTGGAAAACTCGGGAGTAACCGCAATGATGGCCGAAAATAATTTGACCATTGGGGATTTCCTACAGCTTGTAACCGCTAATGTGGTAGTCCTACATGCTTTGGTGGGAACGCTTATGCCTCTTTTCATGTGCGCGATGATGACCCGGTTTTTTGGAACCAATAGGTCTTGGAAGGAAGGGCTGGCTATTTTTCCATTCGCTCTGCTAGGAGGATTAGCCTTTACTATTCCTTACACGCTCACCGGTATTTTTCTGGGGCCTGAATTCCCGAGTTTGATCGGGGCATTGGTTGGATTGGTCCTGGTCACATTTGCAGCCCGTAGGAAGATTCTCGTACCGAAGGAAACCTGGGATTTTCCCCCCACCCATCAATGGTCTAGTAACTGGACAGGCAGTATTCAAATGGAAGATCAAGCTGAGGGACCTGAACGCCAACTTTCCATTTTTCAGGTTATGGTGCCTTATCTTTTGTTGGCCGTGCTATTGGTATTGTCAAGACTTCCACAGTTGCCATTTAAAGAGCTATTGACTTCGGTTCAATTGAAGTGGCCTAACATTTTCGGAACCTCTATCAGTGGAAGCAGTTCGCCTTTCTATCTTCCCGGTACGATTTTCATACTGGTGGTTGGCGTTACCTATTTTTTAAATCGCATGGATCCACCAAAAATCAGGAAGGCCTTTAACGATTCCTGGAGAATGATTCTTGGAGCTGGTTTCGTACTCATGTTTACGGTGCCCATGGTAAGAATTTACATTAATTCCGGAATGAATGCGGCAGGACTGGAAAGCATGCCCCTGGCCATGGCGTCCTGGGTAGCGGATAGGGTTGGGAATAGCTGGCCCTTGTTTGCTCCCTCTATTGGCGGCTTGGGAGCGTTTATCGCAGGCAGCAATACCGTAAGCAACTTGATGTTCAGCCTTTTTCAGTATGGAGTAGCCGAGAAGTTGGCCATTTCCGGAGTGATGGTGGTCAGCTTACAGGCAGTTGGAGCTGCTGCTGGAAATATGGTGGCCATTCACAATGTGGTCGCTGCCTCCGCTACGGTAGGTTTTCTCGACCGAGAAGGTAGCATTATTAGAAAGACAATCCTGCCCACGGTGTACTATTTGGTGTTGACCGGTTTGTTGGGATGGATCGTGATAAACCTCTTGGGCTACACCGATCCTATGGTCGCCACTCACTGATCAAATAGAATTGGAATTTAAGAACAGTCCTGGGCCGATCCTATAGGATTATACAGATGTAAAAAAGTAAAAGCATGCAATCTTATCAACGGGAATTAAATCCCAGTAACCGCATTCTGATGGGCCCGGGCCCAAGCGACGCACATCCCAGGGTGTTGAAAGCCATGGCCACTCCATTAATCGGGCATTTAGATCCCCAGTTTTTGGAGGTTATGGATGAGATCAAGGTCATGGTGCAGCAGACTTACCAAACGGAAAACCAGCTGACCTTTGTTGTCTCGGCTCCAGGCAGTGCGGGTATGGAGACCTGCTTGGTCAATCTTTTGGAACCTGGTGATGAAGCACTCATTTGCATTCACGGCGTATTTGGCAACCGCATGGCCGACATAGTAGAGCGCTGTGGTGCCAAGCTGATCCGCGTGGACGCTTCCTGGGGTTCGCCCATTGACCCACAGCAGGTAAGAGAAGCCCTTCAAATGTGCCGGCCCAAACTGGTCGCCATTGTGCATGCCGAAACCTCCACGGGGGTTCTACAACCGCTGGAAGAGATCAGCGAGATGACCCACGATGCCGGTGCTCTTTTGGTGGTGGATGCGGTAACTTCCTACACGGGCACTCCATTGAAAGTCGACGAATGGGGTATCGATGCGATTTATTCTGGCTCCCAAAAGTGCCTGAGCGCCCCACCCGGCCTCTCTCCTGTGAGCTTTAGTGCTCGTGCGGTGGAAGCACTGGAACAGCGGAAGACCAAAGTACAAAGTTGGTTTCTGGACCTGACCATGGTTAAGGATTATTGGGCAGGTGCCAAACGGGCCTACCACCATACGGCACCGGTCTCGGCCATGTACGCCATGCGGGAAGCGCTACGTCTCGTATTGGAAGAGGGGTTGGAACCTCGTTTTGAACGGCATCGAAAGAATCACCTCCTTTTGAAGGAAAGTCTGGAGCCGTTAGGATTCGAATTTTTAGTGGAAGAGCCTTTCCGGTTGCCCATGCTAAATGCGGTTAAACTTCCTCCCGGTCTCGACGACAGCAAAACCCGTTCACGGCTGCTCCAAGATTATAATATTGAAGTTGGTGGTGGATTGGGTGACTTTGCTGGAAAGATCTGGCGCATAGGTCTGATGGGCACCAGTTCTACCCCCAATCATATCTACCAACTAATCGGTGCGCTAAGGGAGCTATTGTGACCTTTAATCCTGGTAAAACTTCGATTTATGTGGCTTTCCCGCCTTTGTTTGGTAATAGCTTTGGTACCTCTGGTAATCCTTGCACAGGCTGATCCACTCAACTGCAATATGGACGATTACCAGCCCCGGGAAGGGCTTGTCGCTACAGTAACCGAAGATACACTCGCCATTAACTGGGATGGAGAAGACGGAGTTGAATGGCAGGTCCGACTTTATCTGCGATCAGGGGTGCCAACAATCCGCGATATCTCTCTTCGACAAGGTAAAGGAGGGTGGCAGATCATGACCCAACAGCTTAGTCCTGAGTTTAGAGTGGTATCCGGGGTCCGACGGGTTACCCAACAACAGACTGAACCCTTGGAAAAACTGGGTATTCAACTGACGGAGGAAATCCTCAATGAGATTAAGTGGAATGCGTTCTGGGATGCACCCTTATATTTCAGCAAGGAACCACCTCGTTCACACCGGTCGTCCATCCCTGCCGAACAACCATTTGCAAACCACCCGGGCATGCCGAGAAAAGCAGCCGAAATAACCCGGGCAACTGCTATTTACAAAGCTAAAGGATGCGTAGTGCGGACAAATGGGTCGAGAATTGAGGTGATATTCCCAGGAGTAGAGGCTGGAATCCTTAAGGGCTACCTCCAATTCGATTTCTTCAAAGGCTCCAATTTGGTTCGGCAAATGTTGGTAGCCAAAACCGACCACCCATCGGCTGCTTTTAAATACGATGCCGGCTTGAGCGGGCTACTTGTGGCCCCCCACGCTAAACTCATGTGGAGAGATCTCACCAATCGATGGCAAGATTATCAGTTGGGAGGCTCTATCAATAAAATGCCCGTGATTTTGAAAAGTAGCAACCGGCTGCTTGCTGCTGAACAGGAGCAGATCGGCATTGCGACTTTTCCTCCTCCTCATAGCTTCTATTGGGCCCGTGAATCGGAACAAAACCTGGGATACAGTTGGTATCGGAAGGATGATGAGCACACATTTTCATTTGGGATCCGGCAAGCCGAGTTAGAAGAGGACCCGCAATTTTACTCCAATTTCGCTTTGTACAATGCGCGCCCAGGTACTTGGCAACGCATGCCCGTTTTTTTCCAGCTGAGTCCAGAAGGTGGGAAAACAGCTGTAGATAGAGCACTCGATTACACGCGAGGCGATCATTTCAAAGCTTTACCGGGCTATAAGGTCATGGGGCATCATTACCACGTGGGCATGGTACGGCGGCTAAAGGAATTGGGAGGCTTTGATCAGCGCTTGAACGACTTGGAGACCGATTATTTGAGGGATTACATGACTCAACAGACTGGACTGGTGCTGGCTCGTGAAA
>CAZXLD010000042.1:0-45527 GCA_964641965.1 uncultured Saprospiraceae bacterium | reverse complement strand
TATCCAACACCCCATCGTTGTCGCCATCCAGGTCATCGCCCTGACTGCCCGTGAAGTCTTGTACTAATAAGAAGGTGCTCGGTGAACCAAAGAAATCAAAATCGAGAACCAGATCATCACTACTCTCTACCGTCTGAGGGATTTCTGTGGATAGCCCTGAATTCCGGATCATGGCCAATCCGTCCGTTAAAGTCACGCTGCTCAGGTCGAAGGCAAAATCAACCTGACCTGGATTGAATTCGCCGGAAAGCACTACCAAGAACACACCATCCAGGGAAGTACCTGGGTCAGCGATGAGCTCTACGAAATTGCTGTTGTTATCCGAGCTACCGGGAGAAGAAATGCGCAATTCATTGAGCGCTACATCCGGAGCAGGGGTGACCGTAGATCCACCAAAGGTTCCAATTGGGAAGGGCGTTTCTGCCGTTTCATTTGAGGTTTCTCCATCTAAAGCATCAGGTCCGCTAAAAGTCCAATTGGCTAAGACAAAGGTAGATCCATCCGGGCCGGTTCCGGACTGGCGATAAGCCCAGCCGTCGGTATATTCCCAGGGCTCACCAGAGCCATCTACATCAATTTCACCAAAAACGTCAACAACTACTCCATTTTGGAATAGCTCAATGGCATCATCTCCATTGATGGATGCAGCATTGCTGATTAAAAATGGAAAGCTACCCAGGAATCCAATACCAGAAGTATCAGAAGCGATATAAATGTAATCACCAGCAGTAGCAGAGCCAAAGAGCGTTACTTCTTCTCCATCCGTTCCGCCGCCATTGTTGGCTGAGCCAACACCATAAATACTCAGATCTGCGACATCATTCAGAGCAAAAAGCTCAATTACTTTGGGAACACCGCCTGGAAGCGGGCCATCAAGCAGCCCGGTAATAACCAAATCACTTTGGCCATTCAGGGCAGTAAAGTTTGTTAACAGGGTCAGTAGAACAAGGAAGATCCAATTCGGAGCCTTAATACTAGGAGGCTCCGGATTTGGACTTTCCTTCCCCTCTGAGGTGATGTTCAAGGAGTTGAAAGGTTGCATAAGGATTAATGAGTTTATAAAAAGTTAAGTTGGTGCATTAATTAGCTACATACATATCAAGGCCGCTAACACAAGGTCAGGCAACCATCTTAAAAAATAAGTAAGGGGGAACTCGGAATCAGCTTTTGCGAGGCTTTGAAAATACAGCGAATGGCTTACAGAATAGGTATTCTAATCAGCTTAAAAGGGAGGATCCTATAAGATTTAATATGCCGTTAATTTTAATATTATACTCAGTTTACTCACTTCATTTGAGCTAACATTAACTCTATTACTGCTTTTAGCTCTTTATTAAAATCTTTTCAACAAAAAAGCCCTCTTTTACAATAGAAGAAGGCTTTTTCATGGATAAGTTGATTCAGTTTAATATGGATTAATTTTCATAATTAAAGGTAGATCTTCCAATCCAGCATTCACCAACGTGATCTCTATCACTACCAGCCCCCTTTAGCTTCCCGTATCTTTGCCTTTGCAATGTTGGCTTATGAAACTCAAACAATACCTTCCTTTACTCGATTGGCTCCCGAACTACGATCGGAAAAACCTGCAAGGGGACTTGTCTGCCGGCTTAACGGTTGGGGTCATGCTCATCCCGCAAGGCATGGCCTATGCTATGATTGCCGGAATGCCTCCTATTTACGGATTGTATGCCAGTACCTTGCCGCTGATTTTATACGCCCTATTCGGTACTTCGAGGCAGTTGGCTGTAGGACCGGTAGCCATGGTGAGTTTATTGACCGCTGCCGGAGTAGGGGCCTTGGCAGAAGTAGGTTCGGAAACGTTCATTGCCTTAACGATTGCCCTAGCCCTGTTTGTAGGACTCATTCAGTTTCTTTTAGGGGCTTTCCGACTGGGATTTTTGGTCAACTTTCTCTCTCATCCGGTCATCAGTGGGTTCACCTCTGCCGCTGCTTTGATCATTGGCTTTTCCCAGCTCAAACACCTGTTGGGTGTCGACATCCCACGCAGCAATTACATCCACGAAATCCTCTGGAATGCCATTCAGCAGTTTGGAGTTATCAATTGGGCTACCTTCGGTATCGGCTTGGGAGGTATCCTTTTAATCCTGGGGATTAAACGGATCAATAAGGCTATTCCCGGTCCATTACTCGCTGTTTTCTTCGGCATCATGGTGGTTTGGTTGATGCAGTTGGACAGTAGGGCCGGTGTACAGATAGTGGGGCTTATACCCGAAGGACTTCCCGCACTAACTACTCCACAGCTCAATGTTCAGAACCTGACCGCTTTGCTTCCAATCGCATTGACCATCTCTCTGGTCGGCTTCATGGAAAGCATTGCCGTAGCCAAAGCTATTCAAGCCCGACATAAAAATTATAAAGTGGATCCCAATCAGGAATTGATCGGTTTGGGCATAGCCAATATCGGGGGATCTTTTTTTCAAGCCTTTCCAACCACAGGTGGATTTAGCCGAACTGCCGTTAACGACCAGGCTGGGGCGAAAACAGGCCTTGCCTCCATTATTAGTGCTTTCCTGATCATCCTTACCCTGCTTTTCTTGACCCCTCTTTTCTATTTTCTTCCAAAAGCGATTCTGGCCTCTGTTATTATGGTGGCTGTATTTGGACTAATTGATTTCAAGGAGGCTAAGCATTTATGGGCAAGTGATCGGACTGATTTTTTCATGCTGTTGATCACCTTCCTGGCCACCTTAAGCCTGGGCATTGAACAAGGTATTGGCGTAGGTGTAGTCTTATCGCTGGTGATGGTAATCTATCGCACCACTCGCCCACACGTGGCAGTTTTAGGTCGAATTCCAGGAACCCGTCATTACCGGAATATGGATCGCTTTCATGAAGTAGAAGACCGGCCGGACCTGCTCCTGTTGCGGTTCGATGCACAGGTATATTTTGCCAATACCAACTTTTTCAAAGAAACGCTGGAGAAGTTAGTTGAGCAAAAAGGAGATGCATTAAAAGCTATAATCCTGAACGCCGAGAGCATCAATAATTTGGATAGTTCTGCTATCCACATGTTGTCCGACCTGCTTGAGGACCTAAACCTGGCAGGGGTTGAGTTTTACATGACTAATGTAAAAGGGCCGGTCCGAGATGCCTTAAAACGAGGGCACCTAATGGAGAAGATCGGTGACGATCACTTTTTCATGGACCTTGAGAATGCCGTTGCCTATTTCGACAGCCGGGAAGAAAGTAAGGATCGCAAACAATTAAAACCCTATACCTTGCAGACAAATGTTTAGATCTGCATGGCATCAATTGGATCGACCAAGACCGATCAATTGGAGGGCAGCCCGTTTATCATGCTGACTCTAACTGCTGTTTCAGTTGTGGCAAACTATGTACGCCCATAGAACGCCATTTTAATTCACCCTTGCGAAAGATCATCAGGGTCGGGATGCTTTGCACTTGTAATTTCTGAGCGATCGCAGTGTTTTTATCTACATCGATCTTTACAATCCGGATAGCTTCTCCCATATCAGATTTTAGTTCTTCCAGTATTGGAGTTTGAGCTTTACACGGGCCGCACCAGTCTGCATAAAAGTCGATCAAAACAGGTTTTTCGGAATTGATAATATCCTCGAAGCTTGATTTGCTCATTTTGTTTTCATTTCTTTTATAACCAATTGGAGAAAGGATAGGTTTAGCCGTCCGAAACCCGAATGAGTTACCTTTGCTGTGTGTTACTGATAACCTGACCGATTGCCATGCCTCCTATATATAAGCCCTTCTTATTGTTGTTTTGTTTTGGATGGATTTTCTACAATTGTTCGCCTGTTCAGTCAACTGCTGAAAAGACTGAAAAATCAAATCCAAATACCCTTTCCGAAGCTGATGCAGACGACCTCTTGATCCAAATGTCCACTCTTTTAATTCCCAATCCTGAAGGTCAAAAGGAACTGGAAAATAACGTATTGGTCAATTTCGCAATCGACAGTCTCTTTTCCGTCGTCAGGGCCTCATCCGGACTGTTTTACCAGGTTCTGGATCCGGGTCAGGGAGAAAAGTTGCAGTGGGGCGATCGTATCACAGCCCATTACCAAGGGACTTTTTTGGATGGCCGCATATTTGACAGCTCCTATCGAAAGGGAGAACCCCTTAGCTTTTACATTGGAAATATGATAGCCGGCTGGAATGAAGGTTTGCAGTTGGTAGCCCCAGGAGGGAGCTTGCTGTTGTTGGTCCCTTCCCATTTAGGATACCAGGAAGAAGGCTTGCAAAATAAACGTGGTCAATACCTAATCCCACCAAATTCCCCTTTGATTTTTCGAATCGAAGTAGTGGGAAGAGAGGAGGAGTAGAATGTAGAACAGGAGAACGGAGGACCAGGGAATAGAAGTAGCAAATGAAAAGAGATGCTGTCCCTAAACAGGAGCGTTAGTATGCAGAATTAGCAATAAAAAAGGTCGACCTATATTCAAGTTTCTGAATCCTGAATAGGGGGCTCTTCTTTTTTGGGGGGTTTCTTGAATAAGAAGGGGAGCATGATGAACAGGCCCAGCATGATACTCATATCGGCCACATTAAAAATGCCGGTACGAAGGGAACCGATTCCCATGTTCATAAAGTCAATTACTTTCCCGTCCACTATCCGATCATAAACATTACTAAATCCACCGGCCAGAATGAAGGCGAAAGCTACTCGCTGAATGAATTCCAGGTTTTTGGAAAATAGGGTGTAGACCAATAGTGCTAAGAGAATGACCACTGGAAAAACGGTAAGTAGCACGACCCGCAGCCCATCTGAAAGGTCTGATCCCAGGCTTAAAAAGGCACCGGTATTTTCAACGAAAACCAGGCGAAAGGTATCCCCCAGAAAACTTTGAGAGGGCTGATTCTGCAGGGTATTTAATGCCCAAACCTTGGTGAGACGGTCCAGCCCAATGCTGAAAACCATGATCCCGATAATATAGAGTAAGCGTTTCCCTATTTCCTTATTCATTGGTTTTATTTCTATACAACTGATTCATCCGGGTTAATAGGTAGCTTTATCCGGCTTATGATGCCATTCCTCAAAGGCTACCAGTGCTTCCAATCTCAAGCATTCCATGGTTTGTATCCGACGCTGATGGATTGGCAATGCCATTTCTTCATAAATAAAGGCATCATCAAACTGGATCAAAGCAGCATCGTCCCTGCGGCATGCATATAGCAACCGATCCGGACGGGCCCAGTAAATGGCACCCAAACACATAGGACAAGGCTCACAAGAACTGTAAATGGTGCATCCGGTCAACTGGAACGTCCCCAAGTGCCGGCATGCTTCCCGTATGGCTTGCATTTCCGCATGTGCAGTTGGATCTTGCAATTCCAGAACCTGATTGTATCCGCGGCCAATAATCTCCCCCTTGTAAACAACCACGGCACCGAAGGGACCTCCCGCATTCCGGCGCATTCCTTCGAAGGAAAGACGAATGGCTTCCCGCATGAAATCTTCGTCTTGCATGGTGCTTTTTTAGGAGCGGCGCCAAGATAGCCATTTTTACTATCTTGACCGGAAGCGGAAGACCAGAAGCACTATGGAGCCTACATTCACCAATGATGCCACTGTTTTAGGACTGTTGCTTGCTGTACTTGCCTTGGTTTTCGTAACTGCAGGTAGCGACCATCCGGCTTGGAAGCGCTTTTACACTTATGTACCGGCCTTGTTGCTTTGTTATTTTCTTCCTGCCCTGTTGTATTGGCCACTCGGTCTGATTGCACCGGTTTGGTATGACGATGGCATCCTTACTTTCCTGCAGGAAAAGGGCCTTTCTGTTTCAAGCAGGGCCACAGCAGCCGAAATTGAATCGCTAATCCAATCCAACGGAATTGCCCTTTCCGAAATAGCTGGGTTTAAGCACACCTCCCAGCTATACTTCGTAGCTTCTCGCTATCTTCTACCCGCGTCCTTAATCTTATTAACCCTAAGTATTGACTTCAAGGGCTTACTCAACCTGGGCCCCAAAGCCTTGATCATGTTTTTTGCCGCCACCTTGGGCATTGTACTAGGTGGGCCAATCGCCCTATGGATCACCCTGACTTTTTTTCCGGAGATCATACCGGCTTCTCCGGATATGGTTTGGCGCGGCCTGAGCACGGTAGCCGGGAGCTGGATCGGAGGTGGAGCCAATCAAACCGCCATGAAGGAAATCTTCGAAGTGCCCGACAACCTGTTTGCTTCCATGATTGTGGTAGACGTTGTGGTGGCCAACATTTGGATGGGCTTTTTGCTGTACGGAGCGAATATTTCCGATCAGGTGGATCGCTGGCTAAAGGCCGATAGTACCGCTATAGAAGATCTGAAAGAACGCGTTCGCGACTTTCGGGAAAGAGTAGCCAAGATCCCAACCACAACCGATGTGTTCGTGCTTATGGCAATCGCATTTGGTGGTACTGGAATAGCGCATTGGGGATCCGATTTAATCCTTCCCGTCATGAATAGGATCCGGGAAACCCTGGAATCATTGAGGCTCAATTCCTTGTTATCGGGTTTTTTCTGGCTGATCGTCATCTCTACAACTTTGGGCTTGATCCTGTCTTTTACCCGATTGAGAAAGCTCGAAGGGGTAGGCGCTTCCCGTTGGGGTAGCGTGTTTATCTATATCCTGGTAGCCACCATCGGCATGAAGATGAACCTGGCAGAAGTATGGCAGAATCTGGGACTTTTCGCTATTGGTTTAATCTGGATGCTCATCCATGTGAGTACCCTGTTACTGGTGGCCTGGTTCATAAAAGCGCCTTTCTTCTTTGTAGCGGTAGGGAGCCAGGCCAACGTGGGAGGAGCGGCTTCTGCCCCGGTAGTTGCATCGGCTTTCAGTCCAACCTTGGCCCCTGTAGGCGTACTCATGGCCGTGTTAGGTTATGCACTCGGCACCTATGGTGCATTGATTTGTGCCTACCTGATGCAATGGGTGGCGGTTTGAGTTCATGCTATTTGGACATGGTGATTGCTTGATTTTCCTCTTTTTGATTTTACATTTATACTCATCGGATTAGTAATATACAACACATGAAAAAAATTCTGTTTTCCCTCACCTTATTGGGTTTCGTGCACGTCTCGGTCGGGCAAGAAATTAGCGCCAACAAAAAGGAAGTAATTGCTTCTATTGATGCAAAATTTGAAGATCTCACCAATTTGAGTGATGAGATCTGGTCATACGCTGAGATTGCTTTCCAGGAGTCTAAATCTGCCGAGGCATTGGCCAGTTTTGCTGAAGCACAAGGGTTTATGGTTACTCGAGGGGTAGCCGATATTCCCACTGCCTTTACAGCAGAGTATGGTTCAGGTAAACCAATCATTGGTATTCTGGGGGAGTTTGACGCACTCCCGGGGCTATCCCAGAAAACAGTCCCTACAAAGGATCCACTTACAAGTGGAGCTCCAGGGCACGGCTGTGGCCACAACCTTTTTGGAGTAGCCTCTCTGGGGGCTGCCACCGCTATCAAAGAACTAATCGAAGACGGTAAGCTAGAGGGAACGGTCCGTTTCTATGGTACCCCGGCTGAGGAAAAGTTTTTTGGTAAACTCTGGATGATCCGTGCCGGGTTATTCGAAGATTTAGATGTCTGTATGGATTGGCATCCCAGTGCAGAAACCAAGTCAGCCGTTCAAAGCTCTCTGGCCCTGGTAGACTTCATGGTCGAATTTACCGGCCAAGCGGCCCATGCTTCATCGGACCCCTGGAATGGACGTTCGGCTTCGGATGCCCTGGAGCTCTACACTACAGGGATCAATTACTATCGAGAGCATGTAAAACCCACCGTTCGGATTCACTACCATATCCAAAATGCCGGAGAGGTCGTAAATGTGGTACCCGACTATTCCAGGATTTGGACTCGCGTACGGGATACCCGACGGGATGGCATGGTTAAAGTGTGGAAGCATATCGAAAAAATTGCCGAAGGAGCCGCGATGATGGCCGATGTTGATTTCAGAATTTCATTGATCAGTGGTATCCATGAAATCCTGGTCAACCGGACAGGGGGAACAGCCTTGCAAGAAAACCTGGAATATCTGGGCCCGATTAAATATACCGATGATGAGCAGGTATTTGCCAAAAAGATCCAGGAAGCGACTGATAAGGAACAAGTTGGCCTGGTTGCAGAGATCCCTCCTTTGGAAGAAACCGAGGAGCATCCCGGAGGTGGTTCAACCGATGCGGGTGACGTCAGCTATGTAGTGCCTACGATCCGATTGGCCGCCACAACTGCTCCCAAGGGTACTCCATGGCATTCCTGGGCGGTTGTCGCATGTGGCGGTATGTCTATCGGGCACAAAGGGATGGCTTTTGCCGCCAAGGCGCTTTCCATGACCATGGTTGACCTTTACGAAAATCCAACGCTGGTGGAAGAGGTGAAAACCGAATACAAGGAGCGCAAGGGAGATTATGAATATAAAGCTCTGATCCCCGAAGGTCCTCCCCCCATTGATACTGATCATTAAAGAGCAGTGGGTAGAAGGTAGTTGGATAAAAGTATAGGCTTCGCCCACCATCAAATCGAGCCAAGCAATGCTTCAATCTACTACCTCCTACCATCCACCTTTCTAATCTACTTTTCTCCAGATTGCAGTAACCAAAGGCCCTTTCTTCAAGGTCAATCGATTATTACCTATTGCATAGGAGCTTGCCTCAAGGCTACTTCTCACTTTGTCTGATAGTTCCATATTGGGGCAAGCCATTAGGGTACTTATCCCGTGGCTCATCCGCCATATCCCCGAGCCGGCTTCAAGGCTGGCATTCATGTTATTACAACCATCATGCCCCATTATTCTTCCGTCACGCATTTTTATTTCCAGGCGTGGAAGCTCTTTTTGGAAGTCTTCCGCCTGTACTGCTTCGCCATACAATTCCTCCAGAACCCAAATATCGGTCAAGCGAAAATCCGGTACGTATCGTCCACACCCTTTGAAGGTGGTAAATTCTTGATCGACTCCCCGTTTTACCTCTACCGTAACTGTGTATGAAAATTGCTCTTCAGACATGGTACTGGAACAAGGGGATTCGGATACCTGAACTCGTAAGGTCCCCGATTCCACCTCTGCAACATACAGTTTCACATTGGCATCTTGTGCCAGGATCGGCTCAACTGCAGGAGTAGACAGCTCGCCGAATTCAGCTAGGGTGTTAAATTTGAATAGATTTTCGAAATCCATGTCCAATGACCAGTCCGGTTCATTCCCAACTGCGTAAAAATCGATCCCGGCCTGGTATTTTTTGAATAGAAAGTTATTGTCTCCTTCTTCTTCAGTTGGAGCTTCCGGAGCAGCCAATGGGGATGCATCAGAAGCTCCTCCCCTGGACTTAGAACTTGGTGAATCACAAGCGAAGGAAGCGGATACTAAGATCAGACCTATAGCCAGATTACAAATCGGTTGCATGATTTTATCATTTTGTTTGGTAATAAGACGGTTTCCCGCTGAAAAATTAATCCTTTTCCAATAATGGATGCTGGAATTGAATCAAATACATAAATACTTGCCTTATCTTATTCAGATAAATGTACAGCCTGATTCCTCCAGAAGATGATTACCCTATTTTTTACGCTCCTACTGGCTTATTTCCAGCCCTCGCACTCCCAGGAAGCTTTAGTTACCCAAAACAGCTCCGAAAGCGATGCGGTCCTTTCGCTGGTCGAGTCTTTCATGACCTTCAATCATATTCCGGGCGCTTCCGTAAGCATTTCGCGAGCAGGAGAATTGGTCTATTCACAAGGATTTGGCTTTGCAGACCTGGAGCAAATGGTGCCTGTCGTACCGGATGAAACCTGTTTTCGGGTTGGAAGCGTTAGCAAACCCTTCACGGCAGCTGCACTGGCCAAGCTGTATGAGCAGCAAAAGATAAACTTACTGGCACCAATCCAAGAGTATGTTCCCAGTTTTCCAGAAAAGCGATGGCCGATCAACCTCCGGCAATTGGCTGGCCATGTGGCAGGAATCCGTCATTACCAGGGCAATGAGTTTCTGAGTACCCAATTTTACCCGACGGTTGAGGAAGGGCTTTCCATTTTCAAGGAAGACACTCTACTATTTAAGCCCAATTCTGACTACCGATATTCGAGCTATGGTTGGAACCTCATCAGTGCCGCCATTGAACATGCAGCTAACCAGGCATTCCTGGAATATGTCCAGGAATTCGTTTTTGACCCCTTGGGCATGGAAAATACCTATACAGATTATGTGGACAGCCTAATCCCCTTCCGAACCCGATTTTATACTCGGTCCGCTGTTGGTAAAATGATCCATGCCCCGATGGTGGACAATTCCTACAAATGGGCTGGAGGCGGTTTTTTATCTACCACCGAGGACTTGGTCCGATTCGGGAATGCCCACCTGCCAGGCGGTTTCCTTCAAGATTCTACATTAAAACGATGGATTACTCCTCAACGATTGGAAGATGGCACCTCTACCAACTATGGAATGGGGTGGCGAAGTGGAATTGATGGTTATGGAAAACCTTGGTACGGGCATAGCGGTGGGTCCGTAGGAGGGGTCACACAGTTATTGATCTATCCGAAGGAAGAAATCGTGGTCGCTGTGTTAACCAATAAAAGCCCTGTAGATTATGGAGATCTGCATTTTCAGTTGGCAAATATCTTTATGCCATCTGAAAAAGAAGCATTACCAACCATTCCCAAAGGACTAATCGGCCAATATGCAATCGCAGGAGAGAATACCTTTCCATTAGAGATCAAAGTGATCAACGGCAAAATCCATTTCAGGCTGGAGGAGGAATTGCCCCAACGGTTGATTCAAACAGAGGATGGAACGTTCCATTCACTCAACGGAATATGGGAAATCCATTTCCCATCCAGCGGTTTTTCGGAATTGGAACTGACTATTCGGACGAATCAGAAAACCTTTAAGGGCAAGAGGTTATGAGAGCATCAAAAGAAACATTTCCCAATTGGGAATCGCCCCCTTCCGATTAGTTTGGGTGTGGATCAGGCTGGGTAAACCAAAGAATGTTCCCTATGCAGTTATCGTTTCTGTGGCGCTTTAAAGCAAGACCTTCCGTGTACACATTCCTGTGGATTCACCAATCCGTTATCCGGCCCAAACCCTGTATTCGACTTGACACACCAACAAATCGTATTCGATTCGAAAGGCAATAGCCATGGATTTTCTCCGCCTTCCAAAAGACCATAAGGATTTTTGGCTCGGAGAAATTTGCAGTATAACGGTGATTTTTCCTTTTCCTTAGGCATAATTTAAGCGATTTGCAGAATTGCTCTTTGGATAATGGATTCAAACAACGGAATTTTATACCCATTTTGGTCCAGCGGCCGTGCATTTGCCATAGCTGCTTTAGCAGCTTCAGCCGCCGTATTCCGATCAATTTTTTTCCCGGTCAGCGCTTCCTCCGCATACAGGGACCGGTAGGGAGTAGGAGCAGCTGCTCCAAGTACAACACTGGCTTTGGAACAGGTATTCCCATCCATCTCCAATACGATCGCCACATCGGCCATCGACCAATCGTAGGACTCCCTTGCACCTTGCTTGATGTAATAACTTTTTACTGCTTTACTGGGTGCCGGGATCAACACTTCTGTAATCAGTTCATCTGCTTTCAGGATGTTTTCCATAGCTACATCCTGCGCTGGTGATACGAAAAACTCCCCTAAAGGAACTACTCTTGACTCCTCAGCACTATTTACAATCCGCACCTCAGCACCAAAGGCCATTAGTGCAGTGGCCACGGAAGAGGCATGAATGCTTACACAGGAACCATTATCCAGGATCGCATGATTTTCATTTTCTCCTTTTTTGGCAAAACAGCGGTCTCCTCCTTTGCGGAAACACGGATGATCGGGCGAACGAAAATACCAGCAGCGCGTGCGCTGAGCCAGGTTTCCACCCAGGGTAGCCATATTGCGTAATTGCGGTGTAGCTGCTTTGGCAACAGCTTGATGGAGTGCCAAATAATGGGCCTTAACTTCCTCACTAGCCTCTATTTCACCTAGAGTCAGGTTGGCGCCAAGGCTCAAACCATTCTCCGCATCATAAGCGAGGCTGTCCATACCTGGAATATTGCGAATATTAACGACCGTGCTAGGTTTTACAAGCCCTTCCTTGACTAGATCCCACAAGTCTACCCCTCCGGCTTTCAGCACAGCCGCTTTGCCGGATGGATCATACAATTCCTCCGAAAGGGTAGCATTTACTTGATTGAGGGCATCTGCTACCGATTTAGCTTCGTACCAACTGAATTTATGCATAGCATTTGATTATTGGTCCACTTTATTTAGGGCTTTCAAAATCTGAGCCGGGGTGATCGGGATTTCATAGATCCGTTCCCCAATGGCATTGTATACGGCATTGGCAACCGCGACGGCCGTGGCTATATTGGAAGGTTCTCCAATACCATAGGCATCGGTTGAGGATCTGGCCGAATATTCCTCTACAATTACCGATTGGATATCCGGAATTTCCATCGCATAGGGAATTTTATATTGATCCACATTGGGATTCAGCATATGGCCTGTACGAGGATCCATCACCCGGTTTTCATACAAAGCGTACGAAACCCCTTGGATAACCCCTCCATTGATCTGACTTTCGATCTGGGTAATATTGATAGGCCGGCCACAACTATGAGCAGCAACAATTCGATCTACTTTTACAAAGCCGGTATCCGTATCGACTGTCACCTCTGCAAACTGAACAGAACCCAGATCTCCATAGGCCAGTCCCCAAGGCTGCTGAAAACCACCATAATCATCAGAACGACTCGCAGTAGCCATGATTTGGCTGGTCCGCATATTACCAAGGGCTTCACCAAATTCAATCTTTTTGCTCTCGTCCTCCGTATGGAAGATTTGCCCGTCGGCCACACTAAGCTTTTCAACCTCCGTTTCCCAATTGGCCGCCACCTGTTGTAGCAATTGCATTTTTACTTTATAGGCTGCATTTCGGGTTGGGGGTGTAATAGATCCTGTTACTACACTTCCGCCCGAACCAGGACCGTCGGGAAACAGCGTATCACCAATACGCACGGTAATAGCTTCAGTTTGCAGGCCAAGTTCCTCCGCCACAACCTGGGCCAATATGGTCTTGGTACCCGTTCCAATATCCTGCACACTGGACCGAACCTCAACGGTTCCATCCTGATGCATCTTTACTTCAACTGTGGAATTCAGATTGACAAAACGAGGCCAGGTAGACTGGGCAACCCCCATTCCTTTTTTAACCGGGCCTTCCTCAGAACCAGCAGGTTGGCGATTGGACCATCCAAAAGCTTCAGCGCCGCGTTGGCGCAGTACTTTACGGACTTCACTTTCGTCAATCTTGTCCCTTAATGCCAAAGGATCCAACTTAAGCTTTTCAGCCATCTCATCAATAGCCTGCTCCAAACCAAAAGCCCCTTGGACGTTGCCCGGTGCTCGCCAGGCGGCCCCCGGTCCGGCATGGGTCAACACATCATATTGTTCGGTAGCAAAATTGGGGCAGGTATACATCGCCTGCGCTATCCGTCCCACACCTGCGCCTAAGGCTACGCCTGCAGTTCCGTGGGAGCGCTGTTGGATCGCGGTAAGCGTACCATCCTTTTTTGCGCCGATCTTCAGATAATGAATGGAATTCGGGCGGTTGCCTTCTGCCAGGTGTTCTTCTTTTCGATCCAGCATCAACCAGACCGGGCGACCTGTTTTCTTAGACAGGTTGGCCGCCATGGGTCCGAAGGTACCTGCACTGTGTTTGGCACCAAATCCACCGCCCATAAATTCACAGATTACCCGAACCTGGCTTCGAGGCAGATCGAAGTAATCGGCTAGTTCATTGCGTACTTCGGCTGTATTCTGGGTGGACGCATATACAGTCATGCCATCCGGCTTCCAGTCAATAACTACGCCATGGGTTTCAAGAGGAACGTGGGTATGCACCTGGGTGCGATAAGTACGTTCCACCACCACCTCAGCTTCATTAAATCCCAATTCCAGATCCCCACGCGGGCCACCCAGAAAACTGGTAGTGGATGGTCCGCGTAAATTACCTTCTCCACGGTCCCCTTCATGGACTACACCTACATCGCCTCCATCAGTTTGTCGTTCGATCGGCTCTTCAAACACCAGCGGAGCATCCTCCTGCATGGCTTCTTCCAGATCGATCACGAAAGGCTTTTCCTGATAATTAACCTGGATGAGGGATACGGCCTCTTTGGCGATTTCCAAGGATGCTGCAGCTACACCGACTAAGGGTTGACCCACATATTTAACATCCGGAAAGCCACCCCCCTCCTCATCCTGAATCAAATGAACAGCATACACACCGGATAGACGTTCAGCTTTGCTCGTATCAATACCCTTGATAGAGGCGTGAGGTACATTAGAACGAAGCATACAAGCATAGAGCATCCCCGGCAGCCGCATATCGGAAGTATACCGAGCTTCCCCTGTTACTTTGGCACGAGCATCCAGGCGACGGATCCGTTTTCCAACTACCTTTAACTCGTCATTTATTGGCCAAGCTGTTGGTTCGTCATTGGGAATTTCCCGTTCAACTTCACTAAGGTTGTAGTCGGGAATCCCGAATGGGAATTTTTCTTTACGCTTATCCATGTTATTTCATTTTATTGGCCGCAGCCAGGGTGGCCTTGAACACATGCGGATAGGTACCGCAACGGCAAAGATTACCTCGGGTAGCATGTTTGACGTCCTCGAGAGTGGGATTCGACTTATTTTCCAATAAGTGTACACAAGACATCACCATACCAGGTGTACAGTACCCGCACTGGGAGGCATCATACTCAATGAAAGCTTCCTGCAAAGGATGAAGCTCTCCATTTTTGGCTATACCCTCAATGGTGGTCACCTCTTGTTCACCTACATCGAGCGCCATGGTCATACAGGAATTCACGGGCTTCCCATCGATATACACCGTACAAGCGGAGCAGGAGCCTCGATCACAAACCACCTTGGTGCCGGTGAGTTCGAGCCGATCACGAAGGGCCGCAGCTAAGGTAGTACGTGGTTCAACGATCAGGGAATGAATGGTTCCATTGACTTTCATCTGGATGGTCAGGGAGTCCGGACCATAAGCCTGACCGGTGGCTGGCCGGGTAGTGCTTTCGATAGCCAGAAGCGTAGAATTGGCCATGACCGTACCGGCCGTAGTCAAACTTGCCCCTTTGAGAAAGGTTCTCCGACTTAGGCCTTTTTTGGGTGTTTTCTCCTCCATGTCTTAAGGATGGGTTGGTAAATACAACGAATCTATAAGGTAAGGAAAGAATTCTTTCTGCGCCGTAAAACAAGGGGATAATTCAAGGAATAAGACGAATTCAACGAAGAGCATCCGGATGGCCCCCTGAGGCCACATCCAAAATACTGGCCTTGTAGGAAGATAATATTTCATTCAAAATGATAATAATCCTAAATCATTGTTAAACAAGGTCTAGATATATTTTTTAAATCTTTATTCCCAGCCATGATCATTATGGGAGAAGTAGTGCGGTAGTGCCCCTTGAAGATCGTTTCTACGGGTTGACATGCTTGTAACAAAGCTCGAGAGCAGCAAATGAATCCACCATTAATGTTTAAGGTAGATACCCTATCTCTCCTAGAGATCGCTCAACTTGAAAGCAAGTTTTTCCCTGGATTCCAGGCTCGTATTCAATAACCTTACCAACTGATCAAGGTGTTGTTTTTCAGTGGCATAGTTGGTAATACAGGCTCGCAAATACAGCTGTCCTTTTATGGGATAAACGGAGATCCACGCCTTCCCTGAAGCAACGATGCTTTTACAAAATACCTCAACAGCACCGGCTTCTTTGAAATAATCCGGATGGGAAAAACAGGCGATAGGCATCGGGGTCGGATTCACAATTTCCCAACCTCGTTGGTTTAATTGTTCCTTTAGGTATTTACCCGAATGGATCTGACGCTCCACCAATGTTTCCATACCTTCCCATCCAAACACAAGCAGAGGCAGATAACATTTCAACCCGATAAATCGCCTCGACCACTGGATAGAATGGGTGTATGGATCGGTAACAGCCATGGCGGAAGCCTCTTTTGGCATATAGTCAGCTGTGATACGAAAAGTTTGATGAAGAATTTCTAGGTTCCGGGTCATTAAAAGGCTGGCGCCCATGGGAACGCTCAGCCATTTGTGGATATCAAAAGTGATTGAATGGCTTTGCTCAATTCCAGCCAGATAAGATTTATAGCCAGGATGTAAGGCTAGTGCTCCACCATAGGCTGCATCGGCATGAAACCAGAGCTTAAATTCTTGGCATAGGCTGCCTACCTCGGGTAAGGGGTCAATGGCTCCGGGACCGGTAGTACCAGCTGTAGCCACCACAAGAAACGGAGCTAAACCTTCCTTCAAGTCCTCCGTAATACGTTGACGAAGCAAATGAGGATTCATCCGAAGGGTACTATCCATTGGGATCTCTCGTACGGCTTCCAAACCCAAACCAGAGGTACGAGCTGCCTTGGCTACAGAATGATGGGCATCGGCAGAACAATACAGGACAGGCTGCTTGGTCAAACTCCTTAGACCACTACTAGCAAAATTGGGAAAGTGATGATTCAGGGCACATAAAATGGCCGTCTGGTTCGCCTCGGCTCCTCCACTGCAAAACACGCCATCCGTTTCCCCTTCTGGATACCCAAATTTTTGCGCGAAAGACTCCACCAGGTAATGTTCCACTTCGGATGCAAAAGGGGAATGACTCCAGGCGGCCAGTTGAGGATTAAAGGTGGCGGCAATCAAATCGCCGAGAATTGATGGGAAATTCGCTCTTGGGTTGAAAAGCCCATAATAGGATGGGTGTGGGGTATGCACCTGATAAGCTTTCAGGGAATCCAGTACATGGGTCAGCGCACTATCCGAATCCAAGGGTTCAGAAAAATCAAATTTGCGCGCCTGGGCTCTAATTTCTTCCTTGTTCAGTAAGGGAGCAGCGGGTAATTGGCTAGTTTGGGCATAATAGGATTCTAGTTCCGTTTGTACCGTATTCCATAGCATTGCCCTGTGATCGGGCGGTAAATCAAATGGGTTCATGCCTGAAATTCTAATATGAATAGAATAATTTTCATACAAACTTTATGTGACCATTGAAAGGTTGGGATCCGCATAGGATTGGGCTTAATGGCTTCTCCTAGAAAACGGTTTCTGGATTATTTTATCAGTGTCTCGACCAAGGCTAAGGGCTTGTCGGGATTTCCGCTGTGCTCCAACACGGCTCATCTGCTTAACGACCTGAACATCAACAATTATACCTTCCTGCTACTCCCTAACATAGCTTCTAAATAGCATGGCCAGCCGGCAAGAAATCGTGAGGCGATGGAACAGTGTTGAAACTTTAACAAGTTTGTTACTGTCTATCGCCACAATTTACTTACCCCTTGACTATGTAGTAATCATCGAAAGGAAGGTAAAGAATTGTGGCAAATTTTCAACTCGATTAAATAATGGCCTATCGTTTGTTGAATGATACTTTTTTCTTGCTCCTAATGGCGGTAACTTTAAAGGAAATAACAAGGACAATGTTAACCTTTGCGTACGGACCAACCGAGCAGCAGAGCGTGTTATACCGTAGTCGGTTTTTTTATCGGTACATCTGCACTTACTATTTACTTTGCATCCGATTCAATCAATTGGAAATCAGTGCTTTGCTTAATACTCGCAGGCGCTGTTACTTACACGCTATTCGAATATCTTGTACATCGTTTTTTGCTGCATCATCCTCCACTCTTTACACAAATTGACCAGGTCCGGTAGTGGAGCAATATCCCCATCCATTGAAAAGACACCCTCGGTGATTACGAGTCTTTTTCCGGATGTATTTTGTTGTAAGAGCTTTTGGAGATGGTCCATATCTCCATGTTTAAACCTTAACAACCGGGCCCGGCTCAATAGACAACCTTGATGTATGGAAGCATGGTTCAGTCGATCCGAGTAGATCGTATCTTCCCGCCCGACCAATGCACTAATTGCAGAAATATTAGCCATAAATCCACTGGAATACAGGATTGCATCTTCTGTACCAATAAATGTACTGATCGTATTTTCCAGGTCTTTATGCATAGTGGTAGTACCAGCAAGGAGGCGCACTCCATAGCCCCCTATCCCAAAATGTTGTAAAGCTTCTACTGCCCTCTGTTGAATCTTGGGATGGCGGTGCAGGGAAAGATAAGAGTACCCTCCGAACATAAGCATTCGACCTTTTCCCCTAACCATTACCTCGGTATCAGATAGGTATTCTGCTATGGGGGCATCGTAGAAGTAATGCCCAGTTTGTTTTGCTCGATCTACTGGCCAGTTCGTAGTAATTTCTGAAAATCCGGGGCGTATCATATGGAAAAATTTATTTAATTGGATTTAAAATATTTATCATAAAAACTGTTAAAAATTCTGATCAACTGCCTTTGCTCAATGTCAGGTCTATATTTCTTTTTCTATAAATGTACACTCTACTTGCGCAATACTTAAAATTCAATTACATTTGTAAGTGATTACTCACTATGACTGAAAAAAGAGAACGTATACTGGAATCGGCATTGCGATTGTTTGCGGAGTCTGGTTATGCAGCAACATCAACCTCCAAAGTGGCTAAGGCTGCCGGTGTTTCGGAAGGGTTGATTTTCCGGCACTTTGAAAACAAGGAAGGTTTACTTAAGGCCTTGATGCAGGAGGGGAAAGATCGGATCAAAAAATATTTTGCCGACATCGTATTGGAGTCAGATCCCAAGGTTCGCATTCACAACATGATAGATCTTCCCTTTCAAATTGTAGATAGAGAACGTGAATTCTGGCGGCTTCAAAAATCCTTGAAATTTCAATTTCACCAAGTGCACAAAGAATTGGATTTTGATTATGCAGAACCTTTATTCAGAGCAGTGGTAGATGCTTTCACCGTGCTGGGGTACGAAGAGCCTGCGCGTGAAGCCGCTTTCTTGGCTGCTCTGCTGGAAGGAGTCACACTGGGGCTTATCCAGGAAGATCTCAATGACCCAGAGGATTTACGACAGTTTATTAAAAGTAAATACAGCTTCTAAAAAATTTTTCCTTCAATAAAAGTGATTACTCACTTAATAATTTAAATCATGAGAAAAACTATTTTGATTACAGGAGCCAGTACCGGTATCGGAAAAGGTACGGCCGAATACTTTGCCGAACAAGGATGGAACGTGGCAGCCACCATGCGAAATCCGGATAAGGCGAACGACCTCATCGAATCTGACCATTTGAAGAAATTTTGCCTGGATGTAGTCGATAAATCCAGCATTCAGCAAGCCGTTCAGGGGACCCTGGATACCTTTGGCCAAATTGATGTGGTGCTCAATAATGCAGGCTACGGTGCCTGGGGACCGCTCGAATCCGCCACAGACGAGCAAATACGTCGCCAATTCGATGTGAACGTGTTCGGATTGTTGGATGTAACTCGAGCTGTTCTACCGCATATGCGCAGCCGAAAGCAAGGGACCATTATTAATATCACCTCTGTAGGGGGCCGCATTACCACTCCGCTTGGATCCCTCTACCACGGTACCAAATGGGCGGTGGAGGGCATCACCGAATCGTTGCGCTACGAGTTAGAGCCCCTGGGTATTCGAGTAAAAGTGGTTGAGCCTGGGGGAGTAAAGACCGATTTTACCGGACGGTCCCTGGATGTATTTGACAACCAAGAAGCAGATTACGACCCTATTATCCGCAAGGTTATGGGAGTAATAGATAAAGCAGATGTCTTCCCAAGTACGCCCCATGACATTGCTAAAGTGGTCCTTAAAGCTGCAACCGATGGAAACAAGAAACTCCGCTACCCAGCTGGAAGCGATGCCAAAATGTTTTTGCGGGTTCGTAGCCTGTTTGGAGCCAATGCTACCCACAGTTTAGTAAAACGGTATTTTAAGGTGTAGGTCAGTAACAGGGAGGCCATACGTTGACCTCCCGTTTTCGCTTTTCCCTCCCGGATGGATTGAAGCACACTACGCAAGGCTTTGCCAATGTATAAGCAGAAGAGAAAAGTTCAACCGAAATACCAAATGTTCCGTTTTGCCGACTTTGTAAAATGCTCAGCACAATACTATTCCTGCGTTGGAGGTGTGGAAAAGGTTATTAAATAACTATTTTCAGAGTATTAATCACCTATCATACATCCAACCATGATCAGAAACACCCTGATTTTATTCTTTGTAATTTTTTCTTTTTCACTACACGGACAGATCAGCGCCAAATTGATGCGCTATATGGACGTTTCTCAAAGCCAGATCACCTTTGTTTATGGAGGGGATATATGGGTAGTGGATAAGGATGGAGGCACAGCCATTCAGATCACGCATTCACCAGGTGAAGAAAGTTGGCCGCGATTCTCCCCGGATGGGAACTTCATAGCATACACGGCCAGTTACAATGGGAATTCCGACGTCTACGTTATGCCCAGCACCGGAGGAGTACCTACTCGGATCACCTACCAATCCCATTCCGATCGTATGATTGACTGGCATCCAGATGGCGAACGGATCTTATTCGCCTCTAACCGGGAAAGTGGGATGTCCCGCTACCGGCAGTTTTTTCTGGTGTCAAAAGCAGGTGGCTTTCCGGAAAAACTGAAAGTACCCTATGGTGAACTCGCCAGCTTTTCAGCGGATGGTAAAAAACTGGCCTACATCACCAAAATCACCGAGAATTATCCTTTCAAACGATATAGAGGTGGACTCACTTCGGACATTCTCCTCTTCGATCTGGAATCCAACAAAGCTGAAAATATTACCCAGCGTGAAGCTAATGATGGTAAGCCAGCCTGGGCAGGTAATACTATATTCTTCCTTTCGGATGCAGGCCTTGAGTTCCGACGCAATATCTGGTCCTACGATACCCAGTCCAAAGCATTAACCCAAATCACGGATTTCAAGGACTTTGATATTTCATACTTATCAGCCGGCCCGGAAGATCTCGTCTTCGAAATGGGCGGCTCCCTCTATCTGATGGACCAGTCCAGCAAGAGTTATAAAGAAATCGAGGTTAATGTAGTTAGCGACCTATCCGTAGAAATCCCTCGAGCTGAAGACGTAAGCAAACGCATTAGCTCCATGACGGCCTCTCCGGAAGGCAAACGTATCATCTTTGAAGCAAGGGGGGAATTATTCAACGTGCCGGTAAAAGAAGGTTATACCCTGAACATGACCCGGTCCAGTGGCGCATTTGACCGCCATCCCGCCTGGAGCCCGGATGGAAAGCACATTGCCTATTGGAGCGATCAGGGAGGGGAATTTGAGATCTATCTTCATCAAGTGGGTGAAGATGGTCCTGCCAAGAAGCTGACCAATCGGGGAAAAGGTTTTGGCTACTATCTATATTGGTCGCCCGACAGCAAATACCTGGCTTTCATTGATGAGAAAAATGATATTTCAGTGGTCAATGTAGAATCCGGGGAACTATCCATAGCCGGGAACACCAATTGGAATGTTGGCCATGGCAGTCGTTTTGGTTATACCATTGCCTGGTCGCCCGATTCTCGCTGGATAGCTTTCGAGCAAGGCCTCGAAAATGCCAACTACGCTATTTTCATTTACAATGTTAAATCCAAAGAGCTGAAGCAGGCTACCAGTGGCTTTTACCAAGATATGGATCCAGAGTTCAGCGCCGATGGAAAGTACCTGTTCTTCTTAACCAATCGCAGCTTTACCCCCTTCTATTCTGATATGGGTGATGGAACATGGGTATATCCAAATGCGACCCAGGTTGCTGCGCTAAGTCTTACGAAAAAATCGCCTTATTTGATGGCGGCTAAAAATGATAAACTGGAGCAGAAAAAGGAGAAAGAAGAGGATAAGGATCAAGATAAAAAAGAGGGAAAAGCCGATGAAAAAGCCGAAAAGAAAGCAGATAACGAAACTGAAATAAATTTCGAAGATCTGGAATCCAGATTAACCCTGTTGCCTCCAAAAGCCGGTAATATTGGCGGCCTGATGGCCTTTGAAGGCAAATTGGTGTATTGGCGCTTTCCCAATGCCGGATCGGGCGAACGAAAATCGAAACTGGTTTACTACGACCTGAAAGAGCGGGAGGAGAAAGATATCATTGAAGGCATTAACCGGGTAACACCTACTTCCGATCGCAAGGCACTTTTAGTTGGGTCAAACGGAAAGTATGGCATTATCAAAGTCGCCCCGAAACAGAAAATAGATGAACCCATTCCAACAGATGGCCTGGTTATGGATCTGGTACCTCGGGAAGAGTGGGAGCAGATTTTCAACGATACCTGGCGCAGGCACCGTGATTTTTTCTATGATCCTAATATGCATGGAGTGGACTGGGCAGAAATGAAGGCGCGATATGGAGCCATGCTTCAGGATGCGCGTACACGCTGGGACATCACCAATATTCAGACGGATCTGGTTTCTGAGCTGAGTGCTGGTCATACTTACACGCGCGGAGGTGATGTGGAAAGGACGACTTTCCGCTCTACCGGCTATCTGGGCATTGATTTTGGGCTGGAAGATGGTAAATACAAGATCAAACGGATCGTCCGGCCCGCAGCCTGGGATACAGAGGTACGGTCCCCATTTGATCGCTCTGGCGTTGAGGTGGAAGAGGGTTACTTCATCCATGCTGTCAACGGGGTGGAACTCGATCCGACAAAAGACCCCTATGCTCCATTTGAAGGCTTATCCGGCAAATCGGTGGCTCTGAAAGTGAGTCCAAGCGGAAGCCTTTCGGAAGCCAAAGAGATTGTAGTCAAATGCTTAAGCCAAAGCGAAGAGATCAACCTCCGGTACCTCGAGTGGATTGAAAATAATCGGAAAATGGTGGAAAAATTATCCGATGGTCAACTGGGCTATGTATACATGTCCAATACGGGAGGCAGAGGTCAGCGGGAATTGGTCCGTATGTATTATGGTCAGTTGGATAAAAAAGGCTTCATTATTGACGAGCGTTTCAATGGAGGAGGTCAACTAGCAGACCGATTCCTGGAACTGATGAAGCGGCCGGTCGTTTACAATTTACATTGGCGCCATGGTAAAGACCACACTTGGCCGGTAAAAACCAATACAGGTCCCATGGGGATGTTGATTAATGGCTGGGCAGGCTCGGGAGGGGATGGACTTCCCTGGGCTTTCCAGGAGTTGGAAGCAGGCCCTATTGTTGGTGAACGCACCCTGGGCATACTGGTGGGTCCTGCTACCGGGCATCAACTGATCGACGGAGGGAGCATCACGGTTCCGGGAGCCCGCCTGTATGATAACGACGGGCATTGGTTTTGGGAAGGGGAAGGCGTTCGCCCGGATATTAAGGTATGGGATGATCCAAATCTTCTGGTGCAAGGACGAGACCCTCAAATGGAACGCGTTGTAGAGGAGGTCATGAAACTCATGCCACAACAGGCACCAAAGATGACACCGGCCCCTACGGCCGAAGACCGTACAGCTGAAGGACTGGGGTCTGGAAAAGAGTAGTATTAGTCAAATTTATAGCTTGGGATCCCGGTATGGGTTGTGTACCTGTACCGGGATCATTATGAATCCTAGTACCTTATGAAAGTAGAATCCGCTTTTAATTGAATTTATTTGCTCTTCAACCAAAAACAAAAAGCCGCTAATGGTTCATGTGGGCAAGTCACCATCAAAACCAATTTAATTACGGCCTCTTATTTCCTTATTCATTTATGACCTCTTTCCCGGCCCACTCTTGAATAGATTTCCCGTCCATTTGTACATCGCGCAAGACTCCTCGCCCGTCCAGAACACTTACCAAGGCATAGGTAGATACGGAATCGGTTTGCATAGATAGTTGATAAAGGTCTTCTGCCGGTTTTGCCCTGGATTCTTCCAGATAGAATCGATCAAACGGATATTGGATCGTGATTTCCACGGAATCAGTTACGCTGCTGTAATAAGCATAGTCTACAAATGCTTCTAAATAATCCACTTCAGGAGGAGGAGGTTCCCGACTTGCATCCGCTATTTGGGCAAATCCATTTGCACCTGACTCCAAATGCACATAAATGGGCTCCCCATACTTCCAGTCGGAAGACTTGGGAAACCGAAGCATATTGGCTTCGAATTGAAGCTGTACATATTTTCCTCGAAAAGGGTCGACCGGGTCCACTGGCGCACATGCAAACGCATACACTTTTCCCTCCCGAAGCACCCGTTCCTTGCTTTGGATCATTTGAAATGGCACATACCACTGCAATCCTATCATGAATGCAAACCCTATGAAAAACAGCCATTTATTGTGCATCTGCTTTCCGTTTTTGTACCATCCGGTAATTGACAATGAAAAACCCTGTCCCGATAAGCACGAACAAAACGCCACGAGTAATAAAGGTCAAATCGGCATCGAAAAACCGACAAACAACCAATCCCGTAAGAATTAGCAATCCGGTATTCATAATAACCAGGTGGTCGTCCACTGCCCCCTTCCAGATCGTGTAAACACCAATTAAAAAAACCAACAGATTGATGGCTATGAGCGGAATTGTAGGGCCATACCAAGCCCAAAAAAATAGAGGTATAAAAACTAAAAAGGTGAGGCCTGTCGGCTCCAAACCGGTAGATCCCTCTCGAGCACCTTGCCAGCGCCACAACCAAACCCCTAGCGCTGCAAGGGTAGTCAAAAATGCCGCTATACCCTCCGGGGCAACCAGAACGGAATTAAACGTCCATGATTTTGTACCCAACTCCAACCAAAACCAGTCAAAACTCAAGACCAACAATACAATAACCGTACCTACAGTACCAATGACCAGGTAAGCATTGGTGCTCAAGTTTGTGTTGGCAAGCCAACTGGATTTACCAATCTGATAATAAAGAGCAAATAGACTGACGTAGGCCACATACAGAAAAGCACCATGATCCTGATTAATCGTACCTAGACAAATCACCAGGGAAAGAGCGATAGACCAGTGGTGAAAAGCTACGAAATTGGATGTAGGTCTGTTGTTCCATAGTCCAATGTAGTAGGGTAAAGCTAATAACAACAGCCACCAATAATGCAGGTATCCATCTGGTGGATACCTAAAGTACCCGGCATGGATTCCATAATAACTCACCCCGACAATATAAAGCAGCGAAACCATGGAGGACCGCATGACATAAACGATGGGGAGCGCCACCAACATCCAGGTAAACAAAAAGCTTCGAAGATCTCCTGGGACTTGGTAGATCTGACCAATCAAAGAAATACAACCGCCAATTGAAAAGAAGAGCAAGACCGAAACACTTTCTTTCCACACGACCTGATCGGGTCGCTTCCAAAGCACATATCCGCATAATACCTGACTTGCAACCAGCGGTAAAAAAGAGATTATGGTTCGGCTCGATTTGCCGAGATCATCCCAATTATGGGCGATTATTAAAATCAATCCAAGACCAATTAAGACTGCGCCCAAAATACCAAAAGCAAGTAGTAGCCGACTTTGACCTCCTTGCTTTTTATCCTGATAGTACGCCTGAATGCGTTCAGCGGTTTCCTGGTTGATTACCTCTTCTGCAACCAATTCGGACAGACTCTTACCTAGTTTTATAGCCATAATGCAGAATAAGATCTCCCAAATTAGGCTAACCTGACTATTGGTTCAACTATTTCGTCGAATTACTACCCTTAGTAGATGAGGGATCAGGAGAAGCCCCTTCCTCCTTTTCCTGCTGAGCCTTCAGGGCCTTTTTTCGACCGATTGGGATATGGAACAACAGTTGGATACTTCGATTTCGTTGAGGAGGGTAAATCAAAGCATCAGGTCCTTCCGCTCTTTTAAATACATTTACCAGACCATGCATGTATCTTATATTCATCTCCACCCCTCTACCATCGCCAAACTTATAATACAATCCAAACCCTAAGGCAAAGTCAAAAGGAGAGGTAAGGTCACCGATACCTCTTTGTAACGTTATTTCATCCCCATTAACTTCCGTCCTAAATTCGTCCTTCATTGAACGCCTGAAACGAATGCTGGTAACAGGTCCAAATTCAGCCCCTAAATGAAAATTTGTCTTATACCGCAGCATGATCGGCACCGGGATGTACGGCAAAATACGTGCTACACTACCTGTAGCATAGATGGAATCAATCACCGGATCATTGAGTGAATAAACGGGAATACGATCAGCTCCGTTGGTGAATTTTGGAATAGCAGCTGCGTGAAGGAAAAAATTTTCGGATAGCTTGATATCAAAATAAAGCCCCAACGCCAAATCGCGTCCCCAACGCCTTACGTCGGCATTGCTCAAGGTCGACCAATTTCCTCCAATGGATAAGCCAAACTCAAGCTTTTCGGAATTCAATTTATCCCCGAAGAGCAAGCCCAATAAAACCTGGCTATTCCCCAACTGAACAGAGAATAGCCAAAGCATGCATATCAGAAACCACTTGCGGTCAAGAGAGCGATGGAAAAAGGGTAAGATCTGGGTCAAGCCGTGTTCAGTTGCGTTTTTCATTGAAGGTGTATTCCACGAGCAAGGTAAACATTCCTCGACAAAGACTATTGCCCCTCTTCTCTTGCTTTGACTCGTTCTACTTTTCGACGATGCAATTCTTCAGAAGAAACCTATTCCACCTGCGTGGCAATCCACCAATAATTGCCCAACGGTTTCTGACCTTTTACTACTTGTCTGAAGTTTTTTTAAATGCTGCTTCCTCCTCGAGATCCTTCCTGATGTTCGAAGGAGGACCGGTTTTCAGCTTGATGCCGTGGCGCCGAAACATAAACCAGACCCCTTGCTCAGTCATTCGGACATTGAATTTTTCCAATATCATATCGCTAGCGTCCCGATATCATCCTCCTGGAGTCTTTCCTGCAATTCGAACAGCTCGCCCTCACTCAACAGGGAAGGTTTACCTTTCAATGGAGTTTTCCCAAAATCCTTAATCCCCTCTTTTTTGTAGCGACTCCACAATCGTTGGCTCTGGCGAAGTCCTAGGCCAACCAACTCACCGGCTTGTTTGGTTGTACGGGCCTGACCGCTTTTTAAATACCTGAGGAAACGTACATGATCCCGCCATTTAGCTTTCTCGATACTCTGCTCTAATTTCAAAAGAGTAGATTCACTTTCCTTAATCAGACTCGGATAATCATGCATTTTTAGGCATAAAAAACGGCTTTTTTATTTTTAAACAGTATGATTCAATTTCATGAAATATGAAAATCATACTAAAGTATCTTCCGCTTTTATTAGGCTGTGTCCGAAAAATGTTTTTTGAGGTAAATTTTGATGAATACGCGTTTGATCATGGCTAAGAAGTTGACCGCCTTTTCTCGAAACTAGTGTAGATGCGGCGTTCCTTGATCCAGCCAAACAAGTGTTCGATCACATTACGTTCTTTGTGAATTTGGTTGTCAAATTTTGGGGAGTCTTACATTTTTGGGAAGCCTTACAATACAAATCCCAATATCCTGATCATTTGGGAGATGACATTGGCTTTTTGAATGATGTAGGGTTAATAATGGAACATTTATAACTGGAATGTCTCGGTTATTTGTCGATTATTGATCCTTTAATTATTTAACTTTCTGCAGTACAATCCGGCCTTCTTGCTTTTCCATAAAGCGGTCAAAGAAGGCTTTGATATCAGGATACTCGCCTGGAGCAAATTGCAAGCGATTTATCTGAAGGTCAAGAATGATCTGCAATTGCCTCTCTTGAGTTCTCGAAACCAGGAACTTAAGCTTGCCCCCTTCATCGGGGAGGGCAATTTCTAAAGGCTGCGGAACTTCTTTTAGCACATAATCCGCCGGAATATCCAGTTGGAGGTATTGCTCCTCCCGAAAAGAAAAGGGTAAATCAACCGGAAAGTCCCGGCTGGAGGCCTGCAGGGGATTTTCATTCCACAAAGGGAACAAGATGGGGTAAACCAATACCAGGCTGTCCGTCATATTGACCACCTCGGGTAAACGGAGATTCATCTGAGCCTTGACCACTGAACCCGGCCCCTCTGATTCGATTATTCGAGTATTCGTCACCGTTGCTTCCGGATAGTATTCCCTGACCCAATCCCTGTAAAAATCCTGAGGAGGCTTTTCGCCCAGATCCTGGCGAAAAAAATAGGTTTGATATCCCCTGTAGCTATATGTTAAACTCCCCTTCAGCGTCCCGTCGGATTCCAGTTGCATGACATTTTGCAGGGAAGAAACGGTTCGAGGAGCTTTCAAGTCCACCCATTGAGCCAATTTTGCATCGACCAACAATCCCGAATCGTTAAGTGCCTCGATAGCGGGATAACCAATGGGTAGTAGGGGATCTCCCAAATCCAGGTACAAAAATTGCTCTGTGGGTCGGGCAAGAACGACGGGGTAATCAAACTGGTCGACCACCGGATACTGCGGATAGGGTGCTCCCCGGCTCCGGGTACGGACCAGGACCGGCCAGGCTGAAATGCCGGCTTCCCGAAGCAAAGCAACCAACAAAAGATTCAGATCGGCTTTCGAACCGATCTTCCTCGAGAGGCAAATATTAGGGCTTGAAGCGGCATAAATCCCGTACGTACCATCCCATTTCAGATTCCGGCTTAAATAGGTATAGAGGGTATCCAGCTTTTCAGCTGCTGTCATTTCAGGGGTGATCCCGCTAGCCAGCGCCCTCCATGCCCGACTGTAATTCCGAGGGTTAGTATACATCTGGCCAAAATCTTCGGCTTTACCCAATTCACGGGCGGCATCCTGCCAATTCGTGAAAAGAAAGCTTCGCACATCATCGGTTCCAACGGCTTCCAGAAAAAACCGGATATGTGCCCGGTAATCGTCCATCGTTTTTATTAATGGCGCCTCGAGTAAGGCAGGCATCTCTCGATACACGATCCTCCTTTGGAGTATGGAAGGAGGCCCTGTAAAGGAGAACCCTTTTTTCACCCGCGCACTATCATTGATAAAAGGCTTGCCCCCTCTGACGAGCTCTTGATATTGGTACCAGGAGGGAATTTCGAGCACATACTCGCTCCAGCGAACCGGGATATCCTCTTGGAAATACCAGCTTGGCAGTTCTTCAAGTAGGGCAGAAGATTTTGTGTATTGATATTCAATCACGGCCCCCTCCACCAGATCCGGAAAAGAAAAGGAAATTTCGGTTATGTAATCATCTAGTTTTTCCTCCGAAAAATCCCGACGTCGCAGGGAAACGATCTCTCCCGTTGGCAGAATCATCTGAGCCTTAATTCGCCGAATAGTCTCCCAATCGGTAATGTAGGAAAGGGTGATTTTGCCCCGATCAAGGCCATTTTTATTCAGAATCTTTATACGGCGATGTCTTTCCAACACATGACGGACTTCTTCTGAACCAGATTGGAAAGTCAAATACCCAAAATCGAAAAGTATCAAGGCTTCGACCCCCAAATCGGGTACCGGAACCAGATCGCGCGGAGGTACCTTGCCCCAGGGAGCCGGAGGTTGCTGAGCCCTTATCCAAACAGGAAGCGAAAACCCTACAAAAATGAATATCAGAACTATAAAAGTCCTTGGCTGAGCGGATTTGAATAACATGACAATGCCCAATGGAAAATCGGTTTTGTATTTCTTCCGATTTAGATAGGAAAAATTGTCAGAAAAAGAAAGCTGCATGTGGTTTGGAGTCTACGGATTGTGGTCCACCCGACTACAGAACCCAATTACCCCGATCAGCTCCGTTGGTGAATTTTGGAATAGCAGCTGCGTGAAGGAAAAAGGGTTCAGATAGCTTGACATCAAAATAAAGCCCCGGCGCCAAATCGCATCCCCAACGCTTTACGTTGGCATTGCTCAAGGTCGACCAATTTCCTCCGATGGAAAAGCCAAACTCAAGCTTTTCGGAATTCAATTTGTCCCCGAAGAGCAACCCCAATAAAACCTGGCTATTCCCCAACTGAACAGAGAATAGCCAAAGCATGCATATCAGAAACCACTTACGGTCAAGAGAGAAATGGAAAAAGGGTAAGATCTGGGTCAAGCCGTGTTCAGTTGCGTTTTTCACGGAAGATGTGTTCCACGAGCAAGGTGGACATTCCTCGACAAAGACTATTGCCCCTCTTCTCTTGCTTTGACCCGTTCTACTTCTCGACGATACAATTCTTCAGAAGAAACCTCTTCCACCTGCGTGGCAATCCACCAATAATTGCCCAACGGCCCCATTACGCCTCCATCCTTATTTCCATACGTTTGAACAGCAGGTTCCATAACCGACTGTGCGCCTGCTGCGATCGCTTTTTTATACCAACCATCAACGTCTTCGGTATACAAATACAACATACACGGAAGAGCCGGAAATTCAGGTGAAGCGCTCCCCATCATGATATGAGAATTCCCGATCAATACTTCGGCATGAGTAACCCTGCCGTCCGGCATAGTGATTTTTTCCCGCACTTTGCCACAGAAAGCATTTTCCAGAAACGTGATCAACTTGGGTAGATCTTCTACGATCAGGTAAGGGGTAACGGTATGATACCCCTCAGGAATTGGAGGAACAGACATTTGATTTGATTTAAAGAGGTGAATAAAATTAGATTACGAATTGGAGATCCGGTTGGGTTGCCAGCGCCAATAGGTAATGGATCTCCATACCCATTCCATGGGTCCGTACCGGAAATAGTGAAACCAAACAGGTGACCACCACAGTTGAAGGGCCAATACGGCAACAACAACAAGCAACTGTGCTGCATACCCCAATTGGCCAAAGAAACCCAGACCGATACCATAAAAGAATAGGGTACACAGTATGGATTGCATTAAGTAATTGGTAAATGCCATTCGGCCAAAGGCGGAAAGGCGGTCCTGGAATCGGGGCCACAATCCTGATTTGGACCATAATCCAACCAAGCCAATGTAGCCCAAAACCACAGCAAAGCTGCCCCAATAATTATAAATACCGCCGAAGAAAAAAGCGTATTCAAAGGCGAAATCATGCTGAAAGTTCTGATAGATCCCGAACAAAATGAGCGGATAACCGACTGCTAACCCCCATAACGACTTTCGATAAAAAGCCGTAGACCGAGCTCCGGTAATAACGCCCCACCTGAAAAGGACCATTCCGAGTAATATATTCCCAAGGACCCTTGCCCCAAAAAACAGGAACCCCATGGAATACATAAAGGCATTGGCCTTTACCCGTTCCTGAAACTGGCCGGCATAGCCATTTCGAAACACAGCCATTTCCCGATCGATTTCTTCCTGACTGGGATTAAAAAAGGATTTAAGTTCTGCCAATTCTTCAGCCGGCATCTCTTGGTAGGTAAAACTAAATCCTACCGTAAGCAATGGCGGGAGCAGAATCAACAAAATAGCCAAGGTGGTGAGTATCCAGGGCTTCAGGTTGCGAACCAGATAAGCCAGCATACCAAAAACAGCATAGAAAACCAGAATATCACCAAACCAGATTACATAAGCATGGATCAATCCGATAATTAATAGCGCAATCATCCGCCTGTAGTGCAACAGGGCCGATTGCCCGGTTTTCTGCTGCGCTCGATCTGTAAAAAGCAGGATACCGGCACAGAACAACATGGAAAACAGCGTCATAAATTTCAACTCAAAGATTACTGTGGTAGCCGACCAGGCAATGAGATCCCAAATCGGTAAGGGGTCGTAAAGCGTAGGATTTGCGTAACTGGCAAATACGAGACCAAAGGATCGGATATTCATAAAGAGGATGCCTGCCAAAGCAAATCCCCGAAGCAAATCCAGGTAGCCTATCCGTTCACCAGCCTGTACTGGCAAGGCTTTTGCGCTTGGAGATATGGTGGAGGCATGGTCAACCACAGGTACTCCGGATTCCGACATGGTGAGTTGTTTTTTGTTGTGGTAGACATTTTAAAACAAAAAATTTTAAAAGTAAATACCTCACCAGGAAAACTATCAAATAACAATACCTTTCCGTTCAAAGGGGTAAATGCAAGCCGGTTCTGGCGATATGAAAGCCCTCTTCAATGACGGTCTGACTAGCTTGGCTTGTCGGGTCCAGCAAGGGGTTGGTGTGGTTCAAATGGATAAAGTAGATTTTTGCTTTTTCTTCCGGCGAAACATTTTCGAACAGGGCAATGGTTTCGGGCACAAAAGGATGCGGAATTTCAGCCATATTGCGTCCTGGAAGCTCATACTCTGAAAAAAAGGTAGCGTCCAGCAGGGCATAGTCCACTTTTTTTACTTCTTCTACGATGGACCGATCCCAACGTTCCCATTTATCAATGTCTGGAATAAAAAGTGCGGTTTTGGAAGGCCCTTCTATGCGATACCCTACCGTTTCGGAATATTCATCCCGATGAGGTACCAGCATTGGGGTCAACCGAAGCCCTTGGGAGAGGGTCACCGCCGAATCAACAACAAGTGGATGAAGGGCGATATTTTTCAATGCTACCAGCTGTCCCCAAGGTCCGTTGTTTTTCAAAAATTGTTCCATCCTTGGCATGGCAAATACCGGAACCGCATGGGCCCCCATGGCTTCGCGGCCTAAAAATAGTAAGCCCGAATAGTGCCCCATGTGGGCATGGGTCAAAAAAATACCATCGGGTGTAGCATCCATCCCAAAAGGAGCTGCCGAACGGAGGTGCTCCAACTGTGTTGGAAAGTCAGGGGTCGCTTCCAGCATCCAGGCTTTTTCAGCTCCCGGGTCAAGTAGACCAATACAGCTTACCCCTTCAGATTTGGAATCCGCCCATCTAGGTAGACAGCATGCTTTTTGGCAGCCTGCTTGAGGATAGCCCGCATCTTGTGCCGTACCCAGTACAACCAAAAGAGGGCCGCCATCCATACCAACCCCAGGAGCATCAGACCGAGATTCCGGATGAGCACAACCTCCACCAAGGATAAATGCCATCCCGATACTCGATACAAGCGATAAACTAAAAATCCTTTTGTTCCAGGCCTTCAAAGCATCTGTCCAATTCTCTTTTTTCCGTATCATTAAGCAGTTAAGCCTGCACATTTCTTGGTTTTATTTCAAAAATGATCGTATGAGTGCCTTTGCTTTAAACAAGTATACGTTTCCCGATCTGTTTTACAAATGGGAGCAAGAGACTCCGGATGCTCCATTCCTTCGCCAACCTTTCGGCAATCGTTGGGAAGTACTGACCTACAAACAAGCCGGAGAACAGATCCGTCGAATCGCCTCTAAATTGAAACAATTTCCCAAGGGCACCCATATTGGATTGATCTCTAAAAACTGCCAACATTGGGTAATGGCAGACCTCGCCATTTCGATGGCCGGCCACGTCTCTGTACCGCTATTCCCTACCCTGACCGCCAACCAGCTTCGGGATGTATTGACCAAGGGTGATGTAAAGTATCTATTTGTCGGTAAACTCGACGAATGGGCAACTCGATCGGTCGGCGTCCCGGAGCATGTCAAGATCATACGGTTTCCACATTATCCAGGCAACGCCGAAGTGGAAGCTGAATGGGATTGGGATACCTTGTTGGAAACGTTTGAACCCCTGGAAGGGAATCCATCCCCCAAACTCGAAGATACCTGGACCATCTTATTTACATCAGGTACCACGGGTTCACCCAAGGGAGTCGTACATGATCATGCATCCACGGCTCACCTCGCCCAAAATGAATTGACCCATGACGATACAGAAACCGGGAAAATGCGTCCGGCACGTTTTTTTTCCTTTCTTCCGTTAAATCATGTAGCAGAACGTACGGCTGTAGAGCTTATGTGTATTCTACGAGGCGGCTCGGTTTCCTTTGTTGAATCCCAGGACACCTTTGTCCAAAATCTGAAGGATACCCGCCCCACCTTGTTTTTTGCCGTCCCCAGAATCTGGACCAAGTTACAATCCGGCATCTTTGAAAAGATTTCAGCTCAGCGTCTTTCATTTTTACTTCAGATACCGGTGTTGGCCCAACTGATCAAGTCGCGCATTATCAAGAATCTGGGGTTGGACAATGCGCAAGCCATTTTTTCAGCAGCAGCTCCACTACCTGAATCACTCAAACGCTGGTACCGCAAACTGGGAATAGACATTCGGGATGTCTATGGTATGACCGAAACCAATGGACCGGTAACGATTATGCCATCGATGCACGATCGGCTCGACGCGGTTGGGATACCCATGGGAAATGCCAAAGTCAGGGTAGAGCCTGATACTAATGAAATTCACTTGTATGCTCCTTGGAATATGAAAGGCTATTACAAGGATCCTGATCTCACGCATCAAGTCCTGAAAGAGGGATGGGTCAGGACCGGGGATCAAGGTGAGATCACTCCTGAGGGCATGGTTCGGATTATCGGACGGGTCAATGATCCATTCAAATCTTCAAAAGGCAAATTTATTATTCCTAACCTCATAGAAATGGAGTTTGGAGATAACGAATTACTCGATCAGGTCTGTGTGGTCGGCCGAGGGCTCCCACAACCCTTACTGCTATGTACCCTATCCGAAGTTGGGCAGTCCGTTAGTAAATCCGAATTGGAGGAACGCTTAACCAAAACAGTGGAACAGGTCAACCAGACGCTAGCCAATTACCAAAGGCTGAACAAAGCCATCGTGGTCCAAGGAGAATGGACCGTGGATAACGAAGTATTGACACCAACGCTAAAAGTCAAAAGACGAGTTATCGCTGATCGATACAGCAGCCGGTATGAAGAATGGGATTCGGCAACTGCAATGGTCCTCTGGGAATGAAAAGCAACTGAGTCTGGCCCTTAAGCACCAATACTTTTATCTTTAAGAAGAGCAACCAAAATACACCCTCCATGAAACGGTTACCATTTCTATCGGCAGTTCTATTTTTACTGGCATTTCAAGGCTATGGACAAGAAAAAAAAGTTCCTTCTTTTGAGGAGGTCCTTTCTTTACCAGGTGTGGGTAGTCCGATCATTTCTCCGGATGGCCGCCATGTAATGTATTCGCATTCGACCTACGATTGGAAAAAGAATCGAAGAGATGCTGAAATATGGTTATCCAAAGATGGAGAACCACCTTTTCAGCTTACTAATACGGCTGACGGGAGTAGTACGGGTGGAACCTGGTCGCCGAATAGTCAGTGGATCGTATTCCGGGCCAAACGCGGAGATAAAACCCGGCTTTTTGCTATTCGGGCTGCCGGCGGAGAAGCGCATTGTATAACGCCCCACATCGATGGAAACATTGGAAGTTTTGAGTTTAGTCCGGAGGGAAATCATTTGATCTTCACTTTAACGGACGATGAAGATGCTGAGGCCAAAGAACGGGAAGAACGATTTGGTGCTTATGAGGTAGACGACCAGGAGTACAAGCTCAGCAGCCTGCACCGCATGCCCTTCGAGCCGGAATTCAGAGACCCAAATGAATTTCCATGCTACGAGAAATCGGATTCCCTTAAAAAGCTGCACTGTTTAAGCCTTCCGGAACCCGAAGTACTTCTAGAAAGCGAGGATTATACGGTTTCCGGTTTCACCATTTCCCCAGACGGCAAGCATGTCGCCTTTGCCAAACAGCCTGATCCGCTTCGAAATTCCTGGTTCAATGCTGATATGGCATTGCTAAACCTGGAAACCAAAGAAGTCCGGGAATTGGTCGCCAACTCCAGCTACGATGGCCCTGTGGATTGGTCGCCCGATAGTAAATCCATTTTATTCTCTTCAGGATTGGAAAACCGCGAATCCATCTATTACAAAAACAATCGTTTTTTCATAATCCCCATTGCAGGTGGTACCCCCAGAGAGGTTGCAGCAGATTTTGATGAGGACAAAAGTGTGATCGAATGGAATACTGGCGGAATCTATTTTGCTGCCTGGCAAAAGACTAACAGGCATTTGTATCGCTTGAATCCGGAGGATGGTTCCGTCGAACAACTAGCCGGTATGCCTGAAATGTTCTACTGGGCCAGTTTCTCTGAGGATGGAACGCAAATGGCTTACCATGGAAGAACAGGGAGCTCTCTCACAGAGATCTACACCAAGGATCTGGATGCACAAAATCGCCAACAACTAACCTTTACCAACAAGTTGATCGAAGACTGGAAAGTATCACAGTCGGAGGTTATCCAATGGGAAAGCAAGGACGGTGCTCTGATCGAAGGGGTTCTACACAAGCCTATGGATTTTGACCCCAACAAAAAATACCCCTTGTTTGTGGTGATCCATGGTGGCCCTACTGGTATTTCAACGCCCAGTCCGGTACCGGGCGGCGTTTACCCTATCCTGCAGTGGCTGGACAAAGGCGCATTGGTTTTGCAGCCCAATTACCGTGGATCTGCTGGTTATGGGGAAGCTTTTCGTGAATTAAATGTTCGCAACCTGGGAGTGGGAGACGCTTGGGATGTACTCTCCGGAGTGGATTACCTGGCCGAGCAAGGTATGATCGATACCAGTCGGATGGGTTGTATGGGCTGGAGTCAGGGGGGATATATATCGGCTTTCCTTACGACCACTTCCAATCGGTTCAAAGCTATATCCGTGGGTGCGGGTATCTCGAACTGGATGACCTACTATGTCAATACGGATATTCATCCCTTTACCCGACAATACCTCAAAGCAACTCCATGGGAAGATGAGGAGATCTATAAAAAGACCTCCCCTATGACCTACATCAATCAAGCGACCACGCCTACTTTAATTCAGCATGGAGAAAATGATCAACGGGTTCCGATTCCCAATGCTTACGAATTGCTACAAGGGCTTAGAGACGTTGGAGTCCCCTCCAAATTGATCGTATACAAAGGATTTGGACACGGTATTAACAAACCCAAGGAGCGGCTGGCAGCTACCTGGCACAATTGGCAATGGTTCAATCAATATATCTGGGGAGAGGAGGTGAAATTGCCGTACGAGGAAGAGCCTGAGGCAAACAAAGCAGAGGGTGAAGATTAACCGAGCTTCTTCCACATATGGATCTCATCGATCAGTTCACCCCCGACAAGCAGACACTCGGGCTCAATACCCCAAGGCTCAAACCCAAGGCTCTCATAAAGAGCTTTGGCCTTTGGGGCTTTGGTGCTGACGGTTAACTGTACCGAATGCAATTCAGGGAAGTGTGTTATCCGATCCAGGCAAGCATTTAATAATTGCCGACCAATACCTTGCCCCCCGTAGTCTGGCTCCACATATACCCCCCAGATGATCCCCTTGTGCTTCATTTTGGGGCTTTTATGCTGCACAAAACCCACAAGCCCTACCAGATTGTCTTTCTCAAAGGCACCCATTATGAAGTTTCGTTCATGTTTTGTGGCCAGTACCTGACGGAAAGATTCCCGATCAACGCCGTCTTCAAAGGAGGCTCCAAACGAAGCCGGAAACAGACGCAGGCCGTTTAACCGGACCCGGATAAAGGCATCCAGATCTTTTTCTTCCAATAATCGGATCATCTTAAATACTTTACACGCCAAATAGAATTACAAAGTCTGCTCAATACCGCTATTTTAGTAGCCGGATCATAGTATTGGAATATTGCGGTAGTCAATGGTATCAACTCTTCAACACTATTTATTCTTAAACCCATTTTCGGTAATACGGCTTGGACTTATCTCAAGCATCCTAGGGTTGGCCTCTTCAGTAGCTATTGCCCAAACCAATACACCTGCCAGAGATAGCCTCCAACTCGTCCCAAGAGTCTTTACCATAGGAGAAGTAGCTGATTATTCCAGCCAATCCAGGCAATTAATCCTGAACGTTGAAGCTCTAAAGGATCAACGGAGTGAATTGGTTCCCGTGGAGCAGGAATTTCTCGAGCTGGATACCCTCTTTCAGTTTAAAATTGATGCCATCAGTGACTCGAACACCTTATGGCGGCTGGATCAATTGGAAAAGGAAGAGCAGGAAGTCCAGCTCATCAAAAGCCGATTGGAAGCCAAAAAGACCCAAATCCAGGGCTGGACAGCCGATGCACAAAATTCGGACCTTGAACTCAATTTCCTGCAGGCCTCCTGGTCATTGACCCTCGATTCGTTGGAGCAGGAAATGAAAGTGGTGGAAGGCGGAAGCCCCGAAGAACTTGAGATTCGCCAACGGATGAGTGAGAATATTACTACGCTACAATCCGATCTTCGGACTACTCAAACTGCATTGAGGAGCCATAGAAATTACCTGCAATCCGTTCAAAGCGAGCTAAACGTAACTTTGGATAAAATAAATCAGGTCCAAATTTTGATCAAAACCAGAATTGATGATGTAGTTAATCAGATCTGGCTTCCGGATCGTCCACCCATTTGGAAACTATTTCAGGATACCCTGGTAGAGCCAACCCAGATTGAAGAGTTTACCAAAATATTCGCTATAGAATCTAATATTTGGGCTGGCTATAGACGTACCCATCCAAACCTTCCTCTTTTTTTATTGGGCTTTAGTACCACCCTTTTATTGCTCATCTTTTATCTGCGGTCCAAAAAAGAAAAATTAGATGTGCACTATCAGGAGGAACTTGCCCCAGCCAGTACGTTACTGAGTTACCCAATATTTTCAACCCTGGTGATCACCTGGTTTATGGTAGAACTGTTTTTCTCCCTTCCAAGTGAACTGGGGCAAGCCTTTGCCGCTTACATGATCATCCCGGTTTGTTTTCTGTATTGGAGAATTGACCCGGAACGAAAGTGGTGGGAAGTGGGGATAATAGCACTGTTTTACATGGCCTTTTTGTTGTTGACCCCGGTCCGTCAATTCCCGATTCTTCACCGGGTCCTGCTTCTTTTGGTAAGCCTGGGTGCACTTGCTCGATTATTCACCTATAGAAGAAATAACAGAGCAATTCGGAACTATAATGCGACTTGGTTCAATCTCTTACCGCTGATTGTCAATTTCTTTATTGGGATCGGTACCCTTGCCCTCATTGGTACGATTATGGGGAGTATTCAGCTGGCACAATTACTTTGTAGAGCCATGCTTGGCTCTTATCTCTCTTTTATCATTTTGAATGAGGCGGTCATACTTTTTCGTTCCCTGTTATTCATGTTGGCACTTGGACCATTACACGATAAATCGAATATCCTGAGGGACGATAGTGAAACTGTATTACATTGGACTAAACGGATTCTCAGTTTTGTAGCGCTTCTGTTGTGGTTGTATTTAACGGCCGATCTATTATCCATCCGAAAGGTCATCGTCTCTACTGCCGACAACATCTTAAACTCTCCACTCACTATAGGCAATGTCAGTATTTCGTTAGGTGCAATAATCAGCTTTTTCCTGATCCTTCAAGTAACTAATTGGACTTCAAAATTTGTCCGATACATTCTGGATAAAGAGGTATTTCCCAGAGTCAAACTGAACGAAGGAGTTCCCAATACGATCTCCTTAATGGTACGATTTACCTTTTCCATTATTGGATTTGTATTTGCGATAGGTGCTCTTGGGATCGATCTCGAAAAGGTAGCCATTGCAGTGGGGGCTCTTGGCGTGGGTATTGGATTTGGATTGCAACAAGTAGTTAATAATTTCCTCTCCGGTATCATACTGGCCTTGGAACGCCCCATCAAAATCGGAGATATTATCGACCTGCCGGAGGTTTCCGGACGCGTAACAGATATTGGTTTGCGCGCAAGCACTGTTCGCAGTTGGGATGGGTCTGATGTGGTTGTACCCAACGGAAGCCTGCTGGCCAACCCCTTGGTCAACTGGACAAAATCCGACAAACGGCGCCGAGTCAAAGTGGATGTTCGCGTGCCCTTTGAAAGCGATCCGGAGGAAGTAGGTAAGATATTGATTCGAGCTGCTTCTGCTCATCCCAATGTCTTGTCCAGGCCCGGCCCTTACCTCAACTTCGAAGGGATCGGTACCAGCGCCATGGAGATCAAACTGTATTTCTGGATCGGAAACGCAGACGATATTTTCACCTTGGGTACAGAAGTACGGACCATGGTGTATCGGGCTTTGCGAGAGGCCGGTTATCAAACACCAGTTCCGAAGCAGGATATTCAGGTAACGAGCGACCAATTAGCTACCCAAACCTCTAAAGACCAAAAGCCTCAACAGCCAGATAACGGGAGTGGTTCCATGAAGTCCAGTCCATCTAAAGAGACCTCAACTACGAAAGCGAGAAAGGAAAAAACCAAATCGGTCGATCCAAAAACGTAGAACGAAAATTATAGAAAAGCCTAACTGGAGTAAGACCAGGTGCAGCTTTGAGTGAACTGATAAAAATCAAAAGTGGTGTTTGTGCGACGATCGCAAAAGGCCTTTATCAACTGATGCCAGTGCTTTTGGCATGTTCCCAGGCCGTTAGCTGAAACCAGATGGAATGGGCAAGGACTATTTACCATTCATCTATTGGCGGTTCTATTCTGTTCTCCTTAGCCTGCAGTTGGTCTAGATCTTCAGCTACCAATCACTCAATTTGCCGTATTTTTACCAGTCAACAGATCTTGCCCAGCTGCAAGGCCGTTTAAGAAACAGCAATTCCAATGCCTATGCAAAATGCCGAATCGAACAAGAAAGGCTACGCAGGAAAAGACTTTAGTTATGCAAGCCCTCATGATTCCAAGTTTAAGCGATTCATTATACGGACCGTTGAGCAGGTTACGGGTAAGAAAAAGCTCCAAAAGATTTATGATGAACTCCACGAAGGAGAAATAGATCCTTGGGATGTATGGGGTGAGGCGTTAGGAAAACTTGATATTGGAGTAGATTACGACCAGATCCAGGTGGATAAATTTCCAAAAACCGGCCCTGTGATCTTTGTGGCCAATCATCCCTTTGGTGTAGTAGATGGAGCTATCCTGTGTCATTTGGTCACCCGGGCAAGGAAGGATTTCTTTCTCCTGGTAAATGAAGTACTTTCTCATGAGCCGATCATGGAGGGGCATTTGTTGCCGGTGGATTTTAGAGGAAACAAGGAGGCAATGGAGACGAACCTGGAGACCAAACGCCTGACTACCGAGCGGTTGAACAAGGGGGAAGTGCTCGCTATTTTTCCCTCCGGAGCGGTTGCCACGGCGCTTTCCTTTAAGGGGCCTGTACAGGAACTGCCCTGGCGCAAATTTATTTGCACGCGAATCCACGAGACCAAGTGTACGGTGGTTCCCATGTATTTTCATGGTCAGAATAGTAAACTGTTCCAATTCGTTAGCAAGTTTAGTATGAACTTGAGGTTGGGATTGCTCCTGTATGAAATCACCAACAAACGAGGCAAAACCATACGGGTAGAGATCGGTGATCCCATCTCTTATCAAGAAATGGAAACTTACGAAGACCGTCAGGAATTGATCGATTACCTCTGGACTCGAACTTCTGCATTGGGCAATGGAGGCGGAACGGACCTGTCGGGCAAACCCAGAAAGAGCAGAAGGCAACGGCGTCGGGAAAGGAAAAGGGAAATGGTAGGTTAGCAGGCGCTTTCTTAGCTTTTCAGATATTGTCGGCGGATGCAAATTTGCCCCCTAATAAAACGACAATTACAGCCACATACATTTGGCCGGCTACCCTACCTAGAGCAGCAATGGATCTGGCGATTGCAGCTTGAGAGATAATACCATTTTAAATTGAAAATGGGATCATCAATCTGTAGGTGAAATGGGATACTCGGCCATTATTTTTCCTACGGCTTTTGGAATATTTGAAGCACGTTTCTCCCGATTATCAGAAACCGTCCCCGATCCTACACTTTGCCAGATCAATTCTTTGCGTTCTGCATCAAATACATCGCAAACAAGGGTACCAACATCATACTGGTTTTCGGAATAAGTGGTAGTGGACTGGCCCATACCCATACCCCAACCGCCGCCCCAGCGATAGCCACCATATCCATAACCTCCCATACCATAGTGGTTGGTATAGGCTGTAGTTGAGGTCTCTGTATTCACTACAATAAACAAAGCTACCACCGCATCACCGCCTTCCTCGACCAATCGCATGCCCCTCTTCTGGAACTCCTCAGCGAAAGCAGTTTCAATTCTGCGTTTGTCCAAGTCATTCAAGATTTTGTCACTTTCTTCTGCCCAGCCGTAGTACTGGTAGGTTTTGTAAGCAGAAAAGTCGACAGAAGGATCTTTATCCGATTGTACCTTTATGGAACTGCAATTCCACAAAACCAAGGTCAAGGCAACCAAGGATAGGTTAGTAAAAAATCTCATAAACATGCATTTAGAATAAGTTGAACAAATGACTATCGAGGTCAATATATTGAATTACAATTTTTATTTCTCGGCGCCCACTTTCTCTGGCTAGTTAGGTAGCGTATCCAATCGAAGAAATTGAAAGGCTATAAAGGAAATTCATTGCTCAGAGGTCAAAGAGCTAAGTAGGCTGTTTGCCAAATAATAGAAGCAAGATCTTTCTTGTATATCCTCCATTAAATTAGCTCCGTGTAAGCCTCTTGTCACACAGATGCCTTAATTTCCAAAACGCAGCGTAACACCTCCTCCCAAACCAAATTGGAATAAAGTGGAAAAAGTATTCACGCCGGCGCCGACACCACCGGTTCCGAAATAAAATCCACCGCCTACCGATTGTACCGCTGAGTGTAATTGGGCTTGAACTTTTAAACCCAGCGGGCCAAAGAGCCAAATATTGGTCCCTAATCTACCGCCCCAGGCAAATTTGGTAGCGCTAGTTGGCTCTCCAACCTCTGGGTTCTTGTTGTCATAGATGACCATCCCTGCTTGAATGCTCCCAAAGGGTTCAAAAACGGTACCTGTTGGAAGGTAATAATTCCCACCCAACAGAATGTAATTAATACCCACATCTAAAACATCTGAAACATCTCCTCCTCGCCAGTATCGAATGGGCGCCTCTGTATCTTGTCGGAAATACATCAGTTCAATACCAAGTTCGTCTCTTGCCATATATTCTACCCCTACACCCCATTGTAGTCCACCTATTATTTTTCCGGAGAAATAGCTGGTGTTGCTGAAGCGGTTATCAAAGCTATCGTCAAAGACATAAGCCGCATAGCCATTTAGCCGAACCTGGGCAAAAGTGGTAAAGGAACCCATAAATACGAATACAATTAGGACTAATAGACGTTTCATGAATTGATGATTTTAGGGGGCATGTAAATTCGTAGGCAAATTAGGAAAAATGAAAAAGTACATCCCAATATTCTCCAATTAGAGTTGACCGTATTGGGAAATGCTTTTGGGGAGACAGATTAAATGATGACAGAGACTTTTTCTGTTATCTCATATTACTTCTAAAAAGTAAAGTACAATTATATAACACCATCAGAGAATAGCCCGCCCCCAATAATTAAAGCTTGCGGGCTTCCAACCCGGGATGTACATTGTATCCATCTGCTGGATGGAAAAGCCTCCTCCTTCCAAGAGGGCAGGAATATCCCGATTGAGATGGCAACCGCCACCACAGATCTTCCAGACCGGCTGAACAAAATTTTGCCAGCGGCGGACGGCAGCATCCGGGGCTTTTCCGTGTTCGCAGAATAGGATTTGTCCATTTGGATTAAGTACTCGACGCATTTCCTGGAAGGCGGTGTTTAAATCTGGAATAGTACACAAGGTGTAGGTCGTAACGATCGTATCGACCGCTCCGGCCTCCAATGGAATCTGTTCGGCTCCTGTTTGAAAAAATTCTATTTCAACTTGCACCGCATGGGCCCGGCTGGTAGCCATTTCCAACATTTCAGCTGAAGGTTCTATGCCCCAAATGTGTGTGACCTGATCGAGATCGTAAAAAGGAAGATTCAAGCCACTTCCAATCCCAAGCTCAAGTACCCGTCCACGAGCATGCGGAACGATTTTTTTACGTTGGTACCGGGCCGGCTTCTGTTGACAAGCACAATCTGTGATCTTCGGTAAGATGTGTTTTTGGTAGAGGCCCATGTGAAAGTTAGTTCATTCGCAAAAACCAATCCAATAAAGGTACGCTATCTAATAAATAGATTCTACCGTTACCTAAACGGCCACATCCGTTTATAACTTCCCACTCGGAAAGTTGATATTTTTGTAAGCTTTAAATTAACCGTCATCATGATCGCCCCCTTGGTTCGGAAACATGCGACTGGATGGAAAACACTCTTCTTGTTTATCCTGACCCAACTCGTGTATGCCTACATGATCCTGGTGACGATCCCCTCTGTAAGTGCTTATGCTAATAATCTTCAATTGTTAGATGTCATGCCGTTCGGTTATGATGTTGCCTACGTAGAGTCCCTACTGGAAAAATTGGGGCCAGAAGGACGCAGAGCTTACAGGGTCCAGCAAATCCCGGTAGATATGCTGTACCCAATTCTATTTGGATTATCTTTTTCTTTGCTTATGGCTTATGTCCTGAAAAAATTAGCTCCTGAAGAAAGTCCCATTTTTTTACTCTGTTTCCTACCCTTTGTAGTAACCATCCTGGATTATACGGAGAACATAGGCATCCTTCAATTACTGAATAACTATCCCACTAACGATCCTGACCAAATCGCCTTTCTCAGCCAAATCACCGTTTGGAAAAGTATACTAACCAGTTTAATCTTCCTGATCCTGATCCCTGCGGCAATTACCTGGTTTATCAAACGAAAGAACCACATCCGCTTGTTTGGTTGAAGGTATGGGACCTAGCAGGAAGGCGAATTTGGGTGGTTTCCCTATAGTGAAAGGAAATGAAGCATGTTAAGCCTGTTAGATGAATTCCATCTAGCTCCTACTTTTACATTTGAGTAGGAATCCAACCATTTTCGTATCCAGTATTTTTAGACCATCTTAGTCTATCATCCGGGTTTACTGTTACGAAATAACAGATAATCATGGATAGGACATCCTTTTTTAAAACCGTATAAAAGTGTATTGCATTGCTTAGTATCCCTGCCAAATTGTCGGATGCTCCATTCGTAACAACTCTGTACACTAGTTCTAACCTGTTATTCCTTAAAAAGAATTTAGAAGCTTCGGCCCTGAACAGGCACAGCTACATTTCCATGCCCGTGATTAGCTGGGTATTGACAGGAAACCAACGCATAGAAACCTACGATGGGGAAGAACAGGCGGTCCGGGAAGGGCACTTAAGCATTTATCGAAAAGGGATCTACACGATTAACGATCTGGTATCCAGTTCAAAAGGATTCCAGGCTTATCTCATTTTCCTGAATCAACGTTTTTTAAAGGAATTACTTCAAGAACACCCTCAAAAGAGTAGTACCAGAGCAGAGCCAACGCCTATGTTGGAAATTCCATGTCCAGAACTGGTGGCTCACTTTTTCCTTCAATTTGAAATCCAACTCCAACTGCTCAATCAGGTAGATCCAGCCTGGATACAGGTCAAATTGCAGGAACTCTTTTTGCTGTTCAAACAAGGGCCTGAAGCAGCCTCCATATTTCAATTTTTGCACAGCCTGGATCAAAAAAAGAATCGAAACATCCGGCAACTTATGGAGGCCCATTTCGATAAGCCGCTTACCATTCCGGATTATGCCTACTTGAGTGGACGGAGTGAATCCACCTTTCGGCGGGAATTCAAACAGCGCTTTGGCCTGCCGCCCAATCAGTGGTTGATTCGAAAGCGGCTGGAGAAAGCGAAAGAACTTCTTCAGGAACCGGATTATCCGGTTTCATCAGTGGCGCTCCAAGTCGGCTATGAAAATGTTTCGCATTTTATCCAGACCTTTAAGTCCCACTTTCAGCAAACGCCCAGTGCGTTTCAGCAAGCGGCGTCCGGTTGATTGTCGATATTTTTCGGCTTCTGCCTCTCCGTGCCCACAATCAGGGTAAAATGGAAATTACCCACCTTTTACCGCTAAGATCTCGAAGAAGGCGCCAAGTATACGACCATAAGAG